>CP070813.1:2519132-2539330 GCA_020344055.1 Candidatus Zixiibacteriota bacterium | reverse complement strand
CGCCACACGCCGTATTTCCAGTAGGCGCAATGAAGAATTATCTCCCAGATATTGTGACGTTTCGGTTTCGGCCGCCACAACAGCTCCTTTAACGACAGCCCGCGAACGGAGCCGCGCAGGTTGGGGCCGTGCCAGGCTTCCCTGCTATAGGCCTGGTCGAATATTTGCAGCAAAACATCGATTTTAGGATTCAATTTTTTAGGACTCATGTTATCCTCCGGTTTGTTTCAGGTATTTTTAATACGTAATTAAGGGCGTGAGTTGCCGATAAAATAAACTTTTTGCCTTTTTATGGACGATTCCGTATCTATTAGCGGAAACCGAAAGGAGGAATATTATGAAAAAGCATATAGAGCTTTTGGGTATTTTGCATATCGTCTATCACTCCATGGGGTTAATTGGAGCGTTGACGGTTCTGGTCTTCGTGGGGGGAGGCGGCCTGATCTCCTGCAACGAGCTGGCCATAGCAATAACCACCGCGGTGGCGCTTTCGATATCATCCATAATACTCATATTCTCACTTCCCGGCGTTATCGGCGGTATCGGACTATTACTTATGAAAAAATGGGGGCGGATACTGACGCTGGTGATGGGATTCCTTGCCCTTCCAGGGATACCCTTCGGCACCGCCCTGGGGATCTACACCATCTGGGCGCTAATGAACGATGAGACCATTAGGCTGTTTAAACAAACCGCGCAAGAAAGAGACAGTGGCGGCGTCTCATAATTTATTATTACCGCCTATCGATGCGGTCACAACCTCGCCCAAAGCGTGGTGACACGCAGGAAAAGTATTAGATACATCATGACCACACCTCTTTACCAGACCGACAGCTATCTCAGGGAGTTCGAGGCCAGGGTTGTCGAAATCAACAAAGATGACAACTCCGTAGCGCTCGATCAGACGGCGTTCTATCCCGGCGGGGGCGGGCAGCCCTGCGATACGGGAATGATAATGGTTGGTGGCGATACGCTCAATGTCACCAAAGTAAAACGGCAGGGGGATCTGATATTCCATACGCACGACGGCGAACCGCCGGAGGTCGGAACTGCTGTGAAAGGCGTCATCAACTGGGATAATCGCTACAAGCTGATGAGGACGCATACCGCCCTGCACATTCTCTGTGGTGTTATCTGGCGCGATTACAAGGCGTCGGTGACCGGCGGTAACATGGAGCCCCTGAAAGGCCGGATGGACTTCGAGTTCGAGACCATGCGACAGGAGCTGGTTAAGGAGATCGAGGAGAAGGTCAACGTCGAGGTCGCCAACGCCCGCGACGTTATGGTCAAGATCCTTCCCCGGGAGGAGGCGTTTAAGATTCCGGACTTGATACGCACCAGGATAAACCTCTTGCCCGAGGCCATCACCGAGGTGCGCACGGTGGAGATAGCAGGGCTGGATTTACAGGCCGACGGCGGCACGCATGTAGCCAACACCGGCGAGGTGGGAATCGTCAAGGTAGTGGACTACAAGAGCAAGGGACGTATCAACAAAAGGATACATATCGAACTGGAATAAGCGCCTTGCGGGACTGACCGCTCGCTGGTCAGAAAAATGACTTTATGAGACACCTCTGTGCAATTGTTATTATCATATTAGGTTCGATCCCTGTGTCTTTAGCCCAGGTAACCTCGTATCATTTCAATTTCCACGCCGGAGCCGGGTTATTGAAGGCCTCAAAGCATCGCGATTTCAAGAAACTCTGGAGCAGCGGATATAACATATCCGGAGGTTTCGCCTACGAATTATCCGACGAGGTTAAAGTCGGTTTATGCGCCGGGCGTCATAAGTTTCCGGTTAATGAATCGAGGGCGGCGGAAATGGCGTATTCCATGGGAGCTCTTAATTTACTGGAAACGGAGGATATATCCATAACCACATTGAGCCTGCTTTTCAGAATTAATTGCTATGGTATCGAGAACAAATTCGAGGCCTACCTGTTATTTACGCTCGGCTGGGCCTGGCCGAACGGGGCGTTTGTTAACGCCGCAGATGACGACGGCGATTTCCTGGTGGCAATGCCGTTTCCGAAAGAAAGAGAAGAAACCATTTCCTTCGGGGCGGGCATTGACAGAAGCGTTTCAAGAAGTGCGGGGTTATTTATCGAACTGACTTATCGAATAATCTACTTGAGAGAAACCGAGTTGTACGCCGAGTACCCGCAACCGGTCCCCACGTGGCCGGAAACACATCACGCCGATTTCTACCGGCTGGCGGCGGGATTACGATACTCACTCAGGTTTTAATGGCGAATGAGATTATAGCCATAAATCTACGAAACACCTTGACACATCAACGATAAAATCAGATTTTTACGGTTTATGGAATCCGACGTTCAATATAAATTTGACCGGATGACGCCGCTAACATGGGCATTCGGCGCGTTGATCGTCCTCCTGGGAGTGCTGGGCGTCTACATGATGGCGGTTCACACCAGGAATTACCCGCTTCTGACGGTCTTTCTTTATTCTATACCCTCCAATTGCGCCATAGCCATATTCCCCCATGAACCGGTGCTGATCTTATACGGCAAGACGGTGAACCTATGGAAACTTTCTACGGCGGCGACGGCGGGCACGCTTCTGGCCGCCTATCTCGATTACCGGTTCTTCTCGCCGCTTCTGAATCTTTCTTACTCGGCGAAGTACAAGTCGCACAGGTATTACCGTAAAGCTCATAAATGGTTCTACAAGTTTCCGTTTCTATCGCTGGTGGCGGCGGGATTTACCCCCGTTCCGTTTTACCCGTTCAAATTCATGGTATTCGCGTCGAAGTATCCCCTCTGGCGATACCTCGGTGCAGTTGCCGTCGGCCGGTTCCCGCGGTACCTCTATCTCTCGGCGCTGGGATACGCGTTCCAGATCCCGGACTGGATAATTTTCGGATCGTACATATGCATGTTCCTCATTGTCTACCATAGAAAATTAATCTCCTGGATTAAGAAAGGGTTTTTATTATTATCCAGGCTCGTTCGAGGGGAAAAGATCCTAACCGGCGGTAAGCCGGCTAAAAATATTACGTTACCGCTGGCATTGAGGATGGCCGCCCTAACGGCCGGAAACATAATTCTGAAAAGACCGATCTGTATCGCCCTGGAGGTCACCCACAACTGCACCGCCAATTGCCGTCACTGTGACAAAGGCCCGGAAGTCGAGGATAATCTGAAGACCGCGGCGGAATACGCCAGGATCTGCGAGGAGTTATCCCCGGCCATGATACAGATCGCCGGGGGCGAGCCGCTCTTGCGGGAGGATCTTCCCGATATTGTACGGGCCCTGCACAAGCCCAACAGGCCGCCGTACCTCGTCATCGTAACCAACGCCTCGCTGCTCACCAGGGGAAAATACTTCGAGCTGCGGGAAGCCGGCGTCAAGCAGTTCTCCGTCTCGCTGGATTTCCCGGATGAACGCCACGACAGGTTCAGGAGGATTCCGGGGCTGTTCAGGAGACTTGAGAGGCTGGTGCCGGAACTGCTCTCGCTGGGCAACGGCGATATTACCTTAAACACCTGCCTGACCCGCGTTAATTACTCTTACATAAAGGACATGGCCCGGCTGGCCACGAAGTGGGGCGCCAAGCTAAATTTCTCATCGTATACCGACCTGCGTACCCAGGACGACAGCTTTAATCTCCGCCATCCCGAGGATACCTCAAGGCTCTCGGCCATTATCGACGATATATACGGTTCCTCCAACGGCGATTACCGTTCGGTAATGACATCCGAAAAGGTGCTCCGCCGGTACAATAACTTCTACGAAGTCGGCAGGAATATCCCCGACTGCAGGACCGGCGAAAAGTTTTTGATAGTCAATCCCGACGGCCGCCTTACCCCCTGCGCCATGTTCATCGACGAGAGATACGACAGCCGCGAGGAGCTCATGGAGAAGTTTGCCGCCAACAACGCCTGCGGAGGCTGCTATATATCCATAAGGGCGAACACCGAAAAACCGGTCCGGGAGCTTCTCATCGACAACCTGAGGGCTTTGCGGCTCTCCAGGTCGAGAAACTAATAAAGCTGAAACAAGAATCATATTTAACCTGTATATAAAACATAGAGTTAAGATGCGTCGGGCGACAGGTAATAAAAACAGAGAAGGAGTAGTCATGAAAGGCATGTTGGCTGCAGCGATAATTTTAATGTTGTCGTTTTCCGTATACGGACAGCAAGAGACCTTAATCAGCGGAGATATAGAATCGGGCGGCTACGGGGGTCTGGAGGTGAAATTCGGCGAAATTAACGGTGAATGGGAGGTATTTGTCGGCGGCAAGGGCGGATGGATCATAAACCATCAGTTCGTGCTGGGCGGCGCCGGTTACGGCATGGCCACTGAAGGCGAAACCAATCCCGGAACCATTGTCCCATATTTCAACGAGCTGTTCGAGATGGGCTATGGCGGCGTCCTGCTGGCATACATAAACAATTCCCACAAGCTTATCCATCTCACCGTCGAAACTCTGATCGGGGGCGGCGGCATATCCTATTATAACCACGGGGATCATATATACTTAGACAGCGAATTCGACGATGACGCGTTTTTCATTGTCGAGCCCGGCGTCAATTTCGAGCTCAACATTACCAGGAAGTTGCGTTTCGCCACCGGCGCCAGCTACAGAATCACCAGCGGCGTCGAATACCTGAACCTGGAGGATGGCGATATCGGCGGGCCGGCCATAAACCTGATGCTCAAGTTCGGCAAATTTTGAACACTTAACGAATATATCCCGGTTAAAAGCGTCGGAGCCTGGAATCTCCGGCGCTTTTTCCTTGATTGTCTTATCCAGATTCCCTTAGATGGGTATTGTTTTCCAAGGCAGGGAGATTTGCCATGTTGAACATCCGCGGAATACGGGGCCAATTACAATAAGAGGTGAACCTTGTTTATTTTTCTGATTATTAAAGCCGCCATAATAATCGCCTTAATAAAAATCGCCCTCATTCTAAGCGACCAATGGATCCCCGCCGGAATATATGCGGCCATACTCTTTTTTTCAGGGCTTTTTATGGGTCATCCATTTTTAAGCGTTTTAATTTCATCAGTCATAGGTTTCGCGCTGGCGGCAATATATTTCTGGCTCCTGACGAAATTCGAGGGATCTGGTTTTATATTCTGGCTGATACTGGTGATCGGTCTGGTTATTGTGTTCTTCTAAAAAATTATGATTTGACGTTATCCATAAGGTATCTCATTAAAGACCCACAGTAGGTGGGGCGCGGCCCCCACCACGGGGAATTTCTTACCGGTTTCGCCGGTATGGAGACACCAGCGTTTCACCAAATATCTATCGTTCTCGCCGCCTTCGGCGACGCGATCCCTCAACGATTTTATCCCCATAGCCCGGAATCCTTCAAAATCCATGCGGGGCAATACAGGCAATTATCAGAATGTTTTCAATCAAATATGGGGAAGACAGACCAAACCGCTAATCAGTCAGCGGCGCTTTTTTCCTATTGTCGACAGTTTCTAAAAGAGTAATCGAATCGATGATATTTTCGATTATGGTTTCTTCACGATTACGGTCCTCCAGGGAACAGCTGTAGCTGATATCCAGGGATAGTTTTTCGCCGATAACGGGGAATATTCTCCAGAAGACCATTTCGCCGTCCGGTTCGCTTCCGATAAACTCCGCCGAAAGCGCCATAAGACCGGGCCTGCGCTTAAAGAAGGAAACCTCTTTTTCATACAACGTTCCGAGCTCTTTTTCCCACTCGAGGACTATATCAAAGGCCCTTTGCTTTTTGCTCCTGTTGTCGTTTTTAACGAACATGTTAAGCCTGAGTTCGCCGAACCCGGTGGGATCGTAAATTATGACCTCCTCGTCGTCCTCTATTTCCCACTCCGGGGGAATCAATCCCCTGAACCAGCCGTCGACATGGATCTCATCCCAGGAGCTCTTATCAATCTTAATCTGGTCGCGCTTCATCCGCGAAGTTCCTCCTGCTGCAAATCTTATTCACGCGGTATAGTATGTTCAATAGAATCCCGCCGCAAGCTTTTTCTGACATGTTTCTCAAACGTCAAAAACGATACGGATACCTTTCAAAGTGAGCAACGGTTCCACGTAGTCGATCACCTCGGTTCCTCTATCTATAAATATATCGGAAAATCCCCCCGTGGCAATAACTTTTATGTTCCCGGCGTTCATGTTTCTTTTTATAAGATTTACCAGATACTCCGTCTGCCCTATGAAACCGTAATATAATCCCGACTTAATCGAATTGGCGGTGTCGGTGGCTATTACCTTATCCGGTTTCTCTATTTTAACGGGGAATAGTTTTGACGCCTTTTCGGACAGACTGGAAGCCGAGGTCCACACGCCGGGGCTGATCAGGCCTCCCGCGAAATCTCCATTGCCGTCAATAACGTCGTAGGTTGTGGCGGTGCCCAGATCCACTATTATGGAGGGGTAGCCGTAAAGAGCCCTGGCGGCCGCAACGTTGGCCAGACGATCGGCGCCCACCTGTTCGGGAAGCTCGTACAAAATCCGGAAGCCGAGCTTCGAATTATGATCGAGCAGGAGAGGCTTGATCTTGAAATATTTTTCAGCCATGGCAACGTAAATATCCGTTAACGGAGGGACAACGGAGCAAATTCCGATTTTTTCGACCGCGTAATCTTGGCCGGCGCGATCTCTCAGAAATTGGTGAATCAATATTCCACATTCATCGGCCGTGGCAGCGCGCGACGACTCGATACGGAAACTTCCCAGAAGTTCAGTCCCCTCGAACAATCCTATCGTGGTGCTGGTATTGCCGATATTTATCGCCAGAAACATCTTTATCTCTCCGTTACCTTCCCGTCCTCCACTTCGAAGACCCGAATATCGTCGTATACATCGCTCAATCCCTTTTCATCGGCGCTTGCCAAAAATACCTGGCCTCCCCCCGAAAGCAAGTCCAAAAGCGACTTTGTCCGGTCGCTATCGAACTCCGCAAAGGCCTCGTCAAGAACCAGGATAGCGCTATCCATCAGATGCGCCGACATGACGTCCAGGGCTGCCAGCTTCATGGCGATCATCACCGTTTTTTTCTGACCCAGGGAGCCGAACTCTTTCAGCGGTTTGCGGTTCATGGAGATCTCTATGGTGTCGCGATGGGGGCCTGCTACGGTAGTGCCGTACTTCTTATCGCGAATGCGGAACTTTTGAAAAAAGCTCAGGGCCGCCGCTTGATCACCGGCATTATCCACCTCTATTCTGGGTTTGTAGGCGATCTTTACTTTTTCCCTCGAGCCGGAAAGCTCCCATACGATTCTCTCCACATTTGATTCGATCTCCTGTAAGAATTTCGTCCTGGCCGCCATTATTTTCAGGGCCGCCGGCACAAGATTGTTGTCCCAGGCGTCGAGCTCCGCCGCACCGCTTTTTTTCTCACCGTCTTTCATAGTCTTCAAAAGAGCGTTTCTCTGCTTTAATATTCTCTGATATTCAATTAAATCAAACAGGTAAGTTTTCGAGAACTGGCTCAAATATATGTCCATGAAGCTCCTGTGGTACCGGGGAGAGCCCGATGTCAGGTTCAGGTCCTCCGGAAGAATGAATACCATGGCGAAGGTCCCGACGGCATCGGAAACCTTCATCGGCCTCCCGAAACTGCCTATAACGCTTTTAGTGCCCGATCTGGATATGGTAAATTTTAAATTGGCTTTTTTTTTTGAAAAATCCCTTCCGTTTCGACGACGGCCGATTCGGAGCCGAATCGAACCATCTCGCCGGTCCGCGCCCCGCGGCAGGATTTGGCGATGGCCGAAAGCCCCAGGGCCTCGAGAATATTGGTCTTCCCGCTCCCGTTCCGTCCTATCACCAGATTGATATTTTCAGAAAAGGGCCCTATATTCTGGTTTCCCAAATTTCTGAAGTTTTTTAAAGAGATTCTCTCTATATACATGCTGACATCAACAAAAGCCTTTAGTCCAGAAGGCGCAAAGGCATTACAAGGAAGAAGGACTCCTCTTTTTCCTCGGCCCCTGTCGACCTTATAATGGCGGCCGTGGTCGGCGTGTTCAATTCAAATTTAACCTCGTCGCCTTCAACATGCCTGAGGACATCGATAACGTAATTGGAGTTATACCCGATCTCCATTTCTTCGTTTTTATACTGTACCTTCAGATTCTCCCTGGCTTCGCCCCCCAGGTCGAAATTTGTGGCCGTCAGTTCGAGCTCATCCGTTTTCAGGGAGAATTTCACCTGATGGGTGAGGGAGTTCGAAAGTATCGCCACCCTTCTCACGGCGGCGTTCAAGATCTCGCGGTCGACGATCATTATCTTGTTATTATCTTTCGGGATAACCTGATCGTAATTGGGGTACGGTCCCTCCAGAAGTCTCGAGGTTAAAATCACGTTCTCCAGCATGAATACAATTGAGCTCTCGTTGATTATTATGCCGACTTCTCCCGGTTCATCACCGAGAAGCCGCACCAGGTTATCGAGCACTTTGGGCGGCACTATAATATCTTTGGTATAGCCGCCTATTTTCAGTTCTTTCCCGCTCACCTTGGCCAGTCGATGACCGTCCGTCGAGACCATATTCAGGAGATCGTTTTTTGTGTGCCAGTAAACACCGTTTAAGGCCGGTCGGGTCTCGTCCCGGGAGACTGCGAACAGGACCTTTCTTATCATTCCAACCAGGGCCTTGCCGTCGAGTTTAACCTGTCTGGCCACGTGTATATCCGGGAGCTTCGGAAAATCATCGGCAGGGAATCCGGACACCTTGTAAACCCCGGCCCCGCATTTAACCTCCATTCTGTTCTCATAAGTCGAGATCTCAAGATCGAAATCGGGCAGCTCTTTAACGATTTCATAAAACACCTTGGCCGGCACGGCAATGGAACCAGATTTTTGAGCATCGACCTCAACTGTGGAGGTCATGGAGACATCGAGATCGGTGGCTTTAAGCGATAGTTTTCCCTGCTCCAGCTCAAACAGCATGTTCGAAAGTATCGGCAGGGTTGTTTTAGGCGGAACGATACTTAATATTTTTGACGACGCGTGATGAAGGGTTGCTCTATCTGTTTTGAATTTCATTTATTTCCTCCCGGTAAATATCTTCGGGCCCGCGTAAGAAGCTGCTTTGTAAAGGAATCCTGACCGGGACCTGAAATCATTTTAATTAAATCTTATTTAGATATTATTAGTATTAAAGGATGAGGGAATGTTTACAGGAAACGTCTCCACCCTCTAACACCATACCGAAAGCCGAGTTTCCGTCAAATCGGCATGTGGAAGAATATGGGTAGGGGAGTTTTGTGTCAACAAAAATTGAAGTGCTCATTTCGGGGAGGTATTTTTTGTTGATGGCGGTCGGGAAACGGCCCTTTTTCAACGCGTTAATAACGGGGATTTCTACATGCCGTGGTAGGTTGGAAATGGGTGAAAAAATTATAAAAGCCCCTCGGGATTATATGCTTGGCTATGAGTTACCTGACAAAAGAGGGTCAGCTCTTGATGGCGGCTTCCAGGCTATCGACTGCCGATTTCAGGTTGAAATCGGAGTCCAGATTGTCTTCGACGGTTGAAATCGCGTGAATTACGGTTGAATGGTCCCGGCCCCCGAACTCCTCGCCGATTTTCTTTAAGGAATTCGTGGTATACTTTCGGCATATATACATGGCAACCTGGCGGGCTCTTACAAGCTCCGCAGTTTTTCTTTTTGATTTCAGGTGGTCAGGATTAATTCTGTAGTAGTCGGCCACATTCTCGGTTATGGATTTTATGGATATTTCTTTGCCGGCGGTAAAGGTTCCTTTCAAGATTTCCTGGGCGAATTGAATGTCGATTTTTCTGCCGTTGAGAGATCCGTAAGCATTAAGGCGGATGATCGATCCCTCAAGCTCGCGTATGTTTCGGGTCACGTTGTTTGCAATGTAAGCCACGACTTCAGGCGGTATTGAAAGCCCCTGCAGTTTTACAATCATGTTCAAAATAGCGGTTCTGGTCTCCAGGTCAGGCGGCTGGATATCGGTGACCAATCCGCACTGGAACCTGGATAACAGCCTTTCCTCCAGGCCCTTGATATCTCTGGGGGGTCGATCGGAGGTTAGAACGATCTGCTTGCCCGCCTGGTATAAAGCGTTGAAGGTATGAAAAAACTGTTCCTGGGTTGCTTCCTTGCCGGTAAAAAACTGGATATCATCGAGTAGAAGCAGATCCACGCTTCTGTAAGACCTTGCGAACTCGAGAGTTTTCTTACGCGCGATGGCGTCGATGAAATCGTTGGTGAATTTCTCCGATGTTACATAGAGCACCTTGAGGTTGGAGAAGTTGGCGGTTGCCTCGTTACCTATAGCCTGAACCAGGTGAGTTTTCCCAAGCCCGCTTCCGCCATATATATACAGAGGATTGTACTTGGTTTGCATGGGGGCTTCGGCCACCGCCTTGGCGGCGGCATGAGGGAACTGGTTGGAATCGCCGACGACAAAATTGTCGAAGAGGTATCGCAGGTTAAGGTTGGATTCGAAGTCGACGCTGTCGGTTTTTATGGTGGCGGCGGGTTCGGAATCTGCGCCGGTTGTAGTTTTAACGGGGGTGTTGCCGACAGGTGAGATGGGATCATTTGAGTTTCCTATAACGTATTCGATTTTGCGGGATGTTCCAAGGCAACATGCCACCGCTTTTACAATGGCCTGGTTAAACCTGTTTTTTAACCATTCCGCCGTAAATTTATTGGGTACGGATATTTTAAACGTCTCATCATCGAGGGATACTCCGGACGAGGAATTGAACCAGGTGTTAAAATTTTGAAGGGAGATCTCGGATTTGATTACGTCTTTAGCGTCGGACCAGAGTTGGTCGGGTGTCAGAAAGTATTCTATTGGCATATTGTTGACGGAGTCGGGTCGGAATTCGCCTGGCATCCTAATTGCTTGAGGGTTTTTTCGAATATTTAAGGATCAATTAACAAAAAAAGTACTGTAAGACTAAATTTTGATTTAACGAACCAGTCAACTAAATTTTCATATAAAAAAATTACCTTAACCTGAAAAAGCAAGAATAAAACTCGCTGTAATTTGTAAAAATCGTAACTCTTCGATATTGATGTATCTTACAGCAAAGGTATTTCATTGCCGGTTGCGAAACAATTTAAGTTATGCGAACCGTTTCAGATTTCGCAAACTATTTGACATGGATACGGGATTATTGAAATAAATAAATTTTAGTCTCTATTGACATGGGCGAGCGAATTTTGTAATTTTGACCTCGATTTGTTCCGACTTTTGCGGATCGGTCTGATTCCCGAACGGGACGGAGCGGTATTGGGATGATATTAGGAGGTCTGGCGAAAATTACGGCGATATACCTTATTTTGTTTACGGTTTGCACCGTGGCGGTTTCGGGACAGACGGCGGACGATTTCATTATAAGCGGCGACAGTCTTTATGAGCTTTACGACTACGGGGGATCAATCGAAATGTATCGATCCGCCTGTTTACTGGACAGTGGCAGTTTCGAGGCGTACTGGAAGCTGGGAAGAAGTCTGAACCTGAAAGGCGAAACCGCCGAGAGGGATTCTCAGCTGGCCATATTCGAGGAGGCGCGGGATGTCCAGAAGCACGCCTTATCGATAGATGAGGATCATGCAGACGCCCATTTTCAACTGGCCCGGGCGCTCGGTAAGATAGCCCTGTTTAAGGGCGTTTTCAAATCAACGTCTCTGGCCAAACAGGTAAAGGATGAGTGCCGCAGAGCCCTGGAGATAGACTCGCTTCATGATGGCGCCTGGCATATCCTTGGCAGGTGGCATCGGGAGGTCGGTAAGAAGCCGAAAATCCTGAGGATTCCCATGGGATTGGGGGGCGCGAACAAGGAAGACGCATTGGCTTTTATGCGGAAAGCGCTGGAGATTAATCCTGAAAACATAAATCATCGCCTCGAGATGGGGAATACCTATCGCAGATTTAAGATGTTGGATCTGGCCCGTTCCGAGTACCAACGGTGTCTGGAGCTGGTTGCCGCCGGACCTCTTGATGAAAAATATCAGGCGGAGGCAAAAAAAAGTCTGGATGAAATGGAAGAAAATTGATTTAATAGGGTATTTAATTATGGTGGTAATGGAATCGAAGGAGAAAAGGAAAAAATATACGGGAGACGCAAATGGTTAAAAGATGTTGGTGTGCCGGATCTTCCGGGAGTTCCGGGCGGTTCGGAGTGTTAACCGGGGTGACTTTGTTATTGGCCGTATTTTGCTTTCTGTTTCATACCGGAGAGCTTTACGCGGGGGGATATGCTCTTTCGGGGATCGGATCAAAAGCGATCGGCATGGGCGGCGCCTTCAGGGGGCTGGCCGACGACTGGAGTGCGGCGTACTGGAACCCCGCCGGCCTGACTCAACTGGAGGAGTCGCAACTTACGGGGATGCTGGTGTTTTTGAGCCCCAGACCGGAGTACTCGCCGGATATCAGGTACAGTGGCCTGGAGGTGGGCTACAGAAACGATCTAATGACCTATCCGAAAACGGAAACGATCGTTATTCCGGATTTTGGAGGATTCCTGAAATTAGACGCTTTTGAGGACTACACCTTTGGCGTAGCTGTGTATGTCCCGGCCGGCCTGTATAGCGAATGGGATTTATATAACCCGACTCCGGCAATGGATATCAGGAATCCGTTTCCCCGATTCGACCATATCGGGAAATTAACCGTAGTGGATGTCCATCCATCCCTGGCCAGGTCTTTTATGGACGATAAGCTGAGCCTGGGAGCGGGACTTTCGATAATGTGGGGCGATATAATTTATCAGAAGACTTACCTGTCGCCTTCAGGGATTCCGATTCCTCATGAAAACTTCCTGGTTAATACGAGGCTGGAGGGCGACGGCTGGGGATTCGGAGCGAACTTCGGGGCTCTTTACAAATTCTCCGATAATTTTCAGCTGGGGGTATCAGGAAAGCTCCCGGTTACCTTGAACTTCGAGGGCACTGCCACTCAGGAGTTGTATACCTTGGACAATGTATATTTAAGAGATATTCTTCTGGGTACCGCGTTCACTCGCGATGAATCGCTGCAGGTGCTTTCGCTGTTCGCTCTGGAGAACATGGTGTCTGAACCGGACGCCGAAGCGGAGCTGAAGATACCGGGGGATATCGGTGTCGGCGTGGCCATTAAAGCCAATGAGAGGTTAACCTTTACGGGGGAGGTGGCGGTTACTTTCTGGTCGGCGCTCGACTCCACGGTGGTGGAACTGCGCGGCCTCGATCCGTCCGGTGACTCGGCGGAAAATTCCACCATTATGTTTTTATGGGATGATATAACGAGATTTTCACTGGGAGCCGAATACAGGATAGCCGATCCTCTGGCCTTTAGATTTGGCTACTATTTCGATCCGAGCCCCGTGCCGGACAGTACATTTTCTCCGATTATCCCGGATCTGGGCGATAAAAATTCATTCAATATTGGGGCGGCGCTGACGCTGGGAGGCGTTGAGATATCCTATAATTATGAGTACCTTATGTTTGAGGACAGGAATATATCCACCCTCGAGGATGTAAACGGTGACGGTACTTATGATAATTATCCGGGGCTGTACAAAGCGGATCTGC
Source organism: Candidatus Zixiibacteriota bacterium (assembly GCA_020344055.1). Lineage (GTDB taxonomy): Bacteria > Zixibacteria > MSB-5A5 > UBA10806 > UBA10806. The sequence goes on along the minus strand of CP070813.1, from coordinate 2,525,798 downwards.
ATGCCTCTCACCTTTTAATAACCTACAGGTTTTAAGCGGGAGGTAAGAAAATGAAAAAGATAACAGGATTGGCATTAATTCTGGCTTTGTCGCTGGCGTTTGTGAGCTGTTCGGACCGTGAGTTGCCGGTTGACGCGGAGGAGCCTTCAGGCCTGTATTATGTCTTCGGTTTCACCTCCCAGGCTTTAAGCAATAACATAATGGAAGATTTCCCCGTTAGAGAGATATTGGTCTATGCCCCCCCCGGCTATGATACCTATGATCATAGAACTCGATATCCGGTGCTTTATCTGCTCCATGGATATACCGGCGATCATAACTATTACAGGGGGCTTTACGGTTTGGCGGAAACAATGGATGACCTCATAAATTCGGGTGAAATCCAGCCGATGATAGTGGTTGTGCCGGACGCCTCGAATAATCTGGGGGGAGGTTTTTACACAAACTCTCCGGACACGCTTTCAGGGTATCCGGGACAATCCTTCGGCGGCCTTTACCAGGATTTCATCTGTAATGAGGTTGTTGATAGTATCGACGCCAATTACAAGACGATAGCCCACCGTGATTTCCGCGGCATAGCCGGTCATTCAATGGGCGGATATGGCGCTGTGAAGCTGTCGATGCTGAGAAACGATCTGTTCGGATCGGTCTCGTCTATGTCCGGACCTCTCGGTTTCAACGCCCAGTTTGGCGACACTCCCGGTTTCCATGGTTTGCTTACGCTTATACCCGGTGTATTCCTGGAGAATAATTGCACCCCCGGAGATGCCGCCGCCTATTACGCGATCATGCCGGCAGCCGACAAGCCGCTGACAAGCATGTTCTTCGCCATGGCCGCTGCCTTCACCCCGCACAATCCTGATAATCCGGATACATCGGTGGCACACGATATTTTCCCCGGGAGACAGTTCCAGGTGGATTTGCCTTTTAACGTGGATGGCGACGTGGATACCACGGTATGGCCTTTATGGCTGGCAAACGACGTCTCCACCATGTACATGAGCGTCTATAGCGGCGTATTCGATTCTACCGATTTGTATATCGACGCCGGTGAACAGGACGATTTTCTTTTTGACCTTCAATCCCGGTTTTTCGGCGTTCTCACTGCCGAACAGATCGATTTTTACGAAATCTACTCCGGGCCTGGTAACGTTCTTGAAGCCGATCATTTGACATTTATTAACGAAAGATTGAGAAACGTTTTCATTTTCCACGATCAATCGTTCGAACCGGAATTTGAACAGTAGGTAATTCAGGACAATCGTGTCAAGGCCGGCACCGATGCCGGCCTTTTTTTGTTTGAAAGATTGATCTTGACGGCCCCGAAAAGAGGGCGATATTTAAGCGGGATTTAAGTAGCGCCCGGCATTAGCGAGATGGAGACAAAAAACGGCAAAGCTTCAAAGCCGGTAACCGAAAAGAGGTTGCGATTTTATATCGAGACCTACGGCTGCCAGATGAACGAATACGATTCGGAACTGGTGAGGTCTATCCTGCTTGAGAGCGGTTTTGGAGAAGCCTTCGATCCGGATCTGGCGGATGCCATTCTATTGAACACCTGCTCGGTCAGGGAGACGGCGCATAACCGGGTATTCGGAAGGCTGCAATCCCTTGATAGGCTCAGGGCAAAAAGCGAGAAGGTGGTGGTGGGGGTACTGGGATGTATGGCGCAGAGCCTGAAAATGGAGCTTCTGGAAAACTCAATATATGTAGATCTTATAGCGGGTCCCGACAGCTACCGCAGTCTTCCCTCGTTGATAAAGGGAACATTGGAGGGATCCGGGAAAATGTCGGCCATCGATCTATCTGAGTTCGAGACTTATGATGATATCTACCCCTCCCGCCTGGAGGGAGTCAACGCCTGGATCGCCGTGATGAGGGGCTGCGATAATTTCTGCACCTTCTGTATTGTGCCGTATGCCCGCGGACGGGAGAGGAGCCGTTCGGTGGAATCGATAGTCGAGGAGACGCGAAAACTCGCGGACGAGGGATATACGCAGGTTACGCTCCTGGGGCAGAACGTTAATTCCTATTCCCATGACGGCCGTTCTTTTGCCGACCTGATGAATGCCGTTTCGAAAGTAGTAGGATTGAAACGGATAAGATTCATCTCACCCCATCCCAAGGATTTCCCCGATGATCTTATCGATTGTGTGGCTTCTAATACCAGAGTATGCAAGCATATTCATCTGCCGTTGCAGGCCGGTTCCGATAGAATCCTTGAAATGATGAATCGCGATTATACCGCCGAAGACTATATTCGCCTTGTCGGGAAATTGAGGGATGGTATAGCGGATATTATATTGACCACCGACATTATCCTCGGCTTTCCCACAGAGACCCGCAAGGAGTACGAGGATACAGTCAAGTTAGTGGAGGAAGTCAGGTTCGATTCGGCGTTTATATTCAAATACTCCGAACGGAAGGGAACGGTGGCGGCCCGCAGATGGAAAGACGATGTTCCTCCGGAAGAGAAAAAATATCGGATCACCCGTCTAAATGAGATTCAGAAGGGGATAAGCTTAGAGCTAAACCGCAGGTTTATAGAGCGGGTAATGGAAATCTTAGTGGAGGGACCCAGCAAACGCAACCCGGATGAATGGTCCGGCCGCACCGACGGCAACAAGATGGTTATATTCCCCAGATCCCATCAGAAATCAGGCGATTATATCAAAGTTAAAATTACAGGCGCCACCGCCAATACGCTCAAGGGAGATATAGTATAAAAAAACGGGGCTTCAAAGCCCCGTTTTTCGGTGGTGATCGGGTAGTTGATGCGATGGTCTTATATTATTAACGTCATAATTTTGGCCAAAGTTAGATTTCCGGGGGAAAGTTTATAGAGATATTATCAAGATAGGGTTTTCCCGCCGATACTCACCCGTATATTATTCCGGTTTTAACTTTCTTTAGGTCATTTTCATCAACAAAGCCTATAATCGGTAATGGCAGCAGTTCAGGGTATAATGGACTCCCCCTCCCATGTATAAGCGTCATTTTATCAAGAGATACGGGATTCCTGTTCAGCCATTGAACAAGGAGTTTAAATATTGTGCAAAATATTTATCATACATTTAATAGATGAAAATAATTATTAATAGTACAGCCATTCCATTTAATTTTTGATCCCCGCAATTCCATGTTCATAAAGATGTTAACGGGCGATTTAAATTATCCGTCGATCATTGGCACAAACTGTTTCATATGGCAACGATTTTGCACGATTTCTGAGGAAAAATGAGGAGAAATATGTCAAGATCAATCCAAAAAATATTCGGTTTGGCGATGGTTTTTGCATCGCTGTTGTTCGCGTCTCAAAGCGTATACGCCGATTCGGTCTGGACTGCCTATACCATGGTGAATTCTCCTCTACCCACAGACTACGTCAGCGGAATAGATTTCGATAATAATGGCAATCAATATGTCGGTACGACCGGCGGCGGCATGGTTCACATAAAGGATTCGGTCTGGACCGTCTGGAATCAATCCAATACCGGCGTTCCCATAAACGCCGTGCGGCTGGCGGTACGCGACGCTAACGACACTCTCTGGCTGGGGGCGGCATCGGGGAATCTCGATTCATCGCCCTACGGTTTTGGCGTGGCGCGCCTGAACCCTGTCGATTCCACCTGGGCAATGGTAAACCATGGTATTGAAGTGAATCAGATCGTTACGGGGATAATTTTCACCGATACGCTGCGATATGTCTCCACCTACGGCGGTGGAGTAACGGTTTACAGCGATTCCGGATGGATTCGCTATAGATATACTACCCGGACAGAGTTCCGCTATTCAGACAGCAGCCTGCAGGTGTTTGACGTACCCCCGGGAACATACCTTCCCAGCGATTATATCAGGGCTATGGATAAGGTAGACTGGAACGGCACCGTATGGTTTGCCACCGCGACGGGCGGAGCCGTCAGAAAGATCGGAGGTGATTGGTTTACATTTAATACCGGAAACAGCGGATTGCCGTCAAACCAGCTATGGTCAATCAGGGTAAACCAGGTCAACGGCGAGGTTTATTTCGGCACCGCCGGTTTTGGAGTCGCGGTCTATAGCTGTGGTAACTGGACCGTGTACAACAGTTCAAACTCTCCCTTTACGAATAATCTCATCGCCTCCCTGGGCGTCAATCCTTCCGGCGACGAGCTCTGGATCGGCACCGGTTATGGGGTATGGGTAAGGGAGAATGACGGCGATTGGCGGGCTTATCTTCCCGAAGTGAACAATTTTATCTGGGGCGAATTCTATTCCGATATCGCATTCGATTCCATTGGCAACGTATGGGTGTCAGCCTACGGCGGCGGTATGGCGTCATTGTTCCTGGATTCGATACCGCAGCCGCCACCCGATTCCCTGGAAATCGACGTCAATCGTATGTTTATATTCTTCTACAACAACCGTCCGAAGGAGAGGATATTCACCACCATGACCGTAACCGGGGCGCCGGAGATAGGCTATTGCGATACCATATGCTACAGGCTGGAATCGGATGCCGGGGAACTCTACAGTTTCTCGGTTCCCTTCAGCGAGTTCCGCAGCTGGGACCCGATCGGCGACAGGACGACCTATAGATACAAGCATCAAAAACTCACCATATTCCTGAGAGTAAGAAACGACGATCCGTCGGATATTTACATGTCCATAAAGGATATGGACGCCGGGATGAACCGCGAGAACTATCGGGATACTCTCACCGTATCGATGAGTATAGGCGACGCTGAAGGCAGCGTGGTGATATACCTGGTGGAAGGTAACCAGATGGACGTAACGGAGCTCAACGTCGAAGGCGAGATCAACACCGCGCGGGCTTATGGATTTTTCCGTCAGCAGACCACGGACGCGTTTTCAGGCGAGGTTCCTCCGCTGGCTCAGGATCTGAACCTCACCAACTATCCCAATCCGTTCAACGGGAGCACGGTGATAAAATTCAGTATCGCCGAAGCCGGGATGGTCGATGTCATGGTGTATGACATCCTGGGCAGGCAGGTTAGCAGTCTATTCTCCGGGTATCTTTACGCCGGAAATCATTATTACGCCTGGCCGGCGGCTGGTGAGCGGGCTCCCAAGAGCGGCGTTTATTACTATCGCGTGACGATCAACGGCCGTTCGGAAACCGGAAAGATGATGTTCTTGAAGTAATTGAGATTCGATATAGATGCAAAGGGAAGCCCCGATGAAAGTCGGGGCTTTTTTTATTTCCTTGAAAAGTCATTTATTAATTGCTATTTTAACTCCATAATCAGGAGGCGGTTTGAAAACGCTGATATTGATAACGGTGCTTTGCGGTAGCCCAATTTGGGCCGGTGATTTGACCGTTCCGCCCGGCTATGAGATATTGAAAATCGAGGGCAACCGGGTTGAAGTAAAGGACTTAACGACCGGATATATAACGCCATACTGGACCAATTTCGATAAAGATACCGTAGAAACGCCTGAAATAAACGAAACCGAGGACGAAACACCGAGGGAATGGTATTATTTCGAAAGGTTGGCTGTTTTGCCATGGTATGCAAGAGCCGTTGGAGCCGATCTTAACCATTCCGGCGTTGGCGAAATCTACGGCTGGGCTTTCGGCATAACTTACTTCGATACAATAAGTTCTGGATGGAACTTCGACATAATTTCAATGGGCGATTATGACGGCCCCAGGATGACAGGTGATACGAATAATGACGGCAATATGGAGTTGCTTACCCACGGAAATGAATATCTAAGGCTTCTTGAATGCGAAACTTATAATTCGTATCCAACAAATACAATTTGGTCGTATTATCATAATACCGCAAGTGAATTGGATCCGAAATTGGGCGATCTCGATGGAGATGGATTGGGCGAGATATGGTATTATCCGGGCACCCATATAGGCTATCAGATGTATGAGGTCGATAGCAGCGGCGAATATAATTATAAGACGGAGATTAGATTTTGGGATTATGTTCATGACTATGTCGGGGAGCCGAGTTTCGGTGATATTGACGGCGATGGCTTAACAGAGGTATTCGCAGGCGGCATTCATGGCGAGGTAATTGTATTTGAAAACGTTGCCGATGATTCATTCGAGTTTGTCTGGCAATATCAATTGGAGGAGCCAAGTGCCTATGTGACTGAATATCTGGGGGATACGGATGGCGACAGTCTAAATGAATTTATGGTCGCCGCAATGGATTTATTTGGCGGCGGGGGCATTTTATTTTCTATTTTTGAGACCGATGGGAATAATTCCTATCGAAAGGTATTTAGCATAGTAATAGAAAATTATACCTTTTCTCGAGGCGATATAATTGTTGGGGATTTCATCGAACGGAATATGAATGACATTGCCCTTTGTACGGGAAAAAATACGGCAATATTATCATCAGCCTCCGACAATGAGTGGATTCAAAAATTGAGGTTTAGAAGCTCCAACCGTAGTTCAGAAATCTTCAATTATCAAAGACTTCCCACCGAACCGCCGACGATATTGAATGTTATTTGGCCGAGCTGGGAATCATACCTGCTTAAGGTATCTGATGGATTTGTCCCGGGCGATGTAAATAATGATAATTTGCTAAATGGAAATGACGTAGTTTACTTTGTAGACTATATAAAAAATGGGGGTGATATAGAGGAGCCGATAATTCGAGCAGACGCTAACGGCGATTGTGCGATAAATCTCGTAGA
>CP070813.1:2498735-2519032 GCA_020344055.1 Candidatus Zixiibacteriota bacterium | reverse complement strand
ATACCATTTGTAAAACCGGCTTGAAAACTATGTGTAACCAATGTCCTGATACAAACTGTAAACTATGTCATGAGATTATACAATTAATCAAACCCCTACGATAATATCAATAATATATAATTGTTACATAATATAATCCTAATCCGCCAGCGGTGTCTCCCCCTCCGTCCTGGCGATCACCACCGCGCCGCAGGAGTCGGAGAAAACGTTGACGGTGGTACGGCACATATCCAGTATCCGGTCGAACACCTGGATGATAGCTATACCCTCGAAGGGCACCCCGATGGCCGCCATGATCATGGGGATGGTCGCCAGCGAGGCTTTCGGTATGGCGGCGGTGGCCACCGACGCCGCCAGCGCCGTGATTACCACGATAAGCTGCTGGACTATACCAAGATGAATACCGTAGGTCTGGGCTATAAACAGCACCGCCGCCGCCTCGTATAAGGCGGTGCCATCCATGTTGATGGTGGCCCCCATGGGCAGGACGAAGCTGGTGACTTTATTGGATACCCCCGCGCGCTTTTCCACGCATTCCATGGTTAAAGGTAGTGTCGCCCCTGATGATGCCGTCGAAAAGGCTGTCAACAGCGCGGGGATCATCGCCTTTACATGACGCACCGGACTGACTCTGCCGACCAGCCTCAGAAGAAGCGGCAGGGTTATGAAGGCGTGAAACATAAGTCCGCCGAGGATACAGAAAAAATATTTCAAAAGCGGAACCAGGGCGTCGAAGCCGGTGGTTGCAACCACCTTGGTAATAAGCCCGAAGATACCGAAGGGAGCCACCATTATAACAAGATGGGTAATCTTCATCATTATCTCGAAAAAATTCGAGAATATATCGGTGAAAAGCACGCGCCCTTTCTCCGGCAGCCGGGTTATGAAAATCCCGAACAGGATACAGAAGAAAATCAAAGGAAGGATATCGCCGTCCGCAATGGCCTTCACCAGGTTTGTCGGCACCATGGACTGAATCAGGCTGTACACCGATTGCCATACCGAAGTGGTCTCTTTAAAAGTCTCCGGCGCCTCGCCGAGATCGAGGTGAATACCGTAACCGGGCGCAACCATGTTCATAATGACCATACCCACCGTAATGGCCATTAGCGACGTGGACATATAATATATAAATGTTTTGGCGCCCAGCCTCCCCAGTCCCTCGCCCGAACCGATGCTGGATATGCCGGAAATCAGCGACGCCGTGATCAACGGTATGATTATCATCCGCAAAAGCCGGATAAACATATCGCCCAGAGGCCCGGCGATGACAAGAGCGGGTTCGCCTACCAGCCATCCGGTCAGAACCCCGCAAATTATGCCTACGAATATCCAGCCGGTAATATTAATTCTCTTCAGGAAGTCCAGCAAAGCCATCGTTATATATATGTGAAATCAACCGATTAAAAGCCAGCGAAAAATAGGGAAATTCATATTTAGAGATCTTCAAGCCTTATTGTTGTTACTTTACCCAGTTTCTCCAGATCCGATTTGACGACGCCCGCGTTTGCAACCACGCAGAACGCCATGTTTTCGGTATCTATCAGGTATCTCGCGACCTTGAGAATATCGTCCTTTTTGATCTCTTTGATATTTTTCACAAAATCCCGGATATAATTATCGGGAAGCCCGTAAAGCTTGACCTTCGATATTTCCCTTGCCCACTGCCCCGGAGTTTCCAGAGAGATAGGATAATAACCGGAGTAAAATCCAATCGCCTGATTATATTCCCCGTCCGATACTTCATTTACAGCCATATCTTTCATAATCGCTATAGCCATCTCAATGGCCTTGAATGTGGAATCAACTTCGGTGGAGGTGCTGCAATAAAACCTTCCCGGCAAAACGTTAAAATCGTTAACCGTTCTTATATCGTAGGTCAATCCATTTTTTTCGCGCACCTCGGTCATTAATCTATTCACAAATGAAATCCCCGCGCCCAGGATATAATTCATCACCGTAAACGGATAATAATATTCGCTTCGCCTGGTAACGCCGATTGTTCCGAACATGATATGTGATTGCGAGGCATCGGGTTTATCTATAAGCAAAATCCTCCGGCCGTCCGGTATCGGCGGAGTTGTAACCGAAAGAGGCGAAATTTCCTTTCTCATCCAGGAACCGAAAGCGGTTTCGAGCGCAGATAGTATAATATCGGGATCGACGTCTCCGGCGACAATAAGAAACGAATTGTTGGGCCTCATAAAATCGTCGTAGAACCCGGCAACATCCTTTCGAATTATGCCCGCAACCGACTCACTGTTCCCCTCGACCGGATGCGCGTAGGGGTGATCGCCGAAAAGAAACCGGTTAAAATTATCCGAGCAGACCTTATGGGGATTCTCCTTCGACTGAATTATGGCGCTTAACACCTGTTTTTTATATTTTTCGATTTCCGTCGAATCAAAAACAGGATTTAAAACTATGTCCGAGATTACGGAAATTCCGACGTCCAGGTGTTTGGCTAAAAGCTCAAGCGTAACTGCCACGGCGTCGCGATCGGCCGATATCCTCATCTTGCCGCCGATAAAGTCGATCTCCTCCGCGATATCGTTCGCCGTACGGGAGCCGGTCCCCCTTTTCAGCATATTCGCCGTGAAACTCGCCAGACCCTCTTTGCCTTTGGGGTCTCGTATCGACCCCGCGGCCGTCACCAGCCTCATATATACAACGGGCAGCTCATGATTCTCGATCAGCACCAGCTCCAGACCGTTTGGCAGACTCTTTTCGGTAACAGGCGGTATGGTAATCCCGCCGCCAAAAGCCGGAACATTTATTGAAAAAATAAGGAGTAAAGATATAACAATTCTATTTTTCATATCATCCTTTGAACATTCCTCGATTCTTTAATCCGCTTCCGCCTGGCCGTTATCGGGAATGATATTAACGACGGTCCTTCTACGTTGGGTAAGATATTTTGCCGAAACCATCATAACATCCTCAGGAGCGATCGCCTGAATTTTATCCGGATAGTTGAATATATTCCTATAATCATCGGTATTTACTTCAAACATCCCCACGGCGTCGGCGCGATCGGCATTTGATCGCAGGCCCATTATAAAATCCGACTCCAGCTGATTTTTCGCCTTCTGGATTTCATATTCATCCGGCGGTTCGGTTTTTATCTTTTCTATCTCTTCATATATGGTTGATTCTATATCCTCGATATCGGCGCCGGGATTGGCCTGCGCGTATATATAGAAAAGATTTGGATCATGATGCACCGATAGCTCGCCGTAGATGGAGAAAGCTTTTTCCTCATCATAAACCAGCCTGCGATACAGGCGCGATGATTCCCCGTCAAACAGGATCTTCGCCGCCACCTGAAGGGGCACGATATCCGGATGCGATCCCTCAGGCGTCTTGTAGCCGATCATTAGCGCCTCAAGCTGGGCGGCGCGATGAAAATCGATCCTCTTTTCACCCCTCTGCTCGGGTTCGACGGCTTTCACAGCCGGCGGAGGCGGTTCGGCCTTCAGACGACCGAAATGTTTATCGACCAGTTTTCTGACCGATGATATATCAAAATCGCCGGCGATTATTAAAAAGGCGTTGTTAGGGGCGTAATTGACCCTGTAATATTCGAGACAATCCTCCAGACTTATGGCCCGGATATCCTGCATAAATCCGATAACCTCCCAGCGGTAAGGATGCAGGACGAAGGCGTTATTGGTCAGGACCTCATACGCCGAATACTCCGGCGAATCGTCAACCGTTAACAAACGCTCATTTATAACCACGTTTCTTTCCGACGTCAGGTTCTCCTCGTTCAAAGTCAGATTCCTGGCGCGATCGGCTTCGAGCTCCAGAACAGACTCCAGTTTTTCGGCGGGTACGATTTCATAATAGGCGGTATTGTCCAGCCAGGTCCAGGCGTTGTCCCGGCCGCCCCAGGATTCTACCAGCCTGTCGAAAGCGCCGGCCGGATATTTTTCCGTGCCCTTGAACATCAGATGCTCAAACAGATGCGAAATCCCGGTTATACCCGGCCGCTCGTTCCTGCTTCCGGTCTTATACCAGACCTGCAGAGTAACGGACGGGCATGAATGGTCGGGAATTAATATAACCTTCAGACCGTTTTCGAGTGTGTATTCCTCGATGGTGAAGGAAAGTTCCCCGGCATAAAGACACGGTGCGCAGAATATTAAAAGTATAAAATATTTAAGTTTCATACATTCCCTTATTCAATCTTGAGATCATACGGTAGCCTGAGACTGAAACCGCTTCTGTTCCGGTTTTCCGCAATATAGGTGAAATCATCTTCCAGGATAGATGTCACCGGGGCATCGAAAAGCGTGAATCGGTATTCGGGATAGGTCTTTATTATTAATTTGTCCTCTCTGTCAATTCCCGCCCTGTTCCTTGCCAGTTCGATGGCCTCCCAGATACCGCCATAGGAATCTATGAGGCCCCTGTCCAGCGCCTGATTCCCCGTCCAGACTCTCCCTCCGGCAATAGCCTTGATGGAATCGACATCGATCTTTCTCCACTGCGATACTTTATTTATAAAATCATTGTAATATTGGTCCACCTGGCGTTCAACCAGTTCGATTTCTTTCGCCGTCGCCGGTCTATCGAAGCTTCTGATATCCGAATGATCACCTCTCCTGATAGTCTCTTTTTTCAGGCCTATTTTTTCATAGAGCCCGGTCATATCGGGTTTGCCCACGACCACGCCGATGGAACCGGTTATGGTCGAGGGCGACGCGAGTACATCATCACCCGCCATGGAGATATAATATCCGCCGGAAGCGGCCACTCCACCCATGGAGACGACCAGCGGTTTCTTGCCCTTGAGAAGCTCCATCTGACGATATATATCGTCGGTGCCGAAAAGATCGCCGCCCGGCGAATTGACCCTTAACACCACCGCTTTTATGTTACTGTCCCGCCTGACGCTCCTGAGCGCTTTAGATATTGTAGACGATCCGGCGATTCTGCCTTCCCAGAAACTCCTGCCGCTTTCTCCCGGCCTGATGCTTCCATTGGCATATACAATCGCTATCCTTTTCGGCTCGCTCCATCTGGAATTGTAATAGTCCTCGTTGAAATGCCGATAGATATCGACCATCCCGGACGGCCGGGGAACCATATCGTCTATCAGGTCGTCGTAATAAGCCAGCTTATCCACCAATCCGATTTCAAAGGCGTCTTTTGCCGTATACGGGCCCTTATCGATGATATCGCGTATCTCCGTTGACGTTAATCTTCTGCCGTTCGAAATATCCTCCATAAATTGCTCATACAGATCGTCCATCAACCAGTTCAACTGTTCCCTGGCCTCATCGGTAAGCCCTTCTTCGGTGAAGGCGTCGCCGTAGGTTTTATGAGGCCCGCTTTTTATTACCTGCGCTTTAATCCCGAGCTTCTCCATCGATCCGGTATAAAAGGTCGCGGTGGCGTAAAGTCCCCTGAGATCGAGATACCCCGAGGGACTCATAACAATTTTGTTGGCGGCGGAGGCCATGTAATACGAAAGATTGCTGCCATCCTTCAGGAAAACTATAACTTCTTTGTTCCTTTTCCTGCATTCTATGATGGCGTTTCTTATCTCCTGCGCCGACGCAAGACTGAAACGGGCACCGTCGATTTTTATGATCAGTCTCTCTATGGCGGCGTCAGCGGCGCTCTTCCTCAACGACAGGATAATTTTATAAAAGGGTCTCCCGGGCGAGGCGAATAAACTTCTCACGGTTGTTTCTTCAACAATTCTCCTGTCAAGAATCACATAACCTGTCTTCCGCGATCCCAGATAGGAACTGTAGTTCAGGGCGCTCAATTCGATGAAAAAACTTCCGCCCGAGTAATTCTGCGATCTATCCAGCCGGCCCTGCGCCCCCGTCTTGGTTTTTTCAAAATCATAGACGACTCCGAATCGCCACATTCCCTCCGTAGCGTATTCGGCGCTGAAGTGGAATCTGGAGAATGGCAATACTTCAACTCTGAAATTGCCGCTAAGTTCCTCCGGGTTCTGCCCCTCGATCCACCTTAAATCCGATGAAAGAGTTACTTTGTCTCTGTAAGGACGGAACGCGATCCCGGGCCTGTAAAGCCGTTTTTGCCTTATAGAAGAGAATTCGGGCTCGTTGATCCTGTCGGCAATAAATCCCAGCGACGTTTTCGGAAAGGGATGATATAATAAGCCGATCTTCCACAATTTTATCTTTTTAAAAAGGGGATTGCCGTTAAACCAGCTGTACGACATCCCGGCATAGAAATTCGGCAGCAATCTATCTCCAAGGGCCAGGGTGAATTTCCTTCGAAAAATATCCTCGGTATGATTGAGCCATTCCAGCCCGAAAAAACCGCGCCTGGAACTGATCATAAGCGCGTTATCTCCCTTGAACGAAGAATCCGAGAAACTGTGGGAATACCTCAATCCCATGGCGGTGAAAAAGCCCAGACCGGCGGGATTGATCAGCCCCGACGACACGAGAGTCGAGGTGGCAACCGATTCCGACTGGTATTCAATACCGTCGATTATTCCCCCCGCCGAAAAAGAATAAAGTAAAACGCTCAATAATATCACCATCAGAGCCAAACGCGCCATAAACACTCCTTTTTTATACCGCCATTATGCTGGATGAGAAACGCAATGGAACAATCGAATTACCGCCCGGTTATATCAATATTGCCGATGCCATTTACCTTGACTTCTATCCGGGCATCGCCTTCACCCATTACCCCCTCTAAGTAAGTCGGCTCCAGCAAAACAGGTATTATCGCTATACCCTTCGCATGTATTCTGCCGCCTTTATCCACGGACGCCACCAGCCTGGCGGACGTTTCCGAGGGTACTTCCAATTCGATATTGTTATATCCGCTGGAAATATAGACCTCGCAGTTCTCCACTTTGTCAAACTGAGCCCGTACAGGGGCATAACTGGTTTCGATCTTCGAATGACCGTGATTAATATTCGAATCCAGTATATTAACCGGATAATAATTCGTTTCGCATATTATTTCACCGACAACGTTCGATACATCTATGGGAGCGTAATTCGTCCTTAAAACTACCGATCCCTCCGAGGCGTCTATATTATCAACCTTGATAGGGGAGTAAGTCGTATACGCCTCGATAGAACCCTGAATATCCTCCAACGTAATACCGCCATTGGTTGTTTCCAGAAACGCGTATCCCCATTCAATTTCCATGCCGTCGATGGTTATCGATCCGTTGGTCGTCTCGGCCCTCAAATCACCCTTTATGGATTTCAAGACTATGCTGCTGTTCGTGGTAGATATCCTGACTGATCCATATATCATACTGAGGGAGACGGATGAGTTTTCACAATCGAGATCTATATTTTGAAAGGGCCCCATAACCTCCAGGTCCGAAAAACGGCATTTGCCCTCAATATTTATTTTTTCCGGGATCTCGGCAAGAATTTCCACGTTAACGTTATACTTGCTTCCGCCCCAGGGCACATGAGAGGGCGAGAGAATTTCCAGAAATGCCTTTTCGCGCCTGTTCGTATCCAGTCTTATATCCACAAGACCCAGAAATCTATTTGCCTCCGCTTTGGATTCCGCCAGGGCGGTGATGGTATAGGTGATTTTGATATTCCCGGTCTGATTGGAGATCACCCGAATCTTTCCCGTTACGTCGACATCGGCCTGAATAACAAAATCCAACCGTCCCCGGGCCTTCTCCTCCAGAGTACCCTCCCGCACGGACGAGTAATCGGCCGCGCAGATCCGGAGAAGGATAAGAATCAGAACTATGGTTTTCAGAGAAATTTGCAATCCTTTAGATCTCATAACATTAACCCGTTTAATATACGGTATCGATAATAAACTGTTGCGACTAAAAATCCCTGATCCTTTCATCATAGATGGCAGCAACCAGTATCCTGCCGACCTCTCCCAGCGATTCCGCCGAACACCTGTCGGGAGTATCCTGCTGCGTATGCCAGTATGGATAATCGAAATCTATTATGTCAATCGATTTTATTCCTCTGGAAAGTAAGGCCACGTGATCATCGGAAATCGTATGTTTCGCCGAATCGATGAAAGCGGCTGATCCCTGTTCTGCAGCTATACGCCAGATGTAGTCGTTCAGATCGCGGGCGTATTTCTCGGATATAACCTCCCTGTATATCTGAAGGTCTTTATCGCCGACCATGTCGATCAGCAGGGCCAGCCTCGGCCTGTATCCGGCCATCTGCTCCGTGAAATGCATCGATCCCAGAAACCATCCCGATAACCACTCGTCCGATCCGTAATCCTCGCCGTCAAAAAATACGATATCCACACCGACCGGCGGTTTGTGCTTTTTCAATATGCGTCCGAACTCCATCAGAACGGCGGTGCCGGACGCGCCGTCATTGGCTCCCGGGACCGGAAGATGCATCTTGCTCGAATCGCCTTCCATATCCGAAACCGGCCGGCTGTCCCAATGGGCGCATAACATGACTCTTTTCGCAGACTTGGGATAATAAGACGCTATGATGTTAAACATATTCCTGTTTGTATTAAAGACCGAATCGTATATGGAAAATCGTTGAATACGGCAGATATCGGTGGTCTCCTTCATGGAATTAAAAATATACTCGCCCGCCTTTAAATGGGCTTCCGTGTCGGAGATTCTGGGACCGTAGGAACATATCTTTTCCAGATCCATGAACGCTCGATCGGCGTCAAATCGCGGCTGGCCCGAACAAAACATGATAACCAAACCCAGCGCCGATAAAACGGTTGGTGCGGTAAAGTCTTTCACTAAAATCTTATTTCCGTGGTTATCCCCAGTTCGCGTATATGATGCTTTCGCTGCTGCACTTTGTCATTGGTATCGTTCCAGAGCGCCCTTATACCGCCCGTAATGGATCTCGAAAACTGATAGGTCAATCTGGGCTGTACCTTGATATCGCTGCGATCCGCGTCCGTTGACTTCGTACCGCTCAATAAGGACTCTCTTTTCGACCTGCTCACTTCAACGTCGAGTGACATCGATAGCTGGCTGTCAAATTTTATTTTTCTCAAAAACGGCAGTTTGAGACCCTTGGGCGCCGTCAAGCTGTAGGTAATGTTTATCTTGAAACTCTTATTTGAATCGAATTCGGTTCTATTGGACTGCCCGGTTTCCCGGAGATATTCATTTTTCGACCTGGTTCTATCGAAACGAATGGTCGCCCTGACATTGTTCTTGAAAGTGAAATTCAGCCCGACAAGCGGCGAAAATCTCCTGGAGGTATTCCGTTTATAGAGCTCGCCTGTATCCTCACGCCCGTTTTCATCCACATTTTTCGAATACACAAGCTGATAGGTCGCGGTCCTTGAAAGCTTTTTAAAAACAGGCAACTGCTCCAGCCCGGAAATGTTTACGGATATATCGGGAAAAGTTACCGACGTCGATCTGGTCGGTTCGGTGGTCGAAAGAGTCACCGTCGTTTTCGTGCTATAGGAGATTCCAAAATCGAAATTCCTGCCGGGTTTCAATCCGCTATCGAATTTATAGGTGTCGGAATAGATCGTCTGGTTCGGGGTCGGTCCGGTGGTGGCCTTGGACCTCGCCTTCGGGTTCTCGGAGATACCGAAAATATATTCCCAGGAGGGCCGTTCGATGAGTCCCTGCCGGGTCAGTTTTTTATCCTTGACATAAGATCCTTTGATAGGCTTGATAGATTTAAAGGTATTGAATACGCCGCCGAGAATATCAAGCGGCGTAAATTTATCTCTTCCTTCATCATCATCTTCGTCATAATCATCATCCTCAATATCGCCGCCCGGTTGTTTGGGGGGATTTTCGGGTCTCCGCGGCGCGCCTCTCCCTCCCTGGCCCTTGGGGAAAAGCTCTGATATTTTAAAGGTAACATCCGCCCGCATAGCCGACTGCATTACCGATGTACGGGTCGAATCGGGATTCCTCTTTAAATCCGAATTCTCCAAATAACTTGAATTGAACGAAAACCTCTGGTCAAACAGCTTAATTATTTTCGGCTGATAACTGGTATCAAACCGCTGCTGAAACTCCCTTTCCTGCCCGAGCTTGAGTTTCGACGGATCGATACTGAGCCTGAACCTTTTCGGATCGGAAATATCTCTTACGGAACCTAAGGAATAATTAGATTTGAGCGATGAGAACAGTCCCAGGCCCGTGGACGCGTTCAACGAGAGATCCTTGGTCCGGGTGTAGGTGGGTATACCGCGCTGATTTATGGTATAGGAGTTGTTACCGTTAATCTCGGCCCCGAAAGTAAGTTTTGTGGGAAGATACATAAGCTGAGTATCATGTAGCGATCTGGGCAGGAAAAGAAATTTGGTCCAGAAAAACGGTTTCACCGAGGGCTTGGATCGAGGCGTTAAATCGTAGTTGCCTGTACCTTTATACCGTTCCTGTTCGCCTATGGGATTTGCGGGAGATCTGCTGACGGATTTGGAATATGAATAGTTTGTCTTTATCCTGTTTAACGTTAGATTCCAGATGGGATTTTTCGTATTTCTATTAAAAGACTGGTTTATGGTATAGGATCTCTGCGTTGACTCGCTGCGCTCATCCCGGCGAGAATCATCGCTCAAAATAATATCCGATCCCGGCTTCAATCTCGGAAGAGAAAGAGTGTTCTGCCAGGAATATGTAACCGGCAGGCTGAGCCCGAAAGACGGCGGGAAAAATCTGTCCAGCCTGACGCTGAACCTCAAAGATCTGTTTATGGAAGTGGCGCCCGAGGGCACTTTCGCGGAAAGGGGAAAGAAATCAGCCCCCGTCTTGCTGTAATTAAGGCTTACATCAAAGAAATCGGAAAATTTCGCCGTCACCTGCATACGGCTGGCAAAATCCGACTCCTTCCTCACATCCGTAACTCTCAACTCGTCAAGCCAGACCTCGCCGCTGACGGGAGCCAGCAACTCCGGAGTGATCTCATTATCCGGCGGGGGAATCGCCGTAACGCCTATGGCAAAACGTTTAATGGCCGATAACGAGGGATTTCCTTTTACCCGGTATTTCCCCACGACGGTATCGGCTACCGCCGTGGTATCATCCAATAACCTCTGCTGCATCTCATATTTAAGCCTTGTTATCCCGGTAAAATCGATGTCCACCTCGTTGTTCGCCGACCAGCCGGGTTCCAGAATGGTCCGGAATTCATAGAAATTCGTTGAATCCTGCCCCATTCTAAAGAAGAAAATGACGGAACTGTCGCCCGCCGACTCATCCCCGTAGACAAACATCCTGATCCTGTTATAAAGAGTATAATTTTCCGGCTGGTATAACTGCCAGTAACCGATTGCTGTATGACCGGGCTTCAGGTTTTGATAATTCAAAACCAGCGACTGTTCTTTTTCGCGAATGCCGGTTTTCCTGTCGAGCTCACCGGCAACGCCGGGCGGAGGATAATAATCCGAATTTTCCTGGGTGTTTTTCACCGCGATCTCGAATTTTTCGTCCCTGATCAGACTGTCGCCCTCGGGCATGCTGATTTCCTGCTGCTTCCATTTATTCCCCACCAGCTGAAATAGGGCCACCTGTAAAAGGTACGGTTCGGCAGACCCGGTCAGCCACATACGGGCATAATTGATCCGCGCAAAATCGGCCGACCCCTCCGCTCCCCTGATGGTAAATGCCTCCGGGTCCTGAAAAGGAATGCGTACGAAATTCCACCCGGTGGAGGTGGCTTCGACATAGTAATCGGGATCGTCAAGATCTATGATATATTCGTAATAGCCATCCTGCGTATCGAGGGAACCGTTGTTGTTGATATCCTCGCTGTCCATCCTCCCCCGTCGATCGGGATCATTCCTGTTTCCCTCGGTTCCGTTTATCCTGGAATAATCGTTGGGATTATCGTCGTCATATGCCCAATCGTCGCCGCTGGGATCGGGATTCCCGGCCGAGTATCCCGGTTCATTGACGCTGAATAATCCGTCAAGCCCGGTGTCCTCGTCGACCTGGAAGATCCCGTCCTCGCGTCCGTTAAGCCTGTCTTCGGTATCTTTAACGCCATCGTCGTCGATATCTTCCGAAATAAACCCGAAATTCAGATGCAGTTTCGGCGCTTCCAGCAAAGCGTTGGGATCCGGCTTATACCAGAATTCTATAAACTTGGTTTGCGTTTGATCGGCCAGGCCGGTAAAGAACGGTCTCATAATACCGGTCCACGATGATTCCGGATAAATGGCGGTGCTGTCGGGAAAATAATGAAGAAACAGGACATCATGACGGTCATCCTGCGCCTGAACTTCCCTTTCAGGCCATATTTCCGTTATTCTGACGGGATCGTATGGATTATACCACCATAAATCACCCCTGTAGGTCTGCGGCAATTTCGAACCATCTTCGTATAAAGGAGGCGAACAACTGGTCCACATACCGCGGCGATTGGACATGTCGGTGTAATTGCGGGTGCCCTCGAAATCATCGATATAAGCTTTGTCCTTGGTGTTGGGATTGGGAAAACTCTGGGCCACTTCCCCCGAAATATTCAATGCCGAATTGGCATCGGCCTCGATCAGCGGAAGCGCGTCCACCAGCGACGTCATCACTCCCGGCTGAAAATTAAAAGCGAAATTCCCGTCCCATACCAGGCCCTTGCGCGGTTCCCGACCCACACGCGGCCGGGGATCGGTGACGGTTTCAGACCTGTACATGGCCGCCATGGAGATGTTGGAATTTTCCAGAAGGCTGTATTGTCCCGCCAGACCGAAAAGGCTCTTCTTCTCAGGCAGGAAAAACGGGGCATACTCAAAATTAACCGATACATTGGCCCCGGGATTTAAGGCTTCCTCGGATAAGAACGTTATCTGACCGATATCATAATTGATACTATAATCCACACCGCGACGTAAAACCGTACCGTCCGACAGCTTGACAACCTCCGATCCCTCGATTATGTTCGCCCGCCCCAGTGAAAAGGTGGACGCTCTTTCGGCGGTCTTCACGTAAATCCAGTATTTTGAATACTCCTCCAGATTCGATTGTACCGTATATATCTCCGGCGCCCGTACGTTCAGACCCGTAAAATCAAAGGGCCGTTCGAGCTGCGGGGGAAATATCACATGCCCCCGGCCCGCGTCAATCACAGTGTTGTTGAAATCGAAAAGGCAGTCGGGGCCGGGATTATTGGTATTGTTATTCAGAGAATCCAGCCCCAGTATGGTTATAAAACAGGTACCGTCCTGATCGTCAGGATCATTTATCAATCCCTCGGCGCCTCCCGCCCCTTGAAACACCTTGAACTCGAAACCCTCCGCGGAAACATTGCGGGTCCGAAGATCATAGACGTTTCTCCACATATAATCCCAGGTGGTAAAAGAGGAGTCGGGAGTGCTGTCTTTGATTAGCTTTAAGACAAGAGTCATACTGTCGGGATTCGTCGAATCCGGCGCGAATGCCAGATTGCCTATCTCGATCGTATCTACATTGCTGGGATCGGACCAGTCGGCGTATTTTATATACGCCCCCAGTACCTGGTTTTGCTGAAGCGACTGATCCAGCACCACAAACCAATTCAGCCTGTACAGGGTAAACTGGTTGGAATCATACTGCTTGAAGGGACGGCTTTCCTCGTATTCTCCGCGCAATCTCTCCTCGCTGGTGATTGTGGGAGTCCCGTCTATCGGATTGACAACAGCGGTTCCGCGTATATCGGTCTGCTCCCCGTTTGTGTAGAGCTCTACCGAGATCAATGAATCCGTGGGAGGAATGAAATCCCTTCTCAGCCAGAAGTATCTATCTTTAAGGTACTCGTAGTCCTTGATTTGCAATACGTTTTCGCTGGCCCCGGCGCTGAAAGAGGCTTTCTCGTTTGATCCTTTATCCTGGCTGGTGATCATGGTCATGTTCAGATCGCCGATTTTCGCTGTCGATTTTATTCCAAAAAGACCCTGAACGTTTTCGGAATAACCGATAAACTGCGCGTTCGGCAGAGCCAGGTTGGTGTTTCCCGCCTCGACGGTCTGAATGATCTCGTCCTCTTCCCCGGTATAACGGAGTTTTATGGTGTTGGCCAGCTCCGTATGCCGGTCCGAATCCTGGTCGACTTCGACGGTGATCTTGGAACCGATAGTGCCGGTAACCTTGAACCTCGATTTCTGCTCCATCTGGAGGGTCGGGAATTTCGATTGCTTGAAAGTGCCCGTATTCTCAAGCCCGTCCTCCCATTCCGATCGCCCCGAAAAGGAGATAGACCTCATGCCGGAAACTCTTATATTCGATTTTCCTTCGCCGATAATGCTTTGAACCAATTTGGGAGGCTCCCAGGGAATGTCGATCTGAACCGCCGCCTCGCCGCCTTCTTTGCCCTCCTTGCCCAGTTCGCCTTTCAGATCCTTTTTCCAGGATTCGGCAAAAACGACCGACACCCTGTGATCGATATAGTTTTTTAATCCGATAATTTGAAACGAGCTGAGTTTATCAACGCCATAATAATCCTGAAAAATTATATAGCGGCCGTTTTCGGAGAACGATATATGGCGACTGTACTTATCAGCCGGTGGTCTAACTATAAAAGATGGGGCAAATTTATTAATTCCAAACCTGTCGGAAGGGGGACCGGTCTCATCTCTTACCAAAAACCTCTTACTCGCCGTAAAAGGAACTTCAATATCGCCTACGGCCGCTCGCGCCGGGGAGGCCAATAACAAGACCGTTACAAATATTTTCGCTAAACTGGACAGAATTATCTCTACCGGCCCACTCGGACCAATTAAATTAAATTCAATCTTTAGCTATTTCTCGCTAGACCTCCTTATTCCGCGGTTAATTCTATGGCTCAATATATAGAATTTCCCTCTCCAAGTCGATACCAAAATTGTCGAAAACCGCATTTCTCATCTTCTCCACCAATTTTTTCACATCTTCCGAAGTCGCTTCACCCAGATTGACAATTATATTGCAGTGCTTTTCAAAAACCGCCGCATCGCCAATGCTCATTCCTCTTACGCCGGATTCCTCCAGGAGCTTTCCCGCCGGCATAACCTCATCCGGATTTTCCAGTGACCGGATATTCTTGAAAACCGAACCCGCGCTGCCCATATCCACCGGATGTCTTTCCCGGCGAAATTTCCGCCTATCTTTAACTATTTCGGTAAGTTGCCGCTTATCTTCACTTTTGAGCCTCAATCTGACCGACAATACCGTATCCCCGGTTTGGCAAATTCTCGAGCTCCGATAAGCGAATCGGAAAAAATCGTTGTCCACGACCTCGATCTTATCATCATCCGAAAGCAATACGGCGCTCTCCAGGATCTCATTTATGGCGTGGCCGAACGCTCCCGCATTGCCGTGTACCGCTCCCCCGATAGTGCCCTTTATTCCGGCGGCATACTCCATTCCGCCCAATCCCCGCTCCACGGTGGCGTCAACCAGCCTGTCTACTATGGTACCGGACAGGGCCGAGACTATTCCGCCGTTTATTCGAAACTTATCGGTATTATCCTTGATAACCAGCCCCGAAAAACCGGCGTCATCGAAAAGTATATTCGATCCCCCGCCGAGGACGAAAAACCGGATGTCATTGGCTCGGGCGGCCCTGATAGCGCGGACCAGCCCGGATGTTGTTTTGGCCACGTAAAAATATCGAGCCGGCCCCCCTATTCCGAAACTCGTATAGGGAGAAAGGATTACATTCTCCTCAACTCGATCCCCGAGGGCGGAATTTATCCTGTTGATTATTCTTGTCATTATGATATCGCTAACCTGCTCAAATTATTATACTTTCACGTCCAATACATAGTTCGACAATTTATTGAGGGTTATTAATATCGAAATAGGCGGCATACCGACCGCCGGGCTTGTCGCCATCGGGCATAGATTTCGTCAATCACTTTTGCTTTCTTCGGCGCTGTTCGAAGAGGAATCTTCGTCCTCAGGCGGTTTGCTCTCAGCCGTTTCCCGCTCCTTTTTAGCTTGATCCGGACTTTTCTTCATCTCATCCAGGTAATTCATGCGGAGTTCGTAAAGCGCATGTTTGAGGTATTTTTCCTCGTCTTCAGTTAAATTCCCCCTGGTTTTTTCCTCCAGCATACCCAGCATATCGATGGAATGTTTAGCCATATTCAAATCCCGCTCGATCTTGCCCGTCATAATGCTGGCCACTTTCCCCATCTGCTGCCACGCCGCCGCGTGAAAAGACAATACCAGTTGAACGAAATAAGATCCCAGGCTTTTCGAATCCGGACCGATACCGCTATTATTTCTCTCCTCGTCACTCATTGACTTACTCCCTTGATGATAACTTTATTGCCATAGACAACTTGTGCTCGAGGTCCATTACGTCGGCCTCGATCTGCTTGAGCAGCCTCTGCAGATCGAGATCGCCGGCCTGCGGGATCATCTCCCTGACCATCTTGTGGAGTTCCCCGGCCATCTTCAATGATTTTTCCGATTTCTCCTTCAAGTATCCTCCTTTTAATATATTACCCTATTTTTGAATATTTAAGTTTCTTGCCCATGCGCATTTTTAATACAGTTTTTATGAAACGGTTCTCCTGCAAGTTCAATCCCGGGTCCTCCTCGATCATATCGAAGGCCAGCCTGCGGGCAAGAGATATCAGCCGGGTATCGGTGAGATCCGCCACTTTTAACTCCGGCATTCCATGCTGCTTGGTCCCCAGTATCTCGCCCGGCCCGCGTAACTGCAGATCGATTTCCGATATTTTAAAACCATCCGATATCCCGGTCAAAGCCTCGATTCTTCTGGAAGCCTCCTCGCTGACCCTCGCGCCCGTCATGAGAAAACAGTATGACTTTATCCCGGATCTGCCCACCCTTCCGCGAAGCTGGTGCAGTTGTGAAAGACCGAACCGTTCGGCATGTTCAACCAGCATTATAGTCGCCGACGGTATATCGAGACCTACCTCGACGACGGTCGTAGACACCAGAATATCGATTTCTCTGTCTCTAAAAGCCATCATAATCTTCTGTTTTTCTTCACCCTTCATCCGTCCGTGAAGAAGCCCGACGGTGAGATCCAGGAAAACATCCTCTTTTAAATTCTCAAAACCTTCCGTAGCCGCCTTGAGATCCGATTTTTCGGTCTCCTCCACCAATGGATAAATAACATAGGCCGATTGGCTGTCATTGACCGCATTTTTCACAAAATCATACATCTCCCGGCGTTTATCCTCCGGAACATGCTTGGTTTTTACCGGGATTCTGCCCGGCGGCATCTCATCTATAACCGAAATGTCGAGATCCCCGTAGATGGTCATGGCGAGGGTACGGGGAATTGGAGTGGCGCTCATCACCAGTATGTCCGGATTCATCCCCTTGGCCAGAAGATCGCCCCGCTGCGCCACGCCGAATCGTTGCTGCTCATCGATCACGACAAAACCGAGATTCTTAAACTCCACCTTCTTCTGGATCAAGGCGTGTGTGCCTATAATGACCGAGGCCCTTCCTCCGGCGATCGCTTCCATCGTCTCGGTTCTGCGGGCTCCTCTTATAGACCCGGTTATCAGAACGGTATTGATATCCAGCGGTTTCAAAAGCTCCGAAATAGAGAAATAATGTTGCTCGGCGAGAATCTCGGTCGGCGCCATAATCGCCGCCTGAAAACCGTTCTCCACGGCCCCCAGCATGGCCAGAACCGCCACGATAGTCTTGCCGCTGCCTACATCGCCCTGAATTACCCTGCTCATCTGAAAACCGGCGGCCATATCGGCGTATATCTCATTTAGGACCTTGACCTGCGCCTTTGTCAGCTTGAAACCGAGGCTATCGAGCAGTCTGCGCCCCAGCTTCTTGGGCGGCCCGATTTTAATGCCGGTCATTTTCTTTCGACGATTGTTTTTCCGGCCCGCCAGTATCAGCTCCAGGTAAAAAAGCTCCTCGAACGCCAAGCGTTGACGGCCCGAATCGGCGGTCTCCATTTTATCCGGAAAATGAATCTGGTAAATCGCCCTGGTGAGATCATATAAGCCGTATTCCTTGCGCCATCTTTCGGGAATCGTCTCGCAGGGATTTGCAGCCAGATGGTCGAGGGCCGGTTTTATTATCCTTCGCAACCCGCGGGAATGAAGACCTATACTTTTAAATAATGAGTTTTCGGGATAGATCGGAATCAGGCGCCCGGTATGGATGGTCTCCTCTTCCCTCGATCCCACCACCTCGAACTCCGGATGAGGGATATTCAGCCCGCCATACCTCCTTACCGTGCCCGACACGCAGATAACATCACCCTCGGAAAAGGCGTTCTGCAGATACCTGTATCCCGAAAACCAGACCAGCTCCAGCTCGGCGCGGTTATTTTCAATAATGACCTTATACAACCTTTTTCTTCTTCTGACCTCGCCGAAAGCGACCACCGTTCCCAGAACCGTCACCGTCATTCCCTCCTCCAGCTTATCAAGAGGCGTGATCAACGACCTGTCGAGGTATTTTCTGGGAACATAATAGAAAAGATCGAATACGGTTTTGATTCCATGCTTTTTCAAAGCCTCGCCCTTCCTGGGGCCCACCCCCTTGAGGTACTGGACATCGGAAAAGAGGAAATCAAGGCCCCGGGGTTTTTTGTTTCTGGAATTTAAAACCGGTTTTTCAGGCACAGGATGAACTTAAAACGGGTTATATTTAATGTCAAGACGTATCGGGACAGCCGGATAGGGCGATAATAACGCAATTAAATCTCTTGCCATATTCCGGAAATCCCATATATTGGTGAAAATTTTGGAGGATACTGATGGCGCAGGTTTGCGAAATTTGTGGAAAGAAACCCCGTAGCGGCAACAACGTCAGCCACGCACATAACGTCACCAAAAGACGTTTCAAGATAAATCTACAAACGGTGCACGCCAGAGTTAACGGCAAACCGAAGACGATAAAAGTCTGTACAAGTTGTCTTAAGGCCGGAAAGGTAACGAAATAGCTACGTTACCTAAAGTCGATTAAAACCGCCCTCGGGGCGGTTTTTTTGTGTCAGCAATTCCTCATTACGCCTCTATTGACACAATCGCCACGCTTGTCGAATTTTTATAACTCCTTGCAAATCAAATGCTTATGATCGCGGCATGCCCTTTGTTTTAAATACGATCGGAAATGACAACCAAAAAACAAAGGAGGAAAAAATGAACAAACAAGGATCACTCGCGGCGATCATCGTAATCTCTTTGATCGGATTCTGCGTGGTTATCTTCGCCAGCCTGAAGAAGAAACCGCGTATCGTGGAAAGAACCGCTACCGCGGATATCTACGCCGTACCCGAAACTGTCGCCTTCGACGGAAGCTTCCAGGGTGGAAACCGGGCCGATCCCGAAATCACCACCATCCTGATGGATGAGGGACGGCTTGTCATCGGCACCAACAAAGGGATTTACGTCGTGCCTTCCTTGACAGGAGGAGAAGAGCCCGCCGAGAGGCGCAATGACGCCCGGATCGCTTATCTCAACGTGATTCTGCCTTTCAATGAGAGTCGCTATATCGGCGCCGACTGCCTCTACCGGCTCGATAATAACTATGTCACCACCGTGGGCAAGATCGAGCTCGGCTCTGAGGTATACGATATGATCCCTTTCGGAGAGGGTCTCCTGGTGGGCAGTGACGTCGGCCTCTGGTATCACTGCGATGATATCGGCTATTTCGAAAGCTGCCCCTTCGATACCCTGCTGAAAGGCGATATGGTGGTAACTACGTTGGCCGAAGATCGCGGTGGCCTCTGGGTGGGAACTCACGGCGACGGACTCTACTATTTCGACGGGCAGAAATGGCGGGAGAGGTTCCTCGAACGCGATACCGCCATGTTCGATTATGTCAACGCCCTCGAGTATGTCTACCCCTTCCTCTGGGTCGGCACCGACGAGGCGGTGTTCCGCTATGACGGCGGCCAGTGGGCGCAGATGTTCGTGGCCGATTCCAGCGAATACTACGATGTCACCACCATCATGACCACCCCGGCCGCAACCTATATCGGCACCTCGAATGGTTTGCTGCGCTACGCCAGCGACAGCCTGAAGGTGGTCGAGGGTTACGAGGGAATGGAGATCGCCGGATTTTGCAGATCGGAAAAAGGTGTGCTGGTGGCCACCCGTAACAATGGAATATTCACATTTAACGGAAGGGAGGAGATAGTTTCGCCGGAACAGCTTAACCCCGGTACTTACGACCGGGAAGACATAGACAATGCCATAGCCGAGACAGATCCCGATTTAGCCATGACGGATCAGGTTATTGAACCATAAGTAACGTTCGGACTACTCCGAACCCCGCCGCAGGCGGGGGTGGCCACCTCCGGGGCGCCTCACCGCGCCCCGATTTTTTCATTGTGATAATTGGTGCCCCACTCCTTGGTGTGGGTTACGATTATTCTTTTGTGGTGGCAGTTCTCCGTACCTGCCACCCGCGCGGTCAAGTACGGAGACTT
>CP070813.1:2478279-2498635 GCA_020344055.1 Candidatus Zixiibacteriota bacterium | reverse complement strand
ACTTCTTAATAAAATTGTATCATCTAGGAATCCGTGTCCGCCTGGTGCATCATCCGGAATAAGATCTCTTGGCTTTACTAATAACGCCAAGCTGCCGACAAGAGCACAACGTAGGGCTGCATTTGTTCGTCTATCATTAATCATGGATACCATTAGTTCAGCAATTCCTGCTGTTTCCTTTATTTTTAAAAGAATGCCCGTGGCAATTGCATGTTCAGCAATTTTGATTGCGTTTTCCTTTGCTTTCGCCCTCTTCATATTTTCCCGCATAGATTTCCAGTAATCGGGACTTACTCTTTTCAGTTCTTTCAATAATACTGGCGCCACCTTTTTGGGATCCAATGCATTTAGGTGAGACACCACCTGATCGAGCATTTGAAAAAGCATATTTCCTCCTCTTTTCGAGACTAGTTCCTAAATTTTCTTCTCAAAAAACATTGTTTTGAAATCGCAGATGCAACAAACAGTATTTCGATTACGCCTAACTCCCTGCGTAGCCGCCCATTCCGGAATCACAGCATGCCTTTTGTCTTTCTTACAAAGGTGATTATATCGTCGACCGTGCCGAAGCCTTCCATCTCTTCGTCGGGAATTATAATATCAAATTCATCTTCTACCCTAAGAATAATCTCCTGAACGTCAAGTTCATCTAACTCAAGTTCATCATCGAGGCTATTAGTTGGTTCAACTTCCAACCCTGTTTCTTCCACAATCACATTGACTATTATAGTTCCAACCAGATCGTACCTCAATTTCTTAAGGAGTTTCATGCTCGTGCCGGAAAGGGACTTTCCCGAACTGGAAACCCCTTCCACAACCAAACCGTAACCTCTGGAAGTATTCGAATATGGTATATATGAGCAATTCACGACCGTACTCTTGCCACCTATGATCACAAATTCTAATTGGATATACCCGTAGCCCCCTTTAAATGAGAAGAACCTCCCAACATCATGGACCGTAAACCCATTGTTCTTTAACCAGGGTTCGAACTCTGAGAAATTGAAATCGAATGAATCCAGCGCATCAGATACTTTTTCAGCTTCCTTTTGCTCGTTGTTATTCATACCGTTAGACATGATCATTTTCCCCTTCTTCTAATGTATGAAATTTTGTTTCTGTTAATATCCTAAATTCTCCCCGATCAAAGAGTGTATTCATGCTAGAATTTCCATCAGATCCTTGACAATCGAGCGAATGCCGCTAAAACCTGAGCCCGGATATCGTCGATTGAGCATGATAAGAAAGGGTGCCGTGCCAACCTGCTTACAATAGATATCCCTATTCCTGTCTTTTAAGCCTGCATGTAAGATGTCAGTTGATCCAAAACCCTCCAGACGAATTTAGCATTTACCAGAAAATCTCGGAATATTAATACTCCAATCGTTTCAAGAATGGGCGGAATACCCTGCGGGTCGGATATAAATGACAACCATTCGGCACCAAGTCCGACTACCCACAGTACTGCCATTATCCATGCCACAGGCTTCCATCGTATCTTAACCAAAAACGCCACCGCCAAGATTAGGGGCACCTCAATAATAATGATCGGGATAACCACCTCATCCGCCCCCGGCACATCAGCGTACTGCACTATTAGAGAAAGCGGGAAAATAAACGCGACGGCTAACCAGGAGCCCCAGATATACCTGTGTTGGCTTACCAGAGTATTATAAGCAGTTTTGCCGTTAAGGGAAGCTTCCCAGAACAACAGGCTACCGCGCTTAACATACCTCAGGAGCAAATCCGATCCGTCCGGCAGTTTAAATTCCCGACCTCTTTTGAGTTCCTTCCGATTGAATTTAAAGGAGCCAATAACATCACCTTTATACAACACATCCCAATTACGAGCGCCTTTGTAAGACAATGTTAAGACATCCTCTCCGTCTTTAGAAAATCTGAATTGTTGTTCTCTGAGCTTTTTGAACATTTTGTGTCCTCTCGAATGTAATCAAATAGATCCGGAAATCTTATATCTTAAATTAAGTGACACTTTCGACCCTCCCCCGCTATTACGACAAAATTGGATTATATTAATAAAATATCCCCCCCTGTCATGATTGTCAACAAATAATCGGGTTTTTTTAAGTCAGGCTGATCTAAGATCAGCCTGACAGGTTTATATAGAGCCGCCCGCCGTTCAGCAACTGAGATTTTCGTTTGTATCCAATCGCCGGTACCGGTCATACCTATTCAACATTAAGATCGAGATAGATTTTCGATCCGTAACTCCGAAATGAACTTCTATCTATTGACTTCTACGATATTGTAAGGAATGTACCAGGTTCCACCGTCATAGTATTTCGGGTCTTCGCTGATCTGGCAGGTATTGGTTTGTAAAGCCCCGGCGACTATCTCGGCGATTATAACCGTAGCGTGATCGAAACTGAATCCGTGCTCGGCCTGTTCATCGAATATAACCTTGCCGCCTATCCACGAGGGATTTATACCGCACTTTTCCGGATCCATCTCCATAAGGCAGAGTATCTGGCAGGCGGTGGTGCTGTCCTCCACCCCGATCCACTTCTTGAGCTCACAGGGATCGTCATTGAGGGCCTCGATGGGACCGCCCTCGCACGGCTCCTCGGCCGATAAAATGATCCACGATCCAAGGATCAAACATAATGTTAACAGGTAGAGTACAAAGCTTCGTCTCATGACTTTCCTCCTTGCATAATGATGAGATGATTAATTGGTTGACTTACCATTCCGGTTAAAATGTCGCTACAATTCTTTAATTAGTTATCGCACATTTCGTATTCGGCCAATCGCAAATCGGTTCAAATTAACTTAGAGAAATTGGTGAACATAGGGTGCCCGGGAAAGGCCTTCTGAAGTTCCCGGCAGTTAACATCCAGGAGATTACCCTGCGGCACTACGATGCGATATAATTGACCCTTTAAAACAGCCTTAAAATCCTCAAGTATTTCGGCAAGATCGGCCGATAATTCAAATGCGGGCGTCGGGAAATCACTGCCTAAAAGCAGCAGCTCAGGGGGAAGTTTTTTAATCTCGGAAAAGAATTTATGCCGGAAAGGGGTGCAGAATGCGGATACGTCAGTATAGCACCTGCCTTTAAAATCCTCTTTTATTGTTCCGGTGAGGTATTTTTCGACCGTCTTAAAATCAGAGTGCTCCAGAAATCGACCCAGCAGCCCCGATGAAAAATAGGGCAGCCCGGCATGCGCGAAAATAATGGTCAGACCCTCATCCAGAGCCGCTTTTATATTTTCATGAACTTTGCGGATTCCGGGCGTATGCCATCGTTTTCGACCCCGCAGGAAATTAACCAACTTATCAGTCCACGACCAACTGAGATAATCATATGAACTGGTTTTTTCATCAGTTGTCGGAATGGCAAATTCAGGACCTATATGAAGCAGCAAAGGCAATGGTTTCTCGTTACGTCCGACTTTCGCAAGGGACAGCATGGCGTCCCTGGTTTTTTCCTCGGCAAGGTCAAATTGCTGGGCTGACGGAAGCCATTTCATCACGACCGCTTCCTCGTCAACACACTTTCTTACGCGATTTAGAAATTGAGGATCATAGGGATGTACCGAGGCACCGAGAAGCACTTTATCGGGCAGGTTTTTTCTTAGCTCCTTTATAATAAAGTCGTTGTCTACCCATACATTGGAGCGATCGGTTCGTCTATTACCCTTAGCATCGTAAACGGGATCAAGGGCCAGGCAAACGACTTTACTAAGATTACTGCTTTCTATGGTTTTTATGGCCATATCCCTGAGGAAGAGATCGGAAACGTTCTTTTCATCAACCCTTGAATAAAACAGGAATAACTTATAGACAATCTGGCGCCGATACCAATCGGAGAAATGCCCCCAATAAGGCCATTTATCACCCAGAAGACCCACGTGCATATGCATGTCTATTATTTTCGAATCAGGCTCGCCCATTTAACATTATCTCCATGTATATTTCCGAATAGATCCAAAACGATTCTTTTCCGTCATACAGGAATCACCTAAAACAGCGATTCCAGTATTATGAATAGACTGTCTTCTATACAATCTTCTTGATAAAATCGCTCAGCGAATCTCTATCAAATATCTCCGGAGTCTCCTTTTTTTCATTATCTCTGCTCCATTCAACCAATCTCATTTCATCATGGTCAATTTCGATAGCCGTAATGCCGCTGGGATATAAAGCGCAGCCTGTATTGAAATAACATGGCAATGTTTCACCTTCGGTTTCGACGGGGGTAATTTCCCTGTTTTTCTTTTTCTCGTCTTTTATTTCTGCGCGCTTCTTTTTAAGCTCATTGCGTTTTTTCTCCAGAAGCTCTTTATCCTCGCCAATATCCCGTATTTCTTTCTCTAACCGGACGACGTCCTCCTCCAATCTTTCAATATAGGATATGGATCTGAAAATGGCGCGGTGCGAGTGACCGCATATCAGCATAACTTTCGAGCTTTTCGCCCAGGTATAGAGAATTCTCTCATAGCCCTTCGTAATCTGGCATTTTGTCGCCGATGCAAGGCGATCGATTTTTATGATGGGTTCGATAATTTTGTACAGCCGGACAAAAAATCTGCTGGACCAGCTGTGCTTATCAGACTCTTCGTCACCCTGATGACCGTGGACAAGTAAGATCCGAGCTTCTCCATCCTTATCCCTCAATTTTAAGGCCTCTGAAGCGACCTCGGATTTTCCAACGATCGATCTCGCCGGGTCCCGGGGAGTTCCCCACTCAGAATCGTGATTACCGTGCACGCGATAGAAAAAGCCTTCTTTAAACGCCCTGAATTTATTATAGACCGTAGAATCATACTCCTTAAAGACCCGTTCAGAATCAAACTGCCAGAACTCTTCTATATCTCCCAGCAGAATAACCGTATAGTTTTCTTTCAGGTAAAAATCCAGCGCCCGGCCGAAGGCCATGTGGTTGTGCCGGAAATCGTCCGCCTTTCCCCCATCTCCGAGGTGCATATCGCTGAACATTACGATCCTTTTCCCCCTGGTATCGATTTCCTTTATTGTCTTATTATTCCATAAAGCCGATAACTTTTTTTCTGTCAATGCCTTATCCTGCGACATGATCCAACTCCAATCTGTTATTCATGAAAGTTGCAGCTACTGATAAATGTTAGCCCTCGACTTCTTTCCATATACCAGCATAATGAAAACAACCTGCGAGAACCGGCCGATAGATAAAAGGCTGCCCGCCGTTTTACCTCCCCGCAGGCCAGCAGCTTCTTAAGTCCGCCATCAGTCCTGGCTAACCCCGAATCGTGGTTGTCGAGCTTTCCTTAAATGCCCTATCGGCACCAAGCGGCTTGCCGGTGAAGAACAGTAAATAGAGGTCGTAAAAGGATAATAAGTCTTTTTATCATAACCCTCCTGGATTTGCGGGAAATTTAAAAATGAGCGCCGATCAAGTTAATAAAATAAATGCGACTTGCTTATTGATCAAGAGATGCTCCTCTCCCCTCTACGGTCCAATACTAATAACCGTATCCGCATATATCGGAGCCCGGAACATATCCCCCCCGTAATTATATGTCCGGGCCCCTAATTGACTATAATTTGGGGATTTTGAGAAAAAAAGCAATAGGGTAAAAACAGGTATTTATTGGGTATATTCTAATACCCGTTAATTTTATTAAGTATCCTAATTACAATGTGTTACGTCCAAAATAGAGATTGTATTTTTTATCCCGAATAGCGGGATTATTCAATCGGATTCTGCAAGGAAGTTGGCCAAGGTCACCTCCGTATTGGAGATATTGAGTTTTTTCCTGATTGTGTTACGATGTTTGAGGACAGTCTCAATCGACAGGTGTAATGCCTCCGCGATTTCCTTTGAGGTCACCCCACTTTTGATTAGATTGCAGATTTGAACCTCGCGAGGCGTTAATTTTGAATAAAAATGGGGAGCGCCTCCCGTAGAGGCGGATAGTTCTTTGAGCGTCTTTTTCAATGAATCAAAATAGGCCCTGTTGACGGCCCCATCCTCCTCAACGATTTTATCCACGGTGGGGATTAACACCTGATCGATCGTTTTGGCGACCTCCTTTTTTATATTAAGCTTTTCCTCCTCGATGTGGGTTAACAATTCTTTTAATGCGATATTTTTTTCTCTCAGGGTTTCCTCCACTATTCGCCTCTGGCCGATATCTCTAACGCTGGCAAGAATATATTCCGCCCCCGACATTATTATCTTGGTCGCGGCTATATCGACTCGAATTACATCATTTTTCTTGCATCTCAAGTGAGTTTCGCCAACGAAATCCAGGCCGCTTTTAAGGGTTTTCTCGAATTCAGTCCGCAGCTGTTTCCACTCTCTTTTGGGAATCAGTGCCCCGATTTTCAGCCTTGAAAATTCCTTTTTAGAATAGCCGAGGAGCTTGCAGGCCGATTCGTTCACATTGATTATCTGCCATTCCGGATTGAAATGAATAAGGGCATCGAATACATTGTCGAACAGGCGATAAAATCGTTTTTCCGATTCACTTATTCTCCTGTTATAGATAAATACGCTGCCGGATATGCCGATAGCCAGCAAGACAAATACGGCTATTGTGACAATTATGCTCCAACCCGGTTCCATGCCTTGGCCTCGCACATGATTCCAACTGAATATAAAATGTATGCGATAATGTTAAGTATCAGGTGGGCAGCCCAAATTTCTATAAGGTAATTGGCAACGATCATATCATGAAATGAAAAGTAAGCGAGGGCTCCGGCCGAATAAATCAATAAAGCCGTCCCGATCCAGAAGCGGCAATCACGGGCAACGGATTTATCGGAGCCATGATCGAGGTTTACAAGGGTATAGGCAGATATCCCCACATAAAGCGCGTAGGCCACGGAGATCGGAAAGGCATTGAAATCTTTAAGATCGCCTCCGCCTGAAATATCCCAGGCGCATAGAATCAAAAATGGTAGAATGCTCAGACGGATAATCTTCTTTGCCCATGATTTCCGCTGCCAGAAAGAGAATACCGTGGCAATAATGATATATTCAATCGGCGCATAAAAATGATGTACCCAGTATGGATTCCGATCATTCATGAACAGGTAAAAGGTATAACCTTCCACTATGGCTACGATAAAGAATAAAAGGAGAAGCAATTTCAACTCAAGAGCTAATCTCGAAAATAGTATCAGTCCGGTTGCAAGAGGTATAAGAACCGAAAAGGCGCTAAAGACAGTAAGAAGATACATCTGCCCCGCCCTGAATTATGCGGTGCCGGCAAGTTCGCTCGCATTGGGGCAAAGCGGGGGGCATCCGATTACATATTCGGCCAGTTCTCCGCCGGTTATGTCTTCTCCGTTTGATTTCACCCCAACGAGGACAAAGGTCGGATTTCCGTCTTCATTAAGCGCATTATAAATTCGCAGGCCGGTGCAGCCTGCCTGCCCCAGGATTCCTGTTACAGCATTCTTACTAATAAATCCACCCAGAAAAGCACCCGATCCGGCGGCAGTTCTATAATCCTGGGTCATTTTTTTGGCATCGGCCAAGCTAATGGAATGACTCTGGTCTTCAGAAAATGACATTTAATTCCTCCCGTTTTTTAGGTCTAGGTATAAGTGGGCACTTAATATTTATAATTTAAAAATTACATTGCCCCATCGCAACTATTTTTTGGCCGATCCGTTTGGAAGCTGCGCCGGCAGCTTATCTGCTTGACAGAAGGTCAGATAAATGAAATAGGCAGACCGGGGATTAGCGTCATATCTTGGATATTTTTTTGGCGACGAGGCTCGATCCTAGATCGACCCGTGCGGAATCGATGGACGTAGGGACAGATCGTCGATCTGTCCTTTTTCATCGTTTCCGGATTTCCGCGTTCGGGCTTGTTGAAAAAGTAGCCCCGACTTGAAAGTCGGGGCTATTAGGGTAATTTTTTGATTTATATCTCCCTAATAGCGGCGGCTTTCCAGCCGCCGTATTTTACGTTCAATTATCTATAGCCAATTATTAGGGATTTTTCAACACTCCCGTTCGCAGGAATGACAAAACAGACTGATTCCGTTAAATTAAAAAGCGGGAGACGGGACTTGAACCCGCGACAGCCACCTTGGCAAGGTGGTGCTCTACCAACTGAGCTACTCCCGCAGACTAAAGCTGTTCCCTTACGGGAACTTACAGAAAATTATCCAATATCGGCGGTTTGTCAAGCGATTTATCGTAAGAGAACCGCCTTTCTGGTTTCTATCTTATCGCGCGCGTTTAACCTTACAAAATATACGCCGCTGGAGACGTCGTTACCGTTTAAATCCACTCCATTCCAGGAGAACCGGTTTTCCCCAATCCGGCATTTGCCTTTAAAGATATCGGCGATCTTTCGTCCCAATAGATCGACAACGTCAAGTTCCACATAACTCTCGGCCGAAGCGTAAAACAGCAGATTCACGGAGTTGTTGAAGGGATTGGGATAAGGCGAACCGAGGCGGAGATTCTTCGGGATAGACGCCGTTTCCCCTTCGATTGCTGTCGTCCTCAATCGGCCGGCGTAAACGTCCTGGTTGCCGTTTCTGGTATCGGTCCAGACCATCTGAACCTCGCCCTGCCAGGCCGAAAGCCCGATATACTCGCCGATCAGGCCGGCGGTGGCGGCCTGGCTGGGATCGGAGGAGACATCTGTTATCCTCTCGTTGGCCGTCCAGGTGTCTCCCCCATCCTCGGACCTGGTGTAGAAAACATCGAACAGCCAGTTGTTGTTATCCAGCCTGCGGTCATAAAAGATGACATGAATAATCCCGGCCTCATCCACCGTTATCCAGGGGTGAAACTGATCGGCGCCGTTGAAAAGAGGATCGTCGTTGATACGGATCGGTGTCGTCCAGCTCCCGGCGGTGTTTTCCGACCTGGCGAAGAATATATCCATATCGGCAACGTTAAAATCCATGAAGACCATGTAGATATTGCCCAGATAAGGAGACGTTAATTTCACATCGGACGCCAGGGCCGGAAACGGAAAAACCAGGATATTCCCGTTTATCTCGATGGAGCCGGTGTTAATGGGAACTACCAGGCTATCGGTGCCGAACGTAATTCCCTGGTCGTAGGAGACATCCGTATATATCCCCAGAGGAAAGCCGCTGTACCAGGCCACGATCACCTCGCCGCTCATTCCGGTCGTTACCGTGGGCCACTGAATATACCTGCCGTCAGAAACAGCAACCGGCCCGCCGTAGCTTGCGCCGCCATCATGAGAGTATGAGAGCACGACCTGGTTTTGCGAAAAATCAGCGTCAAATCGCGCCCAGGGGATGTAGATGTTTCCATTCGTGGAACCGAATGTTCTGTCTATGGTAATCCACTGCTTGTCCTCGAAAAAGTCGGGATTAGAATCGACAACAGCGACAGGATTTCCCCAGGTGACACCGCTGTCGGTCGATTTCTGCACATAAATCCCCGACGGCCCGCTTCCCCACTGCAGACAGAGCGTGCAGGCGAAATAATTGCCGTCATCATCGACAGCCAGCACCGGGTCGGACTGACGGGGATGCGGCGGAACCACCAGCAGGGTATCATGCCAGGTCTGCCCCGCATCGAGGGTATATCCCACGCCGACCCGCCGGTATCCAAGACGGAAATCGCGCCAGAGGGCTACCGCGTTTGCTGTGTTGGTCGGGTTTATGCATACCATTTCCTCGTTTTGAAGCTGCCCCGAATTATCACTGTTTACCCGGATATTATCGACATCGAGAATAATCCAGGGATCATCAGGGGAATCGAAAACCGGGTATTCCAGAAGCGACAGCGGAAATGGCTTTGAGATATCGATTTCATCAATGGTGAAGCCAAAAGCGGGAGATGGCTTCAAATTCGATATTAAGATCGTAATCATAAATATTATAACCACGCGCATACTGCCTCCTTTTCCGGCGACCTTTACTACTGTTAACAAAATAGCAGGATATTTATATCCGTCAATTATAAAAAGTCCCGCCGGGAAACGGGATTGCCGGATAGACTATGATTACACTTAAGCGATTGCGGACGCTTTTTTCGCGATGGCTTTATTATAAAGCTCGATATATTTTTTCGCCGACGCGTCCCAGGAGAAATCCTGCCGCATACCCCGAAGCATCATAATCTCCCAGACATTTTTATCACGGTAGACTTCGCAGGCGAACTTGATGGTATTGAGCATTTCCCTCGCGTCGTATTTCGCGAAAACAAAGCCGTTGCCGGTTCCCCTAACGGGGTTGGCGTTTTCGATGGTATCAGCAAGGCCTCCGGTTTTCCGTACAATCGGAATTGTCCCGTAACGCAAGCTATAAAGCTGGTTCAGTCCGCAAGGCTCGTAACGGGACGGCATCAGGAACATATCGGAGCCGGCCTCGATCAGGTGGGCCATTTCGTTGTTGAATTCAAGCAGCGCGGCGATCTTCCTGGGATATTTTTTCTGCAGCGTCGAAAAGAGCTTGTGATATTTCTCGTCCCCCGTACCCAGCAAAACTATCTGAATATCCAGAGCCATTAAATCGCCGGCAACCTGCTCGATGAGATCGAAACCTTTTTGATCGGCCAGACGGGAGATTACCCCGATTATCGGAATATCCCTGCGAACCATGGGAAGCTTGACTTTTTTTCTCAACGCGTTTTTGCATCTCTTCTTACCGGCAAGCTTTTCCGGCCCGAATTTCGCCGGAATCAGCTCGTCCACCGACGGATCCCAGATGCTGTAATCGATGCCGTTAAGTATGCCGAAAAGATCATCCGAACGATCCTTCAACACTCCCTCGAAACCGTAACCGTATTCGTTGGAAGATTGAATCTCTTTGGCGTAGGTTTCGGAGACGGTGTTAATAAGGTCCGAGTACCAGATTCCGGCTTTAAGGTAGCTTATGTTTTTCCAGTATTCGAATCCCCCGGCCGGGGCAAAAAGGGATTTTTCCAGCCCGAGCTTATCGAAACTGTCCGGCGGGAAATTGCCCTGGTAGGCTATATTATGGATGGAGAAAAGCGTGGAGGTATTCGGAAAATCGGAACATGAGGGATCCACTTTTAATAAGGCCGGTAATAAACCGGACTGCCAATCATTGGAGTGGATAATATCGGGGATGAAATTCTGGGATCGGCATATCTCCAGGACCGCGCGGCAGAAAAAGCCGAAACGTTCGTCATTATCGTGCCAGTCGTTGCCGGTCGAGGGATCGCGGTAAAGCTCCGGGCGGTCGAAAAATCCGTTGTGATCAATAAACAGAACTTCCAGATCTTCGATGTCCGGACCGCATTTATATAGATTGAATTTTTCATCCCGGCCGGCGATCCGCGCCGTCAATCCTGATGCGGCCTGTTTTAAATCAAATTTATCTTTATCGACATGCCTGTATAAAGGCATAACAAGCCTTACGGTATTCCCGAGTTTTGCCAGCGATTGCGGGAGCGCGCCGGCGACGTCCGCCAATCCTCCCGTCTTGGCATACGGTACCGCTTCCGGGGAAACCAACAATATTTTTAAAAAACTCACTTGTACCTCCTGATAAAATAAGAATTCAAATCCGAGGAGATTCTATTTGTCTACTTCGATTTCCCTCAAGAATTGTGCGGCATCCTCGGGAGTGGTGGGGTTGATATAGAAACCGGTACCCCACTCAAATCCCGCCACTCTCGTCAACTTGGGTATAATCTCTACATGCCAGTGATATAGATTTTTGTTAAAACCGGCGACGGGCGAGGTATGAATCATAAAGTTATAGGCGGGGTTGCTTAAGGCCCCGGCGATCTTGGAGAGAGTCGTTTTCATAATATCCGCGAAGGCCAGCGCCTCGTTATCGTTTATATTCTCGAATTGCGAGCCATGATTTATTGGCAAAACCCAGACCTCAAACGGAAAGCGGGAGGCAAAGGGAGTCAAGGATACGAATATCTCGTTGCGTACTATCATGCGCGATCCGTCCTGAATTTCCTGGCGGTTAATGTCGCAGAAAATACATCTCTCCTTATACTCGTAATATCTTTTGGATCCTTCGACTTCCTCGAATACTCTTTTGGGTATAATGGGGGTAGCGATCAACTGGCTGTGAGAATGCTCCAATGAGGCCCCGGCGGCTTCGCCCTGGTTTTTAAAAATAAGGATATACTGAAAGCGGGCGTCATTTTTCAAATCTATAATTCTCTCTTTATATGCGTGAACGGTTTTAGCAATTTCCTCGACACTGAGGTTAGCCAGATCCTTCATATGATCCGGCGTTTCGATTATCACCTCATGCGCGCCTATGCCGTTCATCTTATCAAATATACCCTCTCCCTCGCGATTGAGGTCTCCTTCAATCCTCAAGGCCGGAAACTTGTTGGGTATTACTCTCAGAGACCAGCCGGGGGAGTTCGGTTGACTTCCGTTCTCACGAACGGAGTAGACTTCCGGCGGCGTAGAAGATTCATTGTTGGGGCAAAAGGGACAAAGCTTCGCCGACCTTTTGC
The DNA here is from genome assembly GCA_020344055.1 of Candidatus Zixiibacteriota bacterium. Lineage (GTDB taxonomy): Bacteria > Zixibacteria > MSB-5A5 > UBA10806 > UBA10806. The sequence continues at coordinate 2,486,232 of CP070813.1, read as the reverse complement.
GAGGTTCGCTGGGGAAATCGGATGGCCTTTTGCCGCGTTCGGTGGATATAATTACCCACCGTCCAATCACCGGATCTTTTCTTAACTCTGGCATCTTACTCCCTTTTACTTAACGCCTCTAACTCTTATCGGCCGTAACAAATCGGGCTTAATTGATAAACCCAAACTATACAATATTAGTTCAATAAGTGTCAATGAAATTAAAAAAACGGACGTCAAAGCAGATCTCTTTTTTATTATATATATTCAGGAGATACCGTCTATTTCCTCGAAGAGCTTATTATGAACCGTCGTAAATTCTATTCCGCGGCGATTCATTGAGATGGCGGCCGTCTCAACCGCCTTTTCGAGTTTGTATTTTCCCAGATTTCCCGGAGTACCCCAGCTGAACGACGGGATTATTTTATCGTTAAAAAGCCCGGCGCCATAGAGGTTACAGGAGAAACCGATGTTTATCCCGGTGTTCAGCATGGTTCCTATTCCGGTCTTGGTGTGGTCCCCGATAAAGCAGCCGACTTTTACGCTTCCGGAATTAACCGATTTACCGCCTATTTCCACCGAGATCTCTTTGTAGTTGTTTTTAAGATCCGAATTGGCGGTAAGGGCACCGAGGTTTACCCATTCTCCCAGGTAAGCGTGCCCCAGGAAACCCTCATGATATTTATTGCAGTAACCGAGCATAATCGACTCTTCGACCTCGCCGCCCACCCGGCACACCGGCCCCAAAGACGACCCGGGACGGATTTTACCGCCGACAATCCGGCATTCGGGACCTATATAACATGGACCCTGAATAAAGCTGAACGGCTCTATTTTTGTGTTTCCCTCAATTATGACGGGGCCTTCGGACGCGTCTATTACCGCGGACGGTCCGACCGCGGCCGACTCGCCTATGACGGCATTCTCCGGGTTTATTATAGAATTGTTTCCTGAATCCAGTTCTCTTTTTCGCAAAACTTTCTCAAATCGGGATAACTCCTCAGCGATCATCCGGCCGTTTATCCTTACCAGATCCCAAATATATTCCAGGTACTCCGATTCAATACTCTTGATCTTAGATGCTTTCAACAATTTTTCATGGCCGTCGGTTGAGTGGAGATTTCGAATCGCTTCCCGTGTCGCGCCGTCGGTATCGGCATTCCCGCGATAGGCCAGCAAAAGATCGCCGGACACGAGCGCTTCGTTGCCTCCCAGTTCATCTAATTGCGAAATTAATTGCGGCGATGGCGGAAAGCGGCCGTTTAAGACGATAAAATCATCGGCCGGGATCGCGTTAACCGGCCTGCCGGTCTCGAGATTCAGGACATCGGCCAGATATGAACGCGCGAGGAATCCATAATCGTCCAGTTCCAGGGCAATCAGCCATTTCTGATAGATCTTCGATGTTCCGCATAGCAGCGTATATACAGGGTGAGAGATCGACAGCGGTTCAAAATTCCGATAGTATGGGTCCTCAAAAAAGAGAACTGTCATTATTGAGTCTCCCTATAAGGCTCCACGTGAACCATAACATCCGATATGTCGTCATATTTGGCAACCAGAATATCCCTTACCATGTGGGCTATTTTATGTCCTTCAAAAACGCTTAAATCCTTTTCAACGAATATTTCCAGGTCGACGAAGTGCTTTGAGCCCAGGGTCCTGATCCTGGTGGTATTGATACCCCTGACCTCTTTAATTTCGTCGGCGGTTTTTGTAATTCTCTTTATCATTTCCCTGTCCGGCGCGCCGCTCATCAGGGTGTGAATGTTATCTCTTATCAGGTTGATGGCGTTACGCAATATAAAGAATGATACCCACAAGCCGCCGATAGGATCCAGGAGGGGATATCCTATCTGTGAAATAAAAATGCCAAAAAGGGCGCCGGAGGACGCGTAAACATCGGATTTATGATCGTAGGCGTTGGCAAGTACCGCCGCGCTTTTAAACCTGATTCCGATCCTTTTTGTATAAGTGTATAAGACGAGCTTAACAACAATTGTAAAGAAGGCGATTAAAGTGGCGTAGTATTTGGGCGCGGCGTAATGACCGTCTATTATTACGTGGATCGAGTCGTAACCTATATAGACCCCGGTAATCAGAATAATGACGGCGACGAATGACGCGGCAATCACGTCCGCGTTGCCGTGTCCGTACGGGTGGTCTTCGTCGGCAGGCTTTTTGGCCAGTTTCAATCCTATCCAGACGGCGGAGTTGGCGATAATATCCAGGAGAGAATTGATGCAATCGGCTATAAGGGCACGGCTGCCGCCGAAAAATCCGCCATAAAATTTTAAAATTAACAAAATGATATTTGATATTAGAGACAGTTTGGTGGATGATTCCGGGGTATTGATTTTTGATTTCAAGGAGGTCATAGGTACCGGTATCGTTTATCCGGCTGCGAGCTCTTCCCGATATGATCTGAGCTTCGCTTTCAGGGAATCATCTTTTAAGGCCAGAATCTCAGCCGCCAGAATCGCGGCGTTTTTAGCTCCATGGGAGCCGATGGCCATGCAGGCGACCGGGATACCGGCGGGCATCTGCACAATCGAATAGAGGGAATCGACGCCGGACAATGACGACCCCGGCAGGGGCACGCCGATAACAGGCAAAGTGGTCAGGGAGGCCACGACTCCCGGGAGATGGGCCGCCATACCGGCGGCGGTTATGATCACCTCCGCACCTTTTTCCTCGGCCTCTTTAACGATTTTCCTCGTTTTTTCCGGCTGCCTGTGGGCCGAGGAAATCTCCTGTATGTAGGGAATCTGGAATTTATCCAGAAGCTCCGCGCAGCCTTTTGTAGTTTCTATATCCGATTTGCTTCCCAGAATAATCAGTACTTTCATTAAATCCGCCTAAAGAAAACTATTTGATAAATTTCGCACCTTACGTCCAATATCCCGTCTGAATTGCATTCCATCAAAACTGATTCTGTCGACACATTCGTACGCCCGTTCCAGCGCGCCTTTCATGGTACTGTCAACGGAGGTAACCCCCACAACGCGGCCGCCCGCCGTAATATATTTGCCGCTCCCGCGCGCGGTGCCGGCGTGGAAGACAACGCAATTATCAGATTCGCAATTTTCCAGCCCCTCAATCGGTATACCTTTTTCCGATGATGCCGGATAACCCCGGGAGGCCAGAACCACGCATACCGAACTGGCGTCTTTCCATTTGATTTCCTTAACATTAAGATAGCCCTCGATAATATCGGAAAAAATCTCCACCAGATCCGAATCCAGAAGCGGCAGGACAACCTGCGTTTCGGGATCGCCGAAGCGGCAATTGTATTCGAGAACCTTGGGGCCGCGATCGGTGATAATGAGACCGGTATAGAGCACCCCGGTGTAGATCCTGCCCATAGCCGCCAGGCCGTTTACGGTCGGTTCGAGGATCTCCTCGACGATCTGTTTCATGAGGTTCTCTGTTACAATATTCGTGGGAGCATAAGCCCCCATTCCTCCGGTGTTGGGGCCGGTATCGCCGTCACCGATCCTCTTGTGATCCTGGGCCGAGATCATGGGAGCCACTCTTTCGCCGTCGGTGAAAGCCATTACCGTGACTTCCTCACCCTCAAGAAAATCCTCCACCACAAGCCTGGAACCGGCCTCGCCGAATACGCGCTCCACCATGATATTCTCAACGGTAGCCTTGGCCTCATCGGGATTGTTTACGATAACCGCTCCCTTACCGGCCGCCAGGCCGTCCGCCTTTATCACCAGCGGAAAGCCGGCGGTTCTGACGAAATCAAGGGCTTCGAAATGGCTTTCGAAAACCTTGAACCTGGCGGTGGGGATGTGATGTTTCTGCATGAAATCCTTGGCGAACGCCTTCGAGCCCTCAATCTCCGCGGCCTCCTTATTGGGCCCGAAAATGCGCAATCCCTTACTCTCAAATATATCCACTATGCCAAGGGTCAAAGGCAGTTCCGGCCCCACCACCGTCAGGTCGATTCCGTTCCTGGCAGCGAAATTCGCCAGCCCGTCGAGATCCTCGACCTCGATGGGCACGATCTCGGCCTGCTCGGCCATACCGACATTGCCGGGCGCGGCGTATATTTTATTGACTTTATCAGACTGGGCCAGCTTCCATACAATAGCATGTTCGCGGCCGCCTTTGCCAACAACCAATATTTTCATATTTTTCTCCGATCCATTTGACAAATATTATATTGGCGAAGATCGAATATCAATATGTTTTTATACAGAAATCATATACGGATGTTAAGTATAGTCTACTTTATTTCAAAAGCAGCATCTTTATCGATTTCGACGATCCTCCGGACTCCAGCCGAGCGAAATAGACGCCGGAGGGAAATATTGTCGCGTCCCAAGTAACTGTATGTATACCTGCCGACTTTTCGCTCTGGATTAAAATATCAGCGCGTTGGCCCAGGATATTGAATATCGATATTGTAATTTCAGATGGCTCCGGCAGAGAATAGCTTAACGTTGTCGCCGGATTGAAAGGATTGGGGTAATTCTGAAAGAGGACCAGTTCCGTCGGAAGAGCCGATTCCTGATCCCCGAAGCCCGAAGTTATACCGTAGAAAATGCCCCCCGGAATAAATTCAGGGATAAACGCATTTACTCCACCCACCTCCCCGAATAGGAGCGAGCCGTTAACAGGGTCGAAAGTAGTATCAATAGTTATTACTTGCGGGACCGCCAGAGAATCGATCGAGAAATGAAAGGTCCAGCAAAGCAACCTGTAGGTAGGCGCAAATAATGTAGGATTATCGTCACCGCAAATATCGTTCCAGCCAATCATTCGCAAGAATCCCAGACTTGTTATTAGAGAATCGTACGTTTCATCCCATTCCAAAAGAACATTGTTATACGAAACGTGGGATAGGTTAATTAGCGAATCGGACGAAGACCAGGTGAGAGGCATATTGTAAAACGCAACCGAATCGTCGCAAACCACATAGGCACTGACATCGGCCGCGCTGTCACCGACTTCAGCGAAAACAATTTCGACGATGATTGTGTCCCTTGCCCCTGGATCCTGAGCCGGGCATATACCTGTCGATAATATTGATAAAATTGTCAGTAACGCTAAAGTCCTCATTATCCCTCCTTGAAATAATTCACTCACTTATCTTGCGTCATTTTTCGGAGTCCCCGGCCGGCGTAATTACCGAAGAACTGCCAACGGTTTTATATATATCAATTCGGTTCCCTCCAAACGCTCCCATATCGCTACAGTTCGTTCCCAAGCCAGCATCGCATCCGAGGGAATCATCATGAATATCCGGATCACCGGCGTCAATACAGGGTGAATCGAGGCGATCACCACAGGAAACCGACATCAAATGGAAATCTCCAATTTCCGCGTTACGGAAATACGGTTCCGCCTCGATGTTGCCCTCGCCGTCCATTGCTTTCGGCATATTACAGTATTTAAATTCGGGGTAGCCGCCGTCCATAGAAATCTCATATCCGGAATAAAGCCCGTTTCCGAGAATAATGGAGTTGCAGACAAGGGCATTGCCATCCTTTTCAAAATGCAGTCCTCCTCCCATGGAATCAGCGGAATTTCCGGTTATGACATTATTTATAATTTCCGGACGGGAATCCCTGCAGGCTATTCCTCCGCCTCCTCCAATGGCGTGATTCTTCGTTATAATATTATTCCTGATAATCGCGTTGGAGGATATTTTGCAATATATACCGCCGCCGCACTTTTCAGTGGAATTCCCTTTTATCACATTATTAGCGATAAGCGGGTTGGCACGCGTCCAGCAGCCTATTCCACCACCTCAGTAATATGCACGGTTATTCATGATAATATTGTTCGCGATAACCGGGCTGGATGAAAGGCAATAGATTCCCGCAGCAAGCTTATCTTTACCGTTGATTATAGTTAATCCCGCCAGCATGGCCGTCCTGTCTTCACCTTTTCGAAACGTTACAACCCTTCCCGTCGAATCACCGTCAATCACGGTCTGCTCGATATAACTCGTATCCCCCGTGGTCAAAAAAAGCGATCCCAGGACGATATTATGCCCGTAGAAATTTATGTTTTCCACATACGTCCCCGGCTGCACCAGCACGGTGTCCCCATCGGCGCTGGCGTTGATTCCCTGCTGGATGGTGGGGTAGTCGGCGGGGATGTTGATGATGGTGGGCCAACTGTTCTCCATTAAGAGAATCAATATGATTGAAATTAGTAGAAAATGCCTGGGCAATCGCTATTTCCTTCTTCAATTCGCAGGCGGGCAATCCGCACATGGTTCGGGATGGGAGCCGCCCTTGAAGTACGCTACCGCATAGGTTATATCCAAGCCATTGTAATTGCAGCTCGCGTTTACGTCCCCCGCCACGTACCAGACGTTTCCCGGAGTACATTCGCACTCGTACGGCGGAGGCAGCCCGCCTTTGAAATAGGCTACTCCGTAAATAACGTCGAGGCCATTGAATTCGCCGCTGTTATTGGCGTCTCCCACAACGTACTGGCATAAATCAGAAAGATCTCCACCGCCGCCGTATGCGCCCATGTCGCTGCGCCAACCTCCCAGGCCCCAGGAGCAGTCGAGCAGGCTATCGGCTATATCCGGGTCACCGGCGTCGATGCAGGGGGAATCGAGGGTATCATCGCAGAGCATGAACATCAGATGAAAATCGCCGTTCCCGGGATCGCAGAAGAGGGGGTCGACGCTCAGGTTGCCGACTCCCGGCCAAAGAGTATCCTGAATATTGTTATAGGAGCTCTGGATGTAGGAGAGATCATCCACCCAGATCTCTTTGGCTCCATAGGGAAATAATGATGAGTCTCCCCAACAGATATTATTATAAAATACCACTGAAGATGTCTCCCTGACGGCGAATCCCCCCACTTCATATTCTGAATAATTGTTGCTGAATGTATTATTATAGATTTCAAGCATTGAAGATTGAACCGCAATCGCACCGCCAATCGAAGAAATGTTATAAGTCACCAGGTTGTTATTGATAATCCCATCAGAGCTTTGTATATAAATTGCGCCGCATTCATAGATTTCATTCTGACTAATAATATTATTACTCAAGGTTAAGTTTACGCCGGAATAGACATAAATACCCCCACCATGTCCCCCCTGATTCCAGTCCTCATTGTTGCTGATAATATTATTTACAATAATCTGACCATCGGGATTAATGGAACATATCCCTATTCCCTCGTCTCCGCGATTGTTTATAATTGTGTTATTGGCTATTACCGGATTTGATTGCAGGGATAATACACCCGAGCATCCGCTGGAAATATTATCCTTAATCAAATTAGAACTAATAGTTGGACTCGCTCCATAGCGACATACAATGCCAGCGCCGGTCGAATTTGAAAAGCCGTTTTGAATGGTGAAACCGGTGATACAAGCTGTAGAATCAATGTTATGCAGAAATGTCACTACAGCGTCGGATGAATCTCCATCGATGATTGTAGTGGTAATATATGAAGTATCTTCCGTAATTAAAAATAACGAACCCAGAGTTACGTTTACGCTATCTAAAACCAGATTCTCCACATACGTCCCCGGCTGCACCAGCACGGTATCGCCGTCGGCGCTGGCGTTGATACCTTGCTGGATGGTGGGGTAGTCGGCCGGAATGTGGATGATAGTGGCGGAAGAGAACGCCGCCATCCATAAAATCATTATTAAGCAAATTATTTTTTTCATTTTTTCCTCGTAGGGGCCTATTGCAATACGCCCCTACGCCTTCATTATTTCAATAACACCATCCTTTTCGTATCAATTACATCCCCTGCCTCCAACCTGTATAAATATACGCTGCTGGAGAGCTTCGAGGCGTCGAAAGTGACAGTATGAACGCCCGCCTGCATGTATTCATCGATGATGACCTCGACGCGGCGGCCGAGGAGGTCGTATATGGTTAATTGCACATTTTGCGATTGCGGAAGAACGAATCTGATGGTGGTTTGGGCGTTGAAGGGGTTGGGGTAGTTTTGGAGTAGCATAAACCGATCCGG
>CP070813.1:2457498-2478179 GCA_020344055.1 Candidatus Zixiibacteriota bacterium | reverse complement strand
GCGGTTGTTGGCGGTGTCCTGGTAATAGTAGACATGCCCGTCCTGCGGGCTGAGATCGTCCCACCAGGGAGCGATAAAATTGTGGGGAGTGTTGCTGTGTGGAATCGGATCGTTGCCGTAATCGCCGGAACCGGAACCAAACGTAAGCATACCGTTGGAACAAATATATAATGTCGAATAGCTGTTCTCGTAGAAGGGGAAGCTGAAGCCGATGGGGGCGCTCACGTAGCTGTCCTCCCCGGGGAACACCTCGGTGCCGACCGAGGAGATATCCACCCAACTCACCGACGGCCCCCCCGGCTCATCGGAATCGATCCAGGTGTGACCGAACAGATCTGGTCCACCCTGTCCCAATATTACCGGCGGGTAGAGGGGCTCCTCCGATGATCCGGTTTTTTCAAGAATTGAACGAAAGTCTGTCGGGGCGATATAGCGCTCCTTTTCGGCTACAAAACTCGATCCTTTCGAGGCAATTATCAGCGGATTATCTACCGAGGAATTAAGGCTATAATAAAGCGGGCCGCTGCCATTGTTGAATATCTCCAGCGTCCTTGTAGCGGTCGAACCGGGTTCAACGGAAACATCATATACGGTCGGATCACAGGCGATATCGGGAGGGGGCTGAGGAATATTATTTGTAACGGCGACGTCATCGATATACCAGCCGGGGGCGGTGACTGTACCGTCCGACGCGAACCGCCACCTGAAAATGACCGTTCTATTGATATAATCGGAAAGACTGAACTGGGCCTGTATCCAGCCATTGCTCGTGTTCGTATAGCCGGGTTCGCCGAGCGCGTTTATCGATTGATCAGGATAGCCGCCTGACGGATCTATCAATTCCCATGACGATCCCCCGTTAGTGGAAACCGATACATTGCCGCCATCCCAGCCGTCCTCGATATCGTACCAATGATAAAATTCTAAAACGGCATCGGGAGAATGGACGAAGAACGATGTGCTGATCAGGTTGTCGTTACAACCGTTCGGATAATCGCCGCTCAGGTTTACACCCCAGACATTAACGCCGAAATGGGCTCCCGGCGGGCCATAGGTCGGCTCACCCCATTGCCAGCTTCCGCTTCCGGTATAACCGCCGTTACTATATTCAAACGATTCCGCCGTAGTCAAAATAAACTGCATTTCAGCCGTATACCCCCCTGCCGCACTCAGTTCGAGATCGAACAAAACGTTATGACCCTGCGGAAACAGGCTGTCCGCCGTCACGACAAAGACATCCAAAGTGTTCTGGCCGTTGGCTCCGGCGTCTATATCGCCAAAGGATCCGTTGGGATCGGAGATGGTAACGAAATCGTCACTTTCGCTTAGAATCCCGGCTACGGAAGCTGCGTCGCCGGAACCGTCATTCGCCAGCGATACGATCAATTCCGCCGTCTCCCCCGCGTCGAGAATACCGTTGTTGTTGCCGGTTTCGTCGTTAATGGCATAAGCCATAAAATTCAGATCGGGGGCATGAGCGATGAGGCTGAAATCGCTCGAAAGGGTATCCATATTCGTACCGGTAATTTGTAGGTGAAGCGGGATAGCATGCTGATCGGGAATGCCGACCGAAACGTCGAAGGAAAATGCGTTATCGATATTAACGGTTCCGAAATCGCCTACGATATCGCCGAAAACCTCGAAGGAATCAGTAATTGTAACGTATTGATCGGCGCTGGATAGAACAACCTCCACTCCGTAGGCGGTATCCGGCCCCACATTTTTCATTTGCATATCGAGAAGAATGCTTTCCCCGAAGTCTATCAAACCGTTGTTGTTGCCGGTAGGATCATTTACATCGCAGGAATCGTAGACCACATATGGACCGGATGGCGCGATAACTTGAACCGTCGTGATATAAGGCTGCTTGTTCTGGCCGGTAACTACCAGATCCGCGGTCCCAGGAACCGTAAACGGGGTTATATCCATATTTACCATGCCAGATTGGCCGATATACGCCGCCCCGTGCAAAACGCCGTTTTTAGATAATCCGACATACGAGGCTTCATCGGCCTGCACCGTAAAACTGTCATCGGCAAGGATTATAACCGGAGAGTGCTGAACGTTATTGACAGCGGGAATTCCTAAATAAGTCATAACCGACGGGTCTCCCATTAAATGGTAAATCTCCCAGTAATAATTGGTCAGGCTACTGCCGGATTCCTGGACGGCGAGGTTGCCGCAGAAAATCAGGGCGTCGTTAACCACGTAATGATCGGACAAAGGCTCGCCGTGATCGTGAAAGACGCCATCATAAACGCCGAGCCCGGTTTGATCATAGGACGGGCCATTGCCGATAACGGGGCCGTACCCCACGCCCCACCAGTAATCCTCATCCCAGTAGGTGCTGTTGGAACCACCGATATAACCGATAGCGCCTTTATTGGCGGCCTGAAGCCAGACCTCGCCGACACAGGGAGTCGAATAATTATCCCCGAAGGTATTGGTGAGACAGCAATTTCCTACCGCCAGAGGATACTTATGCGCATTTGTCAGGTTATTGACATCGGAAGAGGAAAAAGCGGGATTGCCCCAACCGCTGTGTGATCCGTGAGCCGTATAATTGATAAAACCGACTCCATCGTTTACGGTCTGGATAATGGCGGCGGCCGCGCCGGGCTGGCCCGACTGCGGATAAAGCCAGGTGTTGGAATATATACCGTGTTGAGAATTGAAATACAGGTTTACGCCATAATTTATCTGGCCGTTACCGTGGGTGGGGGCGTAGGTAGCATCCACGCCGGCAATCATGGTGACATCGCCTAGGAAGCCCGGATCGGGCATGGTATACTGCTCATATTCCAAAGTTTTATCTATCTGGGGCTGCAATAATGAGGTGTTCTGGGCCGAAAAACGGCCGTAGTAGATTTCGGGATTATGGTCGCCGGTAAATTCGCAGAAATCGAGGTCGGAAATATGGCTGCCGTGCGAAAAGGCCGGTATCTGCTGGTCATCGCCAACCAGAAGCACGAACGAGGGCCTGGGATCCGCCGGCGGATTGCTGTTATTATACACACTCTGTATATAACTTCGAATCGCGGGATTGCTGTAACCGATAACGTCGGTATAGGCCACAATTACATTAAAACCTTTTTTGGTTTTCCATTCGACAAAAGGTTGCAGCTGCGATTCAAACATACGATCCGCGATTATTAAATATTTAACCGGATATGTTACCAGATCGGCAAGTATGGTAGGCGGTAACGGCTCATAGTTGATAATTTGACTATATACAACCTCGAAGAATGGCGAGTAATACCCTGTTCTCATATCGGATGTGGTTTCCCAATCGGGGCGGAGAAACTCGACGCTTATTGTCATACTTTTATAAATTCGCAAGATATTCTCGGTTGGATTATACTCTATCGGCGCGATCGAAACCATTCCCAGCCTGAGCGCCCGCATCACGCCGACATCCGATGATGAAACCAGAGGCAGCGTGTAATAGCCGGAGCGGCTGTATAACTGTTCCTTGTACTCAAATTCAAGATCATCGGGATCCTGGGATTTTGAAAGAGACGGCTGGACCGGTATTATAGGCGCCGTAATATCATAGTCGTCCAGATTTATCTCCTCGACCTCTCGATCTACCACGTCGACCCGCAACTCGCAGCCGAACGGAATTGAAATCAACCTATTTATCATGGGGAGGTTCGGCTCCCCTATCTTCTGCGAACGGGTAAAACCGTCTATAGTCAAAACTGTAAACGTGCCCTCTGTAATAGAAATGGTATTCAGATCGATCGAGCCTATGTTGAGGCTCAACGTCAACCCGTCCCTATCCTGATTTAATAAGGTTAATCCCGATGAAGAGTTATCGAAGGTTATGGTCTGCGCGGATAAAGCATATCCGTTTAAAACCAGAAAGATAAATACGCGTAAGCATAATCTCGGAAATATTGTCTTCAAAATCTCCTCCTTTTAATCCCCCGTGGCGAATCTCCCTCAAGAATCGCCCGAAGAAACCCGGTGCTATATAAATATCAGCAAAAATGGCTTTTTTTAAAAGAAAAAAATGATAATGTTCTCAAGATATTCCCGATATATAATCACATATAAGATCATAAACAGGCTCAGATTATAAATAAAATTTGGCATATGGCGCTAATAGCATTTATATTGATCGCGCCATTTTTTTTATTAAAATATTGAGAGCTTAAGGAAAACCGAATTTGAACCGACTAAAACCAACCGAATGCGAGTTCTGCGGCCGCATTTCCTATCTGATTTCCGAATCCCTAGCGGTATGCCTTGGTTGTATCCGCTCGCAACCCGAGAATATCGAATCCTTTATCGAAGAGTGTCATAAAAAGACAAGGCTCGAATTCGGATTGCCCGAAAGACCGCCGTACGAAAAAGACGGGGTAAAATGCGACAATTGCGTAAACGAATGCTCAATAGCGGAGGATCAAAGGGGCTATTGCGGACTGAAAGAAAGCAAGGGAGGAAGATTACATCATGTTGCCGGCACCAAACAAGCCGGCCTGGTCAGCTGGTATTTCGATCCACTTCCGACCAACTGCGTGGCCGATTGGGTCTGTCCCGGCGGGAGCGGTTGCGGATATCCGAAATACTCCTATACCCCCGGACCGGAGACAGGGTATTACAATCTGGCGGTATTTTATGAAGCCTGCACTTTCAATTGCCTCTTCTGCCAGAACTGGCACTTTAGAAAAAGATTTCGATCCGGGGACACGAAATCCGCCGTTGAACTCGCCGCATCGGTTGAAGATTCAACCGCCTGTATCTGCTATTTCGGAGGGGACCCGACCCCGCAGTTAAGTCATGCCGTCGCCGCCTCGAAAATGGCTATCGATAACGCCAGGGGCAATATTTTGAGAATATGCTGGGAAACCAATGGCAGCATGAACCGGAGTCTGCTTGAGACAATGGCCCGGCTTTCAATGGAGAGCGGCGGATGCATAAAATTCGACATTAAGGCGTATGACGAAAACCTGAATAAGGCCTTATGCGGAGTCAGCAACAAAAACACGCTGGAAAATTTCCGCTGGCTGGCTTCATTGATAAAACAGCGGCCTGATCCTCCCCTCCTGGTCGCCAGCACTCTGCTGGTTCCGGGATATATCGATTCAGAGGAAATTTCCAGGATCGCCGGTTATATCAGCGATTGCGATCCGGATATCCCCTATTCGCTTCTGGCTTTTTATCCCTGCTTCAAGATGAACGATCTGCCTCAAACATCCGCAAAACACGCTAAAGAAGCGCTGGAAGCCGCAAAATCCGCGGGATTAAACAGAGTAAAGATAGCCAACCTTCATCTTCTGTCGAATGATTATTGATTGATTTGCAGTTATCAGGAAAAACCGAAAAATCACTTGACATATTCAATTATAGATTTATAGTATAACCCAGGGCGCATAATTATTTATTTGTTCTTTTTAATTACCGATAACGGAGTATCCGTAAGATAATCGCCAGTCCGAAATTATTGCCTATGCGATTATTTATACGGTTTAGAAACGGATATCTTAAATATGGCGGCAATTAGACTTCATAGTTTATCACGCATATCAATCAATATAATTAACTCATTGGGAGAGGAGAGAATATGCAAAAAAAACTGTTCCTGATCACGCTACTCGCTTTCATCACCGGATTTGTATCTGCCTCGGTTGCCGGGGAGATAGATCCCGGCCTCGAGAGCATCCTTGATTCAAAATCGCCGGATCAAACCGTTTCAGCATTGGTATTCTTGAACGACCAGGTAGATCTGCAGGCTATCACCTGGGATATGGATGGGCAGAACGCCACGCTCAAGCAACGGCATGAAACCGTGGTCCGAGCCCTTCTTGAAAACGCCGAAACATCACAGCCGGATTTTATTCCCTATCTATCCGATCTTCAATCGTCCGGGGAAATAGACGATTTCAAGGCTTTCTGGATTATCAACGCTTATGTCGTGGAGGCAAAAGCGAACGTAGTAAAGGCGATCTCCGCGCATCCGGATGTGGCAAGGGTATACTACAACTACGAAATCGAGTTGATCGAACCTGTTGAGGCAAAAAAGGACAATACTGGCTTGATCACCGTTGCGGAGACGGGCGTTCAGGCGGTACGCGCGCCGGAAGTGTGGGCCATGGGATATACCGGCGCGGGCGTCCTGGTTTCCAATATCGATACCGGTGTTGAAGGTGATCACCCGGCGTTGGCGAGCAGGTGGGCCGGGGCGGCCGATCCCAGATACGCGGGTCATCCCGAGTGGGCCTGGTACGATCCCTACCTGGGTATGAACGATTTTCCCTATGATTACCACGGTCATGGGACCCATACCATGGGATCCATCTGCGGCGGTTCTCCCGGTTATGACGTAGGCGTCGCTCCCGGCGCATTCTGGATAGCCGCCGGCGCCATTGACAGGGGCGGCGGTATCTCGAGAACCGTGGCCGATGCAATTGCCTCATTCCAGTGGATGCTGGATCCGGACGGTAATCCTTCCACCAACTGGGACGTCCCCGATGTCTGCTCCAACTCCTGGGGCCTGGTTACCGCGCATGGCTATCCACCCTGTGATGAGCTTTTCTGGAGCTATATAGATGCTTGCGAGGCCGCGGGAACGGTCGTGATATTCGCCGCCGGTAATGAAGGCACCTCCGGGTTGAGACGTCCCGCCGACCGCGCTACCGACGACTACCGCAACTGCGCGGTCGCCGCTGTCGACGCCAACAATCCCAGCTGGCCTATCGCGTCATTTTCCTCCAGAGGTCCCACGTACTGCACACCCGGCGGCTCGGCGGCCATTAAGCCCGATATCGCCGCCCCCGGCGTAAGCGTCCGCTCCAGCTATCCAGGGGGAGGATACGTCTACATGAGCGGCACCTCGATGGCTACCCCGCATGTAGCCGGCGTCATCGCCTTGATCCGTGAAGCCAATCCCAATCTTAGCGTCGACCAGATCAAGCAGATTATCTATGACAGCGCTTATGATCTCGGGCCCGCCGGAGAGGATAACTCCTACGGTTGGGGTATGATCGACGCCTATGAGGCGGTTCTGCTGGCCCTGGGCGGTGCCCCTCCGGTTGCAGATTTTGTCGGTTCGCCGACCTCCGGCTGCGCGCCGTTGGCGGTGGACTTCACCGATCAATCTTCGGGCGATATTACCGAATGGAGCTGGAATTTTGGCGATGGCAATACCTCTTCCCTGCAGAATCCATCACATACATATCAAAACGCCGGCATTTATACCGTATCTCTAACCGTTACCGGCCCTTCCGGTTCCGATACCGAAACCAAAACTGATTATATTGCGGTCGAAGACGTACCTGTTGCCGATTTTTCCGGCGATCCCACTGCCGGATGCGCTCCTTTAACCGTAAGTTTCACCGACCTTTCCTCGGGCAACCCGAACATCTGGAGCTGGAATTTTGGCGATGGCGGCTCCTCTAACATCCAGAATCCTGATTATACCTACCAGGATCCGGGAACATATACGGTTACTTTGACGGCCTCGAACAGTTGCGGCTCGGATATCGCCTCAAAAACGGATTATATCCAGGTCGACCCGCCCTGCGGGGTAAAATCGCTCGCCATTTCGGATATTCCTGTAAAAGGCTCTGTATCCGGAGATTACTCGTATACACATACAAGCGATAATGTTTACGAAGTTCTGACCGAGGTTGAATCGGGTGGAAAACCGAGCAAACGATACAGCCTGCTGGAACACAAATGGAACTTCAATGTAACTGCCGGAGCCACGATTACTTTCAATGTCGAGGCATACCGGCCGGATAACGCCGACGGCGATGATTTTACATTTGAATATTCCGTCAACGATCTGAATTACACTCCGCTGCTTTCGGTAAACTCGTCTGCGGAGCAGATGTACCAGGCGCTTTTCCCGATGAACGTAAGCGGTACGGTATATATCCGGGTCACAGACACCGATCAAACCCCCGGCAACCGCTCGTTCGACCCGATATACATTGATTATATGTATATCGAGTCAGGCGGAACACCTCCTCCTCCCGACACCATGTATGTCTACAGCATAACCGTCACCAGAGTATTTTCAAACGGCAACAAGTACCAGGGGCAGGCGGATGTGGTGGTTTATAATCAGGATGATCTGCCGGTAGTGGGCGCCCTGGTGGAAGGACATTTCTCGGGCCCCAGCGGCGACAGTCAATCCGGTATGACCGGAAGCGACGGGCTGGCCACTATTCTCTCGGAGAAGGTCAGGAATCCCGTGGGAATATGGTGCTTCACTGTCGATAATATCATTCTCGGCAGCAACATCTATGATCCATCGCAAAACAACGAGACCTCCGATTGCGAGGGAGCCGGGAGATTAGCCGCCGGTTTACCTTCCTCTTATGAATTGAGTCAGAACTACCCCAATCCCTTCAATCCGGTTACGGACATAAACCTTATCCTGCCCGAACCGGGCATGGTTACGTTGGAGGTTTATAACATCATCGGGCAAAAAGTCTCCACACTGTATGAGGGTTATCTTGAATCCGGGAGCCAAACATATCAATGGAACGGCTCAGAATTCCCAAGCGGCGTGTATTTTTACCGTCTGAATGCCGCCGGCAAGGTTGAAGTTCGGAAGATGATTCTGCTTAAGTAAATCAAAGAGATTATTCCCAGTAAAGGGCAGGCTTCTATGGCCTGTCCTTTTTTATTTTAAAGGAAATAACATGCTATCTCTAAAGAAATCGCTTTAATCCTTAGCACTCGACTTTCCGGTTGATATCATTAAGCATTTTCGCTATATAATAAAAACCGCTTAAGCCGGTTGATCGTAATATGATAGACTTGCTCATCATATTGGCCTTTGTCGTTTATAGTATAAGTAATGGTTTCCGGAATAGATCAAAGGCCTCGAAAAGTCTTGAAGAGTATTTTCTGGCGGGGCGATCAATCAAAGGCTGGCGAGCCGGTTTCAGTATGGCGGCCACCCAGTTTGCGGCGGATACTCCCCTGCTGGTAACGGGGCTGATTGCCACCGGCGGCATTTTCATGCTCTGGCGCCTCTGGATTTACGGCCTGGGATTCTTGATGATCGGTTTTCTCCTGGGACGATCATGGCGTCACGCGCGGGTTCTCACCGATGCCGAGCTGACAGAGATCCGCTACAGTGGCCGGGGGGTTCTTACCCTTCGGGCTTTAAAGGCGATTTATTACGGAACGATAATGAACTGCACCATTATTGCCATGGTTTTGGTGGCGGCATCGCGAATTTGCGAGGTTTTTCTTCCATGGAATGAATGGCTGCCGGCAGGATTGTATAACGGTATTTACGAGCTGGTTAAGGTGATCGGCGTCCCGTTGACATCCGGCACCACCGGCCTCGAGGTCTACATAGCGACAACCAATAATATTATAAGTATTATGGTGATAATCGCTTTCACGGCTCTTTATTCCACCACGGGCGGACTGCGTTCTGTTATCGCTACAGATATCATTCAATTCTCCCTGGCGATGCTGGGGACGTTGATATACGCCATAATCGTGGTTGTGAATTCCGGCGGAATCGGGCAAATCATAAACAACCTGGTAGATCTTTACGGGATCGCTAAGGCAAGCCAAATTCTTTCCTTCAGTCCGAATACTTTAGAGATGTTTATGCCTTTTCTGGTGATTGTGAGCCTTCAATGGTTTTTCGAGCGCAACAGCGACGGTACCGGCTATTTCGCCCAGCGATTAATGTCGTGCCGTACCGACCGCGACGCCAAAATGTCGGCGGTCATCTTTACCTGGCTTCAGATTTTCCTGCGCAGCTTGATCTGGATGATTATCGGCGTCGGTTTATTAATCGTCTATCCGTTCGATCCCGGCACCGCGTCCGGAGAAACATTCGTGGCGGGAAGAGAATTGCTCTTTGCCACGGGGATCAAGGATCTGCTTCCTATCGGAATAAGGGGCATAGTCCTGACCGGGATGCTGGCCGCGCTTGCGTCCACGATCGATACTCACCTGACCTGGGGAGCCAGTTACTGGAGCAACGATCTCTATCTGAGGGTGGTCAATCGAGCCTGGCTGAAACGTGAACCGTCAAATAAAGAACTGGTAATCATAGCCCGCCTGTCTAACATTGTTATCCTCGTAATCGCGCTGACTATTATGGCCAACCTCGGATCGATCCAGACCGCCTGGTATATCACCCTCTTATTCGGGGCCGGGACCGGAGCCGTTCTGGTGCTCAGGTGGCTGTGGGAACGGGTAAATATCTTTTCAGAAATCTCCGCTATTGTCGCATCCCTTATTTTTGCTCCAATTATCCTCTTCACAATAGAGGCCGAATGGTTACGATTGTTGCTTATGTCTTCAATCTCCACGCTCATTGTGGTAACGTTTACGCTGCTGACCCGCCCGACAGAGGAAAATGTATTAATGGAGTTTTATAAGCGAGTAAAACCGCCCGGGTTCTGGAAAAAAACAGCCGCAAATTCGGGAATCGATAGACGCCTGCCCGTGGACGATTTTAAAAAGGGTGTCTATATGACCGTTACCACAAGTTTGTCGGTCTATCTGCTTCTGGTCGGTTTCGGAAAGTTAATCCTTCCTGTCCCGGAAAGCTCCCCGGTTCTGGCCTGGGTACTTATCGTTCTCGGTGTGACCAGCATTGGCCTCTGGTGGCGGAGATTATTCCTGAAACGGGACATTTGAAAATCGCTCTGCACCATTCGATATTAAACAATGGACGGTACGATTATCCAGTCTATCATCCAATTGTCATCCGGGGCCTGAGATAGTTTAACTATACCGGCATTCCGAAAATTCACAATGCTCTTCGTTGCGTCCGCTCCCAATAAAACGCTCGTCAATCTTCCCAGATGAGGAAGATGCCCCACCAGCATTATATCGTTCTGGATTTGCGATATTCTTTTCGCCCAGATGGTCGGGTCGGCCATCGGTTCCAGTCCGTCAGTTTCGCTAACCCCCTCCGCCGGTTTCAGGTATCCGGCCAGCACTTCAGCCGTCTGCCGCGCCCTGAGCTTGCCGCTGTGGAAAATTCTGTCAACGCTAACGTTAATATGTTGCCTGGCATATGATGATATTTTATTGATATTTTCCGATCCCTCATCCGTCAGGGTTCTTTCGGGATCTTCCTCTTTAGGTTTAGATTCCGCATGCTGGATCAAAAATACAGCCATTTTCTATTCTCCCATTTATTATTTTAACCCCTTCAAAATATTATCCGAAGTTTACATTCTAAACATAAAAAATATAGTTTCTTATCAAAAAAGCCACCGCCAACCGCGAAAAACCGAAAAATATTCCGGCGTAAATAACCAAAATCCATGGAATTTGGGATTTTTATCATATTATCTTGATATATATAAGGTTACATTTTCGACGAAATGTAAAAAACTGTTGACAGGTGATAAAATAAGGTTATATTGCGATTGGGTCCATCAGTTACAACGGGGCTCGGGAATCTGATTATGGAGTTTAATAGAGGTGGGCAAATCAAATTCAATTTTCATTATTGAGAATTCTTCCGATGACGAGGGTCTTTTTATAGATTCCAACTTATTGATAGAGAATTAAGTATGCATATAAAAATTCTGTAAATTATTACAAGAAAAAATCAGTAAAACACGTTCCAAAGGAGAGAAAAATGGGGCTTGATAGAAATTATTATTTCGTCGGTCGATTCTTTGTGGTTCTCGTTACCTGCCTGACTCTTTATGCAGGCCCGGCGTTTTCGCAGGTCATGTCGCTTGTGCCCGCCTCGCAACTTGATAGATGCACCGATGTCGACACGCTGTGGATTTACGGCGACGCCGATATCCTGGATGTCAAAGCGTTCGACATCAAGATCGGCTTCGATTCGACCTATGTCACGGCAGGCAGCGTATTCAAAGGATCGGGACTGGATTCCGATGATTTTCTGGCTTCCGCCATCGATAATCCCAACGATTCGCTGTTAATTAACATAGCCATTCTGGGTTCGGGGGACGTATTCAACGGCCCCGATACGGTAGTGGGGATTATCTTTACCACCGAAAACGAAAACGCGTCCGCGGCCATTACATTTACAAGATCGGAGTTAAGAGATACTTTAAACCAGAGTATTTCCCACTCCACCACTGGAGCCACGCTCGAGATCGACTGCACTCCCCCCGCGGTTCCTACGCTGATATCGCCCACGGATGGCAGTTATACAAGTAACACCACACCGGAATTAAACTGGGATCCGGCCACCGACGCGGTTTCGTATACCCTCGAATACGCGGATAACTCGGGATTTTCGCCTTCTACCGTGGTAAGCGGTCTTACTGATACCAATTATGCCATGCCGACATTGGCCGAGGGAGCCTGGTACTGGCATGTCAAGGCGATCGATCTGGCGACGAATGAGAGCGCCTATTCGTCCGACTGGTCGTTTACTGTCGATACCACGCCTCCGGCGGTCCCGACTCTGGCGGCCCCGGCAAACGGAGGTTCCATTAACGACAACACTCCGGCTTTACATTGGCATCCGGCCACAGGAGCCGACACCTATACTCTCGAATACGCCGATAATCCCGGCTTTACGGGAGCGGTCGAAGTAGCGGATCTGAGCGATACGACCTATACAATGCCGACGTTGACGGACGGCGACTGGTACTGGCATGTAAAGGCCATAGACCAGGCCCTGAACGAAAGCGCCTATTCGACGGCATGGTCTTTCACGCTTGATACCGTGCCCCCCGGCACCCCGACCCTTGCTTCCCCCGCAGACGGCAGTTATACAAATGACGATACCCCGGAGTTAAACTGGAATCCCTCGTCGGGCGCAAATACCTATACCCTTGAATACGCGGATAACGCCGGATTTAGCGGGGCCGTGGAAGTCCCGGGATTAAGCGACACGACATATACAATGCCGGCTCTGGACGACGGCGATTGGTACTGGCACGTTAAGGCGGTCGATGAGGCTCTTAATGAAAGCGCCTATTCAACCGCCTGGTCGTTTACGGTGGATACAGCGGTCCCATCGGCCCCTACCGGCCTGACCGCGGTTCCCGGCCATAACAGCATATCCTTGACCTGGACAAATGAGCCGACCGATTTTCACCATACGGTTATAATGAGATCCGATTGGTATGCCGGCGGACACGACTATCCGGAATATGACATTGCTGAGGGAGCATATCCGTCCGATACGGTCAGCTTCGATCTCGCTTATTCGGGTACGGGAACTTCGCACATAGACACTGACGATATTTCCAATACAACCAGGGATATCTACCATTACGCCGCTTTCACAGTGGATAATGCCGGTAACATGTCGGCGCCTTCCACGGGAACCAGAGCCACTTCTTATTGGCTTGGCGACGTGGCCGGGGGTGGCGGTTTGAACGATTACGATGGGTATGTATATTTCGAGGATCTGATGATTCTCTCCAATTGTTACTGGACCTTTCATGGCGATCTCAACTACGAGCCGCAATTCGATATCGGACCCACAGATAACGGAAGCCCGACCGGAATACCGACCACCGATGATGTCATCAATTTCGAGGACCTGGCAATATTCGCCTGCAACTTCGACACCGTGTCTCCGTCACCGAGGATCGTTCCCCTGCTTTCAGGATTGAATAATAACGGGCCGTTGGGGCTTTCGCTGGAGGCGACAAGCGAGTTAATCATCGGCGAAGAGTTTACTGTAGAAGTACGGCTTATGAATAATCCCGGTATCGTCAAGGGCATTCATTTTACCATTCCATACGATTCCGATAAGCTCGAATTTGTCAACATAACTCAAAGCGAAGAATTATCTAACTCCGCTAGTCCGGTATTCTTCGATGGAAGAGAGATCAATGGCGCAATCGATGTCAGCCTGGCGTTATTGGGCGGGAACTCGGTGATAGGCGGTTCAGGGGGAATAGCGGAATTAACATTCAGGCTTCTGGAGCTTGAGAATTTATCGCTATCATTTGAAACTATTGAACTTCGCGACGGTGAAAATATTAACCTTCCTGCCATAGGAAAAGGATGGGAACATAGTCTGATACCGGAGTTGCCCACCTCCTACGGTTTAAGCCAAAGCTATCCCAATCCCTTCAATCTCCAGGCCCGGATATCTTACCAGGTTCCAGAGCCGGGTTTTGTGAATATATTGATTTACAATATACAGGGGCAGGTAGTCCGGACGCTTGTTGAAGAATACAAGCCGGCCGGCTATCACTCCGAGACCTGGGATGGCAGAAATGATGCCGGCGAGGTAATAGCCAGTGGAATCTATACATACAGGATGGAAGCAAACGGTTTCAACGCGACCAGGAAAATGCTGTTGATTAAATAACGATTTTTAGAGTAGAGACCACGAATCGGTTGTCGGAAATAAACGGCCCGAAGACCGGAATCAATAAATGGAAAGGACCGCTCAGAGATAAATTGAAAATCATACGGATATTTTGTCTTTTTATCATTGTGTCGGTTTTTTGTTCGGGAGACGTTCCTGCCCAATACGGCTCCGTCTTTTTCGAGCCCGATACGACCTATATAACCGTCAATGACTCCAGCCAGATTGATCTCGCGGTTGATTCTCATCTAACCGGGATTCACTGCTTTATCGTCTCTATCGGTTTCGATACGACCCTGGTTGAACTGACCGATGTAATCGAGGGACCGTTATTACCCGGCGCAGGGCCGACTTGGTTTTTCTGGAACCGGACTGAAGATGGTTATGATATAGGAGACTGTTTGCTGGGATTCGGCCTTTACGCCAACGGGCCGGGAGTTATCGCCACTATGAAATTCAGGGCCAGGGAAACTGCCGGAACATCTTCCCTGCATTTTACATCGCAAGAATTCACAGATACCTTGCTTAATCCCATATATGTAATAGCGCGTTATGGAGCCATAGTCGTTTCCGACAGCACTACCGGGATCGAAACTCCTGAATCCGGTGCCGGTTTCCCGCAGAGGTTCATACTTTATCAGAATTTCCCCAATCCCTTCAATTCGCAAACAACCATAAAATATAACCTGTTTGAGCCCTGTTTCGTGAGGATCGAGGTATTCGACATTCTCGGACGGCTGCACGACGTTCTCCTGACAGGCGAAAAGCCGGCCGGGTATCACGTGGCTAACTGGGATGCTGGCGGTTCATCCTCCGGCACATATTACCTTAGATTAAGCGCCGATGACCATACCGAAACGAGGAAGATGTTATTGATAAAATAACCTGGCGGTCAAATTCCTCCTCTTCTAATTATATTACGCCAGAAAAAAAACGCAGTATTTAACGATATACCTTTTTTAAAAGTGACAACTTCCGCTCAATAGCTCGACGCGTCGAGTTTCACCTTTCCCCTGAAAATATAGTATATACTTACGGTATAAGATATAACCAGCGGCATTCCCAGAAGCGCGATAATGAGCATAATCTTGAGAGTATCGGGCGAGGAGGCGGCGTTATATATATGCAGGCTGTTTTCCGCGAAAGGTTTCGAATAAATCATATAGGGCCACATGCCTATGCCGAAGAGCGCCAGAAGCGCCGCCATGGAAGCGCATGACGACAGAAACGCCCGGAAATCGCGACCGCGGTGAATTTCCCGGGGGATATTGGCGATTGCGAGAACGTTGAGAACCGGCAGAATCCACAACAACGGGACCGCCGTCAGGTTTCGAACCATATGCGGGACATTTAACAGAGTGGTGATTGTAGTGATTATATAAGTTATAACAAAATAAATAATCGCGGGATTAATCCAGCGACGGATTGTATCGTGAAGTTCTCCTTCGGTTTTCATGACAAGATATATCGATCCATGCATTATAAACAACATCACGGTAGTAAGACCTATAAGCAAAGCGTAGGGATTTAAAAGCCCGATAAAACTACCGGCGAATTCATGCTCCGCGGTCAGGGGAATACCCCGGGCTATATTACCCAATGCCACCCCTACTAGCAGAGCCGAGAAAATGCTGCTGACACAAAAACTGGTGTCCCAGAGGTTTCTCCACCAGGCCGCCGCCCTTTTGCTTCGGAAGTCGATGGCCACCGCCCGAAATATCAATCCCACCAACAGGAGCACCATGGCCAGGTAAAGACCGCTGAACGAGGTGGCATAAGCCTCCGGAAAGGCGGCGAAGAGGGCCCCGCCTCCCGTTACCAGCCATACCTCGTTGCCGTCCCATACCGGACCGATGGCGTTAAGTATTATTCGCCGGTTGGTATCGCCGCGAACCAGAAGATGCAATGCCCCGGCACCAAGATCGAAACCGTCGAGTATGGCGTAACCGGTAAAAAGCACGCCTATTAATATGTACCAGATATTATTCAAATCGAAAGAGAAGCTCATGCCCTGGGCCCTGTCATTTTCGGTACCTCTTCATCCGGTCCGTGCCGGATTTTCTCGTCAAGCAGGTATATGAAAAGCACGAAAAGCAATAAATATATGAGTACGAAAAGTACCAGCGAGGTAATAACCTGGCCGGAGCCGACACTCACCGACAACGCTTCCCCCGTCCGCAATAAACCATAAACAATCCAGGGTTGACGTCCCACCTCGGCGCTGAACCATCCCAGCTGATTGGCGATCTGCGGCAACAACACCGAAAATACCAGAACGGTTAAGAGCCATTTTGTGGTGAAGAGCTTGTCTCGCCACCAATAGAACGCCGAAACCAGAGAAATTAATATTAATATCATCCCGGCCACTACCATCAGATGATAACTCTGGAAAACGATATTCACCGGCGGGCGATCCGCTGGCGAAAAAGCCTTAAGTCCGGTAACCGGCTCATCGGCATTCCAGTGCACCAGGAAACTTAAAAGGCCGGGTATTTCCAGTCCGGTTGTTTTCTCTTTTTCTTCATCAACCCATCCGAACAGGTAAGCCCCCGCCGGCGCGCTGGCCGGGAAATGCCCCTCGAACGCCGCCAGCTTTGCCGGCTGAGTCCTTGCTATGGTGTTGCCGCTATGATGGCCTGTTATAAGCTGCATTACCGACGCGAACACCGCGATGACGAGAGCTATCTTTATCGATTTTCTGGCCAGTTCGATATGCCTTTTTTTAATAAGGTAAAAAGCGCTGACGCTAAGAACGAAAAACGCACCGGCCTGCCAGGCACCCATGAATACATGGGTGATACGGTCAAAGAAAGAGGGATTGAAGACCACCTGCCAGATATCGACAATTTCCGCTCTCATAGAGCCGCCGAATTCGACAACCCGATGCCCCGCCGGTGTCTGCTGCCATGAATTGGCGACCACGATCCAGACTGCCGAAAAATGAGTCCCGAACGCCACCAGAACGGTCGATATGAAATAAAACCTCGGGCTCACCTTATCCCATCCGAAAAGCAGAATCGCCAGAAATCCCGATTCCAGAAAGAAGGCGAAGATTCCCTCCGCCGCCAGGGCGCTGCCGAAGACATCTCCCACGAATCGCGAATATGTCGCCCAGTTGGTCCCGAACTGAAACTCCATTACTATGCCGGTGGCTACGCCCAGCGCAAAAACCAGTCCAAAAATCCTGACCCAGAAGCGGACCATTTGACGATAGACGGGATCCTTCGTTTTAAGATATGCTCCCTGAGCGTAAACCAGGATAAGGCTGAGGCCGATGGTGAGCGGCGGGAAAATATAATGAAAACTTATAGTAAGACCGAATTGCAACCGCGCCAAAAATTCAAGACCCATCAACAATCTCCCCGCGCAATATCGACGAAAACGCCATCATTATCTGCCCGGATCGATTATTACGACTATAGATTCGGGATGTCAAGCTTTCGTGATGCCTGGATATATCATATTATTGATTATTCAAAGATCTGAAGTTGATTTATTGGATTTCAATAAGCGCCTGTTTTTATAGTCTGTCTCCGACCGTAAATGAATGATTAAAAAAATATATTATATCCTTACGCAGGTTTTCGAAATAGCCGCCCTTTTCTCCTCAAAATAGCCGCGGTTCCGACCGCCAGAAGCGATAATGACATTATCAGCATACCCCACTCATTCAGAGTCGGGATCTGGATCTCTATCTGCTCCAATACCACATCGACAATTACGGTATCTCCTTCGGTTACGGCTACGTCATAAATAACCGTATCCCTGTGAGCCGGGTGGGAAAAAGAGAGATCGTAGACGCCGGCCGGAACATTTATAGAATAGGTTCCGTCCCCCTGGGTGATATCGGAACCCGTATGACCGAGGCTGTCATCGGCATTTACCTGCACTCCCGATACGGCGCCGCCGGTGTCTGTAACAGTACCGGCAATGGTGCCGATAGAAACCTCCTGGCATTCCAGGATAGTGGCGGATACGGCGTCTATACCGGCTTCCACCACCGAACCGCCACCAAGATCGGAGGCTTCGAAGCGTATTTTGACCTGATTGGACGGAGTAATATGTTCGGCAATATTTATTGTATGCTCTGTCCAACCGCTGGAGGTCACCGGACCGATTGTCTCGGCCGGAACCCAGTTCGTCCCGTTATTGCTGGAGACATAGGTTATGAATAAATCGCTGTTGGGATTGTCGCCGGCGTTATTGGTATACCACAGGGCGTAATTTATTTGCGCGGCGCTGTCGTTTAGATTTATCGCCGGAGAGGTGAGGTAGGTGTAACCACCGTCCACGTCGGAATTGCCGTCAACGTTGTCGGTCAAATAGCATTGACCCGAACCATCGTAATCGTTGGGTGGATCTCCGCGGTCGCCTCCGCCTACCGGTACGCCTCGTTCCCAGTGACCGTCGAGGGCATCGCCGCTGACAGTCCATCCCTGATCGGTCTCAAAATCGTCCTCAAATATCGTTACTAGAATCCCTACCGTTGATGAATATGCATTTCCCGGAGCGTCCGGAGGATCATATACGGTTGAGCCCCCGTCACCATGGGCGCTGACATAAAACTCCGGCATAGCATCGCAATCCGCTGGCGGCAAAACAGCCTCATAGAGATCACCGGCGATATGCGTTAGAGCCGAGGTCGAGAATCCGCCGCCGTAATAACGATAATGCAGCGTGCCTGTCCCCGGAACATAAATTTCGGCCCCATCCGTGATTTGGACAGTAAACGTATTCTGAATGCCAGGTGGCAGGTATTCGGGCGGCCCGTCCGGGAGGCTTATTGTCAAAGGAACAGGATTCAACTGTACATTTATGATATTTACCTGGCGATCGATGACGACAATATCATTTACTACCTGCGAAATATAGCCCGGGGCGCTGAATATCAAATCATACGTCCCATTATCGATCATACGATGATAATCGCCGACATCGGGATCGGTATACACCTCGGAACTGTCGATATCATGATTCATGACTGATATAATCGCCGATACCGGATATCCGCTTATGGCATCCGTAACCAGTCCCCTTATTCCGTAATAAGCCTGCTCCAGATACGTTATCAGCGCCGCTTTGTTATAATCCCAGTGGTCGGGAAGCAGGCTGGGGGGGAGTAATTTCGTTTGCGATATCTCAATCGTGGTTTCCCGGCACCCTTTCCAGTAGGTGAGGTAATCCTGCCGTCCTCCGTTAACCTCATACCAATCCCAGCCGTTGGTTATACCGTTATTCAGGTCATCCATATACCCGGACGGGCTGTTGGCCTGGGCGGAATCGGCATATTCGCGGCTGATCTCTATAAACCAGCTGTCATCGGCGTGACGTCGCGGCCAGGTATCCCAGGGATAGTTTACCACCTCTATCCCGCCGTGAAAGTTCGCCGAAATTATGAAAGTATGTTGGTTGAAAAAATTCATCATGGCGATGGTCTCCGGCTGCCACTCTCTTCCGTCGGGATGAGGGCCATCCTCGGGATCGGGGAAGTTCCTGTTAAGGTCCGCGCCGTTGGAATTGTACCTGATCGCGCCGTTTACCGTGTGGTTACCGCCGGCATAAGTGCCATCCGGGTTGGCCAGAGGATTTATCCAGACCTCCATGTTATCGAGCATATAGGTTAATTGGGGATTGGAACCGTAGCTCACCAGCAGGGAATCTATCAACCTTAGCATCAGGATATAGCCGGTGGTCTCGTCGCCGTGCATGGTGCTGGAATACATGACCTCCGGCTCATCTTCCTCGATATTCACGTTGGCGGAGATCTTCGCGAAGAGTATCTCGCGGCCGTCAACCGAATAACCGATGTTTTGGATAATGCACAGACCGGGATAATCTATCCCGAACTGGTACATCATGGCTACATAAGCTTCGTAAGTCGGGTATGAGTCCCATTGCAGGATCTCATCTCTGGTATCGGCCATGCGCGGGATAATCAATGACCCCGGATTTGGCAATATGATATATTCATAACCGAGGGTTTTGAAGTAATCGAATTGATCGTCGGTGGCATAGGCGAAGACCGTATCCGGCCTGACATTGTCAATCGATATCAGCCTGGAGAGATCCCGCAATTGTTCGCGCGACGGTGTCCGGAACTTGAAATATACCTGACCTGTTTCCGCATAAACGATGCCTGACAGCAAGGTAAAAATCAGTATTATGTTGATTACGTTTCTTACCAAACCGGACCCTATGTTCCTTCCCTGAAGCGGCGGGGTAATGTAGTACAAATGTCCGCCCGGATATAATATAGCCAAATATATCCGTTTGAAAAGGTTATTTATAAATAAAAACCGATCTTCGTATTTACAAATCGTTCTATTAGGCCGTACACCATTATCGGTTGCCCCTTGATAAATCCGGATAGATAAAGGTATTCAACATCACTGAAATGTTTTAAACGGTTTGTCCCCGTAATTCG
>CP070813.1:2436614-2457398 GCA_020344055.1 Candidatus Zixiibacteriota bacterium | reverse complement strand
GGCTACGCCTTCGGCGTTTGGGCTTTAATGAAATCCACTGATGGCGGGCAAACGTGGGTAAATCAAGCGGCCAATATCAATACAGCGTGGCGAAATGTAATTGCCACCAGGACGGGGACCGTCTATCCTGATCAGCAAGTGATTATATGCGCTCATCTGGATGATGTGTCTGAAATGCCGTATGATTTAGCGCCGGGCGCAGATGATAATGGTTCAGGTAGCGTTTCCGTATTGGAGGCCGCAAGAATTTTTTCTAACCTGAATTTTGAAAGAACCTTAAAATTCTGCCTGTGGGGCGGTGAGGAGGAGGGATTGTTGGGTTCGGGGGCGTACGCGGCGGAAGCCTCCGCTCGCGGGGATAATATTGTAGCTGTCCTTAATTTTGATATGATCGCATGGGACGGCGACCTGGACGATTCTATGGACGTGGTGTGCGGTGTTGATGATCCTTCCCGAAATCTGGGCACCTTCTTTATGACCATTCTATCGGATTATAATTTACAGCTTTCGCCCGAGTATTTGCCCATCTTCGATCAAGGTTCTGATCATGCCGCATTCTGGGAATTCAATTATCCGGCCATTTTTATAAGCGAAAATTTTGAAGGAGATTTTAATCCTTATTATCATACGACCGCCGACAATATTCAGCATGTCAATCGAACCTTTCTTACGAATAACGTAAAAGCGGCAATTGGCGCGACAGCTACCCTTGCCGGACTTGATTCGGCTTCGACTCTGGTTCATGACTACGATTACTTACCGCGAGAGACGTTGTTGGCCTATCATTATCCTAATCCATTTAACGCCTCTATGACAATCAAATATTCGCTGCCTCAATCATCCGATATAAGAATCGATATTTACGATCTACTCGGCCGTCATATTGAAACGCTGCTGAACGAATATCAGCAGGCCGGCGAACATAAGGTTACCTGGCACGCTGACCGGCTTCCCTCAGGAGCGTATTTCTATAGGTTTCAGACCGAATATTATATCGAAACCAGGAAGATGGTGCTGATGAAATAACGATACCGGAGGCGGGGGGAATCGAATCCCAATTTGACCGCTGAGAACCACTTGAACTAATCATCTCAATTTTACAACTTATTACAGGACGGCAAAATACTAAATAACGCCTTAAACCATAAGCAATTAGCCATCCCCTATCGATTTTTTAAACTAAGAATTTGTATTGCAGACTTTTTTTTTAAAATACGCAATTAGAATTGCCGCCCCCGGCCAAATAATAGTGTAACTTTTATACCAGTATTCCGTATCTATTGACCGAAACCGGATCCGGGTAGATTTTGGGAGTGTAGGTAAAATTACCGTTAAAAGACATAGTAAGCGAATATTATGACGCCTTTGTCCTTCGCTTTTCATTTCAAGATTCGTTACACATCGTGTTCTACAGTTCCGTTAAATATAAATCTTATTGGCAATAAATCTGTTGATACTTTTACGCCTTTTTTTAGCACAATAATCAATATAATTAAATTAAAAGGAGACAATTAGTATCTGTGAACCGGGAGTTTCTGTTAAAAGGCAATTCGTATAAAGGAGGATGAAGATGAAAAAATTCGAAGTTTTATGTCTGATGATCTGCCTGATCACGAGTGTATCTTATGCCGGTATTCATCAGGCAGCCACTGATGGCGACCTGAAGCAGGTAGCATCGTTTCTGGCCGATAATCATGATCTGATTAATTTAAGGGACAGCGCCGGCAAGGTCGCGCTTCACCATGCCGCTTATAACGGCCATGATGAAGTAGTTTTATATTTACTGGATGAAGGCGCTGATATCAACGCGACATCCAATCAGAACAGTACCGCTCTTCATGGTGCCGCGTTCTATGGCCATGACAATACAGTTAAGATACTAATTGAAAAAGGAATCGATGTCAATCTCGCCAACAGTTATGGCTATACTCCTCTTTTGAGCGCGTCAGCGGGCGGTCATCTCGAAATCGTTAAAATGCTAATAGAAGCGGGGGCCGATAAAGACGCGAAGATAATTTCAAATAACTCAGGCGCGTTATTAATTGCGGCATCCAGCGGAAATAATGAGCTCGTTGATTATTTGTTATCTCAAGGATTCGATATCAACGCCAAAGATTCTGATGGTGAGGGGCTTCTACATTATTCGGCGTATGGCGGAAATCTCGACCTCGTAAAGAAATTAGTTGATGACGGTATGGATATTAACGTTAAAAGCGCTCAAGATGTAATTCCGCTTCAATACGCCGCGATGGGCATTCGTAAAGAAATCGTTGAATACCTTATAAGCAAAGGTTCAATTGTAAACACCAAAAATAGTGAAGGCCTGACGCCAATTCATGAGGTTGTCATTAATTCATCAAGAGATACTACCGATACCCCTCTAGAGATAATAGGGATACTTATTGAAAATGGCGCTGATGTTAATAGTAAAACAGACTGGGGTTATTCTCCTCTTCACTGGTCTGTTTTCAGAGATAATTCGGATATAGTCAGCTATTTGATTAAGAGCGGAGCTGATCTGAATGCCACAAATATTAATGGTCTCAGCCCCCTTCACGAAGCTGTCATGAGAAATAAATATGAATACATCCAGCTGCTGGTCAAAAATGGCGCCAGAAATGATATAAAAGATAATCATTATGGTTTTACGCCTCTTCACTGGGCGGCATTAAAGGGAAATATTGATGTAATGAAAGATATCTTGCCTGCCGTTGAAGATATTAATATCAAGAGCAATGACGGCCATACTGCC
The DNA here is from genome assembly GCA_020344055.1 of Candidatus Zixiibacteriota bacterium. Taxonomy (GTDB): domain Bacteria; phylum Zixibacteria; class MSB-5A5; order UBA10806; family UBA10806. The sequence goes on along the minus strand of CP070813.1, from coordinate 2,454,646 downwards.
ATTTACTATGCCGCAAAATATGGACATAAACAGGTTGCAGAGTTGTTAAGAGACAACGGAGCCAAAGAAAAAGGGCTTGTTGAGAACTACGGGTATTCTAAACTCCTTAATGAGAATCTGGATGAAAAAGATGCTGCTATGTGGTATCTGGGCAATTGCGGCTGGGCGATTAAAACGAAGAATCAGTTTTTAATATTCGATTATTGGGAAAGAGGAGATAATCTCGCTCAACCCTGTTTGGCCAACGGGCATATATTGCCGGATGAGATAAAGAACCAGAACGTTAAGGTATTTGCCAGTCATGAGCACAGAGATCATTACGATACCAGCATTTTTACCTGGGGAGAATCGGTTAAGAATTTAACCTATATTTTAGGTTTCCATCCGGAGGATCTACCCGAAGATGCCAGAATGGGCTATAACGGGGAAAAATACGAGTATATCGATTTCCATGAGACAAGGACCATAGATGGAATCGAAATAACTGCAATCAGGGCCAATGACGCCGGCCAGGGATTTTTAGTCAAAGTTGATGGTATTACAATTTACCATGCTGGCGATCACGCGGGGTGGCGCGAAAATCAGCGGGAAGGATTTACCAGCGAGATCGATTTTCTTGTCGACAAAGCCGACGAAATCGATTTTGCCTTTGTCAACGTCACCGGCTGTCATACCGGTGACACGATCAGCCTGGCGGAAGCTACATTTTATACGATAGAAAAATTGGCGCCAAAAGTCATAGTGCCTACTCACGGGATAGACCGTGAATATGTTTACGAAGAATATGCCGAGAAAATACATGGCAGGTATCCCCGGGCTGAAGTTCTTTGTGCGACGCATCGCGGCGACAGTTACATGCACAGGACGATAAGACCATAGTATTTACGGTTTGGATTTTTGATTATGAAAGGCTCTACCGTTATTAGCTAAGAAGTTAAGTCTTTGGATAGAATTCTGGAGGCGGGGGGAATCGAACCCCCGTCCGAAAACGCGTCCGAATGACCGTCTACGCGTGTAGGCGAATCATTGAATCTCGGCAGACAGAACGCCAATCGCCGGGCTTTCTGCCCGCCCAGCCCTCTTTAGTCTCACGCCGCAAACGAGGGCCCGATGCGGCGCCAGCTTACCTGATCGACGCCCTGTCCCGAACCGGTAAGCGAACCCGGGCAGGACGAGCTACCTTCGTTTAGGCAGCCAGTGCATACGAATAATCGTCGGCACTTATAAAGTGTCTCCAGTTGTTTTACGAGGTTACCGGAGACCTCGACGCGCAGGTCAGACCTCAGCCGTCCCGTCGAAACCTGTCGCCCCCATGTTTTCAAAGAGCAGTTTTCTATAATAAGATCGGTAAATGCTCGCCCAGATGCAACATATTCTATTACTATTTTTCAGATCGATTTGTTTCCGCGGCTAACCCGATACCGTTCATACCCATATAATTTCCGGGGAATAAATTCCGGCTTCAGATGTAATTATCCGTAAGGAGGTTTTAACAGTGTGCCTGTACCTTTACGTAAAACCCTGTCTTCTGTTGCGCCATATTATAGAAAGCGCCCGAATGGAGATAAAATAATCGATTCTATTAAGAGCAAAAAATAACATTCGGTGAATCAAGTATGAGAAGGGGCTTTTTAAAACCCTCCTTGGCAGTGCAGTATCACTGTTAACCGTAAGCCCCTTCTCATTATTATTCTTCACCTAAATCTATAACATCCCAGATACCCGGGGATACAAAAATCCATTATATTTTCGTGTAACGGGGCTATTTTCTTGAAAGCACCATCCCCTCCGAAACAACTTATCGACCGCGGAAATTAGCTTGCGAAACCGCCATAAATTGCTAATTTTCCATTTATTATAACCGGTAACTTGTTGGCAAGGAGAGCGCTTGAGACCGACTGTAAGATTTCTGGAAGATAAACTGATCGAAAAAATAATATCGGAAGCCCGGACTCTGCTTCGCGAACTCGGAGTCGAGATAAACAACGATTTTGTCCTATCGCTTCTCGGCGATCACGGCGCCAAAATAGAAAAAGAGAAAAAGCGCGCTTTTTACACCGATGATATTATCGACAAAAGCTTGAAATACGCGCCATCCTCATTCCAGCTTTACGACTCGTCGGGAGGCCAGGCGGTGGATCTCTCCGGATATAATGTAAATTTCACACCGGGTTCGGCGGCCATAAATATACTCGAGTATGAATCGAACATGATCAAAAGACCGGTTACGTCGGATTATATCCGTTACGCCAAATTAATGCAGAGCATGGATAATATCGCCTCGCAATCGACCTGCATGATACCGTCGGATGTACCGGAAAAAATATCCGACAGTTACAGGTTATATCTGAGCCTTCTCTACTGCGAGAAACCGGTAGTGACGGGAACGTTTACTATCGAGGCCTTCGAGGTAATGAAGGATATGCAATTGTCCGTACGGGGTACCGAGAAGGCCCTCAGGGAAAAACCGCTGACCGTCTTCTCCTGCTGTCCCACGGCGCCTCTTATGTGGAGCGATGTCACTTCTCAGAATCTCCTAGATTGCGCCAGATACTCAATACCGGTGGAGTATATTTCCATGCCCCTTTCGGGTTTCATGGCCCCGGTTACCCTGGTAGGAACGCTGATTCAGCATACGGCTGAAACTCTTAGCGGGCTGGTCATAAGCCAGCTGACCAATCCCGGCACGCCGGTTTTATACGGCGGTTCACCGGCGGTTTTCGATATCAGGTACGAGACCACGCCCATGGGCGATATCGGAACCATGATGATAGACTGCGCCTATAATGAAATCGGGAAGCATCTCGGGCTGCCTACTCAGGCCTATACAGGGTTGAGCGACGCCAAGCAGCTTGACGCGCAGGCGGGCCTGGAATCGTCTATGGGAGCCACGCTGGCGGCCCTGGCCGGCATAAACAATATATCGGGGCCGGGCATGCTCGATTTCGAAAGCTGTTTCAGCCTCGAAAAACTGGTCCTCGACAACGAGATCTGCGGCATGGTCTTCAGGTTGATTGAAGGGATAGAGCCGAGAGAGGATTTTCCCTCATTGCCTCTATTCGAGGAGTTTCTAAAGGAGCGGCATCTGCTTATAGCCGATCATACCCGGAAATTTCTGAAAGACGAAATCTATTTCCCGCAAACGGTAATCGACAGGGCCAACAGATCCAGGTGGCAGGAGGAGGGCGGGCTGACACTGAAGGAGAGAGCGCACAATATGCTTGAAAAGAGAATCGCGGAATACCGGCCGATAGAGCTGTCGCCGAATACGGCGAACGATCTGACCAAACTGATGGAGGCCGAAGCCCGCAGATACGGGATGGATTCTCCGCCGGAATTAGAATAAATGATCGAGATTGTCGACATATCGATCGGAAAGGTCGTTCCGTCGCTCGATGACGTGTTATCCGAACAGGGTATACGCGATCTGTCCCTGGCGAGCGAACGAACTCGGCTTCTGGCTGAAAAATCAATCGCGGACTTCGAAAAGTTCGCAAACCCTGTAGGCATTATTAGAAAAATATCAAATGGCGATTTCAAACTCGTTTACCATGGCGAGGGTAAAAACGAATCCGATACGCCTCTCGACCTTGTTTACCCGAAAGCTTCGGCGTTATCCCTCTTCGCCATTACCCTGGGTGATGATATATCGAAAAGAATCAACGCGTATTTTGACAAAAATGAGTTCGCTGCCGGTTCCATGCTCGATTCGGCGGCCTCGGCCGGAGCCGAGCTGTCAGCCGATTATGTGGAGTCACACTTTCGAAAAAAACTGAGCAAAAAAGGCAATTACGCTAAATCGACGGGCGTGATGCGTTTCAGCCCGGGTTATTGTGGCTGGCATGTCTCCGGACAGAGAAAGCTCTTCGAGTACCTTCATCCGGATAAAATCGGGATTGAGCTGAACGACAGCTACCTCATGAAACCGCTGAAATCCGTAAGCGGCGTTATGGTGGCAGGCGCGTATCAAATATTTGAATTCGAGGATAATTTTCCGTTTTGCGCCGAATGCAGCAGTCATTCATGCATAGAAAGAATAAAATCCCTAGCAGATAAATAAACGACAGCATAGGCAGGATAATCTTATGGACACATTGGAAAAGCTCAAAGACAATTTACAGAAGGGGAATTCCGAACAGGTTTCAACATTAACAAAAAAGGCCGTCGAGGAAAAAATCGAGGTCAGGGCCATTCTGGATGACGGATTGATCGCGGGCATGACCGTGGTCGGAACCAAATTCAAGGAGCATGAGATTTTCCTGCCCGACGTCCTCCTGGCGGCAAAAGCCATGTACGCCGGGATGGATATCCTCAAGCCGTTAATGATTAAAGAGGGTATCCCCACCGTAGGCAGGGTGGTGATCGGCACCGTCCACGGAGACCTTCACGATATAGGCAAGAACCTTGTGGGTATCATGTTGAAGGGGGCGGGATTCGAGGTTATCGATCTGGGACGGGATGTGCCGGCGGAAAAATTCATCAAAGCCGCCGTCGAATCGAACGCCAATATTATAGGCATGTCCGCCCTGCTCACCACCACCATGCCGGTAATGAAAAAGGTGATTGAGCTGGCAAAAGAAAAAGGCGTTTACGACAGGGTAAAGATTATAGTGGGAGGTGCTCCTCTTTCGGAGGAGTACGCCCGGCAGATAGGCGCGCACGCCTATTGTTATGACGGTGTGAATGCCGTGGATCGCGTTAAGGAATTCGTGAAGAAAAAATAATGAAGCCCTTTCTTCAAAAAATCAAAGATGGTGAGGTTTTTCTCGGCGACGGCGCATTGGGGACCATGCTTATTCAAAGGGGGCTCAAAGCCGGCGAGTGTCCCGATATCTGGAATATTGAAAAACCCGGGATACTGGAAGAAATAGCGTCCCTTTATATAGATGCCGGATCAGATATAATCAGCGCCAATACCTTCGGCGGGCATCCCTTGAAACTGGAACAATATGGCCTGCACGATAAAACCGAGATAATCAATAAGGCTGGCGTCGGGGCGATAAAGGATGCGATAAAGGGCAAGGCCTACCTCGCGGCCTCGTGCGGCCCCAGCGGAAAGCTGCTCAAACCTTACGGCGACACCGATCCCGAAGATATATCGGAGGGATATATAAGACAACTCGGGGCCTTGATAGAGGAAGGTGTAGACGTCGTATATTTTGAGACCATGATCGACCTGGCCGAAGCTTTGCTGGGAGTAAAAGCGGCCAAATCGATAGCGCCGGGGGTTCCGGTATGCGCGACCATGACATTCGATCTTGGGCCCAACGGGTTTTTTACAGTAATGGGAAACAGTATTGAGCAGACAGCAAAGGAACTCGAATCAGCCGGTGCGGATGTCGTGGGCTCGAACTGCGGCAACGGCATTGACAATATGGTAAAGATAGCTGAGGAATTCAAAAAACATTCCGATCTTCCCGTATTGATTCAGTCTAACGCCGGTTTGCCGATTGTAAAGGACGACATACTCGAATATCCCGAAACTCCGGATTTTATGGCTGAGAGAGTCAAGACATTGCTCGATATGGGCATAAATATTATCGGGGGATGCTGCGGCACCACACCCGAACATATAGCCTCGTTCAGAAAAACAATCGACAATTACAGATAATAGTCTCCCTCATAGCCGATTCAAAAACCGGCGATATTTATCATAGCTATATAATCAATATATTTGAGGACATAACTCGGTGTAGATATCCAATGTAATAACGACATAAGAATCCTTGACATACTCAGGTGTTCACTTTATATTAATTCAACGAGGGTTCTTCGGATATTGCAGCGAAGTAGTTTTGAGGGAGCCGCACGAAAGCTTAATTTCAACATAACCATCTGAGCTTTTCTGTTTTTTTTCAAAAGATAAGAGATTCTTAATGCAGCGTTTGCGTGATTTGAATTTTGCTAAATTCGCGAAATATATTTTTATCCAATATTTATATAGACCTAAAGGAGAAGCGAATGGGAAGAAGTAAACTTGTATTCTGGATTATCATGGCGGCGGTGTCGTTATCTTATTGCGCCGCCTTCGCATTCCAGAATACCGGGGAGGGCAGGGCTGCCAGAGTAACCAGGCAGAAATACCTATCGGATTCTGAATCGCAAGCCTTGCTTGAAAGATCTCCAGCGTGGGGAAAATTCAAACAGGATTTCGGAGAGAATGTTCGAGTAACCTGGAATCTGAATTCCAATACCCCCCACAGGATAGTGACATCCGGGTTGAAACTGGCCCAAAACCTGAATAATTCCAACATAAAATCGGTATGTGACGCATTTATAGGCCAGTATTCAAATCTGCTGGGCATAAACCCCGCGGACCTGAGACTCCAGACAGCCGGATTTCACGGCAGGATGTGGTATGTTATTTATGACCGCCATTATAATGGGCTTCCGGTATATAACTCCCGCGTACATTTGACGTTTCACTCCAACGGCAATCTGGTATCTTTCGGTTCGGATACTTACCCCGGCATAAAACTCGATACCAATCCCAAAATCAGCGAATCCGGCGCGATCGATATAGTACGGCGTGAGCTGGGCTCCACATCGTCTGAAGATAAGGTCTTGAGTACAAAACTCCTGGTTCTTCCTCTGGAGATCGACGATGACTACAGCATGCATCTGGCGTGGGAAGTTGAGTATTATACTTCCGATCCACTGGCCAGATGGTTTATGTATATTGATGCTCATACCGGTAAGATACTGATGTATTGGGATTCTATCGCATATGCTTTCACCGGCAATGTCAACGGCGACGTTCAGCTTGACGGCGCCTACGATGTTTTCGTGAATCTGCCGTTTAAAGATTTAACTGTAAATGCCAGCGGTTACGGCTCCGACGTTACCGACGCCAGCGGCAACTACAGTATTCCGGGAAGCGGTTCCGCCACCATTACCGCACAGCTCCTGGGGCCCTATGTCAATGTTAACAGGTATGATGGCGGCGACGCCAGTTTTTCCAATTCCTCTTCCGGAGTGCTTAATATCAACTGGACCTCCATATCGCAACCGCAGGAGAGAGACGCATATTATCATACCATCGTCTGTCATGACTACATAAACTATGTGGACCCGTCATTCACGGATATGGATTTTCAGCTTCCGTGCAATATCAACATACCGGGATCCTGCAATGCTTTCTGGGATGGATCGTCGATAAACTTCTACGCCGCGGGAGGTAGTTGCCCTAATATCGCGCAGATGTCGACGGTCGTGTACCATGAATACGGCCACGGCATAACCGAGTTTTTCTATTATCCGGTAAATCTTCCCTACTGGGACGAGACCGGCGGTCTGAACGAGGGATGGTCGGATTTCATCGCCAACTGCATAACCGACCAGGCTCTTATGGGCCGAGGCTGGAACGGGCCGGGCACTTACCTTCGCTCCTCGGACAATAACGCGCAATATCCGGGTACCGAATGCGGCGGCGAACCGCATTGCATGGGCGATATCATGGTCGGCGCCCTGTGGGATATGCGGGTCAATCTCGTTACGACGCACGGCAGCGGAATAAAGCCGTATGTAGACAGCCTCTGGCATTACGCTCGCTATGCCAAGCCACTTTCCTATTATGATTACCTCTGGGAGCTTCTTCTTTATGATGATGACGACGGGAATCCGCTCAACGGCACTCCGAATTATTATGATATCTGCGACGGTTTCGACCAGCATAATATGGATTGTCCGGAGTTGCAGGTGGGCGTTTTCATTACGCATACTCCTCTTGATAATACACCCTCAACAAGCGACTACCAGGTGGACGCCGTAATAATCTCCACGGAGGGAACCATTACCAGCGCAAATGTCTACTGGTCCACCGGCGGCAGTTACACGCCTGCAGCCATGACCAATATTGGTGGAGATAACTGGCGGGGATACATTCCCGGGCAGCCATTATGCACCACCATAGATTACTATATCCAGGCCTCCGATAATGCGGGTTATTCGGGCAGGCATCCCGAAACCGGCTCTCATACCTTTTTCATCGGGTTCACCAATGTGATGTTTTCCGATGATATAGAAAGCGGCCAGGGAGGCTGGACGCATTACGCGGTCAGCGGTTCGGTCGATCAATGGGCAATTCGTAACCACCGCAACCATACATCCGGCGGCTCATACTCCTGGAAACTGGGAAGCGCCACCAATCCGGGGACCTATGCCAACAGCCAGGACGCCGGCCTGGTCTCCCCCTCGATATATATCACCCAGGGGGCGGAACTCTCATTCTGGATGTGGGGCGAAATAGAAGAGGCGTCATCAACCTCCGCATGGGACGGCGCCCTGGTGGAGATATCGGTAAACGGGGGCGGATTCTCGCAGCTTACTCCCGTGGGGGGATATACCCATACCAGCAACGGCTATAATTCGTGGCCGAATGGAACGCCATGCTGGTCGGGTTCATTCGGTTGGACGGAGGTAATATGCGATCTTTCATCCTATGCCAACAATAACGTTCAGATCAGGTTTCGATTCAGCTCCGACACATACGTCGCTTATGAAGGGTGGTATATTGACGACGTCGAGATAACCTCCCTTGATTGCACGCCGGTGGCGCTGGGTTGGCTCGAGGGAACCGTAACCGATATAAACGGCCCGGTCGGGGGAGTCCAGGTCTACGCCGACGACGGACTTGGACACACCGGTTCCGATATCACGCTGGGCGACGGAACCTATTTTATAGAATTGCAGGCCAGTACCTATGATGTATCATACACTCATGCCGAGCATCTGCCTGTAAACCTGAGCGGCATTGTGGTCGTGGAAAGCACCACAACGGTCCAGAACGTTTATATGGATCTTCTTCCCGAGCCCGATATCGACGTTTTCCCGACATCTATAAGTGGTCAGGCGCCGGTGGGCGGTACGGATACGGATATTTTAACAATTTCAAATACGGGCGACGCTGATTTGATCTTTAACGCACTAACATCGGTCAATCCTGTAAATCCCTCGATGAGCCTGGCTGGTTATGACGGTTTAAAAGCAGACGCGCAGTTACTGCCGCAGGAAGAGGAATACAAAGAAAAAGAGCCCTATACAGGAGCTCCCAATAAACCCGATCCCGGCTTGATTCTCCAGGGCGGCGACAATATAGGATCCGCCACTGTTATATCATCTCTCCCCTATAGCGATAACGGGACGACTTCGGGATACACCGACGACTACGACGAGGTTTGTCCTTATTCAGGATCTACATCACCGGACGTGGTATACTCATATACTCCTTCCGCAAATGTCGTAGTGGATATTACGCTCTGCAACGGTTCGGACTACGACACGAAACTATATCTTTACGAGAACTTTTACAATCCCGGCAATCCCTACGCCTGTAACGATGACGAATGTCCGGGGTGGGTTTCCGAGATACTGGATTTATACCTTACGGGAGGCAACACATATTATATAGTCATAGATGGCTATTACGGCGATTACGGTAATTACGTTCTCGATATTACCGAGGACGCTCCGCCCGCTCCCATGACCTGCCCGCCGGAAGGGACTCTTTATAGCCAGAATCCTCATCTCCCCGCCGATAGCTGGACGGCCGGGACAAGCGATACCGGGCCCTCAGCAGGCTATTTGCGCTATGAGAGCTTCTCCGGCCTGACGAGCGCCATAGATGAGATTACGTTCTGGGGTCTTGACGCTTACTTCGACGGATACGGCTGGGTCGATTGCAGCGAAAATCCCATGCCCCTTACTATAACATTCTACCAGGATAGCAGCGGCCAGCCGGGAAGCGTGGTGCAGACCTACAGCAATGTATCAATTACTTCCAGCGGGACAGCACAGTATTATCAGGGATTCGAGCTGTTGTATTACAATACCACGCTCTCCCCCGCCACCAACCTCTCCAGCGGCTGGGTATCGATCCAGGGCGGCGGCGACCCCTACTGCTGGTTTTTGTGGATGAGTTCCGGCACGGGAGACGGCTCATCGTTATTCTGGGACGGCGCTTCACTTACCACCGTCGCGTACGATTTAAGTATATGCCTGGGCGGTTCGGGAAGCTCCTGGCTTTCCATAGATATCAACAGCGGGACAGTGCCGCCGGGCCAGGATACTACTATAAACGTGAGCATGGACGCTGCCGAACTCTCGGCCGGGTCTTATTCAGGAAATATCAACGTAAGCTCCAACGATCCCGATGAGCAGAGTATTGACGTGCCGGTTACATTTACAGTCGGCGGCCAGGTTCCGGGAACAATTACCGGAACCGTAACCGATATTAACGGCCCTATCGAAGGGGTTCAGGTATTTGCCGATGACGGCCTGGGCAATACCGGTTCCGATATTACTCTTTCGGACGGTTCCTATTCTATGTCGGTTGTCGCCGGAACCTACAGCGTCGATTTCTCGCATGTTGACCACAGGGATACAACCGTATCCGGGGTGTCGGTCGCCGAGGGCGGTACCACCGTCCTTAACGTTCAGATGGAGCTGGAGCAGCAACCCACCATTCCCACCTTAAACGAGTGGGGAATGATAATTTTGTCGCTGTTGCTTCTGGCGGCCGGTACCGTCACCGTGATCCGCAGGAGGGATTCAATTCCGGCGGCTGAAAAGAGGAAAGTCGGCTAAATTTAATTCTTACTGAAAGAGGGCCGGGGGGGCAGCGTGCCTGGCCCCTCTTTATTTTATATGTTTTTATAATCGTCTGGAAATAGGCGGAAGCGGATATTATATTTACCCCATGTTAAGAAATGAATTTAATGGAGGATGGAATGAATAATTATCGGAAAATCTTAATCGGCTTTTTGTCGGCAGTTTTAGCGGTCTATAGTTGCGGCGGGGGTTCGGATAAATCCGGGAGCGCCGATGGCCCGGCCGCTTATTTCCCGGAGGAGATCAAAGAGATCCATCTGCTACTTTCTTCCAAGATCAGAACATTCAAAGGCGAATCCCTGTATGAATATATTAACGGAGGGGCGGAGATATATCATTTGTACAATTTTGTAGACGTTGCCACGGCCTCTTATAAAACCGGCGATATAGAAATCGTACTCGATATTTATCGTTTTGAAAATCCCGATTACGCCTACGGCCTGTATTCGTCGATAAAGCCTTTGGGTCCGGGCAACATGGAGTTGGGCGTAGAGGGATTTTCCACGGAAAACAGCATTGATTTCGTAAAAGGTAAATATATAGTCAGGATAGTGGGCTTCGAGCAATCCGATATTACTAAAAATGCCCTGGGTGAATTGGCCATTTATCTGAACGAGCATTTACCGGGCACAACCGAGATGCCCCCGACATTCGCTATTTTCCCTGTGGAAAACCGTATCCCGGGCAGCGAAAAAATAATGGCGGAATCGTTCCTGGGCCAGATTTTTCTCGATGACGCATATGCCGTCGATTATGAGATCGAGGGCGATGAAATAACCCTGTTCGTTTCGGAAGATTCCACCGGCGAGAAATATCTAACGTGGCTCGAACAGGTGGAAACGGAGGAATTCGATCCGGACGGTCTGGCCTACGATGATCAGAACTCATTTCTATACAATAATGAATATTACGGGTATATCGTGGCCGGTCTGGTGGAGGGCAGGCTGGCGGGGCTTATCGGATATAAAGAAAGCCACCGGGAGTTTCTTTCCCGATGGCTGGAATCGCTGAAAAATCCTGAGTAAAGATATTTTCTAAACGTACATAGATTTCAGGTTTTCCACGCGGGATTTAATATCGACCTGGTTGGCGCAGGAAGCGACGCATTCCGGGCAGCTCCCGCAAACGTCAATACTTTTATCCTTCCGAATATCATCCAGCTCCGCGCGCGCATGCTGGAAATTGCCGTACTGGGCGGCGTACATATGAACCCGCATAAGATCGGGAACATCAACGCCCCGCGGACAGCTCGAAACGCATTGGCGGCACTGACGACAGAATCCCAGCCCGAGTTTGAGATCGTTGCTGGTAAGGAATCTCTTTTCATCCTCGGTATATTCCAGATCATAGGCCACGGAGAAGTCCTCCATAAGGTGAGTATAATTGACAAATCCCGGGATGGAGGTGGCAATGCTCTCGTTACGCAAAACCCATTTCAGACAGGCGGTGTTTATGGTGGGGCTGTCAAACTCCTGAAAAGAATCACGATTGGGCAATCTCTGACCGCCGGCCTGCGTTTTCATAGCGATTATCCCTATCCCTTTGGCAGCGGCGTTATCGATAGCCGCCAGAAGGTCAACGTCATCGGCCATGGATACGTTTATGGCGGTTAATACGACATCGAACGACTTTTTTTCGGTTACGGTATTTATAACATCGGTCATGGCCTCGTGAGTTGATACGCCGCTGAAACGGATCTTGCCCTCCTTCTTGAGTTGGTTCATGCCCTCGATCAGAGCGGAATCGGACGCCCCCTCGGCGCTGCCTACGGAATGCACGCATAAAATGTCTATGTAATCGGTTTTCAGACGTTTCAGGCTCCCCTCGCAATTGCTCTTCAGCCTTTCTACCGTCTTCTCGGGGGTATTGGCCTCGCGCTGGGCCGGCCTCATTTCCTTGGTGCAGATTATGACTTTATCTCTTACACCCAGGTTTTTTATCACATTGCCGACCATCTGCTCATTGCGGCCGTATTGATAACGGGCGGCGGTATCGAAATGCCTGATGCCGTTTTCATAAGCGGCATGGACTATCTCAGGATTGTTGGCGTTCATTACGCCCATACCTACAATCGGCATTCTCAAACCAGTTTTGCCCAGCGTCCTGTATATTACCTCCCCCGCCGTCTTATTTTTTTGCTCCTGGCCGAACACCGCGCCCGGGCTGAAACCCGCGATCCCGGCAACGGCCAGACCGGATAAAGAGGTCGATATAAAGCCTCTACGCGATAATTTGAATCTATCCTCCATGCCATCCTCCTTGGTGTCGATTTATTTTATTTATAGTTTCCAACATTAGATTCCGGGAAATTAGTTCCCTCTGCTACTCGGAAGATTCCCTTATCAGTTCCTCCAGCCTGGCTATCTGTTGAGGAGCGTTCTCCCGGATAAGATTCCGTAATTCCTCGGTGATATTCGTGTCCTGCGGTAAAATTTCCAGCGCTTTCCTGTAATTTTCCAGGGCCCTGGGATAATCCCCTATGGCCATGCAGGCCTCGCCGTAACTGTCCCAGGCGTTGGCGGATGTCGGGAATGCGTCGGCATTCAACTCAAACAGCGTTAAGGCGTCCCGACCTCTCCCAGTTTGAAGATAACGATACCCCAGGATGTTAATATTAAATTCCCGGAAGAACACGTGATCGGGATTAGACGGTTTGAATTTTCTATAAAGTTGAGCCGCCGTTTCCACACCCCTCTCGTTGATTATGCTCATGAACTGGCTCTCGGTTGGGGGAATCTCATCTCCGGGATGGAAGGCGACCGTCAAAAACCCGGCCTTTGAGCTACTCTCCCCCGCTTCATCATCCAAGAAGCTCCGGGCGGTTGAGTCCTCCGATAAATGAGCCCTGAAGAAATTTAACGCGTAAAGAGAGGACGTTTTGTAGCCGTCGATGTTTTGCCGGGAGAGCTGACCGGTCGAGTCTTGTTTGAGGCTGGCGATTAGTTCATAGTTTGTAAAAAGCACATCGTAATCGGGGGCGAATTTCACCGTATGTCGGGGAGAATACCTGAGCCTTTTTATAAATGTATCACCGGCGGATGTCCCGGTCTCTTTATACAGGTGCAATAAAGGGACATTCATTCGATCAATGGCAAAGTACGGATTCCGGGTCATGATTTCGTTGATGCTTTCATCGTCGAATGTTCCCTGTACGCAGACCACGGCGTCGATATCGAAACTGCGCATTTGAAGCAGTATTGCGGCCGCGGCCCCGGTACCGTATCCCAGAAGGCATATCCTATCCGAATCGATGTAGGGCTGTTCTTTCATAAAGGACATCGCAAATTCCGTATCGCGAACCAGGGTCTCCAGATCGGCGGGATTTTCTGAAGGATTTAGGTCGAAAGATCCCACGGAGTGTACGGTCGCGACAACCAGACCGTTACTCGCCAGATATTCAAATAAGCCGGAGTTTTCCAGAATCCCCTTTCTCATATCAGGGCCGCAAACGATCATTTTGAACTTGCCCCCGGCATGAGGAATATCAGAACAGGCCCCTACTTCGTAACTTAGCAGGTCGAGCACCAAGCCCTGGTCGCCCCGGAGAATGGCTTGAAGACGCCCCACATCGCGGTTCTGGATTTCCGACAAATAATCAATAAATTCAGTGTTTTGAGGGTAAGGGAAATTATATTCTCCTATGATCATTTTCGGCGCGTCAACGGTTTTTTCGGCGGGATACCAGACGCAGATCTGTATGGGCCGTACCCTTTTCCCCTCCAACGGCGCGCCGAAATAATCATATTTGCTCAACACCGTGCGATTGTTGTCGAAAAGCTCATAACTCTCGAATCCCACCCCGTATGGCCCCGGTTCCAGGGGGGTCTTCCCGGTGAACGATTCCGCTTCGGCCCCGGAACACAGCGCTAAAAACGATAAAAATACTAAAAAGCCCGGTAGGAACCGAAAGCAGGTGATTTTTCTACCCATTGTGACACCTCTCTATTTCCTTAATGTCTCGAATTTGCCATATATGATAAAAAAATAAATAAGAAATATTCCCGAATATTCATTGGGGATATCATATATTAAATACGATGTTCCCCGTACCCGGTTGCATCCGTATTATCAATCAAAACGGGACAATAAAATCTATTAAAGGAGCAAATCCGCCTGCGGGTGGGAAATCGCAGAAACTATTTTAAAATAGAAATCGGGCTCCTCTTTTGAGGAGCCCGATTTTTATAAATCGCAATCAATCAAAAGGATCGCCCGTTACTTATCGAGCGAATTCCCTTTTTTCAATTTCGATTCCGACTCGACAGCCGGTTGTACAGCGGGCTTGAGTCCTTTACCCTGAACAGCAATAGCGGGACCGCCTGCTGGCGGGCAATCCACGCAGAAGATCGGGCCGGGACCACCCTTGAAGTAAGCGACACCGTAGGTAATATCAAGACCGTTGTAGCTGCAGCTGCCGTTGACATCACCGCAGTAGAACCAGGTATTGCAATCCGGGATCGGGCATGCCGGACACATGGGATCCGGACCGCCCTTGAAGTAGTTGACGCCGTAGGTAATGTCCAGACCGTTGTAGCTGTCGCTGCCGTTGACGTCACCGACAATATAGTCGCAGCCGGCCCCTGTAGCAGTAATGCTGAAACGAATAACCGGAGTCGGATCGTTGACGCAGTTGTTATTGATGTAGGCGTCGGCCTCATAGGTGCTGTCCACGACTATTGACGGGTCGCGGAAGTCGACCATGAACACTATCTCGGCGGAATCGCCGGGAATAACGGTTCCCATTTCGCCGGATGTTACAGCCATCCAGGTAACGTCAAGAATTACGGGCAGAGGCTCCTTATTGAAGGTTAACGACGCGACCTCATTATTAAGTTCGGGATTCGCGCTGTTCGCAACTCCTTCAATTCCACCGGTGTCTTCCAGAGTAACGAAGTAATCAAGCGGGGCGGAACCTGTATTGTACAAGAATAGCGAGTATACAGCCGTATCGCCGACGGTGACACTATCAACAACCGGTGAAGTGTCGATGTTGGCTATGGGCGCGGTAAGCGCGACATTGTGGGTCGTTGTCTGACCTTGATAAACGATCACCTGGTTTGTGTCGGGAACATATCCGTCTTTCTCTACAGTTACGGTCATCGGTCCGGGAGTTATATCGATAGAATAGTTACCGCTGGCATCCGTGGTATCCACGATTATGTCTTCTTCATCGGAGCTCGCGGTTACAATGGCGCCTTCAATGGGGTTGGTGGTATTGACGTCGGTTACCGTTCCCGCGACAGTGCCAATTTCGCGTATGTGGAAAAGGACAGCCAGGCCGTCAAACATAAGATTACCGGGATCATTGCAGGAATAGGTCGGAGGTTTAACGCAATGATAAGTTAATCCTGAGCGAGTACCGGTAGTATCAGACTCAATACCGGTGGTCGCGCTCTGACCCAAACCATAGGGCGAGCCCTCATCGACGTCAGCGTATTGAATAACGATGTCGCCGTTCTCATGGAGGATGATTTCCCACTCTATCGTATAGACTGCCGGCGTTTCGGCGTGGTGGTTATGATATTGAATAACCGTATACATGTCGGGAGAGGTGCCGAACGTCTCCATGATCGTGGCGCCGTCATAATAGGCTTGAGGATAACCGTTATCCCAGAATCCGGCAATCAATGGGTTGTATGGAGAGCCGGGATCCGGCAGCGGGCAATCATTGCTGGCTGAACTATAAGTCTCGCCAAATGTTAAATATCCAAAGGCGTTAACATATACCGAGTCGTAAAGGTTGCCATAGAAGGGGAACCTGAAGCCCAGGGCAAAATGGCCGAGAGTACCGGGACCGGTACCTATGGTGTCCGCGGTCGGCGACGTTGTAAGCTCGATCCATGAATAAGTCGGCGCGAGGGGATCTAAGCTTAAGTTATCGAACCACTCGTAACCGTAATCATCGGGGCCGCCTTCGGAGTAGTGGGTCGCCGATACAAAATAGGCCGTAACCAGGTTGTTCGATGCGTCGTAATCGTCCTGATTATCTATGGTGAAATTGAAGGTATATGCTTCTCCCGCAAGGGTCGGAACGGTCCAGCTATCGAATGTCACCTGCTGGAAAGCTCCCGAGGGGAGATCCACCACCGATACCGTATCAGCATAGATTATCGTCTCCATTGACATATCTTCAATGGTCATGATAGCGTCGAAAGTCTGGGTAGTTGTGCCGACATTCTCGACAGTACCCTGGGGATCGATGCTGTAGTCGGTAAACACGTATAAACCGGCCGGTTCATCAATCGAAACCGCTGCAATATCATCCGCGGGGAAGAACAGCGAGCAATCCAGGAAGGCAAAATCATCCACATACCAGCCATCAAAGAGATTATAGAAGGCGCCCAGGGCTAACCTGGCCTTCACAACCGTTCCCGCGTGAGCGGTCAGGTCGAATGATATCTGTTCCCAGAATTGCTGACCGGTTCCGGCAAACACCGAATCGGGATATAGGGGGTTTGTAAAGTCGGCCATCTTATCATAGCCTCGATCGGGCGACACGACTGTCCAGGTGGTCCCGTTGTCGGTTGAAACCGCAAAGTTGCATCCGTCATAGGCGAAGAAGTCGCCATCGGTTATATACCAGGAGGCGAAACCGAATGTCGGGTTGGTAGTTCCTACGTCAATCCTGAATTCGAGGGTATGGAGACCCTGCGTGTAGTTGCCGCTGAGATTGGTGGCCCACACGTTGGCCCCGGAATAAGCGGAGTTGGGTCCGCTGGTAGGAGCGCCCCACTGCCAGTCGCCGCTGCCTCTTAAGCCTCCGTTGTCAGCCTCGAGATCTACCAGGGCATCATAAACCATCAATTCCGCCGTCAGGGTATCGTTCGCGGGATTGTTATCCAGGAGAACCGTAGCCAGCTCGGTCGTAGCGGTCATGGTGTATATTCCAATACCGCCTTCTAACGGAGTAAAGTCCGCGAAAGTGGCATTGGCCGTACCGTTGGCGGGTATGGCGGTAATGGTATCGTACTCCGTGTAGACTACCGTACCCAACGAGTCTATAACCAGCTTCACCGGGACATCGGGGGTATCGAAACCATAATTCGCTACCTCAACCACCGGCGAATAAGCCTGGTTCATAAAGCCGTTGGTGCCGCTGACAAAATCAATTGGGCCTGCATCGCCGTAAGGCGTATCGCCGAGGGATATATCGTCAACATACCATCCGGCCGCCAGTTCGGAGAGGTGGTACCATAAAACGATCCTGACCGTATCTCCTTCGATAGCGCCGGCGCTTGCATTGGATTCCCTGTACACATCAATCAGGGCCGACGAGCTGTCTTCCCAGAACAGAGTGTCGAGATTGGCCAGATCCCAATTTCCGACAACCAGGCCGACTGTATGCGTCTCATCGTTTCTCGGGCCGTCTGCGCGGCTCGATTTTTCCCAGAATCTTAACAATGGATCGGTTGAACCGCTTACAT
>CP070813.1:2415696-2436514 GCA_020344055.1 Candidatus Zixiibacteriota bacterium | reverse complement strand
TGGCAGTTTGACCATATAAGCCTGGACAATCTCGGCGCGCCTGAATACCTTGGAGATACCGATTTCGACGGCAAAGGTGAGTTGTTGACGCTCAGATCGGACGGCTTTTATCTTTACGAATCACCTGCATACAACAGCTATCCGGAAAGTCTCATATGGTATTATGCAGACAATATATATCAGGAAAGGGACTCAAAAATGGGCGATACCGACGGGGATGGTTATGGAGAGGTGTTGTTCTATTTCGGCCAGCGCGCCTATGGTTATCAAATCTTTGAGCTTGATAGCACAGGTAACTATACATGGAGAACCGCCATACCCTTTTTCGACCACGTATACGATTATACCGGTGAACCAAGTTTCGGAGACGTGGACGGTGATGGACAAACCGAGATTTTCGCGGGCGGCATTCACGGCGAAGTAATTGTTTATGAAAATGTGGCAGATGATTCTTTTGAGTTTGTCTGGATGGATACCATCGATATGCCCAGTGCCTATTCGACCGAGTATCTGGGAGACACTGACGGGGACGGCTTCAATGAGTTTATGATCGCCGGCAACTATATTTTTGGCCCTGGAGCAATTTTATTCTGCCTATTTGAATCTCAATCGGATAACGAATATCAACTGGTTTATAGCATATATATAAACCGTTACTGGTCATCAAATGGTGATATCTGGGTTGGTGATTATACCGGCGAAGGATTCGACGAGATTGCGTTGGGAACTAGAAGAAATATGACAATATTAAGAGCGGAAGGAGACGATTGTTGGAATGAGTTGATAAGGTATAGAAACGATAATTCGACCTTTGATATTTTCAGTTATGATATCAGTGATAATTATCCGAGTTACCTACTGTCACTAATCAGAAGTCCGGAGTGGGTCACTAAACTTTTCGCTGTAGGAGGTTCGTATTTTCCTGGTGACGTAAATAACAGTGGGGGTGTCGATGGAACGGATGTAGTATACCTGGTATCTAATTTAAAAACCGGAATGCCGCCAATTCAAAGCCCCGAAATTAGAGCGGATGCAAACGGTGATTGCGAGGTTAACCTCGTTGATGTAACTTATCTTGTTAACTATTTCAAAGGTCGTCTTCCGGCCCCTGAACCCGGGTGGTGCAATAGCCGTATTAGATAAGGAGGGAACTATAATGCGCTTCACATTTTTCTTTGTATTTTGGTTTCTATTAGGTTATGTAAATTCGCTTGCAGATTGGACCGAGCCGATTCAGGTAAATTATTATTCAAGCGGATTACAGGCGTGTAGAGATACTGATACGCCATGGGGTTTAGCGTGCGATGACTCTGGAAATGTCCACTTTGTGATAGAAACGCAGGCGGGGGACGGCGAATACCCCTTAAATATACATTATCGAGTAAAGAGGGTAACGGGGGATTGGACTAATGAACTAAGTGTTACCATCAACGAACCAGTACAAAATAATCCTAATTATCCTAATCAAAGAAAATTCGGGCACCCTTCAATAATCATTAATGAAGATCTAACCGGCCTTATTTGCTATAATATGGAAGCGATGAATGTGCAACAAATCGAATTTGATGCAAGAACCTGTTATCTAGATTTCACTTTAATACCCGCACCATTTCTTGAGTATGAGTTTATGTCGTTGGAAAATGAACCCTACATGCGGTGTGGGGGTGTAAGCGGTGGAGAAAAAACACCCGTGATTTCTATGGATAATGATGGCATAATTTACGGCTTTTGGCCATATTTGATTAATAACAAATTTCAAATATGGTGTAACTTATACTCCGAAGGTTCATGGAGTAATTCCGAATGGCCACTGCCTAGCATACCTAGCGAAGACTATTCTATAGGATCAATAAATACATTGGCTGATCCAAATGGAGATATACATCTGGCCATTGAAATGATTCTGGATCCGTCGGAGGAAAGTTATGAGATTTATCACTGCTGGTACGACGTTTTTTATGAAGAATGGTCGGAATTAGAAATAGTATCAGAGATATCGGAACCTGATGGCAATAATTCGATATTGCCTTATTTAGCTTTTAGAGAGGTGACTAACGGATACAAGATGTATGTTGTCTGGGAGGAGGCGATTCCAGAATCTTTAGAAAAGCAGGTTAAATTAAGGATATACGAAAGTAATTCAAATAGCTGGGATACGGAAATCTTAATAGCCGATAAATACGCGGAGGAACCGTGTGTAGCCGTTCAAACAAACGGCGATATATATGTCGTTTGGGAGGATATCATAAATGACGTTCAGTGGATATACTATAAATGGTTTAACAATTCCAGTTCAACGTGGTCGTCTATGCAAGCCGTTACGGATAATGAAGATCTTAATTGGCTTTCGGAACCTACGATTATTTGCGATAGATGGGACAATCTCCATCTGGCGGCTTGTGGTGAAGTTGATTCTCTGGATCCATCATCGTATGCATATGAAGTATTTTACAGCTTCTGGGATGCCCCACCGCACGCGCCCCAAAACCTGGCCCAGGTATTCTCCGGCCCGCCGGAATATATAACCATCACCTGGGACGCCAACTCCGAACCGGATATGGACGGCTATATGATTATCCGGCGCTATCATGAAAAGACTGAGTTGGATACTCTGGCAACGGTTGACGATACCGTAACCACTTATGTTGATACGGATATACCCCATGTCGGGGGCGAAACCGAAAATTATGTCCGTTACTGGATTGAGGCTATTGACACCGCAGGTCAACATTCCCCCAAATCGGATTCATTGGAATGCGCCGTGCCGAATAACTGGGAGCCCCCGAAACTGTTCGCGGATGGCAGTATACCTACCCGGTTTGCGCTCATGGGTAACTACCCCAATCCTTTTAACGCCACCACTGAAATCCGATACGCTCTGCCCTTCAATGCGCATGTTATTCTCGAAATTTACGATATCTTAGGGCGTAAAACAGCGGTCCTTATAGACGAGTATCAGGAGGCAGGATATAAAACTGTTCACTGGAATGGTCTTGGGGATAATGGTATGGAAGTCTCAACCGGCATTTATATTTATCGTCTATCGTCGGCCGGGCTATCACAATCCAAGCGAATGCTCTTATTGAAATAACAATAGAATTTTTAAGAGTCCCGGCCACGCCGTAAGCGTGTTCGGGGCTTTTTTATTTAAATTCGTATTAAATTTCAATAGCTCTTATGGCAACAGGACCGGCTTGATCAAGATCATCAGATCGGAGCTGCTTTTGGTGTTGGTGCGAGTCTTAAACAGCTCTCCCAGGATCGGTATATCGGAAAGAAGCCAGACCCCCTTTTCGGTCCGGATGGTGTTCTCTTTTATGAGGCCGCCGATGACAAGCGTTTCGCCATCCATTACGAGGACATCGGTGGTCACGGTTCTTTTCGACGTTATGGGCTGCTGGTTATCGGTCGGGCCGACCCAGCCGGTTATCTCCTCCACCGACGGTGTGCATTTCAACGTGATATAGCCGCTGTCATTCACCACCGGGGTAACGTCCAGCGTAATCCCGACGTCCTTGAACTGGTAGGTGGCTATATCCTGTATGGCGGCCGCCTCGGTGAAACGGCTGATGGTCTGTATCGGTATGGTGGTGGCGACCTCGATGCGGGCCGGTTTGCCGTCGGAAGTCGTTACAGAGGGATTGGACAGAAGCTTCGAGTTTCCGGTTTCCTTCAAGAAATCGATGAGCAATGAAGCTTCGGAGATGGTCAGGGTGCCGTAGGTGAAATTGCTGCCTTTGTAAGGGTACTCGGCGAAGGCGAACAGGTCGTCGGAAACGTCATTCTGTGAGGTCTCGAAGCCGGGGTCGGCGCCGGTAATCTTCGCCAGTACGCTTTTCTGCCAGTCGAAACCGAATTTATCCTCGCTGGAGAGGTTGGTTTCGATAAGCTTGACCTCTATCCTGACTTGCCTCGGTTTAACGTCAATCTTCTCTATAAACTCCTCCACCAGAGGGATAATCATCTCAAGATCGGTTACGGCGATCATCTTCGAGGGAAAGCCCGAAGCTCCTCCGCCGGCGGAGGCCAGCCCTGTCGATATGATCTGCACCTTGCCCTTCGGCGAAAGCATATTCCTGATCTGTTCTTCCACCTGGCGGGCATCGATATAGTTCAGGCTGAATACTTTGGTTACCAGTTCGCCGGGGCTCTCATCGGCAAGGGACCTGACCACCACTATGTCGCCGTCGACATAATATATATAGCCCGATACCTTGAGGATGGCGTTCAGGGCCTCCCTGACCGTTACATCTCTCAGGTGAGCCGAAACGGTATTTTCATCCAGGGGCGGGGTGACGATATTGAATCCGCTTTTTTTGGAGAGGAGAGAAAGCGCGGTCACCAGCGGAGTGTCATCGAAATCCACGCTGATCCTGCTTTCCAGCCAGGCGGGATCGCCGGATGAACGATCCCCATACGCGGAGAGTGATATATCATCCGCTATAGCGCAGGACGCCGTACAAAAGACCAATATTAAAAGATATCTTATAATCATCATTACCCCCCGAGGTTTACCCATATGCTTCCATCCGGGCCGTCGAAAAGCGCTCTCTCCGACTCGGCTTTTACCAGCTTCCAGACGCCTATCTTTTCTCCGATTTTGATGACTTTGTTGTTGGCGATAACAAAAGTCCCCGAGCCGTCTACCGATATGGCGGAAATGATCGGCCTGGCGTACCGGACAGGCTTTCCGGACGAGATCTTTACTCCTTGATTAATATTATTATTTTCAAACGGATTCCTATTGCCGGGACTTCGCAAAGTCGCCTTTTGTTCAGTCGTATCTTTAATTGAAGGTTTAGCTAATTCTGTTTCAACTTCGGAAATATTGGCCCGGATAGTAGCATCGGTATGCAACGGAGCGCTTGTATTTTTATCGGTTTCGCCGGATAGAAAATGAAAATAAAATCCATAGGCGGCGACAATTATAAAAATCGAGTAAATTATTATTTTTCTACGTTCCATATTCTGCACACCATTCCATAATATTCTTATCGAATACTCTGAGTATGCCCTTTATATTCATCTTGAGCTCGCTGCCGTCGGGCCTGTTTATGGCGACGTTCATATCCTCTATGCGGTCGAGATAGGGCCTTTTCTCGAAAGCCTCCAAGAACTTGCCCAGCCTGTAATAATCCCCTTTGAATGAGGCCTGGAATTTTACCAGGACCACCGTTTCGGGATTGTAACGGTCTTTGAAAAACCTGGGCACGTCGATCTGGACATCGCTCAATTGAACCCGATAGCCGGCAGCATCCGATTTTAATCGATCCATTAATTTTTGAGGATCCTGTTTCGTATACATGTAGGCCAGATAGCTGTCCAGATCCGCTATGGCGCTTCGGTAATCGTTTATCCTTTTCTGCGAAAGGGCTATCTCGGCCTTGATGGAAGATAGTTCCTGCTCCGCGACGACAATTCTGCCTTTATAGTCAGCCGAAATGGAATGATTGAAATAGAGGGCTATCGCCACCACACCCAGAATTATAACCAGGGGCCAGCCTTTTCTAATGTAAAAGCCGATTTCAATCATTGATCACATACCTTCCGGTTATTTCGAAACTTTCGGTTTTTCGGTTTCCCGACAGCTTTTTCCCGAGCCGTTTAAGCTCGATTCGATCCACGCCGTAAAATTTCAAATTATCCATAAAGTCCAAGATTCTGGTATCGGACTTTGATATATCTCCCTCGAAATACCCCGATATCTCGACTCGGAACTGTCCCGCCTCGGATTTCAAAGTCAGATTGTTAAGATAGATCTTTTCAGGAGTAAGGTTTTCAAGCGCTCGATAAAAACTGGACGATTGATTATCCGTGGCGTCGAATCTTTTTTTCAGGGCCGATATCAGGTTTGTTCTTGTCAGGTATTCGCGGCTTTTTTTATAGGCGATGGAGTTTTCGATCTGGCCTTTCTGCGCCACGATATTTTTCAGCCTGGATTTACTTATATTTACTCCCGCAAATAAAAATAAAAAGAGCATCAATATCGTTACCAGGCCCGTTGTCAGGCCATAATATATCGTCTTTCTGATTGCCCTGTTTTTGATATTATCTTCGAGGGTCTTCGGAAGAAATATAAAATCATTATTCTCCACCCGGGCGGCGCCCAGAAGCGGGAAATATTCGGGATCCAGCCGTGTCTCTTCGCAGGACGGGTCGACCTCCACGTTTTCCGGGAAATCGGCCGGTATGACATCAATGACGATATTCTCGCTTATCAATGGGGCCAGCTGAGCTATCTGCCCGGACGACATAAAAAGCACGATGCCGGCCACGCGCTTGTCGGGGAAGCGGCTGTAAAAAATCTCCATACTGTTGGCGAGCTCATCTACGATTTTAGAGCGTTTCAAATTAGAATCGCTTTTTTCGAACAGGGTCTCCGTGGTCTCGTCGACTACCGGATGTTGATATTGCAGACCGTTGGAACTGTAATAGCCGATATTTAAAAGAGATTCACAGTAGAAAATATAGCAGTATGAAAGGTCTTTCGATATCGCCGGCGGCCCCAGGGGGATCAACGCTACAGGTATCGGGACAACTCCGATCAGCCTTCTGTCGAGAAATTGCCAGTAATTAATCTGTCTCCTGGGAACGGCCCCTACGGTCAATTTGCAGGTTCCATCTTTCAATTCATCTCTTCTGATTTTTAAATAGGAATCGTCAGCTCCTATGGGGATTTTTTTATCGATTTCCCATCTTGCGGCTCTCTCGATCTCGCTTTTTTTCGAAAGGGGCAATTCCAGCTTTCTGATAAAGAAATCCAGATTGGAGGAGACAACCAGGATATCCCGCGCTCTAATATTGGATTTGCCCTCAAATGACGCCATACCGGCGCGATAAAGATCGAGAGGATCCTCCGAAACGATTCCAAGATCCTCCCTGCTTATATTGCCGTAATGCTTGACTGTAATCTTATCTTTTCTTTTTACCAGGAAAATATGTTTGAAAGACCCGGATGAGATATCGGTCACCAGGATACCCGACTCCAGCCTGCGTTTGAGTTTGCGGGAAATCGCAATATTATTCGAATGCGCGTTTGAATTATTACTTCGCGACGGATCGGCGGTTTTCTCTTTGCTTTGTGAAATCGTTTGAATTTTATCCATAATTTACTTCCATAGAACCTGTTATCGAGCCGAATGCGGTAAGACGCAATCCGACCTTTCCTCATTACAAAAAAACGGTTAACATTCTATAAGATACTGTCTTATATGTTTATCGTCAGTATTGGACGGGATTATGAACCGATCTAGCGGGATTTTGATCATAAATGCTGTTTTTGCGCCTATTTTACCGGGCATAATCAAGTTATGATTACCGACCTATCGATTTACCAGTAAGATTTTGAAAATCTCAACTCGCAGAGAACGTCGCTGCCCGGCAAAACCGTGATATATTCGGATGTCGTATCGCTGTCGGAGGCATGCACCGCGCGAATAAGGTGATTGCCCGCGGGAATCATATTGGAAAAGGAGAATTGGCCCGAAGCCGAGGGATTCACCGAACTGGAGCCAAGCCCGCCGATTCCATCGGGGTAATAAATTATTATATATACGCTGGAGGCGCTATCGGCCGGCGGTGCCCCGAGACCGTCGTAGACATTTCCTCGAACCGTATTGGCTATCAGATCGTCAACACCACCGGCAAACTGTTTGGTCAGCGGCGAGCCGTTGCCGGAAGATGTAATTACCACGCCGCCGGAATAGGCGTATTCGTTTCCCCAGGCGTCCCTTTTGAAATCATCAGGATTTTCCACAAAATCATTTAATACGTAGGGACCGTCCCAGGTGCCGTAACCGCCGGGATTGGTCACCAGGGCGTCGAGGTTCGGCGGCAGCGCGCCGACATCCCCGATATACCCGAAATCGGATCTGATGCCCTCGGACACAAGATCTTTGTTCCCGACGATAGCCCGGGCCAGCGTTTCCATCTCCTCCATGGTAGCGTCTATCCTCGATTGATCGACTGCCGGTTGCATGGACCGCATGGCTACGGTGGCCACAATTCCAATAATTACGATTATCAAAGCAAGTTCAATTAAGGTAAAACCGCCACCTGGGCTATAGATCGATCTATTATCCCGCTTAATCATATTTCAAACCATTTAATTCGTATAAGCTACAACCATCCATATTTGCGTTATATAAGCCGGCTTCCCGACATTTTGTCCCCTGATTATAGCGCCCGCTTCAACATCCGATATCTCCGGCCAGGTCCAGGCCAGACCGGTATTCGGGTTAATCGGCCACGCGTAACTGTACATTGCATATAGTGAGTCCAACGCCTGCTCAACTCCGGTATATAAAAATCCGCCCGATGATATTGATAATCTGATATCGCCCAGAGTATGTTCTCTTCGGGCGGTCGCGTATACGATTACGCTATCGATTGCACCTGCCGTCCCGGTGGGATCGCTTATTTCATAAAGGTCGGTTCCGTATGAACTCGAAGCCCTGATAACGCGAGTTCCATCCTCATCCGAACTCACCTCATCCACGCACTGCCAGTTGGCGACACAACCTTCCGTAGCAAGTTCCGTTAAAAGCCCCGCTCCTATCGGTCTTAAAATAACGGTTACCCCTGTACCGGCCCATAATTCCGAAGGAAATCTCAATTCGGTTAAAATAATGGATCCCGGATTGACGGCCAGGTACTTCGACGCCGTATCGCTTGCGCTCGAATATACGGCCCTTATGAGATGGATCCCTATGGGAACCTGATTGTCAAAACTGAACTCGCCGGACCGCGACGGCGACGTTGTGGCGCTGGTTATGGAGCCGGAACCATCAGGATAATATACGGTCACATTTACGTTGGCGGCGCTGTCGGATGGCGGCAATCCCGCTTTGTCACGAATTACACCCTTTATGGTGTTGGAAATTAAATCTCCCGTCGAAGCCGCGAGCTGTTTGGTAATCGGACTACCGTCGGTACTGGAGGCGATAGTGATCCCCCCGGTATAAGCATAAGGATTATCCCAGGCGTCTCTTTTATAATCTTCGCTGTTCTCTATAAAATTATTACGGATATACGGTCCTTTCCAGGTGGCATATCCTCCGGGATTTGTTACCAGATCATCGAGGCTTGATGGCAACGATCCGATATCGCCGACGTAGCCGAAATCGGTCCTCGCGCCGCTGGATATCAATCTTTCGTCTCCCACGATCGCTCGGGCGATCTCCTCCATTTCGGCCATGGTATCATCCAGTCGGCGGTTACCCTCGGTCTTATTAAGGGACTGGATCGCCACGCTGGCCAGAATCCCGATAATAACCACCACCAGGATCATCTCGACTAATGTATATCCGTTGCTTCTCATTCTAAAACGCCACGGTAATTGTATCCCGTCCGCCGACACTTTTGATCGTTCGGCCGGCAGAATCATAAACGTAAATTGCTCCCCAGGCATCTTTCATATACTCGCCGTTATCCCCGTCAATGTAGGGTCCATTCCAGCCGATTTTGGTGAATCTGTTCCAATCTGAAACGCCTGCCGGCTTGATGAATAATCCCTGAAGGGTGGGAGGAAGAGCCCCCACGTCATTTTCGTACCCCCTGATGCCGCCGTCACCGGTTTTCCCGACTAATGCTATTTTAAGGGTATATAGTTCATTTTCTGTGGCCGATACCTTGGACGCGTTAATCATATTCCCCATGACCGGAATGCCGACTGTCGCGATCACGCCGAGTATCACAATAATTATTGCCAGCTCAATAAGAGTAAACCCGGAACCATAGGCGATCCCGGGTTTAATATGCTTTTTGAACATAATTTTTTTCTACCAGTTGTTTTCTCCGACCGTACTCGTATTCAGCCATATTTCGCCGGTAGCCTCCAGATAGGCCCAGCCGCCTCGCGTTCCCACTACCACTCCCTTGGTCACGCCGGTCACGACGGAATCGGGAGCGTTCGCGTCGTCCTGATACGGATTTCTGGGGATCTGCTGTTCCATCACGACCCCGACCGTACCAACGCTGTCGATAGGCGGCCATACGGCCGTACCGGTGGTAACCGCGGCGTTGGCGTAATATATGCTGATACCCGATCTCATGGCGCCCAGGGCGCCCCGTGCAGCGGCTTCACTCGATTCCGCCACAATATTCCTGTACTTGGGAATGGCGATGGAGGCCAATATCCCCAGTACCACGATGATGATCACCAGCTCGATCAGTGTGAATCCCTTGCTCTTTTTGAACATATCTATCTCCTTTTGACGGAACTTATTATTTCCTGAAAACGCTTATCAAATTCCACATCGGCAGGAAGATCGCAAGAGCCAGAATCAAGACCGTTATGCCTACCGCCACGGTCAGAAGAGGTTCGATCCTGCTGGTAAGCTTCTTGGCTTCCTGCTCGATCTCCGTATCATAATGCCTGGCGATCTCCTGCAATAATGATTCCAGAGAACCGGTTTCGAGTCCTATGGAAAACATCTGAATTACCATCGGGCTGAAATACCTGGAAGAACGCATAGACGATACTATATCGCTCCCCCCACTTAAATTTTCGCCCATTTCGGATATCACTTTAGAAAAATAAAAATTGCTTATTGAACTCCTCAGCACCTCCAGGGATTGCGATAACGGCAGACCCGCCGATAAAAGAGTTGACAGGATATAGCAAAACCTGGCAATGACGGTTTTCACCGTAATCTTCCCCAGTATCGGGATAGAGAGAGATATATAGTCAAATACCCTTTTGCCCCAATTCGTTACCCTGACGCGCCAGAAAATAAATATCAGTATCGGGACGGCGATGATCATGTACGGCCAGTTGCCGACGATAAAACCGTTAAAATTTATCAGAAGCCTCGTCGCCCAGGGAAGCTCCGCCCCATAGGCGGTATAAAACCCGGCGAATTTCGGAACCACAAAGGTTATTACCACGAAAAACGCCGCCGCTATGGTAAGGAGAACATAGGCGGGATACCTGACGGCCGCTTTAACGTTTTCTTTCAACCTGATTTCTCTTTCGATCAATTCCGAGGCCCTGGCAAGCATGGTGTCCAGCGATCCGGATTCCTCTCCCGCCCTGATGGCATTGATAAAGAGTTCAGGGAAAAAGCCGGTGTGTCTCTCAAACGCATCGGTAAGGCTATCTCCTCCCTCGATAGATTTCCTGATTTCCCTTAAAGCGACGGAAAGCCGGAAATCCGAAATATCGGCCATGATGATATCCAGAGAACGCAATATGGGGATGCCGGCTTTATTCAAAGTCAGGAGTTTCCTGGTAAAAGTCGCCAGTGTTTCGGGATTTATCCGGGATTTCCACATGGTTTTAAAGCCCGAACCGGTATATGACTTCCTTGATATTTTTACGGGAATCAGGCCGCTGGAGCTTATGGCGGAAACCGCCCTGGACTCATCTTCGGCTTCCACCATACCACTGGATCTTATGCCTTCTCTGGATATGGCCGTATATTTATATTTGCTAACCACCTATCTGCTCCAGGATAGTTTTTTCGGAAAGATTCGGGTTATCCAGAGAAAAATCGTCATCATGCGATACTCTAACCACTTCCTCGATAGTCGTGATTCCGGCGGCGACCTTTGAAAGACCGTCGGCCCTGATTGAAATCAAGCCTTCCTTCAACGCCTGTCGACGCAGCTCGACATGTGGCGCCTTTCTATTGGACAGTTCCTGAAGTTGAGGACTCATCAGCAGAAGCTCATTTATGGCGGTCCTTCCCGAATAACCGGTCATGCTGCATTTTGTACAGCCGACAGGTTTAACAATGGGACCGTTTAAATTGTATCTTTCCACCAGCTCCTGCGTGGGAGCGTCGATCTTCTTCTGCTCGGCTTTGCAATTATCGCACAGTACCCGAACCAGCCTCTGTGCCAGGACCGCGGAGACCGAGGTGGAAACGAGATAAGGTTCTATCCCCATATCCATAAGCCTGTTGATGGCAACGGGAGCGTCGGAGGTATGCAGGGTTGAAAACACCAGATGTCCGGTCATGGAAGCCCTGATGGAAATCTCCGCAGTGGCTATGTCCCTGATCTCGCCCACCATTATAATATCGGGGTTCTGCCTGACAATGGATCTCAAAGCCACTGCGAAGGTCAGACCCGCTTTTTCGTTAATCTGAACCTGGGTTACCAGCGGCAGGTTATATTCGATCGGGTCCTCCACAGTAACGACGCTTTTCTCGGGAGTACTTATCCGGGAGAGGGTTGCATACAGGGTCGAAGTCTTACCCGAACCGGTAGGGCCGGTGATAAGTATCAGGCCCTCGGGTCTACCTATGAGATCCAGCCATTGTTTCAAGTTGGTTTGGGAAAATCCCATTTTATTTATTTCGAGGATCAGCCCGGACTTATCCAGGATACGAATAGCCATTTTTTCCCCGAACGGCGTCGGTATGGATGAAACCCTGAAATCAACAAGCGTTTCTTTAAACTTCACCTGGAATCTGCCGTCCTGGGGAAGTCTTTTTTCCGAGACGTCCATATTGGCCATAACCTTGACCCTGGAGATAGCTCCCATGATTAGCGTTTTGGGGAGGCGGGCGACATCATGCATTATCCCGTCTATCCTGAAACGGATTCTCAAACCGCCCTCATCGGGATCGAGGTGCAGGTCGGAGGCTTTGCTTTTTATTCCTCTGTAGATTATCAGGTTTATAAGCTTCACTACCGGCATATCGTCGGTTATATCTTTCTCTATGTCGACATCGATCTCGTCAACATCCACGGCCAGTTCCTCCGCCTTCATTCCCTCCACCACCTTGCTTACCGCTTCGCCTATGGAGTAATGACGTTCGATGGCCATCTCGATATCGGATTTGGAGGCCACGACTCTCTTTATAACCATTTTCGTGTAATACGATATCTCGTCCAGGGCAATGAAATCGAGGGGATCGTACATGGCGATGGTGAGGACATTGCCTATCCTGAAAAGCGGTATCAGAAGGTGCTTCTTGGCCATTCCCGCCGATATTATGGAAACGACATCCCTGTCAATTACCATGTCTTCGAGATTTATCTGTGGGATATCCAATTTTTGGGCGGTAGTCTGCATCAGTTTCTCCTCGGAAATCATCCCCAGAGAAATGAGCACCTGCCCTATTCGCTGGCCTGTGGTTTTTTGTTTATCCAGGGCGATTTTCAGCTGTTCGGGCGAAATCGCTCCGCTTTCGACCAGAAGCTCGCCGATCCTCTTTTTAAAAACCTTTGAAGCCATATCCCTGCATCATAATATCGACCTGAAAAATTAGATGTATATTTTGCGACAACAGATATACGCTCCCATTCTACATTAATTTAACTCATTGATATAATTACAATTACGGCGATGTATCGGAACCTGAACATGTAGCAGTTCGAAACGACTTCGCCAATGTCAACCCGTTTTTACAAACAGGGAGAATTAAAGATTAAGGAATATATTTTCTTGATATTTTGTTGTTATTATATAATATTATTATAAAGATTAAACCGGTTTGCTCCTGCCGTGTCAAAATAAAATTGTAAAGGCGTAGTTGAGGTAAAACGTGAAAGAGAAGGAGGAGACTTAGTGAAAAAAGTCTTATTGGGTGTGGTGGCGACGCTTTTTATCGCCTCGATGGCATTGGCCCAGCATCCACAGGGCGCTATAACCGGACGCATCCTGGAGGACGGGACCAATAACGGCATCTGGGGGGCTGTGGTAACGGCCACCAAGATTACCGGTGATCCGTTTGTGAGGACGACTTATTCCGGGTGGAACGGGCATTATGTGGCTCACCACCTGCCTGCCGGTTCCTATGTTGTTAGCGCAACAAAACTCGGTTGGTCGGAAGGTGTGTATCCTGACACCATTGTAGTCAATAATGATTTGCACGAGAACATCGATATCTATCTGACGGAAGTTCCGATCAGTTATGGGTCTATTGCAGGAACTGTAACTGACGCCTCGACTACCAATCCTATCGAAGACGCGTACGTTGTGGTTCGCGGCCCGGGATTCTGGAATTATCATCATACAATGACCGCCGCGGATGGATCTTATATGGTGGATGATCTTATACCGGGCGATTATACTGTGACGGCACATAAAGAAGATTATTTCCCCGGGGAGTATCCCGATCCTGTGACCATCGATGGAAACGACACTACGGGAATCGATATCGCCCTGGCACCGGTTGTCCCCACCGGAATCCGGGGAACGGTTACCGATATTGCCACGGGAAATCCCATCGAGGGAGCACTGGTTCACTCCTATGACGTCAACACCTGGCATCATCACCGTTATGCCTATACCGATGCCAACGGAGATTATGAGATTGAGACCCGGCCCGGTGAATATCGGGTAAGGGCCTATGCGGAAGGATATTTAATGGAGGAGTATCCGACCAATGTCATAGTACCCGAAACGGGATTTGTTGAAGACATCGATTTTGCCTTAACCGGATTCAGTTTCGGATCGATTTCCGGCACTGTGACGGACACCTCCGGGGCGCCCCTTGAAAATGCCAGGGTAATAGCTCGTAAATATGACAGCTGGTTCGGACGTTGCGCCTGGACAGACGAAAACGGAGATTACACCATTTCGGAACTCCTGCCCGGCGATTACCGGGTTCACGCCTATAAATGGGGTTACATGCCCGCCGTTTACCCTGATACGGTAGTGGTTCCCGACGGAGGTAATGTAATTGATATAGACTTCGTCTTGACTCCCCCGTTGCCTAATGACGGTGTAATAAGCGGCACGGTTACCGACGATTCGACAGGATTGGCCATCGAGGGCGCGTCCTTGATAGCCATCGGCCATCATACCGGGCCCTGGCATCGTTTCGTATTTCGCAGAGTATTTACCGATGAAAACGGTGATTACGTCTTTGATAATCTGCCCCGCATTCCATTCAAAATACACGCTCACGCCGAAGGATATGTCGGAGAATTCTACGATGATGTCCACAGCTACTGGGATGCCACCCCGGTCACTCCGGATACCAGCGGTATCGATATCGCCCTTGCTCCAAGAGAAAATCCGGGCATTTATACCATATCAGGACGAGTTCAGGATCCGGCCGGCCAATTTGTCGACGGTGGTGTAGTCCTCTTGATGTCCGACGGTCAGATTGTGGACCTGGTCGGAACCGACCTCGAGGGTTATTACGGATTCACCGACCTGCAGCCGGGCACCTACGAAGTTTCAGCCTTTACGCCATATGGGGAAGGCGTTCTGGAAAATCCTGTTGAGATCTTATTCAATAACTTCAGTAATGCCGATATAGTGATTGCCGTAACTTCCACCGATGATAATCCCGGTCTGCTCCCCGAAAAAGCCGCCCTCAGCCAGAATTACCCGAATCCGTTTAATGCCTACACGACCATATCGTTCAACCTCCCGTCAACCGAGGATGTGGAGCTGTCCATCTACAATCTCGCGGGCCAGAAAGTCGCTACCCTTCAAAACGGCCTGATGAATGCCGGAGAACACAACATTATCTGGAATGGCTGTAACAACAACGGCACTGAAGTCGCTTCCGGCATATATTTCTATCGTCTCTCGGCGGGAGATCTGACTGAAACGAGGCCGATGACTTTCTTAAAGTAGACTTCGTTACCATCTGTATAAAAAGCCCCTGATTTAAGGGGCTTTTTTTATAGATTCGAATCAGAGATCAAAAAAGCCGCAATTTTATGCATAATATTTTTGCGGTAATAAGGTGTTTTCATCATTTTGTCTTTGACAAGACGATACAAGGCCTTGTATAATAATAAATTACGAATTTGTAGGTGATTTGACGAGTTGCGATGTAAAATGGTCTGGACTTTGCTTTAGGACATATAAGAGGGGAAATCACGAATCCTGTTCTGGATCGGAGTTTTTTGGAGAGGTTTGACGAAAAAAATAAAAGTAATTGAACATTTTTCGAGATCCCGTATGTTAATCTAATAGAAGAAAGGAGGCGGATTAACCAAAGATTTCCAAGAAATTTAACCAATTAGCGTAAAAGGAGTATCAATGAAAAACATTTTCGTGATTTGCATCGCCGTTCTTTTTATGAACGGCGCCGTGTTGGCTACCGACGCGAGCCTGAGTTATGACAACACTAAAACGCCGACTGCGTTCGCTCCCAATGTCCCTGATCCGAATGTTATATTGCAGGGGGGCGATAATATAAACGACGCCACCGTAATCAGCGCCCTGCCGTATAATACCACGGGTACGACCGCGGGTTATATTAACGATTACGATGAAGCATGTCCTTATCAAGGTTCGACAGCGCCCGACGTTGTTTACTCATATGCGCCTGTGGACGATATTACCGTCGATATCAGTCTGTGCGGCAATTCCCAGTACGACACGAAGATCTACGTATATGAAAACACGGTCGGGAACCTGGTAGAATGTATCGATGACAATTGCCCCGGTTATAAATCCGAAATTCTGGGATTGGAACTTACCAGCGGCAACACCTATTATATCGTGGTTGACGGCTACGGCACGGAATTCGGCGACTACACATTCGACATGATAGAGGTTCAACCTCCGCCTCCTCCCCCCAACTGCGATGAGTCCTTATATGGACAGCTGGTACATGGTCCAACGGATCCCTGGTCCGCGGCCACATCGGACGTCGGAACGCCCGGGTCGTATCTGGTTTACGACAATTTCTTCTCGGGCGGCTTAATCGGCGGCATCAAGTTCTGGGGTCTGGACATGATGTTCAATAACGGCTGGTTTGAATGCTCTGAGGCTTCCATGACCTTTGAAATCAATTTCTATGAGGACCTCAACGGTCAGCCCGGTACCATGATGGAATCATATATCGTGACCTGCCCGACGTTACCGACCGGCATCATGTACAATAATGATTTCGAACTTAACGAGTATTACGCCGTTATTGACCCGCCATTTGTCATGAATAACGGCTGGGTTTCCATTCAGGGATTAAGTGACCCGCAGAACTGCTGGTTTTTATGGATGTCCGGGACCGGCGGCGACGGGCGACGCTATCAGTGGCTTGGAAATCAACTTGAACTGCAGTTTTACGATCAGGGATACTGCCTTTATACCGAAGCCACGTCTTCCGTCGACGAAACCTCCGATCTTCTTCCTACAGAAATCGACATGTTAACTTCCTACCCGAATCCTTTCAACGCCAAGACCACCATCGCCTTTTCTTTGAAAAACGCCGGCGAAGTAAAGATCGCGATTCACGATCTTCTGGGCCGTCTTGTCGATGAAATCGATGCGGGATACCTTTCCAACACCACCGTTCACAGTATCAGCTATGATGCCAATAGACTGGCCACGGGAGTTTATTACTATAGCCTGACAGTCGACGGGGCGAAGAAAGCGACCAAGAAATTCAGTCTGTTGAAGTAATTGTACGGTTATGGATTATAAAAACGCCGCCTTCCGGCGGCGTTTTTTTTCTTCATAAACGTCTTTTCGACCTAGACAGTTACCGGAAGAAGGTCCTTTTCATGTTCGGTCTTTTGCTCAAATAGATGGTCGAGCTTTCCCGCTCGGTGCGCTCTTATACAGGCTTCTACAACGTCGGGATGAAATTGGGTGCCGGAGTTTTGTTTTATTTCTTTCAAAGCCTCCGTCAGGGACCTTCCCCCTCTGTAGGGCCTGTTGGAGGTGATGGCATCCAGAGTATCCACAACGGCCAGGAGCCGGCCCGGACAGGGAATATCGTCGCCCTTCAATCCTCTCGGGTACCCGGTTCCGTCATGGCGCTCATGGTGATAAAGTACATACGGAAGGGCCTCTTTCAGAAACGGTATCGATTCAATCATATGGGCGCCGGTCTCCGGATGTTTTTTCATGATCTCGAATTCCTCCGGCGTAAGCGGGCCGGGCTTATTCAGAATAGAGTCCGGGACGCCGATCTTGCCTATATCGTGTAACAGGCCGCCGATTCTCAGGTCGCCGAGCTGCTCTTCCCCCCACCCCAGTTCGCCAGCCAATATCTCCGAAAGGCGATATACTCTCTCCGTATGCCCGCGGGTGTACTTGTCGCGCGCTTCTATAGCGTTCGCCAGGACCCGGACAGTGGCGATATAAGATTCTTTTAGATTATCATACAAAATCGAATTCTCTATGGCGCCCGCCGCTTTGGAGGCCAGCAACCCGAGTCCCGTCAATTGGCCCTGGGTGAAATAATGCAGGTTCTTGATTCTTACCACGACCAGAGTCCCCAGCACTTTTCCCTTGGCCATTAAAGGCTGGCAGATTGAGGATCTTATGCTTTCCTCGCCCGAGGCGGCACCGAAATCGCGCTCATTGTATAAGGAAGGTTCCTTTTTATCGATCACCTTCATGGATACGAAAAAGCAATGTTCGCAGGCGGCATTTTTAATAAGGTCGTCGGTATTATCAACCGAGGCTTTCAATTCAATCTTTCCGTCGGATTCGTTAAAAAAGTATACGGACGCTTTATCGGCTTCGAATTCCTTTATGGCTGTATCCAGGATCAGTTGTAATAGTTGATTCAGTTCGATGGCTGTGCCCATGGCCTCCGATATTTTGTAAAACGACATCATTTCTTTAAGACGGATATTTTCTTTTCCCAGCTTGATAATTTCTCTCGCTTTGTTCAGAGTCATTCTCAATGTCTCCAGGCCAAACGGTTTTGCGAGGTAGTCGCAGGCTCCCTGTTTCATTAATTTTATGGCGTTCTGGATCGTGGGGCGCCCCGTCATGAATATTGTAAGGCTATCGGGATGAATTCTCTTGGCTTCCTCCAGGATATCGGCTCCGGAGCCATCCCCCAGCAACAGGTCCGTCAGAACGATATTGATATTTTCCCTGTGGAGAATACTCCTGGCTGTGTCGACGGAATCTGCCGGAAACAATCGATAGTCTTCCGCCTCCAGCATTTCCTGGATGACCGATAAGATTTCCGGCTCGTCATCCACTATGAGCACGTTCGTGAGTTCTTCCATCGCTTCATTTACTTTCTCAAATTTATCCAAGACAGCCGCCTTTCCTTACGCCCATATTATCGGCTTTGGGAAAAGGCGTAGAATTTAAATTTACGCGCATTGAAAATTTGAACGTTTCGGGAGTGCGTTTTTAAACAATGAAAATGTAAATAAATATTCCGATTTATCTTAGTAAAAAATTATGGAGAGGATATATTATTTATTTCAGAATTAAACAGGAATTTCTAATCGATTTTATCTCTATAAAATGCCAGTTGCCGGTGAGCCATATATGAACTTCTCACCAGGGGGGCCGCCTCTATATATTTCATGCCCCGCGCTTCCCCCTCCTTCTTTATCCGTTCAAACTCCTCGGGCGTGTAGAATTTTTCAACAGGAAGATGCCATTTCGAGGGGCGCAGGTATTGACCGACCGTCATTATCCGGCAGCCATGACGGGCGGCGTCTTCAATAACCTCCAGAACCTCCTCGGACGTTTCGCCCAGCCCCACCATTATTCCCGATTTAACGATTATGTCTTCGCGCAGATTGCCCGCTGATTTCAGAATGTTCAAGGTTCGTTCATAATCGGCCCCGGGCCTGACCCTCTTATACAGTCTCGGTACCGTTTCAATATTGTGCGCCAGGACATCGGGATCGGAATCGAGGATTACCCTGAGAGCCTCCGTATTCCCCATAAGATCCGGAATCAATAATTCCACTCCGCATGACGGAATCTTCGATTTAATCGCTTTTGTGGTCACGGCAAACATGGCCGCCCCGCCGTCGGGAAGATCGTCCCGGGTGACCGACGTTATGACGGCGAACCTCATTTTTAATTTTTGGCAGGCTTCGGCCACGCGGACCGGTTCGCCGGTATCGTAGCAGACGGGTTTGCCTTTCCTGACGTCACAGAAGCGACAACCCCGGGTACAGATATCGCCCAGGATTATGAAGGTCGCTGTCCGCGCCGAAAAACATTCCCCTATATTGGGGCAGGTAGCCTCCTGGCAGACCGTATGCAGGCCCATTTCGCTGACCAGATCCTTGACCTCGCGGTAGGTCTCGTCGAACCGCGGCCTGATCTTAAGCCAGGGAGGCTTGGTCAAGTCCTTCTTATCAACAGCGTCCATTTGAAAGATCAATCGTCCCAGGCCTCGATATACTTATCCGCCGCTACCGCGGCCGTGGTGCCGTCGCCGACCGCGTTGGTGATCTGTTTGCAGAGCTGCTTGCGGACATCCCCGATGGCCCAGATACCCTTTATACTGGTCTCCATATGATGGTTGGTGATGATATACCCGATTTCGTCCCTCTCGATCTCTTCTCTGAATAGATGGGAATTGGGAACGAATCCGATAAACACGAACACCGCCCCTACGGCGAGATCCTTTACTTTGCCGGTTTTTACGTTCTTTACGGTAACCGATTCGACCTTATTGGTTCCGTCTATTTTCTCCACCACGCTGTCCCATATAAACTCTATCTTTTCGTTCTTGAAGGCCCTTTCCTGGACGATTTTGCTGGCTCTGAGCTTGTCCCGGCGGTGGATTATATAGACCTTCGATCCGAATTTGGTCAGAAAGGTGCCTTCCTCAACGGCGGCGTCTCCCCCGCCTACCACCGCTATCTCCTGGCCTTTGAAAAAGGCCCCGTCGCAGAGGGCGCAGTAGGAGACCCCTTTATTCGCAAGTTCCTCCTCCCCCGGCACGCTCAGCCTGCGCGGATTTCCCCCTGTAGCGACGATTACCGCTTTGGCCCGGTATTCGTCCTCGTCGCCCTTCACGATCTTATAGCGGCCGTCGGTGTATATTTCGATTACATTATCATTGACCACTTCCAGCCCGAATTTCCTGGCGTGATTTTCGAATTTCTGGGCCAGCTCCGGGCCGCTGATCATTTCGAAACCGGGATAATCCTCGACATACTCGGTGTTCTGAATCTCCCC
>CP070813.1:2393987-2415596 GCA_020344055.1 Candidatus Zixiibacteriota bacterium | reverse complement strand
TACCACCAGGTGTTACGAATCTTGAAGAGGAAAAGAGGATTCTGCAGCTTTTGAGCATAGGCGTGCCCCCATCTGTTATTCCTGCAATGCAAACGGCGATTATTGGAATGCAATATGGGGCGATGTTGTTAAGCCAGTTGCCACCGTTTTTGCTCGAGACCACGACTCAGATGCTCGTTCAAAATCCGATGTTGGCGGAAATACAAGCACCGCCGCCTGAAGCGCGGGGTCAGATGGGTGATACGTTTCAATTGCCCAGCAAAGGTCAGTTGACGCAGACGATGGGAGGAACAATATATACAGAGGGGGGGAACATCAGTATGTCCTTTCCCGGCGGTGAATCGATTTTCATGTCAGACAGCGGGGACATCCTTGCTATTACCGATTGACCTATATATGTTTAACGGTACTTAATTTGACAGTCACCCACCTCTGAGGGTTTTTGGTTAAGCTACCTGGTTCTCCTCTTTTTATATTAGATTTTCATTTATTGCCAGATTAATTCCGTCAATAAAAGCCTCTATAGGTTTCTCAGTGGCAAATGGCAACTCACTTTTTATGCAAGTTTCGTGTCAAGTCCATTTCGCCATAAATAATATTCGTATTAAGAGGCGAGTCTTTCTGTACCCGTTTTCGGACTGAAAAGTCCGGGTCGTTAAAACAAAGCTGGTTTCCATGCAACGCTTGGAAACCGGAAGACAGATCGATTATCTGTCCCTGCAACTGATAAATTCGAAGGAGTCGATCTCAAACTGACCCAAATAAAAAAAGCTGATCCCGGATCATCCCCTACTTTAAAAAAACCCGATTATATACCTCACCGAAATATACATAATCCCCAGCATCAGGATCAGCTTAATAACCCTGGCCGGCATAAACCTCTGCAGTCGCGCCCCGACATAGGTGCCCAGAAGACCGCCCACGCCGAAAGATAATCCTAAAAGCCAATCCGGATTGATCGGTTCCTGCGAAGGCACGAAGACCGGAACCAGGAAATAGTATATCGCCACTCCCGCCACCGACGAAATAAAGGTCCCGAAAAGAGCAGGGCCGGCTACGGTGTATACCGGGAGCCCGAAAACCGCCACCAGGAAAGGAGCGATGATAGCCCCGCCGCCGATACCGTAAGCCCCACCGATAATACCGACCGTAAACGTCAAAGAGTATATCCACAGGGCGGGGATTTTATATGAATTACCGTCATAATCGTATTCGATGGCGAAGGGCCGAAAATTCTTGTTTTGTACGATGCCCCGGCTTGCTGATCTGCTCTTCAACGAACCTCTTTTCATGACGTCAAAAAGCAGGCGCCCGCCGAGATATAGAAGCACCAGCCCCACGAAGAACTTGAACTTTGTCGGATCTCCAAGCCAGACAACTCTTATTACGGCTCCTATTGCCAGGCCCGGCAGGGTGCCGATTGTTATGGCAAGCGCCAGCGGCCATACCATCCGCCCCTCGCGAAAGTAACGGTATACGCCTCCCGGCGTGGCCACGATATTATAGACAAGATTTGTAGAACTGACCGCGGGGCCTGTGAACCCCAAAAAACTGACCTGAAATGGTAGAAGCAAAAACGCGCCTGAGACGCCCCCCGTCGAAGTTAACGATGAGATGACAAAGGCTAACAGCGCCGGGAGCCACCACCAGGTTTCGACGCCGCTTATCGGAAATGTAAACATGGGCGGAATAATAGGCCCTGTATTCAAATAGTCAAGTGGAAGCTCGGAAAATCCTGGTATGATTTGGCCGCTCTACGGAAACTTACTCAACCTCCGTAGTAAAACTCCAGATAGGACCGGTGCGGGAGATGCGGGGATCAAAAGCCACAATTTTCCAATAATAGGTTGTATTATACTCCAGTTGGCCCGGATTGTAGGTGGTATCGCTGTGAGACGACGCGACCGGGGGAGGATTACCGGTTTCCCCGAAAAAGATATCGTAGACCAGAGGATCCCCGTCCGGATCGGAACAACTCCAGAAAAACTGCACGTCTATCGGTTGGTCCGCCGCGCCGTCGGGAGGAGTGGGATTGGACGGCCGGTTGGGAGAAAGATTTTCATAGTTCGTTCCGTCATCCTCACAATTAACGCTGAATATAAAGAGAAGTATTGTGAAGACAATCGCCATCCCGCAATTAAATCTTGCAGGCATGGTCTTTCGGCCATTTTTTGAATACCAGCTCATACTAAAAATAATATCCTTGAACAAAGCATTAATGTCAAAGCATTTTTAACAATCTGATTTCGTGTATCGCACTTTCTATATCCCGCATTTTTATCAGAGATGTAGAATTTCAAGATCGCCTGTTTCGGCTATTTGTCTTGCCACCGAGCTTCTATGGCATCTATTGAAGTCGCCCTCGTAGCATAACAGGCAAATAATTTTCTTTCTGGCGATGTCGATTAGTTCCCCAAGGTATTCTTTTTTGCCCTCCAGAAATTCTTTGTATTTATCAAAAAAATACCCATAATCTCGGTCTGATTTTACTTTTTTCCTTAAATCCTCAGGGCTCCCCAATTCTTTTGCCGGAAGGTATTCTATCCCGACTTCGAGCAGCCTCTTTTCGAGGTTCTTCTTCGTGTAGTCTTTATTCCGGGAATACGGGACGGCGCGGATATCAATCAATATTTCAATATTATTATCCTTTAATGTTTTTAAGAAATCTTCTATATCCCGTTTTTCGTAGCCGATGGTAAACAATCTCAATTTTATCAATCCTGTCGATCTCTATAACCTGCATAAACAATTTTATATATTCAAATCATCAAAAGCAAAGGGCTTTTGCCGATAAAATAGTGAAGCCGTATATGTTCGGCGCCGGAACCCGGTATGGTTCAAGCATTTATTTTCTCTTGACAGGGAAAAGGAACGAATCTATCTTGATTTTAAAATAGTCTCGGGCGGCTTAGCCAAGTGGTAAGGCGGAGGTCTGCAAAACCTCTATTCTCCGGTTCGAATCCGGAAGCCGCCTTTTCTTAGTGCTCGAATGAGTTGACGCAAGGGACCTAAAATCCTTTCAGGATATTTTTCCAGGCTTTTGAAAATCAATATATTATGTTATAGTGTAAGAAGTTATAGTGATTTTCCTTTTGCGTTACTTTGGCTTAATTACGGACGCTACTTGGATACCCATAAGCGGATAAGGGCCTACCATTCTATTTTCGAAATAGCCTTTCGATTTAGTCTCAAATTCACCCTTTGAAATTCTCATATAGGATTAATCCATCTTAAGTTATGGGAATTTTATCATCTATTCAAAGATTAATGACGGTTCATTTAATTTTAAAAATTATTAAATAAATTTTTAAATTTATTGACATAGCAATAAATATCGTTATCTTTTTCACAATTTGCCGATAAGGATAAACGTGGCAATGAGTAATAAAGAACCGGCTCGCGATGAAATAAGGGGATGCATTATGAATTTTCGTCAGATATTAATACTGGTAGTTGTTTCTTTTATTCTTATGACGATCAATATATACGCTCAGCAGGGAGGCTGCGTAACCGATAAATGTCACGCGGATACCGGCACTAAGAAATTTATACACGGTCCCGTGGGGGCCGGGATATGCCAGATATGTCACGTCCCTGTTGAGGGTGAAGATCATAAGTTTCAGTTTATGGCGGAAAAAGAGGAGCTCTGTTTTAACTGCCATGAAAATAAACGGGATATGATGCTGGAAGAGTATCTTCATACGCCTGTAGCTGACGGCAATTGTATCGGCTGCCACGATCCGCATCAATCTGATTTCCGCTACACGTTGAAGGGCAACGCCGCCGATCTCTGTTACGGCTGTCATACGAAGGACGCCTTTAATAAGCAGTTCATACATGGTCCCATCGGAGTGGGCGACTGCAATGCGTGTCACAATCCCCACGCGTCGCCGAACGTCAAACAGCTTAACTCCCCGCCTGAAGAACTCTGTTTTCAATGTCACAGGGAACAGGCGGAACTGTTAAACAAACGTCATATTCACACGCCCGTTAAGGAAAAATGCGTGAATTGCCATGATCCTCATTCCAACGTCTCGAAGTTCCTGTTGCCGAGTATGCCTCCCGGGCTCTGTTATGAATGCCACGAACAGATAGCGACCCACGCGGGCGCGACAAACCCTCACGATCCGGTGGCGCAGGGTCAATGCGATAAGTGTCACGACGTTCATGCCTCGGAAAATCCGAATATGTTCGTGCTTTCTCCCACCGAGCTTTGTTTTTCCTGCCATTCGGAATTGCGGGATTACGTCGATGCTCAGCAGTACAAGCATGGCCCCGTCAAGCAGGGCGACTGCAACGCCTGTCACAATCCCCATGGCAGTGAAAACCATAAAATATTAAAAAAATACTTCCCGGAAGAGTTCTATGCCTCTTATGCTGAAGAGAACTATGCCATGTGTTTTGAATGCCACAACAGCCAGGTGGCCAAGGATCCCAGGACTACAACCCTTACCGATTTCAGGAATAAAGACATAAACCTGCATTACCTGCATGTTAATAAGGAAATCAAAGGGCGCAGTTGCCGATCGTGCCACCAGGCTCACGCGTCAAGTCAGGAAAAACATGTCAGAACCTCGGTTCCGTACGGGAAAATCAGCTGGGATTTGCCCGTGACTTTTACCAAAAATGAAAATGGCGGTTCGTGCGTCGTGGGCTGCCACGCTCCCAAGGAATACAGCAGAAAATGAAAATCCGAATAATCGTTATCTTCAGCATCTGTTTCATTGTTTCGCTTTTCTCGGTATCATTCGGGCAGGATGATGATGTCAAAGCCAGGCGGGACGCTCTACGAAGATGCAGGTCCCTGCTGAAAGAGACCATCAAAAATATCGATGCGGGGGATTACAGCGCCGCCCTGTCCCATATCGATTCGGTGCTTATTTGCGATTCCGGCAACGCTGACGCTTATTTTCACAAGGCCAGGACATTCGTTAGAACGGGCGATACCGCCTCAGCCGTATTAACTCTTGAGGTCGGGGTGGCGAAAGCGCCCCTTTCCTCCCGAAACAGGCTGCTGCTCGCAAGATTGAAAATCGGTCAAAACGCTGCCGATAAGGCCTCCGCCCAGTGTGATCAGGTGCTCGCCATAAAACCAAATCTGGCTGAGGCTCTGTATATCAAGGGGCTTGCCCTGGCGGCTCAAAATGACACCACGGGCGCGGTTGAATATTTCGAGAAAGCCCTGGATTCTCAATATTCGGGGAAAAAATGAAGCTAAATAAGAAAAGCGCCATCATCTATTCTTCCTCGGTCTTTTTTGTCGTCTTCAATATGATACCATTCGTTCCGAGGGTAACCGCGGCCTTTAAATATCTCCAGGAAGGCATGTCTATCCCCGAGGTCAGGGGAAAGGACGTTATTACCGGCGAGGAGGTTTCGTCGCAGAACCTCCTGAGGGGGAATGTTCTTATTGTAGCGTTCTGGGCAACATGGTCGGAACGATCGATCATGCAATTAAAGGATATGAAAGAATTCTATAACGACCATCCGGATTTACCTCTGAAGATTATCGCCGTGAATGTGGAAAACCAGCTGATAACTCCGGAAGAAAGAAAGATAATAGAAAGCAAAATCGTCGAACTCGATCTGCCCTTCCCGGTTCTGATCGACGATAATCTAAGTGTATTTTATGAGTTCGGGGTGATCGCC
Organism: Candidatus Zixiibacteriota bacterium; assembly: GCA_020344055.1. Classification (GTDB taxonomy): domain Bacteria; phylum Zixibacteria; class MSB-5A5; order UBA10806; family UBA10806. Next base: position 2,409,947 of record CP070813.1, on the reverse strand, counting down.
GTACCGTCGACCGCCATACTCGATTCCACTGGAATTCTCCGTTACGCGCCGTCAGGATACTCTCTGGCCACCCGCGATCTAATTGTCGATTCGGTTGAGGTCCTTCTGGGATTGAAAAAACCGTCGATCACTTCTGTCGTGAAAAAGGGCTATCAGCCCGCCCAAAAGGCCTCCCGTTACTACAGGCTTGCCCTGCAGCTTGCCCATCAAAGAATGTATGAGCGTGCCTTGGCCAACCTGGAAATGGCGAGAGAGGCGGATACTCTATTTTCGGCGCCGCATAATCTGCGCGGACAGATTTATCTGGAAATAGACAGCATTGACGCCGCCGTAAGAGAGTTGGAGACCGCTGTCAGGCTCGACAGCACGTCGGTGGCAGCCCGGGCCGGGTTGGGAAGGGCCTTATTGATTGACGGCCGAATCGATGATGCTTTTGACAAACTGTCCGCTCTACACGCAGAGGACGATACATACACTCCGGCCTTGCTGGATCTTGCGCTGGTTATGGTGAAGCAGGAGAAATACCGTGAGGCCATCGATTCTCTAAAAAGCGCCCTGGAATTGAATCCCAGAGACCCGATAGTCCATTATTATCTGGGTAAGACCTATCAACAATCCGGGCAAAAAGCTAAGGCTCTGGAATCGTATAAAACCGCTCTCGAACTGATTTTTCCGGCACCGTAAAGCTCCGTTTTGTGTTTGGAAATACGCGAAAGTGATATATTCTGATTTAAGGATGAGATTGTAATTGTAGGGAAAGGATTCGCCCTGATGAGAAATTTATTGATTATTTCGGTTACGGTGTTACTCGCATCAGGTTATGACAACGTTTCAGGATCGGACGACCCTCATGGGGCAAAAGGATTTGATAAATACCATCATACCAAAGGCGTACCTAAGCTCAATTATGATTCGCTTTTTATGGAGGCGGTACCCATAAATGAATCCGCCGAAGGTCAGACGATAATACGGAAATGTATTGAAAGCTACGGCGGCGGGGAAAAGCTTGAAAGCCTCCGGAACTTCCGGCTTACCTATAGAATGAAGCCTTATCTCTCCGGCGATACAATAGAGGTCACAAAATCATTTGCGGCCGACCGGAAGTATAAGATCGTCCGCGATCCCCATGGCAGATACGAGGAGAGGATCTTAAACGGCGCCCGTGCCTGGTTTCAGAGCCTCGATACTCTCATGGTCATTGATAGCGGCAGATATAAGGCCGAACTGTTCAGCTACTTAACGCTTTCTCTGCCTTTATCTTTAGAAAATGAAAGATTTGACGAAGTCAGGTACGGTACCAGGTCGGGCGATTCCCTTTCATATATCTATATGGTCAAACAGGACACGCTGATGATTATAGCCGGCATCGATCCCGAAGACGGCTATATTAAATCATCGGAGGGCATAATTTGGCAGGGTCGGGGCCATTTTATTTTTATAAATTACTTCTCCGATTTCCGAAATTTCGACGGCTACATTTTCCCCGGGTATCTGGGTAACGTCTCTATGGGACTTGAGGTTGCCAGGTCAAGGTTGGAAGCGGTTGTCGTCAACGAAAAAATCGGCGAGGATGAATTTAATCCCAACAGGCAAATTCAAAAAAGAAAATCGTATTGACAGTGGAATATTAGGCAACTATAAGTCCGGCTGAAAGTCCCTTGACCTGTGTTACTCATCCCTGGAAAAACAACGAGATGATTCCTGAAACTCGAAAAAAAAATGTCCGCATGGCATTGATGGCTATAGCGTTCCCGGTATTTATTCTGCTTCCGGAACTGTCGTACGCGGACGAAAAAAGGAATTGCCCCGAGTGCCATGACGAGCATAAAGAAAGATTATTGTCGCGGTTCAACCATAAACCTTTTGAAAATGACAACTGCTTGGCCTGCCACATCTACCACGGATTCTCCAACAAAAGCTTGCTTGCCGGATCCATTAAAGAAATTTGCTCGAATTGTCATTCATTCGTTGAAGATCTTGCTGAAGAGAATATCCATTACCCCGTTACGGAAGAGAAATCCTGTATGGAATGTCATGATCCTCACGGATCAAAATATAAAAATCTTCTGAATAAGGCCGAGAAAGAGATTTGCATCGAATGCCACGACACTCCACCGAACGATATTTCCGGACTGCATCCGCCCTATGCCGATACCCTTTGTACCCAATGTCATAATCCGCACGGATCGGTCTTCGGCACCATGTTTCAGATGCCGGCAGGATATATGTGCGTCGCCTGCCACGAGATGATTACCGGGGGGTCCGCGCCCGACGAAATGCATACCGCGTACGATTTAAATTCCTGCGAGCATTGCCACGAGGGCCATTATACCAGACACGGCAAATTATTGAAGAAGGAAACCAACGATCTTTGCTTGAGTTGTCATAAGGAATTGGGAAAATCCCTCGCCGAAAAGACGCCTCATACCGCCATTGAAATTGAAGAGTGTATTGGCTGCCATAACCCCCACTTTAACAAGGGTTCGCTCAATATAGTTAGCAGGCAGCCGGATTTATGCTTCGATTGCCATCCCGAAATCGACGATAAAATCAAACTGGAATACGTGCACGCTGCGATGGAGGACGCCGATTGCACTTCCTGCCACAATCCCCACATTCAATTTTCCGGTACCGATATATTCGATCTTTGTTCGGGATGCCATGACGTTGGCGACCCCGGCTTTCAAAAAGAGCATATAAATATCGCCACCCAAAATTGCGTCGCCTGTCACGATCCCCACGGATCGTCATCGGAAAATTTATTCCATGCGTTTCTACACTTTCCTTTCGAGGAAAAGCAATGTGATTCCTGCCACGAAGCCGGAATGCCGAAAGCCGAATTGCGCTCGGAAGCCATCTGTTTACGCTGTCACGAAGAACCCGATCGGGCTGGTGCCCACAGCCGGCAAAATAGAAATTCAAGATCTTGCGTGGAGTGCCATTCTCCGCATGCGTCGAAATTAAAATATCTGGCAACCGGATAATATTCCCTGCGGAATTTTATGAAATGAAAAATATATAATAAGCACATCTTTTCACAAATAGTAATAATAATGATAATATTCTTAAATTACTGTCCTGCAAAGAAATAACTTTAATAATCCGATAATTGTCGCCTTAAGACGATTGGCCGACCTCCAGTATATGATAGAATAACGCTCGTAATCGCCTTTAATTCAGGCGGTTATAGATTTATAGCAATTTTGACGGAACCGGCAGAAAAATTGATATGTTTACAAATGTTATGACAATACAGAAAGGGCTATAAAGGCTATATTGCCCTATTTGTCAGCAATTTAGGTGAAAAAAAGTGAGGTTAACAGTAAAAAAAATAGAAATTATTCTTGACAAAAATGGCGGCTGGTCTATTTTATATGACAATCGTCATGGCCAGAATAGGAATTCTGTACTGGACGATTAAAAAAGTAAGAAAATAAAGGCGATTTTTGAAAAATACTTTGAGATAAATTTCACAAACTTTAGCGCGATTCGATCGGCGCATGGCTTTGAATAGGGGATGATTAAACGGCTGTTTCAAGGCAATGGGGACGGTTTAGAAAGGGTGTAATAACGCATTTGCTTAGATTCACGACAATTAATGGGAATCAAAGAAAAAGCGCATCTTAAGGGAAACAGGCGAGGAGACGCCCTAAAGAGGTAGGAATGAAAAAAACATTAAATTACAGATTCATTTTGGTATCATTGGCTTTAATAATTGTTCTGGGTTATGTCTTGCTATTTGCGGCTGATACCCCAAAACTGATCGGAGCTTTTTTTGTCAAAGGTAAAGTCGGGCTGAACTGGCAACCGGCTGACGGTGCTTCCGAATACTCCATCCATCGCAAATCCATCGATGAAGATTATAGGGTCATAGGCATGACCGACAAAACCCACTATTTCGATCTGGAGATTACGCCCGGTGCCTCTTACACATATAAAGTGTCCGCCAAAATCAGCGGCTCGGCTAAATTTTCCGACGAAAAAACCGTAAATATTCCCGGCGGAACTTCGGAAGATTTCAAAGCTCCCACATGGTCGGGATTGAGAGTGGATCGCAACAAGATATTTCTTAACTGGGATAAGATCGCCGGAGCCATGGCATACAATGTATACCGCTCGACGTCCGAGGATGGCGGTTTTGAAGTTGTCGGAAACGCTCAGGATTCCAAATACGCCGACAATGCCGGCCTGGAAAGAGGGCAAACCTATTATTACGCCGTCACCGCCCTGAATCAGGAATTCGAGGAAACCGAATATTCCGAAATAAAGAGCATCAAGTACGGCCTAAGTAAGGCGGAAATGGATTCCATCACCGCCGAGGAAAACAAAATCGAACTGGAACCATATAAAATTACTCTTCTATTTGAAATGAAGAAAGCCGGATCTGCCGGGCATTTAAACCAACCGGCCGACGTAACCGTCAATTCCAAGGGCAACATCTTTATTACAGACGTGCTTAACGCCAAAATCCAGTGTTTCGATAATAACGGCAATTTCCTGTTTTCATTTGGTGAAAAAACCGATCCGGCCGATCATGAGGATCCTCCTCCCGGGACATTCGCTCTTCCTTTCTCGCTTTTTATCGATAAAAACGATCAGATATACGTGACGGACATCGAAAATCACAATATTCAATTGTTCAAAGAGGATGGCACATTTATAAAGCAGATCAGGGTCAATACCGAAGGATACGAGGAACTTCGCCCCAACTCTATTCACGTGCTGGATGACGGCCGCATTGCTATAACCGATGCCGGCAACCACAGATTTTTAATAATCGATCAAAATGGCAAAGTCCTGGTTTCCAGAGGAGAAAGAGGCGGTGAAGACGGGCAATTCAATTTCCCTGACGGGATTACGGTTGTCAAAAACGTCATTTACGTAGTTGACCAGATCAACAGCCGGGTCCAGAAATTTGACCTTGACGGCAAATTCGTAAGCAAATTCGGAAGCTCGGGCCAGACCGCCGGTACATTCGGGAGACCAAAACTTATCAAACCGGACGAGGAAGGCAGGATCTGGGTATCGGACGGAATGTCACACATGATCCAGGCTTTCACACCTGACGGCAACGTAAAAACCGCGATCAGCTCGACAATAGATGAATCTTTAAAGATAGCCACTCCGCGGGGAATCTTTTTTAAAGACGGAAGAATGTATATAGTCAACCGCGTCCCCAATACGGTATCGGTTTATAAAATCGGATAAAAGGATTATCTGGAAATAATGAATATTAACGTAAAAAGGAAATCGCACCAAAACAAAACCACACCACAAGGAGGTAAGAATTAATGAGATCCTTACTAGTAGTAATGGTAGGTTCAGGTCTGTTGCTCCTCCCGTCGCTGGTTTTCGCCGGCGTATCGGGATCAGACCACGATCTGACCGGCGGCGGTGAGAAGCTCTGTCAGGCCTGCCATATCCCCCACAACGCTCTTGGCGATAAGCTTTGGGCAAGAACCCCACCTGGTACTTTCGGCGGAGTCATGGATCTTTGCTACAGTTGCCATGACGGTTCTGTAACTCCTATCGGTGTTACTACCGTATTCGACATCACCAAAGAGCAGCATCTCACGGTAGGAGCCGATTGCAGTGGAACAGGCGCTTGCCATGACGTACACAACCAGAATCCCAACGGCACCGGCAGGTTTGTAGTTGAGACCACGACCAATGGCAGCTATTGTGAAACCTGCCACGATGCGACGCCGTTTCCCGGCGCTGAGACGCTGGGTGACCACACCGCGGGTATCGAGCACTATACGGGAGCAGGATTCGATTGCGATCAGTGCCATTCGCTTCACGGCACCGTCTCGCAAACAACCAATCCTCCCGGATTGACCAATCCCATACTTCTGGTTGACAACTATCCTACCACTTATTATGGCGCCTTCTGTATCAGCTGTCATAACGGTACCGCTCCCCCGTCACCGATGCCCGGAACCGGCGGAGTTGCCGCCACCGACGTGTTCAACTACGAGGAGTCCGATTTCAGTGGATCCGAAACCAAGCATCCGACTACTGCGTGGAACGGGGTCTGGGGTACGCCCGGTTGCGACAAGTGCCATGATGTTCATGATCCGACCGGCACGGCCTCAGGCTATATTTTGATGACCGATAACACTGACTCCGGTTACTGTGTAAGCTGCCATGACGGCGTTCAGGCCCCTCCTGTCGGAGCGAACACGCATTACACCGGTATCCCGTCAGACGTGAACATGAACAGCGGTTTGACGCCAGCTCTACCCTGGGCTAACCAGATCGATGAGGACGGAGTTGTCGGCGCGGATTGGGGAACCGCGACAACCAACATGATGGTTTGCGAATCCTGTCATTCGGTTCACAGGCAGGGCAACACCGGACTTGAGGCCAATTATTTCTTAAGATGGGAAAACGGAGCTACAAACCAGCTCTGTTCCGCCTGTCATACTGACAATTAGTTCTTTGGAACTTTAGTGACTTTACGGGGCAGGGTTCGGAAATAATTCGGCCCTGCCCTAAAAAATGATAGGGGAGCTTAATGAGAATAATTATTATTTTAATGGCGAATATCATAGCTGCCCAGACTGCCGCCTTCGGGACCGGTTTCATAGATATAATTGTACCCCCCGAGCATATCAGCACCACTTCCGATCATGTTTATATTGTGGGCAGGACCGACGCCCCCCTTGTAGAAGTCAAAGTCAATAATCGAGAGGCTTTTGAGGTGGCGGTCGACGACTCTATTTTCCACGCTCATATAAAATTCGGTTATGGATTGAATGAAATAATGATTATTCCGATTTACGGCGGTATGATCCGGAGTAACGAGAACTCGGTATCGCTGGATATTCTAAGCAGTCCCAATATTTCAAGAAAATATTCAAATCTATTTATCGACTATAGATTTCATAACCCCGAGCCGGTAGATGCCTGCACCGGATGTCATAAACACAATAACGAGGAACGAGAAGTTATCGAGTCGGCTGAATCATGCCTGAGCTGCCATCGCTATATTAACGACCGTTTCAAGAATCATATACCTGACGATCGTACCGCTTGTGTTATCTGCCATAAAATCGGTACCGATTTGACCCAGGTCAAGGCCGGAAACTATTCCGACAGGAATCCTTGTTATATGTGCCATAAGGATAAGATTGGTGAATTTACACAGGATTACATTCATGGGCCCGTTGCCGGCGGCAGTTGTACCATCTGCCATGACCCCCACGGGTCGTCATTCGAATACAACCTCCTCAATTCAGAGGATATATTATGCGGATCCTGTCATTCCGTGATTGACAACAATAGAGATCAAAAAACCAAACACCGGCCCTTCGAATATGGCGATTGCAGTGGCTGTCATGATCCTCATGCAACCAATTATAAATGGGTTCTGGTAAAAAATTCGCAGGAAGTATGCATGAATTGCCACGACGATGAGAGAATGAAAGAGTTTCATGATCATCCCTATAATGTCAAACCCAAAAGAAAACTGGAAGCCCCTTTAAAACTCACTGAACGAGGGCAGCTGGAATGTCTGTCCTGCCACGCGCCACACGCGTCTGACACAGAACACCTTTTACGAATATCTCAGGAAAACACCTGTACGGGATGCCACAAAGAAAGGTGACGTAAAAATGGGTTCCCCGGTATTGAAATATTCATTGGCGATACTAATCGGAGCGATGCTGATCGGTTGCTCGCGCCCTGTAACAAGAGACCATCATTTAAGATGGCCGCCGCCCCCGAACAACCCAAAGATAGAATACCATAGAAGCGTATATGGAAGCCATAATTTGCCCAGAAGTTTCTACGGAAAAATCAAAGATTTCCTATTTGGCCGATCCCCGGACATGTCCATGGCCAAACCATATGGCATTACATTTGACGGCGACTCCAGGCTTTACGTCGTCGACACCGCTCATAAAGGAATACTTGTTTTTAATCTCGATGCCGGCGGGGTAAAATTTCTAAATTCTATGGGTGCTCATGGAAACCTCGGTGAGCCGGTGAACGTTATTCTCGATGACCGTAATAATATTTACGTTGCAGACACAAGACTTGGGAAAGTAGTGGTTTACGATAAGGAGTTCAACTTTGTGAGGTTCATAGGAGATGAGGGACTCCTTGAAAGCCCGGTGGGGATGGCTATAGATAATTCCACGAAAAGACTCTATGTAGTGGATTCCCAGCTGCATATGGTTAAGGTCTTTGATCTATCGGGGAATTTGCTATTTGAGTTTGGCGGCCGGGGAGACGAAAAGGGACAATTTTATTATCCTCTCGGCATCGCGGTCACCGAACGAGATACCGTTTATGTTATTGATTCTTTTCATTTTGCGGTGCAGGCCTTTAATTCCAGGGGGGATTTCCTTTTCAGTTTCGGCCATTCCAAAATCGGTGTGGGTAAGTTGGCCAGACCGCGGGATATCGCTATTGATTCAGATAACAATCTGTATATCACTGACGCCTTAAACAACAACATACAGGTATTTGACAGCCGCGGGCAATTTATTATGGAATTTGGTACCGTGGGAATTGACCCCGGCCAGTTCAGGCTTCCGGCCGGGATTCATATCTCCGGCAACGACATATATGTTTCCGATTCAATTAACAAAAGAGTGCAAATGTTTAAATGCCTCTCGATTAACTAAGTGAGAAGGAGTTTAAAGTGAAAATTAAATTGCTCTTAATAACGGTTCCCGTACTGATCTCGCTATCGGTCCCGGCGCTGCCGGGGGTGAGAGATACCAAGCATAATTTTACCCAGCAGTCGACCAGTCCCAACGCCTATTTCCTGGGGGCAAATCAGGTTTGCGTTTTCTGTCATACCGTGCACAACGCAGATCCTGCCAGAGACCAGCTCTGGAACCACGAAGTAAACGATCTGCAGACCTATATACCATACAGTTCCCCCACCCTGGATATGCCCCAGAGCGCCCCTCGCAACGGATCCCTGATTTGCCTGTCCTGCCATGACGGCACCATCGCGGTTAATTCACTCAACAACCTTCCGGGCCCGGAAGGCGCGGGCAACTACGGGATCCCGGCGGGACCCGGGCTTGATGGCTCAGGGCGGCTGACCAGCGCCTCCAGCGCTTACGTCGGAACCGATCTTTCCAACGATCATCCGGTAGGCCTTACATATGATACCGGCTTTGACGGCGATTTCGTGCCTAAAACCGGTAATCCCGATCTATACCCGGACAAATTATTGTATCTGGGTGATTATGTGGAGTGCACCTCATGCCATAATCCACACGACAACACCTGGGGCGATTTCCTGGTGGAATCAAATCAGAATTCCGATCTGTGCGGGAGATGTCATATTAAATAGGATTGATTTTCATGATGGGATTAATCTACAGGATAGTCGGCTTACTTCTGGTAATAACCCTGCTTTCTACGCCTTCTATCATTGCGCAAACCACTTTGTCGGGTGAGATCGGACTGGACCTGGAAAACTTCGGATTCGATAACAGCCTGAAGGATACCAGCCGCAATTTTTCCGTTACCCGGAGTCAATCCCGGCATTATCTGAACCTGAATCTGGGAGGTCCGCTGGTCACAGATAATTTCGCCATATATTCCTTATCTTCGAGATTATTCGGCACTTATTATTCGGCGAACACAAATGAGGAAAAATCCAACAGTTATCAAAAACCAAACCTGAACACATTTAACGGCTCCCTGTCCCTCTTCCCCAAAAGGCCTTATTCCCTGCGGTTTTACATGATGCAAAACAAGGATTTCTCCATACGTTATGAAATGACCAATAAATCCAAAATCGATATTCTCAGCCCGGAACTGGCGGTGATCCGCCGCTATAAAAGCAATCTGTCTTCCAGGGGCGCTGCGGCGAAGATACCCCTCAGAGAGAATATGGATTTTTCCATGGAATTTCAAAACAGCGGTATGGAGGTCCGGAGATCTTACGATTTTGGAGAGGATCTCGATATCTGGGTCGCATTTACCAACCTTTTATTGAATCCTATCGCCCAATATGATACCGTTGAGGTCATTAATTCTTTACCGGATGATGATGTATTACTGTTTATTGACAACAACCTGATAGATTCAATCTCCAGCGGAAACAACCTGTTTGTGGAAGTGGATTCGGGATATCATAATATCGATATCTTCCCCGTTGAAAAATATAACGCTTACAGAAACCGTGTCCATATACAGGGCAATATGAAATGGGAAATTGTATATAAAAATCCGGCCACGCCCAACGACTTGGACCAGACCACCGATAACGCTTCCGGGGCATTGAGGTTCGGCGGCGACGGGAGGTTCAATAACGAGGCCAGGATCGATTACAGCTCCTCCGGCGAAAATGTACAGAGAATAATTAATAAACTTACCAATATCAGAAATAATGCTTCTTATGAAATTTCCAGAAACGTTCGCCTGGAAACTCAAACGAACTATAGTAGAAACAGAAACACCATAACCGGTATTTCATCTCAACTGAACAATTCTTTTGATAATCAAACCATGTTCCGTTGGGATAGGAGAAACGGAATATCCGGATCAATATCTCACAATTATATAAATACGTCCAACGAGACCGGTGATGTGCTCCTGAAAAGCACCACTCAGACCGTCAATAATCAATTGACTTACCCGGTTCCGGTAAAAAGCTTTTCATATGAAGTCGATATGAAAAACTCCGTAACGCGGTTGTCGGATAATATGGGCTACGAAAACAGTCAGTACTCGACCGATATTCATAATGATTTCACTTTCAGAATTGGGGGCGTAATGGTGGAACCCAGGAATCAGACAAAGCTGAGCATTACATCTCAGAAAAATCCCGATCAAAAGGGAAACGAGATCGAGAATAAAATCGATATTAGAACGCAGTTGCCCGAAATTAAAAGGATCGGGGAATTCATAGTTAAAACGAGTTTTGAATGGCGCAGAAAAAGCAGCGAGGGCAAAAGCGACATAAAAAGAAAATACATTTTCGACCTTACCTATATCCGGAAATTCCTTGAAAATTACAAACTGACATTACTAACCACTCAGGAAAGGGAGACATATGGAGGTTCGACTCCTACCCCCGGAGCCAATCCCGACCAGAAATCTGCCGCCAGGAAGCCTCAGGTTGTATCCACTTATAGAATTGATCTGCAGGCCAAGCCGAGAAAAAATATAATACTTGGCGGCAATTTTATGATTATAAAACAGAAATCGGCAACCATCACCAAAATGGGGTTATCCGCCATCGCGGATATACCGCTTTTGAATATCCCCGTAAAATCATTTGTCGCCCGGCAGTCGCGGGACCTGGCGGGTTTACCCAAGCAGACTCAATTGACTTCAGAGACTTCTCTCAGTTACCGGTTCCGTCAAATCACCTTTCTTTTAACGTTTAATCTTAATCGCGAAAACTTGCTTAACGAGAGATATAACTATTCTGAAATTTATGGGAAGATATCAAGACAGTTTTCAATTCTGTAGGCGGAACAAATGATAAGAACGATTCTAATAAAACTTATCCTGGCGATATCGATCGCGAATCCGCGGGCCGGTGTGATTGACAAACCGGTATGGCCATCCCCGCCCGCCGACCCGAAAGTGGAATATGTCGATGAGATCAATTGCAATGAGCTCGAATTGAAAACCGGTTTTCTGGGCAAACTGAAAAGGTATATCGGAGGTCAATCCGAGATGGAGAAAATTTCCCTGCCTTTTGATATTCTCGCAACCGAAGACCGCCTTTATTTAACCTGTCAGAATATTCCTTATCTAATTGAGGTCGAGATAGAAACTAATTCCTTTAAATTATATTCGGATACCGATTACCCCTTTGTCTATCCCATCGCCCTGTGCCATGCGGGCGGCGGAACCATATTAATATCGGACAGCGAGGCGGCAACAATCTTCAAATTCAAAAACGGAAGAGTAAAACCGTTTATAACCGAAAATCTGCTGCGGCCTACTGGTATTGCCGCCCTATATGAACGTGAGGCCATATATGTCGTGGATACCGGCGACCATTCTTTGAAGATCTTTGACTATATGGGAAAATTCATCAAGAAAATCGGGGGACAATCCAACGATTCTTCGGGATTTAATTTCCCCACCTTCGCCCTGGCGAACTCCGGCAACGCGGTTTTTGTAAATGACGCTTTGAACTACAAAATCAAGCGGTTTGACGGTGACGGAAATCTGGAATTTTCTTTCGGGGAAGAAGGCAATGGACCGGGCACCTTCTCCCGGCCTAAAGGAATAGCCATGGATAACGAAAACCATGTTTACGTCGTGGATAATATATTCGATAATGTACAGGTCTTTGACAAAGCCGGAAAGCTGCTTCTGGTTATCGGGTCTGGCGGCCAGAGTCCGGGACAATTCTGGTCACCCGCAGGCATAGATATTGTTGATAATACTATATATATCGCGGATACTTTTAATAATAGAGTTCAGATTCTGCGATACCTGGAGGGAGGGAAACGTTGAGAATCAAGGTGTTTGCCATAATCGCCTTCATAATCCTCTCCGTGCACTCTTCGATTGAATCCGGCAACGAAGAGAGGACGATTTTCAATACCAAACATAACCTTTCAGTATCCGGAAAAGGCCCGATCAAATCCTCGTCGGAAACGAGGGTATGCGTATTTTGCCATAGCAGCCATAACGCCTCCAAGGACGGTCCTCTCTGGGGTCATGAGACAACAAAATCCAACAGTTTTAAAACTTACGACCGTTCCACCCTGGCCAGCAAACCGGAGCAACCCAACGGAGCCACAAAACTCTGTTTATCCTGCCATGACGGTACCATTGCGGTGGGGGCGATCCGCGGATTGTCGAAACCATCCACCATGAGCAACGTTGGCGGTGGGGGAGAGATTCCCGCCGGAAGGAGGAGCAACCTGGGAACCGACCTGACGGGGACGCATCCGGTTTCAATACAGTTTTCTCAAACCACCGCCGTAAACGCCAAACATCTTCGCTGGCCTCCCCACGATCCCGCGGATAAGGTAGGAACCGACAGGGACGGTTACGTTCAGTGCACGTCCTGTCACGATCCGCATAGTTCGAAATCGGAAAAATACCCGTTCTGGAAAAAGGAAACTTTTGATGAGGTATGCATCGTTTGCCATGAATTTTAGGATTTGAAGATAATGATGAATCTTTTAAGAGTAGCAATTACAACGTTGATAATTTGGAGCGGTAATGTCGCATTTGCGCATATAGGCAGTGCTTTACTTCCTGAGGGTTGTGGATCCTGCCATGTCGGACACGGAATTTCAGGTGAACCCATGCTTGAAGAATCCGAGGAAGAATTCTGTTATAAATGTCATGGGTCGGATGACAAGCGCTCCGCCATGATCTCCAGCGGTAGGCTCTCCGCGGCCGCCAAACTGGCGGATCTCGAAGAGGAGTTTAATAAATCCTATAGCCATCCCGTCGAGCATGGTTTCGGGCATTCTCCCGTCGAAAAACTCCCCTCTATTACCGGGGGGGCGCCGAGCCACGCAGAATGTGTCGATTGCCATAACCCTCATCAAAGAGTAAGTTCGGGGAGAGGCAAATATTTTGAGGTCTCGGGGTACAGTATATCCGGGCAATATCTTGAAACCAGCATCAATGAGTATGAAATCTGTCTTAAATGCCATACCGGGACAGTTGGTTTTGACAGATCCTCGATTGACCTTATGTCGGAGTTCTCAACCGGTTCGGGTTCGCAGCATCCCGTCACGCGCGGCGCCTCGGGGAGGAAATTACCGAGCCTCTCTAAAGTTATGGGACGGGGAACATCCATGGACTGCAGCGACTGTCATTCAAACGATGACGCGGACGGACCCCGGGGCCCTCACGGATCCAATCATAAGTATCTCTTAAGCGGAAATTATGACACCGATCCATTCGCCGAGGAGAGTTCCTACGCCTATGAATTCTGCTATTTCTGCCATGATAGATTCAGTATCCTCTCCAATGAAAGCTTTCCTTACCATCGCGAGCACATCGAAGGCGACCCGGTAGAAAATATACCGGGTACCTCGTGCTATACCTGTCATGCTTCCCACGGGTCCCGCGATAACAAGAATTTAATTGAATTTAATCTCAACGCTGTCACCGGCGACAGCAAAACCGGAATAATCAGGTATATTTCGACGGGCAACGGCAAGGGTGAATGTTATCTGACCTGCCATAAACAGGCTCATAACCCGGCGAGATATAGCAAATAGCCATGAGAACTGCTAAGATAAATAGCCTTAAAGCGTCGGCAGCGATTTTAGTAATGCTTATTATGATGGCAACCGATTTGCCTGCCTTTGAGGCTGACTATGTGGGATCAATCAGCGAAAGCCTTTTCGCGCCCACCGGCCTGGTTATAGATGAGGATCGGCTGGCCGTCCTGGAGCCTTATAAAAGGCAAATTTCGCTTTATACGCCCGATGGTCGGGCTACCGTCAGGATAGACATCGAGGGCGACGCCTCGGGGCTGACCAGGATTTCGGAAAACGATTACCTGTTCTGCGATAGAGATCGAAAAGAAATCGTCAGGGTAAATATTGTAAATGGAGAGCAGGATAGGTATTTTATCTCCGGATCGAATTTGAGCGATCCCGTTGATGTTGAATCAGGTTCACAACGATACTATATTCTCGATGCCGGAAGCAAAGAGATTATAATCCTCGATTCTGGCGGACGGCTGCTGAACCGTTTCAGTCTCATCGATTCAACGGGCGAGGAGATCACTTTCCCGTCGAATTTTGTTTATAACGAAACCAAAAGCGCCTTTTACCTGTTTGATCAAACATCATCCAGAATATGGGTGTTCTCATATTCCGGGGATTTCCTGAACAGTTTCGGCGCTTTTGGAAGTTCCGAGGGTGAGATAAGCCGCGGCGGCGATATCGCCTGCGATCCGGACGGTAATATATATATTGCCGACAGGTTCCAGGGAAGAATAGCGGTATTTGATCCCGGGGGAGAGTTTATATCGAATATCAACCTCGCTGACTTCGGGCAGCCCGACCTCTTACTCCCCACCGGAATCGATATCGATGAGCAGGGATTCGTGTATGTATCCTCCACCGAGGGCAGGAGTATCCATATTTTGTATGTGCATCCGGAGAGTTCGCCGCGCCGGGTTATCACGGCCCTTCAGGCATACCCCGCAGACGATGACACCGTGGAGGCCGAAGACCTGGAGCTGGTGGCATATATTGAAAGCAATCCCGATGGATATGATATTACCGGTCTTGACTTTCAGATTTTTGCGGGAAACGACACCTCCGAAATAGTGGACGAAAACATCAATGTGGCGCCTGAAATCGAATCCATAGAAAACGTCGAGACGATTGTATCACGGTGGCTGCTTGAAAATAGTATCGAGGATAAATCATCCTATCAATGGCGGGTTCGCGCCCGAAGCGATGATATAGCCGGTGAATGGTCTTCTTTGCAAAAATTCCATACCCTGTCGCTTCCGAGGGTTTTCGCGCTGCATCAGAATTACCCCAATCCCTTCAATCCCGTCACTCATATCGCTTTCGAAACGCCCATCCAGTCCGATGTTGCAGTCACGATCTATAATACCCTGGGGCAGATCGTCAAATCGTTCGCTTTTACTCAACTCTCGCCCGGAAAACATGATTTAATCTGGGACGGCAGGAGCGAGGACGGGGATGAAGTAGCATCGGGAATTTATTTTTACCGGATGACATCGAATACATTCAATAAAACCAGGAAAATGGCTCTTTTGAAATAGTGCAGTTTTGAAATGGTACGATTGATAACAATAATAACGGGGCTTTCACTGTTTTTCGCCATGGCTGTAGACGCTACCGACGATCCTCACGGAGCAACCGATGCCATTTATTGCGAACAGTGCCACATTACGCACGGAACAATGGGAGATATTCTGGTAAACGCCGCGGACTCATTGGTTTCGGTACTGTGCTTATCCTGTCACACGCCCGGCGGATGGGCGGGCATGACCAAATATATGTCGTCATC
>CP070813.1:2372075-2393887 GCA_020344055.1 Candidatus Zixiibacteriota bacterium | reverse complement strand
TAATGCCACTCCCATTCCAGAAACGGCTTCTCTATTTCCGGCATGGCATTGACCACCAGCTCAACGAGCCCGCCATAAAATATGTTGCAGCGCTCGAAAAGCCCGTAGGCGTCGAACAGGTCCCTCATCGCCCCCTTGCAGTTGGAGCAGGGCGCGCATACGTACTTTTTCTGCTCCGGCCCTATAACATCCTGAAAAACGTCGAGTATCTGCCTTAGCTTAGCCCTGCTCGCGACAGAATGCCGCCAGTCGGGAAAATTCAAATCCTTGGTTATGGCGAAACCGCTGCCGCCCCCGCAACAGTAATTTTCGACGCCATGCGGTGTCATTTCGCGAAAATGATTGCTCACCGCTTTAAGGACGTTGCGTTGCGGCTGTACTATTCCCATCAGTCTCACCACGTTGCAGGGATCATGCAGGGTGGTTATGATATCATCGTTGCGGGAGGGATCGAGTTTCAACCTTCCGCTTTTTACTATATCCTCCAGCAGGGTCAGCGAGCTCTCTCGAGGGATATTGAAATCTCCGGTGAAAACGCGGTCGGCTATAACCGTGAGAGCCTTGTGGGCATGCCCGCACTCCCCTATAACAATCTTTTTCACACCCAATTTTCTGGCCACCTCGGCATGCTTTATTGCTACCCTGGCAAATTGAATGTCGTCGTACCACACGCCATAATTGACGCCGTCGTACGCCACCAGATCGCTGGAAAGAGTATAACTTATGCCGGCCGCCTCCAGTATTATGGCGAACGCCTCGGGATTTTCGGGCCAGGCCAGAAATTCGCCGGCGTTATGTATCAGGAGAATATCGGCGCCGGCCTTGTCCATGGGCCACTTGAATTTCATGCCGGTTCGCTCTTCGACCTCTTCCTCCAGGAACTCTATGTTGTCGAGAAACGCCATCGGTATCATACCGGTTGACGACCCGGATTTTAGCTGCGGCACCGATCCTTTGGCGTGAAGCGGTTCAACGTTAATACCCATCTCCTGGCTGAAGATCTTCCTGATCTCCCTGGTTACCAGGCCGTTATCTACGCCGATGGGGCAGGTCTGCGCGCATCGGCGGCAGATGGTACAACGGTAACAGAGCTCCATCAGCCGGGCTATCATGGTCCAGGAAGCATCGATATCGTTTCCGGAGATTCTGGCGAAAAACCTGCCGCCTCTTTTTACATAAGTTTTATAAAGCCTCCTGAGTATATCCGATCTGAACGTGGGACGGTAGATATCCATCTCTCCCGATTCCATATATATGGGACAGGCCGCGGCGCAGGTCTGGCATTTAGCGCAGTATTCCATGGTCAAAAAAAGCGGCTGCATAAAAGTCCAGTTGTTCTCTTTCTCAAAGAGCTTTTTTAAACCGGAAAGGAATTTTTCCACCAGCGCTCTTTTTTCCTCCTGCGTCTCCGGCCGGGGAAATTTTACCGCGACCACGCCGTCGAGATCGCATTCATATTTTTTTCGCGCGTTTTCGGGAAGCGATCCTATTTTCGGTTCCAATTCCAGTTTATCATAGGGCGGCGGCAGGGGCAGAAAACCGGAATTATCCAGCTCCACAAGCTGCCCTTCCTTATTGGAAAAATCCTTTATGGAGGTCTTATTTCTTTTCATTCTCGGACGCCTCCCCGGTTGCCGCCTCAGCCCACGTGGCGCCCGATTTGATATGAGAGGCCGACCAGTTTATCCTGTATCCCAGGGCCTCCGAAACCGCTTTCTCAATCTTGCTGCCGCCGATATTTGGCTCGTCCTCCCATCTGATTTTATGATAGGTAAAATACTTGCCTACAAAATGCGTCATGTGTGTGAATGGAAAATAAAACAGCAGAATAGTCAAAATCCAGAGTTGCGCCGTTAAAATCCCCGGCAAGGCCGATGCCGATTTGAAGATGATAAAATCGGCAAGAAAAGCTCTCTGGATTGAATAACTGGTATCAACCGTGAAGGAGGATACGACGCCGACTACGAAAAGCGCCAGCAGGATTATCAGATTAAAATAATCGCTCACCACCGCAGAATTTCTCAATTTCCCGTTGAAAAGCCGGCTCATCAAAAGTCCGAAAGCCCCGAAGACGCTGAGAATCCATCCCGCTTTCCCCGATATCAGGGTCAGATGAAAAACCGCCGCCGGTAGGAATCCTCGCGATAACCATGAGATCTCGACGCCGTTCACAATCAATATGCTTCCCAACAAGAGCAAAGCGCCGTGGGCTATAAGGCAGTACATACCGAAATGGAACGGGAATGAGAACAGCCACAAGGTCCTGTTGTGATGATATAAAGACTGAATGAACAGGATCTCTTTACCCATCTCTTTTATCTCGCTTATAAGGGAGAAGTTTTTCGGCCTCGTCCACCAGTCAACCTCTTCGAAGTAAGATCCGCCGTATGCTCCCTTCCCCTTCTCGTGTGGCACCGGGTATAAATCCCACCTCAGGTGAATCGGCATCCGCGCTATCTTCACGGTTTTTATGGCAATCGCGACTATAAAGAAAAGAATCGCAAGATATAATAATAACTGCAATCCTCCCATCAATCCTCCCTGAAAATCAAAGCTGTTTCCGTCTTATCTTTTTAATTTATCCAGATGATGAACAATGGATTTCATGGCGTCCGCGCAATAAGCTCCATAGCGGTATACGCTGCAGAGTTTGCAGTCGGCCCCTTTTCTGGCGCATTCAGAATCGTCAAGCATCCAGCAGGGGGAAACAGGATCGATAAACGCCGGGCATTTTTCTTTTTCCTCGGCGGAACAAGGTTTCAATTCCCAGCAGGGCAGAAGGGCCAGCAGTCTCCTGATACCCTCGATATTCAAACCGATATCGTTAATGAGCTGCTGAATCGTCTTTATTCTCCTTAAATCCGAATACGAGAGAAGACGCCGGCCGGAGTCGCTTCTGAAAAAAAGCAAAAGACCTTCCCTTTCATACTTCCGCAGAGCCGAAACCGACAATCCGACCATGCCCGCGGCGGTGCCGATAGAGATCACCGGCTGATAATCAATGCTGTCCTCGTTCAGATCGCCCTCAAAGAGCTTCACCCCGAGTTTGTGAAAATTTTCTCTTGCCTTTTCAAAAAAATCGGTCATCTGGACCTCTCCTGTTTAAAACTTCGACTCCGTAGTATATGTATCCTACACTTTAAAGTCAAGGATTTTGATGGATTTTTACTGCCTATATTGAAAGGAGCCGACCGTCATTTAGCCGGCTCCAATTTAACTTGTTATATATCAAATGGTTAGAAGTACAGCGAGAGGCCGAACCGGACGTTTGAAGCGTAAGCCTGAATGCCCCTTCCTTCATAAGAAATGGTATTAAAATCGGTTCCCATATAACTATCATTCCTGAATTTCCGCCATTCATACAGTATCGTAAGCATGTATTCGGCATGGAAACTTATATCGCGGGCAGCGAACCACTCGACTCCCAATACGCCTGATCCTCCCAGGCCCCACGATTTGTTCTCGTATTTGAGCTTCCGGGAATCGTCGATCCGGCTGTCAAAGTAGTCAGTTTCCTCTATCTCACGATTTAAACGAACGGTCGGTCCCGCACACCAAAAGAACTTGATCCTTCGTTCGATCGACATATACTTTAAATATTGCAGTTCCAGCATTAGTCTTTGGGCGTTTATTTCGGTATCGGATGTCGTAATGGTTGTATCATTGGCAAACATCCTGTTGTCTGAGTCTTCGGTGGAGAAGTCGAAAAACAGGTTGGCTCCTAGCCTTATAGCTGAATTTTTCGATATATGCTTTTTAGCCGATAGCGCCGCACCCTGAAAATCATCCAGTACGAAATCATTGGTTATGCGAAACTGCAGAGCTTTTGAACCTTTATACAACGAATGTGAGATGTCCGCTTTGGGATTTTGAACTTCCTGAGCTATCGATTGACCCCAGGTTATGAGAATGAATATCGCTCCCAGCAGACACCATAAATTCCCATTTATTTTCCCCTTTTTTAACATAATTGCATCCTCCTTAATAATTAAAAGGCTATCGAAAGCCCTGTTATTATATTGCTCGCCTCTATTCTATAAGAAACAAAAACCGTAGTTCTTTCCCTTGTAATTTGCGGAGATACATTCGGATTATTACTTACGATATCCCCGGATGATCTTTCTACCAGGAACCTCAGACTGTATTCCACCTGAAAAGACAAACGGCGCCAAAAACGGTACTCAACCCCGAAAAGAGCATTAAATCCTGCTCCAAGGTCTTCCCGATCTGTTACGTAGGTCTGCGGGTTTGACGCAGTCCCGGACGGACGGTACGTTTGATCCACATCCGTCTTTATATATTCAAAAAAGGGGCCTATCCCGAGGAATGGTTTTATCTTTTTTCTGCTTTTTAAATACGCTATGTAATCTAAAGCTGCGGAAGATATTAGCTGAGCAGTGTTAAGATCAATGTTGTTATAATTATCCTCCGGCGGATAGATATCGGCGTATCTATAATCACGATCATACTGGTAATCTATGAAACCTATTCCAAATCGCACGGCTTTTCCATCGGATATCATTCGCTGGATGTAGATCTTGGTACCATCAAATGGATGCGGTATAAAATTAGCCCCCACCGAAAATTTCAACTGCCATTTTTTTTGAGGATATTCTGGGGCTACTTGCCCTTTGAGTTCCTGACCCCGAGCTATTTGCTGGGCGATGATTATCATAAAAAACGGCAACAGCAATAATCGTGATAACCGCCACCACGAGTTCCGTATCATCCTCCCTCCTTTATAAATGAGTTTTAATTACCGTCCTTTTGTTTATATTTAAAATATTTTAATAATTTGAGATCGCGAAAGCGCCCCGAGAAGAAAGATCCCTTATTTCGATGAAGAGACATTCTAAGATTATTCTATCAATAAACATACCAAAAGCTTCCGTATTCTAACATACTGCAAATAAATTAATTACAAAAACACCTCCGGATCCTACATTTATTGCGCGCACAATATTCGTTCGTCATTAATATAAAATTGTGCATCGCTGATATGAACTCAAATCCCGAAATCGGCCCGGGACCGGGAAAACTTAATCCTTGACAATGGAAATAAATTGATATTTTTTATATCTGATTTTTAGAAATAGTTGGGCCGATACCGAGTTCGGCCGTTTTTAATGGCAACGATTGTTAATTATTTCACAATCTGCGCTACGCCTTTGATAATGAAATATGTTTGAATAACCCGGGTTGGGATAAAGGAGAAGGGTTATGATGGAATCCGAGCCGGTTGAAATCAAACCGGAATCAAACGAAACTATTGCTGATACCCTGGTGGTTGGTGGTGGGATCGCTGGAATGACCGTCGCTATCGAAACCTCGGAGGTCGGGAAAAAAGCGGTTCTGGTGGAACGGGAACCGTCCCTCGGAGGACGGGTGGCCTCCATGAACCTCTATTTTCCCAAGTTGTGTCCCCCGGCCTGCGGGTTGGAAATAAATCTCAGAAGGATAAGATCCAATCCCAATATTGAGATTTTAACCCTTTCAGAGGTCGAATCTATTTCCGGCTCTCCCGGTAATTATAATGTCACGGTCAAAATCAATCCTCGTTATATAAACGCCCGTTGCACCGCCTGCGGAGATTGTGAGAGGGTTTGTGAAATCGAAAGGGTCAATGTCAGGAACGAGGGACTCGATAAGACCAAAGCGATTTACCTGCCCCATCTTTTGGCCTACCCCCCGATCTACGTGGTCGATCCCGTGTACGCCGGAGACGATAGAATGAAAAAATGTGTCGAGGCCTGCCAGTATAACGCCATCGATCTGGATATGCAGCCGAAAACGATTACCGTAAACGCCAAAGCCATTGTCTGGGCCACCGGCTGGAAACCTTACGATGCCGCCAAGATTGACAATCTCGGATTTGGCCAGTATAAAAACGTCATAACCAGCCTGGTGATGGAAAGGATGGCCTCGGCGGACGGCCCCACCGAGGGCAAGATTATCAGGCCGTCGGATGGAAAAGAAATCGCCAGGATAGGTTTCGTGCAGTGCGCCGGCTCGCGCGATGAAAATCACCTTCCCTACTGTTCCGCGGTCTGTTGCCTGGCCTCCATGAAGCAGGCCACCTACGTAAGAGAACTGTACCCCGAAGCCGAGATCCATCTGTTTTATATAGACGTCCGCTCGCCGGGCAGGCTGGAGGATTTCTATAATAAAGTTCAGGACGATGAAAAGATTTTCTTCCATAGAGGCAAAGTGGGCAAGATATCGGAAAATCCCGAAAACGGTAATCTTATCCTCGAAGCTGAGGACACTCTAAAGGGAACCTATTCCAAAACCGAGGTCGATATGGCGGTTCTTGCCGTGGGGCTGGTCCCCAGCACGCTCGAAAGCCCTCCGCCCATAGATACCGAATTCGACGAATACGGATTCATGCGCGTCAATGAAACCAACGGCGTAATCGGATGCGGCACGGTCATCAGGCCTTTCGATGTGGCGGCATCGGTTCAGGACGCCACCGGGGCAACCCTCAGGGCCATAAACGTCGGGACGGGGAGGTAGGCCATGGAAACGAAGGTCGGAGTCTTCATCTGCAAAGGTTGCGAAATCGCCAACTCCCTCGATATAGATAAGCTTATGGAGGTGGCGACCGGTGAGTGCCAGGCCCCGGTCTGTAAGGCGCACGATATGTTGTGCGTTCCCGAAACGGTAGCCGATATCAAAACCGATATAGAGAATGAAGGATTGAACAGGGCCGTAATCGCCGCTTGCTCACAGAGAGTTTTCCCGGAACTGTTCAATTTCGGGCCGCATGTACTCGTTGACAGAACCAACTTCCGCGAACAGATCGCCTGGTGTCATGCGCCTAACGATGAAGACACCCAGATGCTGGCCCAGGATGTTATCCGCGCCGCCATCGCCAGAGTAAGTAACAGCGAACCTCCCCTACCGTACATCGAGGAAACCAGTAAGGATATCATGGTTGTCGGCGGAGGCATCACGGGCATGACCGCCGCGAGGGCGGCGTCAAAGGCCGGATACAAAGTCAACCTGATAGAAAAGGAAGATCATCTGGGTGGTTGGGCTATAAAATGGCCCAAGATCTTTCCGAAATCGCCTCCGTACGATAAACTCCAGGATCCCGGCTACGAGGAGTTGATCAAGGAGGTGGAATCCGATCCCGATATATCCGTTTACAAATCCACGACTATCGAGAAAACCGCCGGGCAACCCGGAAAATTCGAGGTCACTCTTAAAAACGGGAGCGGCCCGGCAAAGTTTACGGTCGGCTCGATTGTGCTGGCAACTGGATGGAAACCGTACGAGCCCGAGAAGCTGACTCATCTGGGATACGGCTCTTCGCCGAATATCATCACCAATCTGCAAATGGAAGATATGGCGGCGTCCGGCGAGATGAAAAGGCCTTCCGATGGAAAACCGATCGACAGCATAGCGTTTATACAATGCGCCGGTTCCCGCGATCAGGACCATCTCCCCTATTGTTCCGCCGTCTGCTGCAGGGTCTCCTTAAAACAGGCTCTCTACGTTCGCGAGAAATATCCGGACGCAAAAATCTACATCATATATAAAGATGTACGATCGCCCGCCCAGTTCGAGCTATTTTACGCCGGCGTGCAGGACGACGACGCCGTCTTTTTCACTAAAGGCGAGATAACCGGCGTCGCCGGCGGCGGAGATGGCAAGATTGAAATCGACGTCGAAGAAACTTTGTTCGGTGAAGACATAAAAATTAAAACCGACATGGTGGTACTCGCCGCGGGAATGGTCCCGACCACCAGGGTTGATGAAGAGCAAACTGGAGACGACGAGGCCGCCAATATACTGGAAAAGCAGGAAAAAGAGGTGAAAACAACCGCTGACGGCAAGAAAGAGGCCGAAAGCGCGGAAAAAGGCGCCAGGATATTAAATCTCTCCTACAGACAGGGAACGGATTTGCCTACGCTGAAATACGGCTATCCCGACTCGCACTTTATATGTTTCCCCTATGAAACCAGGAGAACCGGTATTTACGCCGCCGGGGCTGTTCGCGCTCCTATGGATTCATCATCCAGTACCGGCGATGCCTATGGAGCCGCCCTGAAAGCGATCCAGGCTGTGGAAGCCACCGCTAAAGGTGCCGCCGTCCATCCCCGTTCAGGTGACTTGAGCTTCCCGGAATTTTTCATGCAGAGATGCACCCAATGCAAACGTTGCACCGAGGAATGCCCCTTCGGTACCCTTGACGAAGACCAGAAGGGAACGCCTCTGGAAAATCCCTTCAGATGCCGCCGTTGCGGGGTTTGTATGGGAGCATGCCCTGAAAGAATAGTCTCTTTCAAAAACTACAGCGTCAACATGATCTCTCAAATGATCAAATCGATCGATATCCCCGATGAATTCGAGGAAAAACCCAGAATACTCGCTTTTATCTGCGAAAATGACGCCTTGCCGTCGGTCGATATGGCCGGTTACAAAAGACTGCAATATAACTCCATGATAAGAATAATCCCTCTCAGGTGTCTCGGATCCATGAACTCCGTATGGGTCAGCGACGCCCTGGCTCGCGGCTTCGATGGGGTTTTATTAATAGGATGCAAAAAAGGGGATGACTACCAGTGTCACTTCATCAAGGGCAGCGAACTTGCCAGCTATCGCATGGAAAACGTACAGGAAAAACTCAAGCAGCTCGTCCTGGAAGAAGAACGCGTCGAAATTCATGAAATTTCCATAACGGAATACCGAAAAATCCCGAAGATTTTCGATGATTTTCTGGAGGTAATCGAAGAAGTCGGTCCCAACCCGTACAAAGGTATGTAACCGTCCTGACGGCATTATAATTGTATGCAATATCCCCCCCTTTCGAGGGGGATATTTTTATTGAATTCGTTTATATATTAGAAATAGCATCGATACGCTAAACAGTAAGGTCTATTATTATCATGTGGGACCCAATTTTCTCTTTTTTTATTATGATATCTTCCCTGCAGTTACTCATGGTTTAAGAAAATATTTCATGGAGCCATTTTTACAAAAGATAATGATTATTTTCACATTTTGTCTTGACAGAGAACCTCGAAATTTTTAAATAGTGTCTGGGATAGTGAAAAAAATAACAAAGTCGGTGCGGGGAGGTTTATGAATAACGCTGATAATAAAGAAACCAACTTTCACTATTATTCTAAAAAAGGTTATAGATAGTCATAAGTCTATATAAATACTAACAATAGATTTAAGGAGAAACTATGTCTGAGGAAGCGTTAAAAACACCAAAACTCGATGAACTCGAAAAAGGCAAGTGGCCGAGTTTTGTCACAGAGATTAAGATGGCTGCGAAAAAAAGCCCTATGGCCAAAGATCTTCTGGGGCAGCTGGAAAAATCTTATCGCGACAAAATAGGTTACTGGAAACATGGCGGAATTGTGGGCGTCATGGGGTACGGTGGCGGAGTAATCGGCCGTTATTCCGACCTCTCCAAAGAATTTCCCAACGTATCGCATTTTCATACCATGCGCATTAATCAACCCGCGGGTTGGTTTTACACTACCGATAGCCTCCGCAAGATCTGCGACATCTGGGAAAAGCACGGGTCCGGTCTAACCAACATGCATGGTTCCACCGGGGATATAATACTTCTGGGCACAAGAACGGATGAACTGGAATCTGTTTTTTCCGAATTGCAGAAGATCGATTTCGATATCGGCGGTTCCGGTTCCGACGTTAGAACTCCGAGCTGTTGTTGCGGAATGGCGCGCTGTGAGTGGGCCTGTTATGATACCATGAAAACCTGCTATGATTTTACTATGCACTACCAGGATGAGATTCATCGGCCGGCTTTCCCCTATAAATTCAAGTTCAAATTCTCCGGATGCCCCAATGATTGTGTGGCCTCCATTGCCAGGGCGGATATGTCGATCATCGGCACCTGGCGGGACGCTATCCAGATCGATAAAAACGCGGTTGCCGAATACGCGAAAAGCGGCATGGATATAGAGTCTGACGTTGTGGACAATTGTCCGGCGAAATGCATGGAATGGGACGGTAAAGAGTTGAATATCGAAAACAGTTATTGCCGTCGATGTATGCATTGTATCAATGCCATGCCCAGGGCTCTGAAGCCCGGCAAGGATCGCGGCGCCACCGTTCTTCTGGGATCAAAAGCCCCCATCATCGAAGGCGCCATGCTTTCATCGGTTTTGATTCCGTTCTACAAAATGGAACCTCCTTACCAGGAACTGAAAGACGTTATAGAGAGAATCTGGGATATCTGGTGCGAAGAAGGTAAAAACCGCGAAAG
Organism: Candidatus Zixiibacteriota bacterium; assembly: GCA_020344055.1. Taxonomy (GTDB): domain Bacteria; phylum Zixibacteria; class MSB-5A5; order UBA10806; family UBA10806. Next base: position 2,383,641 of record CP070813.1, on the reverse strand, counting down.
AGTGGGCGAATTCATTCAGCGAGTAGGAATGGGCAATTTCCTGGATGCCATAGAGCTGGAACCGGTGGCGGAAATGGTCGCCCATCCTCGTGAAAATCCCTACGTCTTCTATGAAGAATATTATGAAGAAGGGGACGAAGAGGGAGAAGAGGAAGAATCTTAATCAGGATAATATCATTGGAGGAATAAATGGCTGAAGTAACGCAGGAAAGACGGACCGATTACGGCCCCCCCCATTACGAACAGTTCTTGCCGCCCATAATTAAGGAGAATTACGGCAAATGGAAGTACCATGATATTCTTAAACCCGGAGTTATGGTACATGTATCGGAATCGGGAGCCAAGCTTTACACCGTCCGGTCCGCATCGGGAAGACTGTTAAGTGTCGACAAGATTCGCATGTATTGCGACCTGGCCGACAAATATTGTGATGGCTATATTCGTTTTACCAGCCGTCATAATGTGGAATTTCTACTTACCAAAGAGGCTAACATCGAGCCGCTGATAAAAGATCTCAATGCCATGGGGCACCCGGTCGGAGGTATCGGCAAATCGATCTCCGCCCTCGTCCACACGCAGGGGTGGATTCACTGCCACTCCGCGGCCACCGACGCTTCGGGAATAGTAAAGGCTGTGATGGACGATTTAATCGAGTACTTCGAAGAGGAAAAGCTGCCCGGAAAACTGAGAATAGCGCTGGCCTGCTGTCTGAACATGTGCGGCGCGGTCCATTGCTCGGATATCGCTATTTTAGGCATCCACAGACGCCCGCCCCGTACCGATCATGCCAATCTCAAAAAAGTCTGCGAAATTCCCAACGTCAGCGCCTCTTGCCCCACCGCCGCCATAAGACCGGCTACCGTTGACGGTTATCCTTCGGTCGAGGTGATTGAAGAACAGTGTATGTTCTGCGCCAACTGCTATACGGTCTGTCCCGCCATGCCGTTGAACGATCCCTTGAACGATGGCGTCTCCATCTGGGTCGGCGGTAAGGTTTCCAACGCCCGTCATGAACCGATGTTCTCGAAGCTGGCAATCCCCTACCTCCCCAACAATCCGCCGCGCTGGCCGGAGGTTTCGGAGGCGGTAAGAGGTCTGGTGGAATTATGGGCCAAGAACGCCAAACCGTACGAGAGAATGGGCGAATGGATCGAGCGTATCGGATGGCCCAGATTCTTCAAAATGGCCGGTATTGAGTTCCAGAAAGAGCACATCGACGACTTCAAACACGCCGGCCTGACATATAAACGATCAACACATTTAACCTTTTAAGAGGTTTTCGTGGCAAAAACAGTTGATGAAATAGCCGAGGCCATGTTCAGCATGGTGAAAGATGCTTTCGGCCAGAAAAAATTGAAACCGATGGACCTGACCAAAGCGATGATTGAGCTTTATGGCGATGAGGTCGACAAGAAGCTCTGCAAAGAAGCCATAAAGCAACTGATCAATTCCGGGAGATGCGTCTATACTTATTTCGGCGGCAGTTATATCGAAATCCCTCATAAAGAGGGCGCCGCCAACGAATAATCATCGCACCGGGAATTATTTTCAATGGCCGAAAAAATACCGCGACTGGTAATCGCAGGCTTATCCGGCGATTCCGGTAAGACAATTGTTACTCTAAGTATTTTAGCCGCCTTAAAACGGAAAGGCCTGAACTTATCCGTTTTTAAGAAGGGGCCGGACTATATCGATCCCGCCTGGCTATCCTGGGCTGCCGGTTCGGATTGCCGAAACCTCGATACCTTCTTGATCAACGATAGGGACGTATTGATGACCTTTGGTGAATACGCTTCGCCGTCCGGCATTTCGCTGATCGAGGGCAACCGCGGTATTTTTGACGGGAGAGGCGACGAAGGTAAACACAGCACGGCGGAGCTCGCGAAACTATTGCGGGCTCCGGTGGCGCTGGTGGTGGATTGTACCAAAACAACCCGAACCGTTGCCGCCATGGTTAAAGGTTGTATTAATTTCGATCCCGGTGTAAATATCGCGGGGGTCATTCTAAACAAGCTGGCCGGCAAAAGGCACCGGGCGGTTATAGTTGATTCCATCGAAAAATACTGCGGCATACCGGTCCTGGGCGCTATCCCCAGATTCGATGGTGAGGCGGAACTGATCCCGGGGCGTCATCTGGGTCTGGTTACGCCCTCGGAATTTGAATCCGGTTATAAACTTGAAAACCGATTATATGAAATTGCAGAAAAGCATCTGGATCTAAATGAAATATTAAAAAGAGCCAACGACGCTCAGGCGCTCGATCATACGGCCTTTGAATCAAATAGGGAATCCTATCCAGACGTAAAAATCGGATATTTTAAAGACAGCGTTTTCACGTTTTATTATCCCGAGAATCTTGAAGCCCTGCGGGAACGCGGGGCGGAATTGATCCCCGTCTCATCTCTTTCGGATTCCTCGTTGCCGGATATCGACGGGCTTTATATCGGCGGGGGATTTCCGGAAACTCACGCCGATCAGCTTTCGGAAAACCGTCCTTTGATGGATTCGGTGAAATCGGCAGCTGAAGACCGACTGCCCATATATGCCGAATGCGGCGGGCTGATCTATCTATCCAGGTCCCTAAAATGGAATAGCAGGATTTTTCCCATGGCCGGTTTATTCGATATCGACCTGAAGATGAGCAAAAAGCCGGTGGGGCATGGGTATGTGGAAGCCGAAATCGATAGAAAGAACCCGTTTTATACTAACGACGCCGTGATAAAGGGGCATGAGTTCCATTATAGCGCGCCCGTATCGGATTTTGAAACCGATTCTACCTGCATGAATATAAAAAGAGGTACGGGGATTGGCGGGAACCGGGACGGTTTATTATACAAAAACTGTTTTGCCGCCTATACCCATATACATGCCAGAGGTGTTCCCGAATGGGCGAATTCATTTGTAAGGCTCGCCAGAGAATATATGAACGCGAAAAAACAGATCGGTATAAATGAAAATAATAATAATTACGTTGAAATATCCGATTGAAAAAGAGAGGATAGAAATGCCGAAATCCGGCAATAAAAATACAAACAAGCGAGAGACACCATGGTTAAAAAAGTAGTAAAAAAGAAGAAAAAAGGACTCAAAAGCCTGCGGGGAATGGGTACTGGTTCCGGCGTCGAGACCTCTCCCCTTCGGCCAAAATTTGTAGAGAAGCTTCCGCCCTGTATACATAACTGTCCGAATCACAATAAAATCCGAGAGATACTGATGGTCGTATCCAAGGCCGAAGAATACGGGAAAACCCTTGATCAGGCATTGGAGGAAGCCTGCCAGATATTTCTGGAAACGACTCCGTTCCCGTCAACCTGCGGCCGGGTATGTCCTCATCCCTGCGAATCCGATTGCAACAGGAAAGAAAAGGATGGTGGGGTCAGCATCAATAATTTCGAGAGGTTTATCGGCGATTTCGGCCTTGAAAAAAATCTTACTCCCAAAAAGTTGACCGATGTGACCAGGGCCGAAAAAATCGCCGTTGTGGGCTCCGGCCCGGCCGGGCTTTCCTGTGCCTATCAACTGGCCAGACGAGGATACCCCGTAACCGTATTCGAGGCCTTCCCCAAAAGCGGCGGGATGCTCAGGTACGGCATTCCCGATTATCGTCTGCCCCAGGACGTTCTCGATGCCGAGGTTAAACGTATTCAAGATACGGGGGTGGAGATAAAATACAATACCGCTATCGGGAAGGATATTCCCATTGATGATATCCGCAAAGAGTATAAGGCGGTTTTTATCGGTATCGGCGCCCATCAGGGTCTAAAACTTCGCGTCGACGGTGAGGACGCGGATAACGTTTTCACCGGAACCGATTTCCTGCATCGCGTGAACTGCGATGAGAGCCTCGATATCGGAAACAACGTCGTGGTTATCGGCGGCGGCGATACCGCCATCGATGCCGCGCGGGTGGCGCGCCGTCTAAACGCCAACGCGACCATCCTGTATCGTCGCACCAAAGCCGAAATGCCGGCCATCGATGAGGAAATAGAGGGCGCACTGGAAGAAGGAGTAAAGATAGAATTTCTGGCGGCTCCCATAGAGATCTTTCGCAACAACGGTCTGGCGACGGGGATGAAGTGCCAGAGAATGGAACTGGGCGAGCCGGACGAATCCGGAAGAAGAAGGCCGGTGCCCATCGATGGCGATACCTTCGATCTCGAATTTTCCACCCTCATTGCCGCCATCAGCCAGGAACCCGATTTCACCGGATTTGACGAATTTCGTGAAGGCAGAGACTGGATAAAAATAGATGAATCCGGCAGGACCAGGATCGATAACGTCTACTCCGGCGGCGATAACGTCAACCTGGGTCTTGTTGTAAACGCCATATACCACGGCCGTATGGCAGCCGAGAAAATACACGAAATGATTACCGGAGAGCAGGCGCCCCAACTGCCGGAGATACCGGCTATCCAGAAGGATAAAATACTACTCGAACACTACGAGCCGAAAAACCGCGTTGAAGCAAAAGCCCTCGACGTCGCCACCAGATTGAAGGATATGAAGGCGGAAATCACCGCCACTGTCGCCGTGGAAGAGGCCGTCGAGGAAGCCAAAAGATGCATGAGTTGCGGTATGTGTTTCGAGTGCGGCAATTGCTGGAGTTACTGCCAAGATAACGCTGTTATCAAGCCGCTGATTAAGGGTCAGCCTTATAAATTCAAGATGGAGTTCTGCAACGGCTGCAAGAAATGCGCCGAATACTGCCCTTGCGGGTATATAGAGATGCATTAAATAGAAGGATATTAAAAGATAGTTTCAAGGTACGATAAGTGAAAGGAGATCGGAATGCCGATATTTGAGTACCAGGATGTGAAAATTGAGGTCGATGAAGACGGTTTCATGCAGGAACCGGAAAAATGGGACGAGGCTATCGCTAAAGCCCTCGCGACTACCGAAGGCGTCGATGCCCTGACGGATGAACACTGGAAAGTCGTAAATTATCTGCGCGAGTACTACTTGAAATTCGGCATTGCCCCGATGATCAGAAAGCTCTGCAAAGAAACCGGGTTCCCTCTCAAGAAAATCTACGAGCTGTTCCCGTCAGGACCGGCAAAAGGCGCCTGCAAAGTAGCAGGGCTGGCAAAGCCGACAGGATGCGTATAAAATAAACAGGTTAAAATGGTCCGGAGTCGTTGGTCCGGACCATTTCCACAAAAATCATATCATTTGGAAAAGACCATTCAACGGTATCCCAAATTCTAATTCTAAATGATTATTGCAGGTTTGAGAAAACTGAAAAATGAGTTGACAATAAGTTCTGTTTCCTTAATATTCCGCCTGGAACTTTGTGAAAGTTGTAACTTTCTTTGGAGCGGCGATTGGAGGTTAACTTATTCAATCGAAACATGATATGAAGAAATTATGATTTACGATATCTTACGACAAAGACGTGATATTATTCTGAAAAAATGGATAGACACGGCCCTGGATCAATACTTTTCCGGCAATTTAAAAATAAACGATAATGACAGGTTCGGTAATCCCGTGGCTTATTCGATCTCCGGCGGTTTTGAGACCATCCTCGATGAAATAGTCGCCGAAACTCACACCGCCAGGCTCGATGACGCCCTGGAAGAGATCGTGAAAATAAAATCACTTGAGGTGGAGAAGCCGTCAATGGCAGTTGATTTCCTGTTACGCCTGAAAACGCTCATTCAAAATGAGCTGGCCGATTCCGCGCAAAATGGGATTTCCACCGGTGAAATGGAGAAGCTGAATAACGATATTGACAACCTGATTCTCTCGGCATTCGATATTTTCATGAAGTGCCGCGAGAAGTTATACGAGATAAGATCGAAAGAATTTATTAAGAGATCATACAAGCTGCTGGAACGGGCAAACATAACTGGACCGGCCCCGCGGCAAAAGGGAGAGGTTGATGATGAAATCGGGTGACATCTTTTTCCTGAAGAGAGGGGGGCCGTAATGAACGCTCTTTATGCCCTCTTTGTGGTAATTTTGCTTCTGCTGGTGGCATGGATAGGCATAGGCACAGTCAATTTGCATATTCTTTTCGGAATCGTTTTGCCCTACCTGGCGTTCGCCATATTCGTTCTCGGATTTTTTTACAGAATAATAAAATGGGCCGGATCACCGGTGCCCTTCAGGATTCCCGCTACCTGCGGGCAGCAGAAATCGCTTCCATGGATCAAAAACAGCAAGCTCGATAATCCCCATAACGCGTTCTGGACAATCATAAGGATGGCCCTGGAGATCCTCACCTTTCGATCACTTTTCAGAAGCACAAGGGCTGAACTGCGCGATGATCAAAGGATCGCGTACGGAGACACGAAATGGCTCTGGGCCGGGGCCCTGGCGTTCCACTGGACATTTCTGATTATCATCCTGCGGCATTACAGGTTTTTCGCCGAACCGGTACCCGGATTCGTTCTTTTCCTGCAAAATATAGATGGCCTGTTCCAGGTAGGTTTGCCGGTAGTCTATATAACCGATGCGGTCATCGTGCTGGCGGCTACCTACCTTTTCATTCGTCGGGTCTTTATACCGCAGGTTCGGTATATTTCGTTGTTTGCCGACTACTTCCCGCTGTTTCTGATTGGCGGAATAGCGGTCACAGGTATCCTGATGAGATATTTCACCAAGGTCGATGTATCGGCAGTCAAGGAACTCACGCTGGGGTGGATAAATTTCAATCCGGTTGCGCCCGAGGGTATCGGCATAATGTTTTACCTGCATTTATTTCTGGTAAGCGTGCTTTTCGCCTATTTCCCGTTCAGCAAGTTGATGCATATGGGGGGCATATTCTTGAGCCCCGCCAGGAATCTCGCGAACAACAACCGCGCCCGACGCCATGTCAACCCCTGGAATTACGATGTAAAGACCCATACTTACGAGGAATATGAGGACGAGTTCAGGGATGTCATGAAAGAGGCGGGAATGCCTCTGGAGAAGGAATAGATATGTCGGATGAAAAATTGAAATCTGATCAGGTCGCCGATATCGATTACAATCCGCCGGTAAAGGGATGGATGGATACAAAACCCGCTTTCAGAAAAGGGATATTCAACTATCCCGCGGTGGTGGCAAGCGAGAAATATCTCGACCTGCCTTTTTCCAGAAAATGGGATCCCCGGGAGGATGACTGGAAACTGCCGGAGAACTGGAAGGAAATAGTCCTTGAAACCCTGAAAGATCTCCTGAAAAAGTACCGCTCTTTCAAGGTGTTCATGGATATCTGCGTGAGGTGCGGCGCCTGCGCGGACAAATGCCATTTCTACCTGGGATCGGGAGATCCCAAGAATATGCCGGTCTTGAGGGCGGAGCTTCTAAGATCGGTATACCGTAACGATTTCACCACCGCCGGTAAGTTATTCGGAAAACTGGCCGGCGCCAGGGAGCTTACCGAGGACGTGATTAAAGAATGGTTCCTGTATTTTTACCAGTGCACCGAATGCCGCCGGTGCAGCGTCTTCTGCCCTTACGGTATCGATACGGCGGAAATAACCATGATGGGCAGGGAAATTCTTAACAGGCTGGGATTGGGAATCGACTGGATCGTAACTCCCGCGGCGAACTGCTTCCGGACCGGCAATCACCTCGGCATACAGCCGCACGGATTCAAGGACAGCGTCGATTTCGCGGTGGACGATCTCGTCGATGCCATCGGAATTCGAGTCGAGGCTCCGATCAACAAAAAGGGTGCCGAGGTGTTATTTGTGGTGCCCTCGGCCGATTACTTCGGGGACCCGCACTATTTCGGATTCCTGGGCTATCTCGCTTTATTCCATGAAATAGGCCTGGATTACACTTTCAGCACCTTCGCCTCTGAAGGCGGAAATTTCGGCCTTTTCCATTCCGCTGAGATGATTAAACGGCTAAACGCCAAAATATACGCTGAAGCCAGAAGGCTGGGAGTAAAATGGATAATCGGCGGCGAGTGCGGCCATATGTGGCGGGTACTTCATCAGTATATGGATACTATGAATGGCCCCGCCGATTTTCTCGAAGAACCGGTTTCGCCCATAACCGGGACCAAATTCGAAAACGCAAGATCGACGAAAATGGTTCATGTCGCCGAGTTCACAGCGGATTTGATCAAACACAACAAGGTCAAACTCGACCGCTCCCGTAACGATCACTGGATCGTTACATATCACGATTCCTGCAACACCGCGCGGGGCATGGGAATTCTGGATGAGCCAAGATATATTCTGGAAAAAACCTGCAATTATTTTTACGATATGCCGGAAAACACCATCAGGGAACAGACTTTCTGCTGCGGCAGCGGTTCGGGTATCGGCACCGACGAAAACCTGGAGATGCGTTTAAGGGGCGGATTTCCCCGGGGCAGCGCCGTAAAATACGTCCGGGAAAAGCATGGCGTAAACCTCCTTACCTGCATGTGCGCCATCGACAAGGCGACCTTGCCCGCAGTAATGGATTTCTGGGTTCCGGGAGTCGAGGTTGCCGGGGTTCACGAAATGGTCGGCAACGCCCTGGTAATGAAGGGCGAGAAAAGGAGCGGCGACCTGCGCGGGCAGCCGTTCAAAGGAGAGGAGGTAAAAGAACATGTATGATGCCGGGAAGATAATTATCGGCCTTGTGGTATTTATCGCGCTGGTGTCGTATCCCGTATGGTATGATGCCGCTCGCGGCGATATACCGACCTCCGTCGATCCCAAAATCGTCACCACCGAAAAAGAGTGCGTCGCTCCCACCGAATACATGAAAGCCAACCATATGGATCTTTTGAATCAATGGCGGGATAATGTGGTCCGTAAAAACATCAGAGTATATACCGCCGAAAGCGGAAGAAAATTCGAGATGAGCCTCTCGCACACCTGTATGGACTGTCATTCCAACAAATCGGAATTCTGCGACGAATGCCACAACTACAGCGGGGTGAACCCCTACTGCTGGGACTGCCATATCGAGCCGGAGGAGGAACAGCCATGACCATAGACAGAAGGAAATTTATTAAAACGGCCGGATTGGCTTCCCTGGCGGGCCTGGTTGGCAAGAATGTTCTGGGTCAGGATGTATCCGAGGTAATCGAACCCGGGGCCTTCGACAGACTCGCCGGTCTGCAGTCTCCCCTCCAGGCGCAGAGATGGGCTATGGCGGTTGACATAAAAAAATGCGAGAACCAGCACGATTGCACCAAATGCATTGACGCCTGTCATCTCGTTCACAACGTTCCGGAATTCGACAATCCCAAAGACGAGATCAAATGGATCTGGAAAGAGCCGTTCGAGCACGCCTTCCACGAACAGGAAAATGAATTCCAGAAAACCGAATTGATACACAGCACCCCGCTTTTGTTCTGCAATCATTGCGACAACCCTCCCTGCGTAAGCGTATGCCCCACGAGAGCCACGTGGAAACGCGAGGACGGGATCGTCATGATGGACTGGCATCGATGCATAGGATGCCGTTACTGCATGGCCGGATGTCCTTATGGATCCCGCAGTTTCAACTGGCGCGATCCCAGGCCGTTTATAAAAAACCTGCAGAGGGATTACCCGACCAGGATGCGCGGCGTGGTAGAAAAATGCACTTTTTGCGATGAGAGACTCGCCCTGGGAATGTTGCCCGCCTGCGTGGAGGCCTGCGACGCCGGGGCCCTCGTCTTCGGCGATCTGGAGGACCCGGAAGCGGATATCAGGAAGCTTTTAAACGATAACTTTTCCATAAGGCGCAAGCCCGGCCTGGGCACACAGCCGGAGATTTACTATATAGTTTCGTGAGGGAGATATGATTGAAAAAGCGCTAAGAGGAAATTCGAGATACTGGGGCTGGATAGGATTCTTGTTTATCGTAATTTTTGTCGGATTTCTATTCTATCTCCGGCAATTCGGTTACGGCCTGGGAATAACCGGGTTGAACCGGGATGTCACCTGGGGGCTTTATATCGCGCAGTTCACTTTTCTGGTCGGGGTTGCCGCCTCGGCGGTGATGGTTGTGCTGCCCTACTACCTCCACGATTTTAAGGCTTTCGGCAAAATAACGATCCTGGGCGAAACCCTGGCCATCGCCTCGGTAGTCATGTGCGGTACTTTTATATTTGTGGATATGGGACAGCCTTTGAGGATTCCGAACGTATTCATATTCCCATCCCCGAACTCTCTCATGTTCTGGGATACTATCGCCCTGGGAGGGTATCTGGTTTTAAACGTGATTATTTCAATAAACGTTATCGCATCGGAGAAAAAGGGGACTCCTCCCCCCGGATGGATAAAACCGATTATATTATTATCCATTCCCTGGGCTATCAGTATCCATACCGTGACGGCGTTTCTTTATTCCGGCCTGGCCGCGCGGCCGTTCTGGATGACCGCCATCCTCGCCCCCCGATTTCTGGCGTCGGCGTTTTCGGGAGGTCCGGCGTTGCTTCTGCTTCTGGTTTTCCTGCTCAGGAAGTTTACCAGGTTCGATCCGGGGCGGGAGCCGATTCAGAAACTCGGGCTGATTATCACATACGCCATGACCATAAATGTATTCTTTGTTCTAATGGAGATCTTCACCGCCTTCTATAGCGGCATACCGGAGCATCTGGATCATTTCAAATTCCTGTATGTCGGTCTTCACGGCAACACCACGCTGGTTCCCTGGATGTGGGTCTCATCGATCCTGGCGGTAATTTCTCTCGTTCTTCTTTATATTCCAAAGACCCGAAATAACGAAACCGTTCTCGGTCTTGCCTGTGTGACGGTATTCGTATCAATCTGGATCGAGAAAGGCCTGGGGATGGTCATAACGGGATTTGTTCCCAATCCCCTGGGCGAGGTCACCAGGTACTGGCCCACGTTTACCGAAACCATGATAACAATCGGCGTTTATGCCATCGGGGCTCTGATCGTTACCATATTTTACAAGGCTACGCTTTCAATCAGGGGGGAAGTATCGGTATAAAATCCGGGTTTAGTTGCGCGCCCTCTGCAAAAATTAAATATTCTTTACCGGGGAAAAGTTTTGAATAAGCTGCAGAACTGGCATCTTACACTTTGCGGCATAAATCACAAAAACTCCACGTCCGAGGATCGCGGCGGCATTCAGATCGGAAACGATGAAATCGCCGAAGCTCAAGCGCTTTTCGCCAGCATGCCGGGAGTGATTGAATCCACCATCCTCTCTACCTGCAACCGAATTGAGTTTTATTTCGTTAGAGAGAAAGACAACGATTCCTTTGAATTGATACAGGCATTTTACAAACAGTTTAAGAACCTGGATATATCAAACCTCTGCGAAAAGTTCTACATCAAGAAAGGCAAACATGTCGCCGAGCACCTATTCAGGGTCTCGGCCGGTATGGATTCGATGGTTCTGGGCGAAAACGAGATCCTGGGGCAGGTGAAAGCGGCCTACAGTTCCGCCTGCGCTGTCAAAGCCGCCGGCAGGGTTATTCACAGGATGTTTCACCAGGCTTTCAGAACTGGAAAACAGGTCAGGGCCGACACCGAAATGGGAAAAGGAGCCTGCTCGGTGAGCACGGCCGCGGTCGCCCTGGTAAAAACGAAAATCGATATCTCCGCCAGACCCGACATTCTTTTTATAGGCTTCAACAAAATGATCGGCCTGGCGGCGTCGGCTTTCGCCAAGGGCC
>CP070813.1:2350122-2371975 GCA_020344055.1 Candidatus Zixiibacteriota bacterium | reverse complement strand
CGACGTAATGACCATGGCATTTATAATTTCAGGTTCCCCCTTCCCCGATTTCCCTCGCCATCCCGATTCGGACACGATCAAAGTGGAGTCAGCAAACGCTGCCCCGGGCGAAACCATAGAACTTCCCATCTATATAAAGACAATCGATACGCTGACGGCATTCCAGATTTCAATCGAAACCGATCCGGCATATATCACCGTTGACACTCTGGTGGTTTTAGATAGTTTCTTTTTCGGCTTTTCTTATTGCTCGGGGCATACTTACGGTTACTGTTTTGACGAGGGAATCTTCATCGGCGACCCGATCACTCTATTGCCGGGTGAATATCATATCGCCGATCTGACCGTTACAGTTAACCCGGAGATAGAAGACCCGGATACCACGCTGATCTCATTTTCTAACGATCCCGAGCTTTTGCACTATACGGCTTTCTCCAACGGTCCCTTCTTCACTCCCGTCACTGTGGATGGGGAAATTCAGATAATCCCGACAGGAATTGAAAACGGCGAACGCGATAATATTCCCGGAAAATTATCGATAAGCGCCTACCCCAACCCCTTCAACGCTATAACGACGATAAGGGTTGCTCTGCCTGAACCGGGACAAGTTGAATTAACCATCTACGATCTCATCGGCCGCCAGATTGGGACCTTGCTTGATGAATACAGGCAAGCGGGCATCCACACCATTACTTTCGACGCTTCCGATCTCTCCAGCGGAGTATATTTCTATCGGCTGCAAGCGGGGGATAAGGAAGAGACGAAGAAGATGGTGCTTTTGAAATAGTCAATAACCGTATTAAATTGCCTTAAATTACTGGGCAAGGCGTCGAGGGTACAATCCCCCGCGCCCGCCGGAAAAAATATCGGCATATGCAATTTAAGACAGGTCAAACAAAGGAGGCTTTCGTGAGATGGATTACGATTATCTTTTTTTTAGTGATGTTAACGTCGCAGCTTATTGCGGATGATTCCAATAGCGGCCTGAATGAGGAATCAAATCAACCGGCAACAACGCGTTTTCCGTGCAATTATGTCGTCGGGGATGTTAGCGGAGACGGCAATTTTAACGCGCTGGACGTAGTGTATGGACTTGAATATTTCTTGGGAGGGATTCCCCCGGTCTATATATGCGAATGCACCACGGGCGACTGGTGGTATGTGGCGGGCGATGTCAACGGCAGCTGTTCCTATAACGGCGCTGATATTACGCGCAGCGTAAGGTATTTCACGGGTGGGGCGTCACCTCAACCATGCGCTGATTGTCCTCCTGCCCCATAACGACGATTTTGAAATCATTCAATGTTCCTTTAATTGAAATATTCCAGGGTAATTGTGATTAAAAATAAAAGGAGAACGCCGTGAAAAAGCTCTTAATTATAATATTAATGATTTCCATCAGTCCTTTTTCGACTTCCAGTGCCAGGGACACACTTTTTGTCTGGTTCGGCGGTGAATTCCAGGGAAATAACTGGAAAGATACGACATTCGCCGGCGTAGATGAATGGATCGACATACCGGTTTATTTCACCGGGAATTCTGCTAATGTCGTCGTCGCCGATATGTGCCTACCGCTTGGTATTAACAAAAGTTACCTCGATCAGTTCAACGCCGATTTCTGCCTTGCTCGAGGCCCGGTGGCGCTTTGGGATCTTTGGGATTTTACAAACCTCAATGACGAATTTCAATCGAATTGGGTCAGTTTATCGTTTCTTGGCTGGGCCGAATGCACCGGGCAGCTGGAATGGAACTGCATTCGCGCTAACCCGGACTCCGCCGTACGGGGCCTTTCGTTTAGAGTTCATACAATCGCCGATACCAATATGTATGACCAGACATTCTGTAACGCCATGGGGCCGGGTTTAGATCCGGTACAGGGTCCCGCCAATGCCGGAGACTCGCTCGGGACCAGTGTCGGTTTTGAGGTCGTGCAGAATTTCGCCTGCATTACATTCAGACATCCCGAGCCTGTTCCTACTCTAAACGAATGGGGCGTGCTGATTATGGGATTGCTGCTGCTGGCGGCAGGGACGGCGGCGGTTGTAAGGAGGAGGAAGGTTTTAGAAAGTAGATCAATCTAAAAGATTAATTAACAAAAATAATAAGGGAAGCCTTCAAGGCTCCCCGTTTCTTTCCGCCTCTTTATGCAGGCCTATAATATCCGCTTCCCCGCGCTAAGCCGTCCGAGGCTGACCCGGACGCTTATACTGTTACCGTTTGTTTGGATTTCTGTTTTTCCGCCGGCGTTTGAGAGCGCTCCATATCCTCGATCCTGGATCTCAACTCTATATTACTTTTAAGTAGCTGCTCTTTGTATCCGAGCCTTTGCAGCATTTTGGTCCTGATCAAAACGCCGAGGGAGAGGAGCATAAACACCAGCGAATTTGCGCTCCTGAAAATATAGCCGTAATTAAACTGGGAATCGAGAACGGCCAAAATCCCCAAACCGAAAAGGACAAGACTCCATATAAACATAAACTCCCCTTTGAAGGTTATTCTCTTCGTTTCTTATAATATTGTCGGCAGGGTCAGGTAATTATTTATGGTCCTTTAACTTATATAAAAATCGCACCGGACTTGACCGTTTTGCGCAGATCCGGAGATCTGTTCGGCGTTTTATCCGCTTATCATTCAACAAGTTAACCGGAAAATACTGAAATATAAGAAATATTATACACGTAATACTGGATAATTCTCTATCAGGATTTCAGAATGAAACGGTCGAGAGAGCTAATACCCCTCGTTAGCTATTCCCTGATCCCGTATTTCTTTTTAACTTCCTTTTCCGCCAGAAACCAGTCTTCCCAATCATGACCGTGAGTCGAACCCCTTTGCTGGAAAATCTCATAAGCGCGCCTGTTCAGTTCGTTGATATAAGTGCGAAGGTCGATCTTGGGCGTGGGCCTCGGGGCGGCCGCCGTTTTCTTTGTAGCCGCTTTTTTGGTGGCTTTCTTCTTGGGAGCGGCTTTTTTCGACGTTTTCTTTTTTGCTGGCATACCGGCCTCCATTCCGTTTGCCGCTTTTTTTATCATAAATTCCGCCGGTTGTCAATAATCATTGAAATTGGATGCGCAAAAATCCGTTTTTTGCCTTATTTAAGGCGTTTTTTGAGCCAAACCGTAGAAAAGAATTCGCCCTGGATTTAATAAACGCCCGCCCCCTGAATTCAGATTTTTTTTAAAACATTTTGACTCATAAACTTGTATTATAATAATAATGAGAGAAAACGTGCGTTTTAAAGATGGTGGAAAATTATGAAATTATCTCATGCGTTTCTGATCCTGCTTTTTCTCCTTTTTATCAATTGTGGCGACGATGGCGCCGGGCCGGCCAACCGGGCTCCCGTAATTCAAAGCCTTACGGCCAATCCGGAAATGGTCGGCATATCCGAATCCACGGTTTTGCAATGCGCCGCCACCGATCCCGATAATGACGTCCTGGTTTATACCTGGTCTGCGGAGGATGGCACCTTTCCCAATGGAGCGGCCGGTACAAATGTGTTCTGGCGGGCGCCTGCAGATACCGGCACCTATCCTGTAACTGTAAGCGTGAGCGACGGGCGGCTGACCGATAGCGAGACAATCGATGTAGACGTGGTCTTAATATTCAATCGGGCGCCCGTCATTCAATCCCTAACGGCGCCCGAAATTGTCCTTCCCAACTCCATAGCTGAAATAACCTGCATCGCCACCGACGAAGATGGGGATTTGCTAACCTATACCTGGTCGGCGGAATCCGGCAGTTTTCCCGAGGGAACCTCAGGCTCCGTGGTACAGTGGCAGGCACCCGCCGAATTCGGGGAATATTACGTGAGAGTGCTGGTTGATGACGGCCGCGAATCCGTGCAGGATTCTATCGCCATTACTGTTGACGAGCCTCCCACCATATCGTAGACTCCGGGCCGGACCACGCCGCCCGATATAAAGCGGTATTTTATTGACATATCTAACCATATTGATTATATTGAGTTAACTGTAAGTCTCTTATAGCAGGGGAAAGATGAAAAGAGTATTTGTCATATCGACTTTGGCGGTTTTTTCTATTACCTTTTCTGCCTTCGCCACCATCATCAACATCCCCGCCGATTACCCCACCATCCAGCAGGGGATTGACGCCAGCACAGACGGCGACACCGTGCTGGTGCATCCTGGAACCTATGCGGAAAATATCAATTACAACGGGAAGATCATCGTTATCGGCTCATTGTTCTTGACGACCGCTGACACTTCTTACATCCTTTCTACTATCATCGATAAAAACCAAAATGGGCCGGTGGTAACATTTATTGATGTGCAGGATAGCAGCGCAGTATTAAGTGGTTTTACCATTTCCAACAGTACGGCGCTTCATACCGGAAATATGATCGCGTGTCTGCGCTCTAGCCCCACGCTCCGTTATTTACATATCACCGGCAGTATCGATAATCAGATAAGCGGCGGGGGATTGTGGTGCATGAATGGCTCCAGTCCCAAGGTTGAGAATGTGGAAATTTACGGTAACGGAGCAAGTAGTGGTGGTGGGATCTATTGCTATCTTAATTCCAGCCCAACTTTTATAAATGTAAGTATCTATGATAATTACGCCCTGTTTGGCGGCGGAATATACTGTAATTATGGAGCCAGTCCCACCTTGATCAATGTAAAAATCACTTCTAACGAGGCCCTGAATTTCGGAGGAGGTATCGAATGTTATAACAATTCCAATCTAATTATGAAAAATGTGCTTATATCGCTCAATAGCGCCGACCGTGGCGGGGGAATCTACGGAGGAAATAATTTTGCCACGACCTTTACTAATCTCACGGTAACAGCAAACCAGGCCAGACAATACGGGGGAGCTTTTTTCTACGATAATTTTGATTTAATGCTGGTCAATTCAATTTTCTGGAATAACAGTCCCAGTGAAATTTATCTGTTTGATGAGATTTATAACAGCAGCTTCACAGCGGCCTACAATGATATTGAACAAGGGCAAAACGGCGTTCTGACCAACGTTAACTTTACCGGCACAATAAACTGGCTCGACGGAAATATTGATTCTGACCCTTTATTTTCCGATCCCTTAAACGGAAATTTCCGTCTAAGCCAAAACAGCCCCTGTATCGATTCCGGCAATCCTGATACCAGCGGTATGTATTTACCTGAGTTTGATCTCGACGGGAATCCCCGGATATATAACGGGCGGATCGATATGGGAGTTTATGAATGGCCGGGCGTTTTGGACTTAACCGACGACCTTTATCTCGCGTATGACTTTAAATTAACTCAAAACTACCCCAATCCCTTCAACGCCACAACCACAATAGGATTTATGATATCCGAATCGCAATTTGTGAAGCTAACCGTCTACGACCTCCTCGGCCGCCAGGTTAAGACCTTGCTTGAAGAATACAGGCAGGCTGGAGTTCATAGCGTCACATTCGACGCCTCTCATCTCTCCAGCGGCGTCTATTTCTACCGCCTGCAGGCGGGGAATATGATTGAAACAAGGAGGATGGTATTATTGAAATAGAAAGGCCGTAGGGACGTATTGCAATACGCCCCCGTGAGAATTGTTATGAAAAAGATATTATTTACAGCATTAATTTTGAGTTTAGGGTCCATTTCTTCCGCCACCGTCATCAACGTCCCCGCCGACTACCCCACCATCCAGCAGGGGATCGATGCTTCTACCGACGGCGACACCGTGCTGGTCCAGCCGGGTGCGTATGTAGAGAATATCAACTTCAACGGGCACAATATCGTTTTAGGCTCGCTGTTTCTAACAACCGGGGATACGAGCTATATTTCGCAGACCGTTATCGATGGGAATTTGTTGGGATCAGTGGTCAAATTTGAAAATGAAGAAGATAGCACTGCTATAATTACCGGGTTTACCGTTACAAACGGCCATTCCCTTACGGGAGGCGGAATCTATTGCTTTGGTTCGAGTCCCAAAATTTCGAGAAATATTATCCGCGAGAATAATGCCGTTAATAAAGGTGGTGGAATTGTCTGTTTTCAATCGAGCCCGTTTATTTATTATAATATTATAAATGATAATAATATTACCGGTGCGGGAAAAGGAGGTGGAATTTATTGTAACCAGTCGGAAGTTCTCATAAGGAGAAATATTATAGGTGGAAATAGCGCTACTATAAGCGGCGGCGGGCTTTCTTCCATATCGAATTCTGTTATTTCTGTTGACAGCAATACAATTGAAAATAATACGGCTTCCCTCGGTGGGGGCCTTGATTCATATCATACAACCCTGATAATTAATAATAATATTTTTCGTAATAACTCGGCAACGATTGTGGGCGGAGCTGTAAAATGTTTTAACTCAGAAACAATATTCGATAATAATGTTTTAATTGGAAATGAGGCAAGCGACGGAGGCGCTATT
The DNA here is from genome assembly GCA_020344055.1 of Candidatus Zixiibacteriota bacterium. Taxonomy (GTDB): domain Bacteria; phylum Zixibacteria; class MSB-5A5; order UBA10806; family UBA10806. The sequence continues at coordinate 2,365,591 of CP070813.1, read as the reverse complement.
TGCTTTGATAGCCTGAATGCCACTATATCCAATAATACGTTTGTTGATAATATCGCCTCGGGGGGTTACGGGGATGGAGGAGCTTTTAGCGGATCTGGATTCTCTTCAAGTTATATTATTAAATACAACATTTTTGTCAATAACAGCGCAACCTACAAAGGAGGAGCTGTATATTGCGGAGGTAATTTTGTCGACATATATGGTAATGTATTTAATGCTGATAGTGCCGGATACGGTGGCGGCGCTATTAGAATTTCCTATACTGATATGGCAAAGATTAATAGGAATATTATTATCGACAGCTATGCCGGCTCGCTGGGCGGAGGGATCATTTTAACTCATAATAACAATGAATTTATAGAGAATAATATAATATGCGGAAATTTCGCCGAAATCGGCGGTGGTCTGGCGTTTTTTCATTCTGAGAATCTGTATATTAAAAACAATACAATAAGTGGCAACGAAGCATTCCTTTATGGCGGCGGCATTTATCTATCGCATTCGGATTTAAGCATTTCAAATTCGATTTTATGGGCCGATATCGGCGGACAGGGCGAGCCGGAAATAGCTGTGCATAATTTTTCCAGTGTCATAGCCAGCTATTGTGACATCCAGGATGGCTGGCCGGGTGTGGGCAATATAGATGTCAATCCGTTCTTCCGCGAGCCCGAAAACGGTGATTTCCACCTCATGGCCATCGTCTGCGGAGATAGCGCCGATTCGCCCTGTATCGACGCCGGGCATCCCGACAGTCTTGATATTGTCTTAGGATGTCTTTACGGTCTTGGCGGGCCCAGATCGGATATGGGAGCCTACGGCGGCAACAACGGCGACTGGACCACCGGAATCTGCGATGATTTTATCTCGGAAAACAAAAACCCGCCGCAAGATTTCTTTATTGAGCAAAACTATCCCAATCCCTTCAACGCCTCAACCACAATCAGGTTTACTTTGCCTGAACCACAGAATGCAAAACTCACCGTCTACGACCTCCTCGGCCGCCAGGTTAAGACCTTGCTCGATGAATATAGACAAGCTGGAATCCATGCCGTCACATTCGAAGCCGCCCATCTCTCCAGCGGCGTTTATTTCTACCGCCTGCAAGCGGGGGAGAAAATTGAAACGAAACGAATGTTATTATTAAAATAAGGAGGCCGCCATGAAAAAAATCTTGGTTTACGCACTAGTCTTTATGCCGCTGGCATATGGTCCGGGCTGGTCGACAGTAATCGACATCCCTGCCGACTACCCCACCATCCAGCAGGGCATTGACGCCAGCACAGACGGGGACACCGTGCTGGTCCAGCCGGGCATATATGTCGAAAACATCAATTTCAACGGGCATAACATCCAGCTGGGCTCGCTTTATATTACCACCAATGACACATCCTACATTTCTGCAACCATTATCGATGGTGATTCCCTGAGTACGGTCATAACATTCACCGGTGGAGAGAACAATAACGCCTGCGTCGCCGGTTTTACAATCCGGCACGGTTTATCCGAATACGGCGGCGGCATATTCTGCCAGAACTCCCACCCCGTAATCAGGAACAACAGAATTATCGAAAACAAGGCATTCGGTTCCGGGTATCCGTACTTCAATGGTGACGGCGGAGGCATATATTGCTTTAATTCCAACGCCGTTATAACCGGGAACCTTTTCCGGGATAATATCGCCGATCTGTGGGGCGGCGCCATATGCTGCCTGCAGTATTCCAACGGCGATATCACATTCAATCATTTCGAGAATAATTCCGCCACCTACGGCGGCGGCATAAAGACCGGCGGCTGGGCCGATCCATATATCGCCAACAACACCGTCATCGGAAATACCGCTCAAAGCCAGGGCGGTGGAATCGAAATTTATAATTCCAGCTCCAAGGTTAGCGGTAATATTATTATCGATAATATCGCCGTCGAAAGAGGCGGGGCGTTTAACTGCAATTATAACGCCGCTCCCGTGATTAATAACAACATAATCTGCGACAACTCGGCGTCATCGTACGCCGGCGGATTTTATATCAGCTCCAGTACCGATGTTATGCTGATAAACAATACCGTATTCGGAAATACGGCTCCCTACGCTGGAGGGATGTACTGCACCGATAACTGCAACCTTTATGTCATCAATACCATCGTCCGGAACAACGCCCCGGAGGAGATCTATTTCAGCCAGTATATGAATCCCAATACCGTCACCGTGGAATACTCCAATATCCAGGGCGGCCAGAACGGCATATTCACCAACAACAATGGAACCGTCAACTGGCTGGACGGCAATATCGACTTCAATCCGGTTTTCAGGAATTATGTTGATGACGATTTTCATCTCATGGCCATCGCTTGCGGAGACAGCACCGATTCACCCTGCATCGACGCCGGCCATCCCGACAGCGTCGATAACATACTGGATTGCCAGTTCGGCCTCGGCGGGCCCAGGTCCGATATGGGCGCTTACGGCGGCAACAACGGCGACTGGCCCACATCGGTTATGGATGACGATCAAACGGAAAACATAAATCTGCCTGAAGATATTTATCTGCTTCAGAACTACCCCAATCCCTTCAATGCTACTACCACAATCAGGTTTATGATATCCGAATCGCAGCACGTGAAACTAACCATATATAACCTCCTCGGTAGCAAGGTTGAAACGCTTGTAGACGAGGAGAAGCATGCAGGTCAACATCAGGCTGTCTGGGATGCGCTCGATTATTCATCGGGAGTGTATTTTTATCGAATAGAGACAAGCGATTTCACTAAAACCAGAAAAATGATCCTGCTGAAATAAAAGGAGAAACACGTGAGAAGATATGTTTTGCCTATCTTAATTGTTTCTTATTCCATATCGTTTGGTCAGACCAATATACCGGCCGGTTCCGTTTCGGGGACCTGGACTATGGCCGGTTCACCTTATCGGGTACATGGAGATATTACGGTGTACACCGATTCTTCACTATTGATGGAACCGGGGATTACTGTTGAGTTTCAGGGTATTTATTTATTAACCGTTGATGGAATTTTGGAGGCGATTGGCACTGAAATAGATTCGATCTGTTTTATACCGTCAGGCAGCTTCTGGCGCGGGATTTACTTTAACAATGACAACCGGACAAGTCAAATGGTTTATTGTAAGGTATTGAACGGCGCCGAAGGTCTCTGTTGCATAAATTCAAGTCCGGTAATTTCCAACTGCTCGATTAACGGTGGAACTTATAACGGAATCACCGTATTAGGAACCAGCAATCCTGAAATAAACGGCTGTAACATTAGCCATAATCTGAGAGGAATATATTGGGAAAGTTCAAGCGATGCAATTATAACAGATTGTATTATCGATAATAACTCATTACATGCTCCAGGGGCAGGAGCTTACTGTTACTATGGAAATCCCACTTTTATTAATTGTATAATAAGGGATAATACCTCAAACGGCCCTTACAGCGGCCAGGGCGGGGGAGTATGTTTGGTGAGTTGTAGTGCCGTTTTAATTGACTGTATATTAAATGGTAATTCTTCTTTCTATGGTTTTAGCGATCTCGGTGGTGGCGCCATATCGCTTAATAACTCGAGCGCTAATATCTCCCGTTGTGTAATATTTAATAATTACGCCGCTCTAAATGGCGGAGCAATAGGAGCCGGATATAACAGCCATTTAGATATTGATCATTGCACTATTGATCACAACGCAACGGATGGCGGGTCAGGAATTTATATCGGCCAAGGATGCGGCATGGATATTACAAATAGTATCATCTCCAATAATCAGTCGAATTATGGAATAGAGAATCAGGGCACTGTGGCTGTTAATTATACCGACTTCTATAATAATCAAAGCGGCAATATAACCGGAAATGTCCCCCCTGATTTTGAAGTACTGTCCTCTATCAACGGCAATGGTGATTCGTGCGATGTATATTATAACCTGTTCTTTGATCCCGTGTTCGTCGATCCCAACAACGGCGATTTTCATCTGTTGGCAAACTCTCCATGCATTGACGCCGGCGATCCCAATTCCGCATATGATCCCGACAGCACTGTCGCTGATATGGGATGCTTTTATTTCGATCAGCTAACCGGTATAAAGGAGAAGGCAAACGTTCCGTCTGCGTTTATATTAAATCAGAACTACCCCAACCCCTTCAACGCTCAAACGACCATCAAATTTATTTTGCCCGAACCACATTCTGTAAAATTAACCATCTACGACCTCCTCGGCCGCCAGGTAGAGACATTGCTCGATGAATACAGGCAAGCTGGAATCCATATTGTTAACTTCGACTCCTCCGACCTCCCCAGCGGCGTCTATTTCTACCGCCTGCAGGCGGGAGAAATAATTGAAACGAAAAGAATGTTATTACTAAAGTAAGGAGCCAATCATGAAAAAATTGATAATGTATACGATCATACTCGCCCTGCTGCCATACAGCCTGGCGTCGTCGACCGTAATCAACGTGCCGGGCGATTACCCCACCATTCAGCAGGGGATTAACGCCGCCAGCTATGGCGACACCGTACTTGTTGCGCCCGGAACCTATTACGAAAACGTGCAGATGGCCGAGGGGGTAAGCCTGATCGGCTCCGGGATGGAGAATACCATCATTGATGGCGGAGGTTTAAACGACGTAGTAAAAGCCATCGGTATCAGTAATTACTTAATCGAGAAGTTCACCGTACAGAACAGCCAGCAGGGCGGCAACACCCCCGGGAACGTGGGAATTTTCATGAATCCGTCATCGTCGCATGGAATGAAAACGGTGCGCTACTGCCGGGTTCGCAACAACGGCCACGGAGTCGAGATCTGGAACGATTTCGGCGGGACCGCATATGTCGAGAATAACATAATCGAAAGCAATATTTACGACGGTTTCGATCCATACCTCGGCACCGTCTATCTGACCAACAACGTAATCGTTTACAACGGTCGCGACGGTTACCACGACTGGTCCGGAGGTGGAGTAATCTATATCAAGAACAATATTTTCGCCGAAAACGGCCGCTACGGCATCTTTAAGCACCGAGATACCCCGGTCTTTATCTCCTATAACGATGTCTGGAACAACGCTCAAGGTGCCTATTATGAAGGTTATTCCGGGCCGCCCACGCCGTTTAATCCCAATCCCGGCACCGGCGAGATCGCCGCCGACCCACTCTTCCGCGATCCCGCAGGCGGCGATTTCCATCTCTGCGAGGACTCCTGCGGATACCTGGTCGATTCCCCCTGCATCGACGCCGGCGATCCGGGCATACTCGATATTCTCCTTGGCTGCGATTGGGGCCTGGAATATCCCGTAAGCGATATGGGCATCTACGGCGGCAACAACGGCGACTTCCAGACGGGCGTTGAATATGATGACATCACCCTGTTGCCCGAATCGATATTCAACCTCCGCTGCTATCCCAATCCTTTTAACGCTGCCACAACCATATCCTTCACATTGCCCCATGAATCCCACGCCAACCTCGCCATCTACGATATCCTCGGACGCCGGGTAGAAACTCTGGTGAATAGGATTATGCCTGCCGGAAAACACAGCATTCAGTGGGACGCTTCAGGAGATGTGTCGGGATCATATTTCTACGTAATAAAAGTCGGCGGCAATATTGAAGCCAGGAAATTAGTTCTTTTGAAATAAGTGGCAATTGTAATAGGGTTGTGGTTGGCGGACGTCCTCGTCCGCCAACTATACCTTAATCCCGTTCAATAATCCTTTGGACTTTATACCGCCGATTCGGTAATAATCAATTATGCTTTCTATCAGCGGTAAATCCTCCACCGCCCTGATCCCATACCTAACCATCCTCGTCGGCCTTCACATCTTAAAAAGCGCCTGGGCCGCCATAATTCTCTATCATGGAGCGATCTTTTTCATCGTTCTAAAGAATAGCAATCCGGTGCTTTTTAAGAGATTATTCCGGGGATGGAATTGGAAAATCGGGTTCCCTCTGACGGCAATATCGGCGCTCGCCGGATTGTCGCTTTATTTCTTATGGCCGATAATGCGCATTGAGGGGACTGAATTGTCGGCGATCTTAAATGAGTATGGCTTGCATGGTTCATCATGGATTGTCTTCATGATATATTACTGCGTCAGCACCCCGGTCCTCGAGGAGATCTTCTGGCGAGGATATCTTTCCGTGCCGAATCGCCGTCCGTCAGCGCCCGATATTCTTTTCGCCGGCTACCACATTATCGTCCTTATCCTGTTTCTGAAACCTTTGCCCATCGCCGCCGTATTTTTAACGCTGGTAGTGGCCGCCTGGATATGGCGTCTGATTTCGCTGAAATTCAACGGCCTGGCGATGCCGTCTGTATCGCATCTTGTTGCGGGGATTAGTGTTATATGGTTCGTAAATTTAATCTTGAAACAGTGAAAACCGAAACCGGGGCGTTCCGATTCCCCTTGACAGATTTTACAAAACTGGTAAATTTAAAAATATGAAACGGTTTGATTACAAGATCTCAGGTTATTTCCGGTATAGACGCCGGATCTTGTGGCCTATCTATCTCGGCGGCCAGTTGTAGGAACCCGTTTCACATCTCCCTTAGTTTATTCCGATAATAATCATACATCAATTTCAAATAGAGGAGTAAAAAAATGACTGAATTAAAAATAAAGGAACGCGAAATGATCGGGTTCTCAAATGTAACCGACGACGAACTGCTGAATTACATGGCGGCATATAGCGCCAGTCATTATGAACGTCTGCGGCTGGTAGTGCGTAAAACCGAAGGCGCCTGGCTTTATGATGAAAATGGCAAAAAATACCTCGATTGCCTGGCTGCTTATTCCGCCGCCAACCAGGGCCACCATCACCCCCGCATTGTAAAGGCTGTAACCGATGCTCTTACAGGCGGTTATGGTTCGGTTGTCTCGAACGTGGTGTACACCGACGCCCTGGGGCTGTTTGTTAAAAAACTCTCGAACCTGGTGCCGCAATTGGGCCCTCGGTTCGGCAAAAACGGCAATAAGACCCTCCTGAAAAACGGCGGCGTCGAATCGGTGGAAACCGCCATCAAGATGATTCGTTTCTACGGTTGGAAATCCAAGGGCATCGAAGACGGCAATCAGGAGATTATCGTCTTCAGTAACAACTTCCACGGCCGGATGATTACTGAGGTCTCTTTCGCAACCACCAAAAAATACAAGGAGGGTTTCGGGCCGCTCACTCCCGGCTTCGTCACCGTCGAATACGGCGATCTTGAGGCTGTTAAAAAGGCTATCAACAAGAATACCTGCGGTATCCTGGTGGAGCCGATGCAGGGCGAAGGCGGCATGTATATTCCTCCCGACGGATTCCTGAAAGGACTCCGCGAGCTGGCCGACAAGCATGACCTGTTCCTGGTCTTCGATGAGATCCAGGTCGGGCTGGGGCGTACCGGTAAGATGTTCTGTTTCGAGCATGAAAACGTTGTCCCCGACGGCATCGTGCTGGGCAAAGCCATTTCCGGTGGCCTGGTTCCGCTTTCGGCTTTCGTAACCAACTCCGAAATGATGGATCTCGCCTTCAGGCCGGGCGCCGAGGGTTCAACCTACGGCGGATATCCTCTTGCATGTGTGGCGGGCTGCGCCGCGGTTGATGTCATTGTCGATGAAAAACTGCCGCAGAGAGCGGCCGAAAAAGGTGCGATCTTAAAGAAAAAAATTGAGGGTATCGCCGCCCGCTCCACGCATGTCAAAGAGGTGCGCAGCCGGGGCTTGTTCATCGGAATCGAAGTCAAAAACGGCGACGCCATGAAATACTGCCGCCAGCTCCTGGAACTGGGCGTTCTCGCCAACGATAGCCACGGCCACACCATCAGGATCTCCCCGCCGCTAATCATTACGGACGACGAAATTGATTACCTGGTCGAAAGGCTGGAGAAGATTCTTATTGATTAGTCAGAAAATTAATCGCATATGAAAAGACGGTTCCTGATCGAATCGTCTTTTTTTATTTCATCCTTTTTCTACTACTGGTTACCAAGCGCCTGCTTGGTAACCTCTTGCAGGGTCCGTAGATCAGGATTCTCCGAGACCTGACGTTTGGTATTCTTATTTCTTCTGGATAATATTATTTTAATTAATTAGATTGTCTCAATGGTGAAAATCTTAAAAACAAACGACTCTTTCATACAGGAGCATATCCCCAGGGTCAGCCGTACCTTCGCCCTGACCATAAAATTCCTCCCGCGGGGATTGAGGAATTCGGTTTACACCTCCTACCTGCTGTGCCGGGTGGCCGATACCCTGGAAGATACGCCCTACCTTATTCCCGCTGAAAAATCAAAGCGCCTGCTGAAATTGAGAGATCTGCTTCTAAACGCGGCCGGCGGGAGACGATTGGATCTGGATGCCGTCTCATCGATATACGAATCGGTAGACACCCCCGGAAACGATGAGCAAATGCTACTTGTTGAGTCGTCAAGATTATTTGAAATACTGGAAACCCTGCCGGGATCTCATAAAAAGATCATCTATAGATGGGTGGGCGAGATGGCCGAGGGGATGGCCGATTATTCAAAAATTGACGCTCAAAGAAATGACATTGTCGTATCGTTGAAAAACGTCGAGGACTGGGACAGGTACTGCTATTATGTCGCCGGAACTGTGGGACATATGCTTACGGAGCTGTTCATTGTGCATTACGATTTTAACATGGAGATATCGGAAGACCTGAAAAGACTGGGGAATTCGTTCGGGCTCGGGTTGCAAAAGGTCAATGTCATTAAAGACGTTCCGGACGACAGGGAGAGAGGAATAAATTATCTTCCTGGCGACATATTGAACAAACACCGCTTGAACGCGACCCGCCTTAAAGAAGAATCGGAGTCCTCAAAAATAGAACTGTTTATTAATGAGATCGTCTCTTTAACGGTTCCGCATCTCGATGACGCCATTGAATATTCCGCTCTTATTCCGCAGCATCTCAAAGGCGTCAGGATGTTCCTGATTGTTCCCGTATTTCTCGCGGTGGAGACTTTATCGCTAATCAAATCAAATCCGGTCAGGGCCATGATCGGGCCGCCGGTCAAGCTTACCAGAAGCGACGTTACGCGTCTCGTGGGAGCCGCCGCGACGCGGGTAGGTTCCAATAAGAAATTGAAAGAATATTATCGAACTCTTCGCGATAGATCGCAGATTTAGGCAAAACCATGTCTGGCCTTAACAGTTTTGTTGTGATCGATATAGAGACCACCGGCCTGGATCCGGCCACCTGCGGGATCACCGAGCTCGGGGCGGTCAGGTTCGTCGACGGCAAAATAGATGAGACCTATTCTCAACTGGTAAAACCGATAATGCCGATCCCGGCCGAGGTCACCAGGCTGACAGGTATTGACGATTCTATGGTGGAAAAGGCTCCAGCCATAGAAGAGGTGATAGAGCAGTATCAGGATTTTATCGGAAATTCCGAGTGGATCGTCGGCCACAATATCGGCTTCGATTTCGGATTTTTGAAAAAATATATGAACAGCAAGATCTTTAGAGAGATCGATAAGAGCTCAATCGATACGGCGGTGCTGGCGCGGATACTGTTTCCCCGGATGTCCCGCTACAGCCTGGGTTTCCTGGCCGAGCGTTTCAATATTATTAGGGAAAACTCCCATCGAGCGCTGGACGATTGTCTCGTTACCGGAAGAGTCTTTTTGAATCTGATATCGAGGCTGGCCATGCTCCCCTTGTTATCGCAGAAACGTATCGCCGATTCTATTTTCGGCCCCGGGAAAAATAAGCAGTTTATTGAATCGTTCGAGGCCATGCCCGTGGCCGTAGCCATTGAAGAAATTCCGGAGGATTATCCCGATAACGTCACGGGAGATATTCCCGAGGAGACCTATGAAGATTATATCCCTGTTGATTCGGCTGCCGTTAAAAACCACTTTTTAAACGGCGGTATTGTATCGAAAGTATTGCCGTCATATGAATACCGGCCCCAGCAGGCCGAGATGGCGATAAAGGTCGGGGAAGCTTTCAACAGGTCGGAGTTTTTGATTGTCGAGGCCCCCACCGGCGTCGGAAAATCGCTGGCATATCTGCTTCCCGCCTCGTGGTGGGCGTCTTTGAATAACGAGAGGATTATAATTTCGACTCAGACTAAAAGCCTGCAAGCCCAGCTTTTCTACAAGGATATTCCCCGGATCCAGAAGGCCGTCGGCTATAGGTTCAGGGCGGTTTTGCTCAAGGGGCGGTGGAATTATGTCTGTCTGTATAAATATAGCGAACTGAAAATCGAAGCGGAGGCATCGTTTAATAAGCGTGATAGAGAAGCCCTGAGCCCGCTTGTTTTGTGGATCGAGAACACCAGGACCGGCGATATCTCCGAGTGTAACGGGTTTAGTCCTTCCAGGAACGCCTACCTGTGGAGCCGCATCTCCTGCGAGGGCGGATTTTGTCTCGGCCAATCGTGTCCCTTCGCCGAAAGATGTTTCCTTCTAAAAGTAAAAAGGGAAGTTCAAAACGCTCAGATAATTGTGGTCAATCATTACCTGACTTTCGCGGATTTCGCTTCCGGGGGCGATCTCGTTCGCGAGTCCGGGCATGTCATTTTCGATGAGGCCCATAATCTGGAAAAAATAGCCGCTTCATATCTTGGAAACAGGCTCGAAAAACAGGCCCTCGACGGCATTCTGGCGGATATGTATAGCCCCCGGCCCGTGAAAAGCGGCTTTTTGATAAATCTTAAGGCTATCGCCATGATAAACAGCCTTGAAAATGATATCGAATCGGAAGCGGATTCCGCCATTGACTCCATTATTGGATTGTCTCATATCTCCGGCTCTTTTTTTAATGAATTGACAGGCAGGTTTAAATCGGAAAGCAAAAACGGATTTTCAAGAGAGATCGCCTACGACAAAGATAACAATCCCTGCGCCATACCGGAGGCTCAGGAGTTTGTGGAGATGCTGGAATCTCTTTACGATAAGATCGTTAAACTTACCGGCATGATCCGGGATGAAGGAGATTTTTCGAAGAAAAGGGATGTCATCATAAGACTCGAGGCTTTCGCAGCGGATTTGAAGAAATATATCGATGTGGCGCATGACGTCGTATACGCGTCGAGCCCCGATTATGTCTACTGGATCGAGTTGCCGGCAAATGAGCGTTTCTCCCCGAAGTTATACTCGGCGCCCCTGAGTGTCGGAGAGCTTCTGGATGGCCGTTTTTACGACTATTTGAAAACGGCCGTTTTCACTTCGGCCACGCTCACGGTAAACAATAATTTCGATTATATCGAGAATCGGTTAGGATTGGATTTAACGCAGAAAGAGAGAGTCTTGAGTTTGAGTCTCGATTCGCCATTCGATATCGATTCCGAGGTTGCGGTATTGACCGCCGGATATTTGCCCTCGCCCCGCGATCGCGGATTTGAGCCCGCGGCAGCCGAATCTCTCAAATCTATCCTTCTATCGGGCGTATCCAAAATTATGGTCTTATTCACTTCTTATAGTTCCTTGAGATCCGCCTACGATACGGCTTATGATATGGTCAAATCAAATGGCGTCGATCTGCTGGCCCAGGATAGCTCTTTTAATTCCGAAAAACTTTTAAATAGATTCAGACGGGCGAAAAGGGCGGCGTTATTCGGAACCGATTCTTTCTGGGAGGGTATAGATCTTCCCGGAGAACAACTGGAATTACTGATACTTTTTAGACTTCCATTCACGGTCCCGGACCGTCCCTGGTTTAAAGCTAACCTCAAAAGGATCGAGGAAAGCGGTGGAAGCTCTTTTGCGAAATTATCTTTGCCGGACGCGGTGGTCAAATTCAAACAGGGCTTCGGGCGCCTTATCCGAGCCGCCACGGATAGGGGATGTATTGTGGTTCTTGACAGCCGGATTGAAAACAGGTCATTCGGAGGAGTATTTAAAAGATCGGTCCGGGGAACCAAATATAAATGTGGATCGGCAAGAGAAATGGTGAAAATTATCCGTAAATGGCACCGGTTAGGTGACTGATATAACAAAGGCTATATTTATTTTCGCCTATTTTATCTTTAATTGTCATTTGATTTAACAACTTCCTTTAAACTGCCGATTTATGGAATAGGGGAAAACCGGGAGCCCGGTTATCCGGCGAAGTTTATACGTGATTTTGCCTTCGACGGCATCAAAATAGAAAACGGAGATTTGCCCGCCATGGAAAAGCGCTCGGTCTTGATTGTCGATGATGATTCAAATATAACCGAAACCATCGGGGAATGCCTCGAAAGTTTCAATTATAATCTCCAGGTCGCCTCCAGCGGGGAGGAGGCTATAAATAAGATTGCGGATCCCTCTATCGCATTGGTGCTTCTCGATATAAATCTTCCCGATATTTCGGGTCTTGAGGTCCTGACCACGTTGAAACAGAAAAATTCATCGGTTCCGATCGTCATAATGACCGGTTTCGTCTCCACCGACGCCGCCATCGAGGCTATGAAAAAAGGCGCTTATGAATTTATCACTAAGCCATTCGATATAAACAAGCTCATCGGAATCGTTAACAAGGTGATGAAAGACTCTCCTTATACCAAAGGCCTGGAGACTTTTTCGCGCGAAAGGAAAATCGAGGAGGGCGATATTATCGGCAAATCTCCGGAGATGGTGGAGATCGCCAAGGTAATCGGCCAGGTCGCCGCTACCGATGCTTCGGTGCTTATCACCGGCGAATCCGGCACCGGTAAGGAGTTGATAGCCAAATCGATTTATAAGAATTCACTCAGAAACGATAAACCGTTTTTATCGGTTAACTGCGCCGCCCTCCCGGAGACGCTCCTGGAATCGGAATTGTTCGGTCACGAAAAAGGCTCTTTCACCGGGGCTTATGCCAGAAAACTGGGCAAGTTCGAGGTCTGCAACGGCGGTACTATCATGCTCGATGAGATCGCCGATATGTCACCACTGACCCAATCGAAAGTCCTGAGAGTGCTTCAGGAGCAGGAATTCGAACGAGTGGGCGGGAACGAGACCATAAAAGTCGATGTCCGCATAATAGCCGCCACCAATAAATCGCTGGTAAATTTGATCAAAGAAAATAAGTTCCGCGTAGATCTGTTCTACAGGCTCAAGGTCGTTTCTCTATATATACCTCCGCTTCGCGAAAGACGGGAGGATATCTCCCAATTAATCGAGCATTTTATCAAAAGATATTCTGAAGAGACCGGCAAAAATATAAAGGGCGTATCCAAAGAGGCCATGGAGAGATTGAATAGCTATGTTTGGCCCGGCAATGTGCGAGAACTGGAAAATAATGTACACAGCGCGGTGGTTATGGCCAAGACCGATATTCTTGCGCCCGAGCATTTTCCCATACTGTCCGATCAGCATGAGACTATGAGCATTGACCTGGAACAGCTCGAGGATGATTACACCCGCATGTTCGCCGAAGTGATTATCCCGAATTTCAATAAGATCGTTGCGGTCTCCGACGGTCACGTTTACCATCACCTGCAGTCCGGTTTCGAGAAGGCGCTTTTTTCGGCGGCCCTGAAGCAGTCGGCCTCCAACCAGGTTAAAGCCTCGGATTTGCTTGGCATTTCTCGGAACACCCTGCGGGATAGAATCAGCAAATACGGTCTTTACTAAAATTTGCCTATAATCCGATCGGGATTGCCGGGTTCCTTCAGAATCCGCGAATACCGATTGCGCGATCCGTACAGAACCGGATCGCCCCCGCGCCGTGAATCGGCGCGGGATTTTGCAATCGGTATTCGCGCATCCGGCTTTTTGCCGGTATGCGGCAATCCCGATCTGCACATTTTTGCAGATAAACGTTGACCGCCGGGCCGGGCTTTGCTATAATTGCGCCATGCGATTTCTAGTGATTTGCACTGTTTTATTGCTATTGCCGGCACTCTCTTATTCTCAGGAGCCCGCCCCCGATTCCGCGGATACGGTTTATGTGCCGCTGGACAGCTTGGATGCAGGGATTGACTTAGCTTTGAAAGCACTCAAGATGAACCGCGGCGATCTGACTTTCCGGGGCGATTATCTGGAGCCGGATAGGTATAGATTGCCGGTGATCGATTATTATATGAAAGAGCCATTTGGGCTTTTAAATAGGGCTCAATATTCTCTTCTTTGGGAAAATGTAAATGTTACCGGATTCGGCGAGTATGGGCCCAATATTTGGGGTTCGAAGCAATATTTATTTTTAAAAGAAGATATTCCTGAATTTAAGGATGTAAGGAAGGTTTTTCTTTCCGAAAAATTTGGAGGATGTATTCCCGAAGGGCTTTATAAAAATCTGCTTAAAATGCTTTTAGAATTTATTGAAAAAATAGACATTAATAATTCGTTTGATCTGTCAAAATACACGCGCGCCCAACTCGATTCTCTGGAAGAAGGTTATTCCCTTCTTTTGGAGGAAAATGAGGAAGACGAGTTTCTTTCGGTAGCCGAACTCGATAGCCTCGAGCAGTATGAGGATACCTGGGCTGAGAAGCTTACTGTTTTGAGTGAAAATTGTGTTGGAAGAAGATTTATTTCGAAAGAAGTGTATAGGCTTTTCACTATTGCGGAGGGATTATCCGAAAATATAAATATTCAATGCAAATATGCTAGATGGGAAACCGATTTCGGCCAGATCATCATCGGCGATTCTACCGACAACCACTACACCGGCGACCTTTTCATAGTCATCGATCCCGGCGGTAATGACACCTACGATATCGAGTTCGAGGGCACCGGGCATCATACCTATATTATCGATTACGGCGGCGACGACACCTACAACATGCCCGAAAACCGGATAAGTCCCTATTTCTTCGGCTCGAATATGATTATCGATTACGACGGCGACGACCTCTACAACGCCGGCTCCTGGACACTGGGCGCCGGGCTGTTCGGCGTGGGGGTGCTCTGGGATATGAAGGGGAACGATCGTTATTACGGCGATACCTTCACCATGGGCGCGGGATGCTTCGGCGTCGGCATATTACGCGACGACGAGGGCAACGACAGCTATCACGCTGCTTTATTCTCACAGGGATTCGGATTCGTCGACGGTGTCGGCGTGCTGATCGACAACGCCGGCAACGATAATTACTTCGCAGGTGGGAAATATAAGGATTTCATCCGCTACGACGATCATTACCTATCGCTTTCGCAGGGTTTTGGGTATGGACTGCGTCCCAAAATGTCCGGCGGGGTCGGTATGCTAATAGATAAATCGGGCAACGATGTATATGTCTCGGATATCTTCGGGCAGGGGGCGTCGTACTGGTACAGCCTCGGCATGCTGGCCGACGGCGGCGGCAACGACCAGTATATCTCATTCCAGTACGCCCAGGGCAACGGCACCCACATGTCGCTGGGGATTCTCTACGATGTGGAGGGTGACGACGTCTACTCCGCCAAAGGCGTGTCGCAGGGCTGCGGGCATGACAGGGCGGTCGGTTTTCTGATCGATCTCGACGGCGACGACAACTACAACGCTTACGATCTCTGCCAGGGGGCGGGGTCCGCAAATGGACTGGGCTTGATCGCCGACGTCAGGGGAAAGGA
>CP070813.1:2328004-2350022 GCA_020344055.1 Candidatus Zixiibacteriota bacterium | reverse complement strand
TCCCAGAACTATCCCAATCCTTTCAATGCCGGAACCGCGTTCTCGTTTGATTTGCCGCGGGATTGTAACGTGACTTTAAAAGTCTTTAACCTGCTGGGACAATTGGTTGATCAACCGGTAAATGACTATCTTGAAGCTGGAACTCACACAATTGCCTGGAATCCGAAGAACTTAAGCTCGGGAACATATTTCTATAGATTACAGGCAGGGACATACATCGACATAAGGAAAATGACCCTTCTGAAATAATCTCGATCCATTCGGAAAAGGGTATTTGTCCATAGGGCTGCCCATTACAGGCAGCCCTTTTTGATATTGAATTCGCAAAGTTAAATTTATTATTCCTCCCCCTTTACCATTGCCAATTCCCCGATTTTCCTTATATTTAAAGCGCGGATAGCTTATGCGGAGAGTCCTGATCGAATCCTGCCTGTTTATAGCCTTTTTCCACTTTTCGGCCTTATCGCAGGTTCCGTACAACACCGAACCGGGCTGGCTGTCGGAATACGATAGCTTATACGGTACCGGCTGCGCCATCGACGATGTCAACGGAGATGATTTCCCCGACCTGGCGGTCTCCAACGGCAACGATATCGTGCAGGCGCCGAATTTGGTCTATTTCACCCCTGATGGATATATGTCCGATTCGGCCCTGTGGATATCTGCAAACATCGCCTTTTCGGGTCATTGCGATCTAGGTGATTACGATTCCGACGGTTACCCCGAACTGGCGGTCTCCAACTATATTTCGTCCGGCTGGGAACCGGAGCTTCTCGATATCTATGACAATGTCCAGGGAGGCCTGGAGACGTTTCCGTCGTGGAGGTCTGACGATTCGCTATATTCGTTCCGGCTGGCCTGGGGTGACGCCGATAACGACGGCGATCTCGACCTGGCGGTGGCAACCGGCGAAGCTTATAACGATCGCCCAAGGCAGAATCTCATCTATTTCAATGTTAACGGTGTCCTGCAGACATCGCCGGGCTGGGCCTCGGCCGACTCCAACAAGAGCTACGATGTAAAATGGGTCGATATTGACCTAGATGGCGACCTCGATCTGGCGTTCTGCGAATCGAGCGGCCCGGTAAAGATCTATTTGAATTACGTGGATTCTATCGCCACGATCGCGGAAATTCAGACCGCCGAAAGCGACAACTACAACTCCTTCGATTTCGCCGATATCAACGGGGACGGTTATCCCGAGCTGGGAATTGCCGCCAACAGGCAGTTTAGTGGAACCGGGCGTTTCAAACTTTTCGCCAACGACAACGGCATATTGGATTCATTGCCCTTCTGGACCTCCGCCGACTCCGGGTATGGCTCCGAGGCGGCGTTTTCCGATATCGATGAGGACGGCGATTACGATCTGATATGCGGAAGATGGTGGGGAGAGGTCTATATTTATTTGAACGACCAGGGAGCCTTTCCGGCCACCCCCGATTGGACCAGCTCGGACTCGTATACGAGCGTCATCGAAAATATCGTCTTCGGCGATTTTAACAGAGGAGGCGAGAGAAAATTCAGGGCGGTTTATTATCCGCCCCGGCCGAGGTTATTCTATCTGCCCCGCAGGCAGCTGGCGGGAGTGGATTCGATCAGGATCGATGGAATTGCCGTCGGCCTTGAGGGTTATTGCTTCAGCCTCTGGGATGGCTGGATATCCGTTGATCTCTCCGTGTCCGATTCCCTCGAGGTATTTTACCGGTATTCACTCTCCAGAGATATGGCGGTAACGAACTGGGATACCGAAACATACATATTTTATAATACTTCCATCCCGTTCATTCCCGGCGACGCCAACGATTCCGGTCATCTTAACGGCCTGGACGTCACCTACCTGGTGGCGTATCTCAAAGGCCAGGCCCCGCCTCCGGCGATGAGATTCCAGGGGGACGCCAACGGAACCTGCGATGTTAACGGGCTGGACGTCATCTATCTGGTAAATTACTTCAAAGGAGGGCCGGGACCTTTCGCGGGGGATTGCGATTAAAAAATGTCTTGCAATGTACCGGCCTAATTCCTATTTTGGATTCGGCGGTAAGCTATCGAAAAATCCGCGGCGCCGGTTTTGAGATCTTCATTCGGCGGCGATTTTCGCGATCTACCAGGTACCGGATTACGGTAAATGTTGTTTGGCTGGCTTTTTAAAAAATATCGCATTATCTCAGGTGGAAAGCTTAATTAAAGCTCCAAGGAGGGGAGTAGAGAAGGCGGAGATTCTCGATTTCATCGAAATAAATCTATTGATTCCTTAAGGATTAAAACAAAAAAAGAGGTTGGGATAATGAAAATATTCATAATCGCGGTAGCGGTCTTTTGCGTCTTTTCTGTTTCAGTGGCTCAAAATGTTGATTTTCTTTCATCGTCTATCTGGACGGAAGCCAAGGACGTCAGGGTATCGGGGGAATATGCCTATGTGACCTTTTTCTCTGGATTGGGTATTTTTGATATTTCCAACCTTTCCGAACCCGAGTTAATAGCGACTTTAGGATTCCAGTTTAACTCCCTTAATATGGACTTATCCGGCAATTATCTTTATATCGCCAACGAAGAGGCGGGATTGAAAATAGTGGATATAACCAATCCGTATCTTCCGGTTTTAGCTTTTCAGAGGCCTTTGAACGCCACTGCTGTGGACGTTTCCATATACGGCAGCTACGCCTTCGTAGCTACCCTGGATGACGGGATGTATGTGGTCGATATTTCGCCTCCGAGTCCCACCATAGTTACCTCCTACAATACTCCCGGCGAAGCCTGGGGGATCAAGGCAATCGGAAGCTATGCCTATATAGCGGACGGAGACAGTCTTTTAATCGTCGATATCTTTGATCCAGCCAATCCTTACAGGGTGGGAGCCTATGGCACCGACGGTTATGCGGTTGCGGTAACGGTTCAGGCGAATTACGCCTATATATCGGATACTTTTAACGGGATGGTAATAGTAAATATAAATAATCCCACCAATCCCAGTTTCGTTGGCCGTTATCCCGGTCCTTTTGTAAATAAAATTCGGGTTTCCTCCAATTTCGCCTATATAGCCGATTTTGCCAACGGTCTGGATATCGTTAGTATTACCAATCCCGGGAGCCCGTTTCTGTTGGGGAATTACTCCACTCCGGGAATCGCTCGATCGTTATGGATTACTCCCAATTATGCGTTCGTTGCCGACGGGCAGGCGGGAATGGAGATTTATAATATCAACGACCCGTCATTGCCCATACCGGCGGGAGAATTCCAGACCTCTTACGTGAGAAAATGCGTGGCGTCGGGTAATTACGCTTACGCGGCGACCTGGGAGACGGGTCTTCAGGTAATCGACGTTCAGGATCCGGAGATTCCCGTGTGGCTCGGCTCCGCGGATACCCCCGGCAGGGCCGAGGATGTAACAGTTGTAGGCGATTACTGTTTTATCGCCGACAGGCAGGACGGACTGGTTGCCATCAACGTTTCCACGCCATCCGCCCCTGTAATCGCCGACAGCTATGATACCCCGGGTTTCGCCAAATCTCTGGCGATATCCGGTTCGTATTGTTATCTGGCCGACTATAATTCGGTCCAGATTTTTAATATCGGCAATCCCACCAATATTGTCTTCGTTTCAGATTTTGCGCCGACCGGCAATCCCGTGGGAGTTCATATTAGCGATAATACGCTATATGTGTCTTCCGGCAGCGGCGGATTTCAGATCTACGATCTGGTCGATCCCGTGGCGCCGTCGCTGGTAGGCACGTACATTTCGACCGGAGATATAATCAAAGGTGTGGTTGACGGTAATTATGCCTACCTGGCGGATGCGACCGCTGATCTTGTTATAATCAATATCGGCGATCCGGCCAATCCCGCGTTTGTTTCGAGTTACGCCGTTGATGATCAGGTTTCGGACCTTTATTTCGCATCCAATTTTGTCCACGTCGCTCATGAATACGGCGGATATACGGTGATCAATGTCATAGACAAGACCAATCCCTCAAGGAGCGCGTCATACGACACTCCGGGAATCGCGGTGGGAGTATATGTTTATAACGAAATCAGTTACGTGGCCGATTACTACTCGCTGCACCTTCTCTTTTTCCAGGATTTTTCGCCCGGCGACGCCAACGGCGACGGGCAGGTGAACGGTCTGGATGTCATTTTTCTGGTCAACTATCTTAAAGGAGTCGGCCCGGCGCCCGATCCGCTTCTGAGAGCCGACGCTAACGGGGATTGCGGCGTAAACGGTCTTGATGTTATCTATCTGGTTAATTATCTTAAAGGTATCGGACCTCCCCCGGTTAGAGGAGATTGTTAGCGGGAGCTTTTGGAATAAAAGGAGGAAAATTGAAGGAAATTTTAGTTGCGGTTTTTGTACTATTTCTGGCGGTTATAATATTCGCTCAGGAAAAGGAAAGCGAACCGGCGGGGAATGTGTGCTATACCGAGAGTGTCGAGGTTGAAAAAGGCACCTCGTTTCCCGTAAAGGTGTTAGTGAATAACGCGGATACGCTTGCCGGTATGCAGGTCCCGATTTATTATCGCTCGGAGAACGTCGATTTGATATGTGATTCGGTTTCCTTTGTTGGATCCCGTTGCTCGGAGTTCGCCCTCAGCCTTCCACTCATAGAGCCGGTCGGCAAGACGGCTTTCTTCGCGTTTATTTCCATGACCGATCCTAACGAAGAACACCCGCCGCTTTATCCGGGCGATGGTATGGTGGCCACGCTCTGGTTCACCGCACCCAAGGAAACCAAATCCGGTAAGGTGGAGCTCTACAGCGGGCCCAACGCTATTTATCCTCATGACAAGATTGATTACAGTTTTCTGTTCTGGACGCCTACGGCCGAACAAAAAGATTGCACCTATAAGGCCGGTTACGTAACTGTAAAATAGGCTTTTTACCATTGATTTAAAGGCCGCGTCTTCCTCGATGCGGCTTTTTGTTATAAAATAATAATTGACAAATAGGGCAATTTTTATAATTTGCAGATAGAATCTGCATTTTCAAATCCGCATCCTGAGTACTTTGAAACTTCATTATTTACCAAAATTAAAGTAACAGGAGGAAGAATGGATTTCCAAAACACGAACAAAAGCATCGTGGTTTTGGTTGTCTGTCTGGCCGCGATGATCCTGACCCAGCCGGTTATGGCCGGGGAGAAGGACAATTACGAGGGGGAGGGGCGAAATCTTATCACGTCGGTACCCAGATCGATCTCCTACCAGGGTATCCTGAAGGATTCCGGAGGCGATCCGGTAGCCGACAGCGTCTACAGTGTGATGTTCAGGATCTTCAATGTCGAATCCGGGGGAACGTCGCTTTGGGATGAGACGGTTCCGTGTACAACGTCGGCGGGAGTTTTCGATGCTGCGCTAAGCAACGTTAATCTGCCTTTTGATGAGGATTACTGGCTGGAATTGGAGGTCGGCGGCGAGATCCTCGATCCCCGGCAGAAGATGCACATGGTGGGCTATGCGGCAGTTTCGGACACGGCGGATTATTCCTTTGCCACCGCAACGGGCGGAAACGGATGGGTTGATGATGGGAATTATGTCCGTTTAGAAACATCAGATGATAGTATTGGCATTGGCACAGCCACGCCAACTGAAAAGCTTGACGTAAACGGGAATATCAGAGTAACCGGCAAAGCTAATATCGGCTCAGGTTGCATAAACACCGGGAGTTATGCTTTTGTTGCAGGTAAGAATAATCAGGCGACCTATACTTATTCGACTATTGGCGGTGGTGCATATAATACCGCCAGCGGAAATAGTGCGGCAATCGCGGGCGGTGTAGATAACTCGGCCAGCGGTTTTGCGGCGATGGTCGGCGGCGGGAGCAATAATATCGCAGGCGGCTGGAATAGCGCCGTATGTGGAGGAGGGTCTAATACCGCCAATGGCACGCATAGTTTTGCTGCAGGAAATAAGGCTAAGGCGAATCACAACGGTTCTATGGTTATCTCCGCAAATTCATCGACGGCAACTATCGATTCGGTACGCTCTGGAGGGGATGAACAAATCGTGCTTCGCGCCGATGGCGGCTTATATATAACAAATACCGCGCAGCTTGCACCGTATAATCCCTTCGACATAATTACCACCCGGGGAGGAGCTTACCTTAGCGGCGACGGCACAACCTGGACTAACGCCTGTGATAGAAATAAAAAAGAGAATTTTACGCCGATTGACGGCCGCGCCCTTTTAGATAAGCTAACATCTCTCGAAATAACCGAATGGAATTACAGGGAAGATCATGAGTCAATCAGGCATATCGGCCCGGTAGCGCAAGAGTTCTATGCCGTATTCGGGCTCGGTAAGGACGATAAATCGATCTCCACCGTCGATCCGGCCGGCGTGGCGCTGGCGAGTATCAAGGAACTCATCCGGGAGAACCGGGAGCTGAGAGGGCTTATATTAGAGCTTGAAAAGAGGATCACGGAGCTGGAGAATAGGTAGGAAAGGTTGTCGGGTTCCTACGGAACCCGACCGACAATAAAAAAAATGTGGGGCCGGGGCACCCGACCCGGCACCTTCATCATAAAGCAAGGTATCGAATATAGGCCTACGGTTTTGCGGTCAGTAGTAGGTTAAATCCCCCCGGGATTTGAACCCTTGTTGTCAGTTGTCAGGTCTCGGGGAGACCTGACCTACGGCTTCTTCCTTTATGGATTCCCGATAAGAGATTTCGGGAATGACAATAACATGCTTATTCCGCCTGCGGCGGGAAAAGCGTGCCACCCCCGTCATCTTGCTATACATCAAACACCACAAACAGGATTATGACATCCTGCAGGAAATGGGCGACGATGCAGGGGAAGACCGATTTACGGGCGATATAGAGCCCCGCGAATAGCATACCGTAGATGAAGGTCAAAATGACTCCGGCGGTGCCCTGGTAAAGATGCCCCATTGAGAACGCCAGCGACCCCGCCAGCGCCCCGACCAGATAATTTCCCGATATCTTTTTCAAACGCGAAATAATGAATCCCCTGAAACAGATCTCCTCGAACAGGGCAGCGCTTACCGACAGCATCACCCAGAACAGTTTTTCATCGAAAGTAACGGGCAATACATAGGCGAAATCTTTATCCGGCAGATAACCCGACCGGGCGATGGAGCTTTTTATTATTATCATCAAGGCGAACGCGCCCACGAAGAAGATGATTCCCGATAGGAAATTCGAGAAAGTGATATCCTTATTCCCCAGTCCAAGTTCGCCCAGGCTGCCGCCGCTTTTTTTCATCCCCAGCCAGATACCCCCGAGGATGATAAGATGGATACAGAATGTGGGAATATATATCTGGCTGATTCTCGATTCGATTTCGACGGTTTCCCCGGATTCGATTATATTGAATAGAATGCTTAAAAGCGGGTAGCCAATCAGCAGGAATAGCAGCAGGATCTTCTGCGTGAGGGGCAGCCCGGAATCGTCCGGTCTTATGATATCGTTGCCGTTTTCCATGGTCTCTAATATATGTTGAAGAAGAGATTCAAAACAAAATATTTTCGGATGAAAATTACGGCGGGGCTTTAATTACCGATCAGTTTTCGACGCCCAGGTATTCGAGGACTTTTTCCCATTCGGGCTCTTTTTTAAATTCGATCGCTGTCGAATAGCTGGCGAGCTCCTTGAATTTTTCGTAGGATTTTTTTGTGTTTTTATGATCGTCCAGGGCATGGTAGGTAATGGCAAGGTAATACTGGGCTTTGGGATCGGCAAAATGCAGCTCTTCGGCCCCTTTGTACGCCTCCAGGGCATCGTAATATCTGCTGTCTTTGTAATATGAATTGCCGAGTTTATAATAAGCTTTGAGATTACGCTTATCGAGAGTAATTACCTTTTGGTAATCCTCGGCGGCGCGGGAATAATCTCCTTTGGAATAGAGAACGTCGCCTCTGTTTAGGTAGAGGGTGAAGTTATTCGGATTCATTTCAATAATCCCGGTCAGGGCGGCATATTGGCTTTCGGTATCGCCCTTGTCCGCGGCGATCTTGCCCGCCTTCACAAAAAAGGAAACGGCATTTTCATTCATATACTGATTTTTCAGGCAGCGCGCTTTGCCCAGGAGCGCCCGGATATCCTCGGGATTTCTCCTCAGGGTTTTCTCGTAATATTGCTGGGCCTCGACGTAGTTACCGGCCACCTCATATTCATAGGCGATTTCGTTGTCGGTTTTTCTTGCCCGGCTGGATTCTTTTTTCAATGTAAAACTGTATGAATTAGTTTTGCCCGATTTCACGGTAATATTTTTAGTTTGAGTCCGGTAGCCGGTCTTTTTGACCGAAAGCAGGTACCTACCGGGACGCACCCTGTAGGAATTCGAGCCCACACCCATAGGCCTGTTGTCGAGATATGCCCTGACGCCCTGCGGTTTTAATGTAAGCTTTACGGTGCCCGGCTCATTTTTTTTAGCCGTGGAGGAGGCTACGCTGCTTGATTCCGTTTTTTTTTCCGTGAGGGGGGATTCCCGGCTTTTCGGGGGCTGGGTCTCGACACTGCTGATCGGCTCCAGGCCGTTTTCCGATAGCTTTATGGTGCTGATCTTATCGCTCAGTACCGTTATCCTTTGCTCTCCCACAACTTCGTCATCAATAAGGTACTGCACGGTGTAGATTCCGACCCGCAAATCGTCAAATGTGAAAAAGCCGGCGTTGTTTGTAATATTTTCATCTCCGGTCTCTTTTATCCTCACCTGCTGATCGGAAAGGGGCCTGTCATTTGGGCCCATCACCATACCGACCAGGCCGCCGTACGGCGAGGTATTGAATGCCCCGAGAAAATAAAAGGTTATGAAAATGGCCAGAATAGACGACCCGATTAGGGCGTACATGCTGTTTTTATCTTTGGGTCTCATTCTTACTTCGTAGGAGTTTTCGCCGACCGTTATTTCATCGCCAACCGATATTTTCGGGCCCCCGGATAGGGTGAGGCTGTTGCCTGAAAGAAAAGCGATCCTGCTTGACTTTTTGATCTTTGCTATATCGAGGCCGCCGGGATCAGAAAGCGGTTTTATATTCTGCAATTTGGTGGTACCGGATTCGGGTTTCAAATCTCGATTTTCGACTTTGTTCGCATCATTCACCTTAATTTTGGCGGTCGCTACTATATTTTCGCCCTCGTTGAAATCAGTCTGTGGAGGAAGGCTCAGAGGAGGAGGAGCCTCTTTCTCTTCGGGTTTCTGCTGAATGGTACTTACCGCCGTCCGTGGTTGCGTCTTCGCATCAGAATCCATGTCTATCGACGAGCCCGCTCCCGCGCCGCCGATCATCATATTCACCTCCTCGTCATTCCCGGTTTCGATTTTGTCCGTAGATCCGGTGTTGGGCGGATTCGCCTGACGTGATTCCTCTTCAACGCTTTCCTGCATCAGGAAGTCAATGGGGTCCGACATTTTTAAAGCCTCGTCATCGTCGCCGAACTCCAGATTTACGCTGGAAGGGCAGGATTCCTGATTCGTTTCGGCGGGCTCCGGATCCTGCGGTTCAATGTCTGAAGGCGATTGGATCTTCAGAAGCGGTTCCCGGCAGTTAACGCAAAAACTGGCGTCGCTGGATAATATCTCGGTTCCACATTTATGGCAAAACATCTGGTTATCCTTCCGTAATATTTATGCGTTTTCTAAAATTATCGGTAGCGGAGGATCAAATTTTAAAATTTTGGCGAAATTCGCTATCAAATTTTGAAACAGAAACTTCCCGATTATAATTACTGTTAACATTGATAGAGGTCCGTTCCGGTGAAAATCAGATTTGTTCAAAAATTTAGCAGCCGGTTTCCCTTTTATGGAGTCGAAAGTTTATAAGCACAATATTTGGCTTGATTTATACCGTATTTATTGTATTTTGAGTTATGGGATTGATGAATAAAATTATTCTAAGTTCGCTTCTGATTTTCCTGGTTTTCGCTACCGACAGGTATACGTTCATGCACCCGGATGATTACGGAGAATGCACCATCGGAGTGTTTTCGGGATCGGCCACCGTTGACGGCCGCCCCGTGTTATGGAAAAACCGTGACGTAACCAACGACATACAGAAATTCTGTTATTTCGAACCAAGGCTTCCCCACGCGGAGACCACTTTTTACGCCTATATCGGCAATGTCTATTCCGCGGATACAAATGGAGCGTATATGGGCATAAACGAAGCCGGATTCGCGATAATTAACGCCAATTGCTACAATCTGAACGACAGCCTTGGCCGGGGTATCGACGACGGCGAGCTTATGAGAATGGCTCTGGAGCGCTGTCGCGATATCGCGGACTTCGAGCAGATTCTCGAATATACCGAGATAAAGGGGCGAAAAGACTGCTGGAATATCGGCGTCATTGACGCCTATGGCGGCGCCGCACTTTATGAATGCTCGAACTACTCCTATACGAAATATGACGCCAATAATATTGAACAGTCTCCCGACGGGATTATTATCAGGACGACTTTCGCCCTGTCGGGCGGGGGCAATCGTCCGAGTATGAACAGGTATAAGAGGGCTTATAAGCTGGCGCATGAGAGAAAAAACGAGGGGCTTCTGGATGTCGGATATGTGCTCGAAACCATGTCCCGGGATCTATTCAACTACATGGATGATCCCTATCCGCTTCCCTATACGAGACAGCAGAACGGCCGTCCACCGGGATTCATCTACAGTCGTGACGTAACCATTAACCGCAATAAAACCCGGTCGGTTATGGTCATCCGCGGCGTCGCTCCGGGCGAGAATCCCCGTTTGAGCACCTCTTTCTGTACCATCGGCCCGCCGGTTATTTCGGTGGCATATCCTCTCTGGGTATATTCCGGCGCGGTACCGATGCAGTTGAATTTCGGGGACGAGGTTCCCATGTTCATTAAAGTTTTGCTTCACAGGGCTATGCTCTACCCGTTATGGAAAGAACCGTTGTATCTTAACAGCCTTTACCTGAAAAATTACGAAGGCACGGGATTGTATGAGTACACTCTGCCTCTTGAAGCAGAGGCCCTGGGGATGGCCGATTCCTGCGTGGAGGCCTGGGCATCCCATATGCCCACCAGTGCCCAGATGCGCCTCGCGCAAGAGAGCATAGCCGGTTATATTTATACCAACTATTCTCAGATACCGGGCAGTCCGACCGGTTTGGAACAAATCCCCGGTTTCTTCACGGCCGACGTCTCATGTTACCCCAATCCTTTTAACGCCAGCACGGTTATATATCTGAGTGGATTCGATATCGGAGCCGAACTTGACGTCGCTATTTACGATATTCTGGGCCGGGAGGTCAGATCGTTCGGAAACGTGGCGGGGCCGGAAAACTCAGTCCTCTGGGATGGAAAAGATGATTACTCGAACCGGCTTTCTTCCGGAATGTATTTCGTCAGGGTCGAAACTCCGGAATTCGCGAAAACGGTAAAAGCCCTGCTTATAAAATAACCCGCGCCTGATATGGCAAATATGCAGACTGTCGTTCCAAAGATCGTATGAGATATTTAGCGGCTTTACAGATCACTTTAATATTTACTTTGCTGTTTCAATTTTCCCATATGTCTCATGCCGCGGTTTACGAAGAGGTTCCCGGCAACTGCACCATAGGTGTCTTCGGCGAGGATGTCACGGCCGACGGCCGTCCGATTCTATGGAAGAACCGTGATGTTGCCATTTTCAATCAAAGGTTCATCTTTGTGGAGTCATATCAGAGGAACGGCATATTTACCATACCGTATATCGGAAACGTTTACAGTTCCGATAGTTCCAGGGTCTTTATGGGCGCCAACTCGGAGGGATTTGCTGTAATCAATTCCGATTCCTACAATCTCAATGACACATTGACGGAAGGTATAGACGACGGCACCTTGATGAGGATCGCCCTGGAGATCTGCGGAACCATTGACGATTTCGAGGCGCTTCTTGATTCCACTAACGATATCGGGCGGAAAAACTGCTGGAATTTCGGGGCGATGGACGCTACCGGGGCCTGCGCTCTCTATGAATGCGCAAATCAATCCTACAGGAAGTTCGTTCCGGAGGTGAATGAATTAGAGGGCAACGGGTATATAATCAGGGCTAATTTCTCGCTTACCGGCGGATTCCAGCAGATGGGCCTCGACAGGTATAAAAGGGCGATTCATTTGACCGAGGATCGGCTGGTAAACGGATCTATCGATGAACAGTATATCTTAAGCAAAATTATGCGCGACCTGGCCAATCCTTACGACGATCCCTATCCGCTGCCGTACTACAGGTCGCAGGCCGGCGGGCCGGAGGGTTATATTTTTAATTACCTGTGCACCATATCCAACAACAGGACCTCGTCGGCGGCCGTGATAAAAGGAGTAAGGCCAGGGGAAAACCCCCTCTTAACAGCCGTGTACGCGGTAATAGGCTCGCCCGATCTTTCGCTCGCCTATCCTTTGTGGGTGGGGGCGGAAACCGTGCCGATATATCTCTCAATGCCCGACAGTACCCCCATGTATAATTATTGCCTGAACAGAAGTTCACGCCTGTACGACAATCCCAACGCTTTGTTTTATATTAATACCAAAGCTTTATGGGATGAGTTCGGTAACGGTTTTTACTCTTATACCGTCCCCCTGGAAAACTGGGGTATCGAAGCGGCCAATTCGCTTATGGAAAGCTGGAGAATTAACCTTCCGCCCGCTCATGAAATCGCCATGGAACAATTCTCCATTTCCATGGCGTTGTTTGCGGGATTTCAGCAGGAAAATGCAAATAATGTTACCTTGGCGGGCGAATCGACGGTCGAGGTTCCGGAAAATTTCGAACTTACTAATTATCCTAACCCATTTAACAATTCTACGGTTATCTCCTGTAACATTCCCGACCCGGGGCCGTTCGTTATCGATATTTACGACTCGCTGGGCAGGCTGGTTAAGTCATTTACAGGAACAGGATTTGCTATGAACAGTGTTATATGGGATGGGAATGATTCGGATGGGGATCGAGTTAAAAGCGGGGTCTATTTTTACAGCCTGAGAGCGGGTTCGATTAACTTAAAAAATAAGATGGTATTGCTAAAATAAAGGGAGTGTCTTGATGAATCGAGGGATTACGGTATTGATTTGCGTCTTTTTTGCCGTCTCCGCCGTCGGAGCGGTTGATAGCGATTTCGCACCGGGGACGATCGAAAAGCAGGGATATGATTTCGGCGCGGCCATTTATGAGAACGCCGCCGATCTTTCCGGGAATCATTTTCAGACTGGGAAATTGGAAGCGGTCTCGATGAGAATAAACCCCGAAATTCCGTCCCAGATGATTATGGTCGGGCCATTGATTGATCTAAATGAAAATATGACTGAAGAAAATATCGAGAAGATCTGCCGTGCCTACCTGGAGTCGGCCGGTCTGATTGACAGTCGATTCGGATTGCGAACGGTTAAAAAGAGCCTGGTTCTTAATAAAATCTGGTCTGTGGTTTTTCAGAAGACAATCGACGGCGCGCCGGTTCTCGATGACGGCATAAAGATGGCTGTCGGCCCGCGCGGAAAAGTCAATATTGTCATGGGTAATTTCGGACAGGCGCCCGAAGGCCATATGAATTTCTCTCTTTCGGAATCGGCCGTATCCGCTATCGCGATCGGCGGGCTTTCGGGATCGGTTCAAAAGGCCGAGGTCCGGGGCCGGGCCGTTATGCCGCTTTATTTCAGCCGTAGAACCGAATACCATCCAGTCTATCGCGTGGATGTCGTAATGGCCGAACCGTATTCGGAGTGGTACGTTTACGTGGACGCCGAGAACGGGACCATTCTTCAGCGAGTGAGTTCCGTCTATTACGACGTTGTTTCGGGAAATGTCTCCGGCTCCATTCAACCGTTGACGCCTTTCGATCCCTGGGAGGATCGCGATTTCTACCATCTCAACGTGGTGTTTGGAATTTACGGGCCGGCCTTGACCGATATGAACGGCGATTATACCATAACCATTCCCAATAGCGATCCCCTCGATGTCGAGACCTGGCTGATGGGGCCGTTTATGAATATAAACAACGCCCTCGGGCAGGACGCCTATGTGGTTGAGAACATAATCCCCAGCGGCACCTATGATGTTTATTGGAACGATTCCAACTCCCATCCAGCCGAAAGGGATGCCTGGTACAGCGGGGTCTATATTCATAACTGGATCAAGACTCTGGACCCCAATCTGATCGAGATGGATTATCCCATGAACAGTAATGTAAATGTAAACGGTACCTGCAACGCCTTCTGGTCGGGACAGAATATGTCTATGAGTTTTTATCGCGAGGGCGGAGGATGTCCCAACATCGCCCAGATCGCCGACGTGGTATACCATGAATATGGGCATGGAATATCCGATCTGCAATACCGTCCTTATGCCATGAACGGCGCCATGCACGAGGGTTTCTCCGATTATATCGCCTGCACTAACACGGACCAGCCTCACGTGGGACTGGGTTTCAACGGCCCGGGGACATACCTGAGAAATCTCGATAACGACAACCGCTATCCCGATGACTGGACCGGCGAACCCCATCATGATGGTCTGATCATCGGCGGGGCGCTGTGGCATACGAGGCAGATTCTGTCGGATTATCCCATGGGATATACCGATACTCTGTGGCATTTCGCCAAGGAACTTTTCCCCACGAATTACGAGGAATATTTCTGGGCCTTTTTAACGGTGGATGACGATGACGGGAATATCAACAACGGGACGCCGAACGCCGGAACCATATTTTACACTTTCGGAGATCTGCATGGCATCGGACCCGGGTCGACCATAATTATCTCCGCCGATTCGCTCTACGACACCGAGGATACTTTAAACGCCTACGAAGTCAACGCGGAGATCATGTCTCCTTTCTCGCCGCTTCCCGATTCGGTCCTGCTCTATTACGATGTCGGGGGAGGCTGGATACCGGTCAATATGACCATGGTTTCGGGGGTATGGACCGGGGAGATCCCCCCGCAGAGCCACGGCACCTATGTTAATTATTATGTCTACGCCGTCGATGAGGCGGGATTCAGGGGATACGCGCCTCCCGACGCTCCCGACGAATATTATACATTCTATGTGGGACCGGATTTGATACCGCCCACCATTACCTTCATCGAGGGACCCCCGAATACGGTCAATCTATTCGGACCCTACGGCCCCTTTGTAATTTCGGCCTGGGATGTCAACGGGATCGATCCCAACGGCGTTTACCTGCATTATTTCGTTAATAATGGCAGCGAGGATGAAGCCATGATGTCGCCGACGGGAAACCAGGGCGAATTTGAGCTGAGTTCCCTCGACCTCGGTTACCGGCTCAATTCCGGCGATACGGTGCATTATTATTTCACGGTTCTGGACGGCGCCGGCAGCCCCAACAGCGCGCGATATCCCGAAACCGGCGCCCTCGATCTATTGATGGCGCAGGCCGAGGTTTTCGAAGATTTCGAGGAGGACGGTATAGATAACTGGAATGTGGAAGGAGCATGGTCCCTGTTCAGCCCGGGGCATAATGGCGGGTACTCAATGATATTCGGGCCCAATTACCCGGATACCGCCGATGATCTTGCCTACATGGATCACGGGCACGATCTCTCCCCCTACGCAAGCGCGTTTATAACTCTCTATCATAAAAACGTGATTCTGGAGGGGGATACCTGTTTTGTCCTTATCTCCAACGACGGCGGTTCGAGCTGGATGACGGTCGGGCATATTACCGGTTTTTCAGGAAGCTCATTTGTCTACGGCGAATATGATATCTCGGCCGCGTTGAGCATCTTCCACCACGATTACCGTGTCGGTTTCAGGTTCGTCTCTGATCCAGACGGAAGCTCTATCGGCGTTATACTGGACGATATCGGCTGGCTGGTGGGAGAGATGACCGGTATCGAGGATTCCGATCCCCGACTTCCCGATCGCCTGACCCTCTCTCAGAATTATCCCAATCCCTTTAATCCTCAGACAACCATGTCGTTCGGATTACCCCAAAAATCGACCGTGGCGCTCGATATCTACGATCTTCTGGGCAGAAAAGTCACGAGGTTAGTCGACGGAGATATGGAAGCAGGACAACATGTGATAACCTGGAACGGTAAGGACTCGAATGGCAATTCGGTGTCATCGGGTATCTATTTCTACAGGCTAATTACCGATTACGGAGTAAAGCAGGCCAAGATGACCCTGCTTAAGTAATAAATGAAAGATCGGGGGCCCGGTATGATTAGAAAAATCGTAACAGCTTCAATTTTCCTGTTGACGCTTTATATAAGCGGGCCGGCCTGTGATCTGGAGCGACTTGCCTATCAGGTTTCGCCCTGGAACGACATCGAACAGCCGATATTTTTAAAAAAATCGGATCTTTCAAATATCCCGGTTATTGCTTCGGATTCATCCCACTCGTATGATGTTCTGCATTATTATTTATACCTCAATCTTCCCATGCAGGACAATTACTTTGAAGGCTCTATGACCATGACTTTCGAGGTGGTGGATGACAGCATAGACGAGGTCAGCCTGGATATGGTGCATATGACCGCCCAGTCGGTTATCCTGGACGGATATCCCGCGACCTTCACCCAGTCCGATTCCTCCATTACAGTCGATCTTGACGATTATCATTACGCCTTCGACACCCTGATTCTAACCATATATTATCACGACAGCACCACCAACCGGGGATATTACTATTATCCCCGTAACGCCTACACCTTCGCCGAGCCGCGGGATGCCCGATGGTGGTTCCCCTGCTTCGACGAACCCTGGGATAAAGCGACTTCCGAAATATTCGTTACCGTTCCCGAGGATTATTACGTCTGTTCCAACGGTTTCCTGGAATCGGTTTACCACAACCCTTATGACCAAACCCGGACGTATCATTGGGAGAACGGCGATCCTATAGCCACATATCTGATAAGTTTTATCGCCATGAGGTACTACGCCCTGTGGGAGGATTATTACGTTATGCCCGCAGGCGATACCATACCTCTTTTAAACATGGTATTCGTGGAGGACTCGGCTTTGGCCGCCTACGATTTCGAGCATGTTCCCGATATGATGCAGATTTTCTCCCAGCTTTTTTATCCGTACCCCTTCAACAAATACGGGCAGGGGGCGGTATCGCCGTTTCCCTACGGCGCCATGGAACACCAGACCATGACTACCATGAACCGTAACTGGATATCCGGCACCAGAGAATCCGAGGTCGGGCTCGCCCATGAGCTCGCCCATATGTGGTGGGGCGATTTTGTTACCCTGGCCGACTGGCGTCATATGTGGCTCAACGAGGGCTTCGCAACCTACGGCTCCGGAATCTTTCTCGAGCAGTTTTACAGCCATGAGGATTTCATGGAGAAGATGCTGCACTGGAGAGATATTTATATAGACCACGGCAACCAGTACGGCCACGCGCCGATCTATGATCCCGCTTATCTTTTCAGCGTCAGGGTTTATTTCAAAGGCGCCTGGGTGCTGCATATGCTACGGGGTTTGATAGGCGATAACGTTTTTTATAACGGACTCCACAGCTACGCTTCGCAATTCGGCTACGGCAACGCCGACACCTGGGATTTTATCGACGTCATGGAAACGGAGTCCGGCGAGGAGCTCGACTGGTTTTTCGATCAGTGGGTGTTCGGGCAGGCGCATCCCATATATCACTACTCCTGGAATTATTCCGGCAGCGGGCCGTATGATGTGCATCTCGATATCCACCAGGTTCAAACCGCCGCCCCGGCGTTCAGGATGCCCATAACAATCCGCATATATTCGGGGACCAACGAATACGATTTCGAGGTCGAAAACCAGTTCGAGTATCAATCGTATGATTTTAACGTGGCGGCCGAGCCGGACAGCCTGGCCCTCGATCCCGATAACTGGATCTTGAAAGAAGATTCCGAATTGACATCGGAGGAAGGCTGGCAGCCGGTCTTGCCCGACAGGGTTGAATTACTGAAACCCTATCCCAATCCTTTCAACGGTTCGGTAAATATATCATTTGCAATAGAGGGATCATCCCGGGAGCTAACAATTGATATCTATGATATCATGGGACGCAAGGTTAAAACGCTTGCGGATGAAAATTATGAACCCGGTTATTATGTTATAACCTGGGACGGCAGGGGAGACCGCGATAGCGATCTCAGCTCCGGCGCCTATTTTGTGCTAATGCGTTCCGGGGAATATTCACAGACCAAAAAGATTTTATATATTCGATAAGCGCATTATCCCTCAGGAGAACTATTTGATATCCTGAGGGTAAATTATGCTTTAGCTATAACTCTCCTTCTCCTCATCACCGCCACCGTTCCCGTTGCCAGCAGCAGCAACGCTAATATCAGCATGCCCCATTCGGAGAGGGTGGGGATAGGCTTTAATTGATAGGCGGGCAATCGGCGCAGG
The DNA here is from genome assembly GCA_020344055.1 of Candidatus Zixiibacteriota bacterium. GTDB lineage: Bacteria > Zixibacteria > MSB-5A5 > UBA10806 > UBA10806. Next base: position 2,331,709 of record CP070813.1, on the reverse strand, counting down.
GGATGGGATCCGATCCACCCTTGAAATAATTTACGCCGTAAGTAATATCCAAACCGTTATAGCTGCAGCTACCGTTGACATCGCCACAATACCACCAAGCCGGGCATAACAGGCAGGTATCGCACATCGGGTCGGAACCGCCCTTGAAGAAATTAACACCGTAGGTGATATCCAGGCCGTTGTAGCTGTCGCTGCCGTTGACGTCGCCGGTAACATATTCGCAGCCGGCGTTTTCATTTAAAAGAACTGAAACATTATCCGAATAATTATTGGCCGTTACCAGATCAATATCGCCGTCGCCATCGAGATCCGCGGCAACTGCGGCAATTGGAGAATTGCCGACAGGGTAGGTTACCTGGGGTGCGAAAGTGCCATCACCATTGTTCATCAATACAGAAACATTACTGGAAATGTAATTATTCATCGTCAGGTCGAGATCGCCGTCCCCGTCAAGATCCGAGGCATATACAGAGAACTGAGCATAGTCAGCAGGGTAGGTTAAATAGGCCGGAAAAGTACCGTCGCCATTATTCATGAGCACAGAAACGTCACCTGAACCGCTATCCGATACTGCCAGGTCGAGATCGGCGTCGCCGTCAAGGTCGGCGGCAAATACCGAGGTTGGGAAATAACTGACTGTGTAAGTTGCATGAGATCCAAAGGTGCCATCGCCATTGTTCAATAACACAGAGACATTATTTGAACTATTATTTGCTGTTACCAGATCGGGATCGCCATCACCGTCAAGGTCGGCCGCAATAACAGAGTAGGGTAATTGGTCGACAGCATAGGCGGTGGGGGCCGTGAAGGTTCCGTCGCCGTTGTTTATCAGTATAGAGACGTTATTGGAATTGGTATTGGCCGTTCCCAGGTCGAGATCGCCGTCACCGTCAAGGTCCGAGGCGAATACCGAAAATGGGGCATAACCAACAGAGTAGGTTACGTAGGTTGCGAAAGTGCCGTCGCCGTTGTTCATCAGCACGGATACACTATCGGAATAGCCATTAGCCGTTGCCAGATCAAGATTGCCGTCGCCGTTAAAGTCCGAGGAAATTGCCGAGGATGGGGTATCGCCGGCATAGTAGGATACATAGGCTGCGAAAGTGCCGTCGCCATTGTTCATCAACACAGAGACGCTATCGAAATAGGTGTTGGCTGTTGCCAGGTCGAGGTCCCCATCACCATCAAGATCTGAGGCGTATACCGAGAATGGGAAATCTCCGGCAGGGTAGGTTTCGTGTGAGGCAAAAACCCCGGAACCATCATCTGCCCTTATCGTAAATGACCAGGCATAACTTTCTTCCAATGATGCGCCCTCCGAAGATTGTATGCCGGTTGTAAGCGTTACGGTCACAATCTCGCCATAGGCGAAATCCGCCACCGGATCGAAGGTCGCAGTTTTTGATAAAGAGTCGTAGGTTATAATCCCCGCATGCAAGCCTGTGCTCATTCCATTTACCACAAAAGTGGAATCGTTGATGGTAGTGGAGTCCATATCGATATTGAAGGTGGCGGAAATATCTGAATCAGGAAAAACATTCAATTCGTTTTGTGAGGGTACCACTGATAAGACGACAGGGAGATACGGTCCACAGCCAACGCCATAAGCACCGATATCGACTCCACCCTGACCGCTTCCAACACAACATGATATTCCCGCAAGATAAAAGTTGCCGGTATCGGGCTCGCAGAACATGGGATCGCAATCGATATTGCCCTCACCTGTCCAACCGCCTTGAACGTCGCAATAGGTGACTACCGGCAATGCCCCGTATTGCAAATGAATCTCCGGTTCAGTTGACGCGCTATCACCCCAGAGGATGTTGTTGGTTATTGTCGGACCAAAATAAAGGCAACTGATCCCGCCGCCCGCAGTGACGGCTGAATTTCCGCTTATGGTGTTGTGGCTGATGGCGGGTTGGGAAAAAAAGCACAAAATCCCGCCGCCACTTGCGCCCGCTGAATTTCCGCTTATGGTATTGTAGCTGATCGTGGAGATGGGCAATATGCACGAATAGCAGCCAATGCCGCCGCCGCCGACGCCGGCTGTATTTTCCGTTATCATATTGTAGCTGATCGTGGGATTAGAACCGTCGCAATAAATCCCGCCGCCACTTGTGCCCGCTGAATTTCCGCTTATGGTATTGTAGCTGATCGTGTGACCGAGGTACGTAGAGGAATAAATCCCGCCGCCATATGAGCCGGCTGAATTTCCACTTATGGTGTTGTAGCTGATGGTGGGACTGGAGGAACTATCGCAATTAATACCGCCGCCAAACTGAGCGTAACCATTCTGTATGGTGAATCCGATAATCATCGCAGTGCTGTCCTCTCCGGAAAAAAATCTCACTACTGAACTGGCATTACCTCCGTCTAAAATGGTCAAAGAAATATAGCCTGTATCCCCTGTAGTCAAAAACAGCGAGCCCAGTACAATGTTATGTCCGTGGAAATTGATGTTTTCGTAATAAGTGTCTGGTTGTACCAATACGGTATCGCCGTTTGAACTGCTGTCTATGGCTATCTGAATGGTCGCAAAATCAGCGGGAACGTTGATAATTGTCGCCGATGCAGGCAAAAACAGCATCGTCACCAATAACGCCGATAAAGCCAAAAAAGCTATAATCCTGGTCATTCTATCCTCCCGAACGTTACTTGAGAAGCGATATTAATTTTTCAATTCTATGCAGTCGCCCAAAGTAGAATATGTTAATTAAAATATAAGCACTCCCACAAATCAGGCAAGGCTTTTTTGTGGATATGTCAAGCTATGTTTACAAGGATAATAATTTTATAAATATAAACCGTAGGCGAAATTTCTATTTCAAAAATATTACTTGCCTTATCGCCTGGAGGCTTTTTCCGAAATGGATTTTCTGCGCCTCACCACCGGCACTGTCCCTGTGGCTGGCATCAACAACCCCATTATCAGCATACCGCATTCCGTGGGGATGGGATTTAATAAATTGGCGGGCAATCGGCGCAGGGAATCGGATCGGCTCCACCCTTGAAATAGTTTACGCCATAGGTAATGTCTAATCCGTTGTAGCTGCAGCTGCCGTTGACATCGCCGCAGTAGAAGAACGTGTCGCAGGGAGGTATCTGACATGAACCGAAAGGACACATTGGAATGGCCTCGCCTTTTAAATAAGCGACACCATAGGTAATATCGAGCCCGTTATAGCCGCCGCTGCCGTTGACGTCGCCGGTAACATAATTGCAGCCGTACCTGTTATAAGGACCGCCGAAGTATACGTCTCCTGCAAACCTCATACAGTTATTCGAGCCGGCGCATGCGGGATAGTCGGCCTGAGCCTGGTTAAAGGCGGCCATTACCGTCCATCCCTGATACATATAATTGAAAAGAGCGTCCTGCCAGGGGATAGAATAATCCCAGCATAAAGCGCAATAGGTTTCAGCCATCCCGCAATACCCCACCGAGGCGGTATTGGTCATACTGCCCTTTCTGAACTCATACGAGAACGTGTTATCGCCCGTATTGCACATTCCCCCGCAACTTCCGATAAAGGCGAATCGCATTTCGGGGTAAGCCGCAATCCACGATTCGATATCGCTTGCAGTAGTAAATTCGTAACTTGTCCCGTTGATACAGCCATTGGCGAACGAACCGCTTCCGCCGTGGGCCAGTTCGTAGAACATACCCGTCGACATGCTCTGTACATGACCCTGAATGACCCCTTTAGC
>CP070813.1:2305759-2327904 GCA_020344055.1 Candidatus Zixiibacteriota bacterium | reverse complement strand
ACGAGCTCCCCGCCTACATTTTCTCCGTTAGGCGTAGGTCGAAACCTTTATGGTTTCGACACTCGGGTTGTCGAAAGGCAAGCCTTTGACCTACGAGACTCCTGTTACTCGAACCGATTGTTTCGGGAATCATAGTTCCCGAAACACAGCAATTTGCGGGGGGATAAACCCCCCGCCTACATTTTCTTCGTTAATACTCAGCCAGTTCAACGGCGGCCTGCAGGATATCGGCCTGCTGGGGGATGCAGATCTCATCGCCGTCGGGGCCGTAGGCGACGCGGGCGTCTTTGGAGGTTATTATCCTGACCGGGGCATCGAGATAATCGAAAAGCTGGTCGCCTATATACCCGGCGATGGTGGGGCCGACTCCGCCGTGGAATCTGTCCTCGGATACTATCAGGATTCTGGAACACTGCTCCACGGTCTCTTTGATGGTCTCCCAGTCTATCGGCTTGACCGTGCGCAGGTCGATCACTCTCGCCGACACATTTTTCTCCGCAAGCTGTTCCATTACTCTGAGACATATAGGCAGAGTGATTCCGTAGCTAATTATGGCGATATCCTCGGCCTCTTTGTTGTAAACCTCGGCCTCGCCGAACGGTATCAGTTTCTCCAGCGGTGGGTATTTGGCGAGTATATTGTAGCCGTCCCAGTCGCGCCGGTTGTACAGAGCAACCGCTTCGCAAAATAAAACCGGGTCGCCGCTCACGAAGGCAGTCCTCAATAAACCGGCTGCGTCGGCGGCGTTGGACGGTATGACAACGTGAAGGCCGGGGATATTGATATAAGTACCGAGGTTGGCCTCGGAATGCCACATGGCGCCGGCGCCCTGTTTGTAACCGCCATAAGAGGTCCTGATAACCATCGGCATCTTTACGTTACCTGCCGAGCGCTGATAGGTGGTGGCGATACGGTCTTTCAACTGCTGGTAGCCGGGGCTCATGTAGTCGATAAACTGTATTTCGGGGCTCGGCACCCGTCCCTGGTAGGAATGCCCCACGGCGCGGCCCAGAATTCCGGCCTCGTCGAGCTGGGTATTGTAAATTCTTTCAGGGCCGAAGGCTCGCTGGAGGTTCTTGGTGGTGAGGAAAACGCCGCCCTTGCCTTTGAGTTTGTTCATGACTTCCTCGCCTTTATCGAATACTTCGCGGGCGAAATCGGCGACGTCCTCACCGAAGAGGATAACATCATCAGTCATCATGAAAATATCAAAAAGAGTATAATTGATAGCCGTTCGCAGAGTCATGGGGGGCTGGTTTTCTGGAAGCTCATCGGTGGGGAAAAACCCTTTCTTATGAAATTCCCTATAGCGCTCCTGGCGAATTTCACCTTTTTCCTTAATCAATTTATACCAGCGATCGAAAGCGCTGTCTTTATTATAACTGTATACTTTAGTTAATACATCCTCAGGTTTCTTATAGTGAATATCCGCGGTCACCTCGGCCGATATGGCCGCGACCTCTTTATCGATCTCATCATATAATACTGCCAGTTCATCCGGCGTGAATAAGCCGTCATCGATCATCTCTTTTGCCATCTTCCTGAGGGGATCATTTTCTATATGATAATTCTGCAGTTCCGGCTCCATGTAATGGGTTTGGTCGTCGGAACCGGAATGGGAATCCTCGCGGGTGACGTTGATATTACAGATGGCAGGCCCTTTGCCGGAACGGACATAATCGACCATCTTCTTGAACGTCTTGATCGATTCCTTTATCTCGGTGCCGTCGAAATTCTCGATTAAAAGTCCGAATCTCTGGAAACCCTCAAACGAGGTGGTTGGATTTCCTTCGGGGAACTGTTCCTGCACGCTGGTGGAGATAGCCCAGCCGCAGTTGTAGATGCCGAAGATATTGGGGGTGTTGTTATAAACGGAGTAAAATACCGCCCGGTGGAATTCGGGGGACGAAGTCGAGCCTTCACCTATGGCGCAATAGACGATCGAGTCTCTGGAGAATCTTCCGCCTTTAATTCCCAGCATCCCATCTATAGGCACACTGCATTTAATCGCCTCGCCCAGGCCGGCGGCCTCCAGAGCGTGCGAACCGGTCGGGGATGCCTGCGGAAGAATTCCCAGTTCCGGGTAGGATGAGTGAGACAGTTGAAGCATGCCCCCGCTTGACGATGAACGCACATCGCCCACCGCTTCGTAAATCTTCTGCTTTATGGAAACACCTCTCGACATATCGAACGCTTTGTTTCTGTAATAACCGATGAAGGGGTCGGTATCCGCGAGAAAATGGGCCGCCACCACGTCGACCAGCTCCTTGCCGCCGCATCCGATAAAAAATCGGCACAAACCCTTTCTCAGGAGGGTCTTTTCCTCCTGCTCGATTCTGCGGGCCAGCACCATGTTTTTATACATCTTCTTTAAAGTCTTTTTATCCAGGCCCCCGTATTCGGATAGTACTTCTTTCTTTTCGCTACCCGGCTTCAGTTTATTTATCCAGTCTCTTATCTCAAAATATGCCATCTATATCTCCTGTTGAATCGTCGTCAGCGTGCGTTTCTCAGTCGAGCCTGTCATGATCAATACCGGAACATCTCCAATTAACTACGTATTATAATCGTTTGTTTCCGGAGGTTCAACCGGCATTTTGCACGATATGGTTGCGTTCCACCTGCGTTTTTGTTATCTTCCCCGAAATTTATAGCGGTCAATTAAACAGGAGCCGAAAAATGAAGGATAAAAGAAACGAAATACTCGCCCGGCAGCTGCTGGACTATTCGGTTAAGCTGAAAAAAGACGAGGTTCTGTACCTGGAGATAAAAGGCAAAGATACTCTCGAACTGGGGAAAGAGATAATTAAATACGCCACCAAAAAGGGAGCGGTGCCGTTCTGGTATTACAACGACGAATCGCTTTCCCGGCAGTGGATGGGGCAGGCAAAAGATGAGCAATTCAAAAAACTGGCCAAGCTGCATCTTCATTTAATGAAACAGGCCGACGCTTATATCGGCCTGCGGGGTTCGGATAACCCCTTCGACCTGGCCGATATCGACCGGAAACAGATCGACAAACACAATTCTCTTTTCTACAAGCCGGTTCACCTTGAAGAAAGGGTTAAGCGGACGAAATGGGTGGTGTTGCGTTTCCCCAATAACGCCATGGCCCAGCTGGCGGAAACGTCGCAGGAATCGTTCGAGAAGTTCTATTATGACGTTTGCTGCGCCGACTACGCTAAGATGTCCCGCGCCATGAACCCGCTGGTAAGACTGATGAACAGGACCGACAAGGTGCATATCACCGGGCCGGGAACCGATCTTAAGTTCTCTATAAAGAATATTCCCATTGTGAAATGCGACGGCACCCGAAATATACCTGACGGAGAAGTTTATACCGCGCCTGTGAAAAACTCCGTCAATGGCACCATAAAATTCAACACTCCCTCGCTTTATCAGGGTGTGGTTTATAACGACATTCAATTCAAGTTCGAAAAAGGGAAAATCGTCAAAGCCACCTGTTCCGGCGATAACAAGAAGCTAAACAAGATCCTCGATACCGATCCCGGCGCCCGTTATATCGGCGAGTTCGCCATCGGATTGAATCCCTTCATACTGCATCCCATGAAGGACACCCTTTTCGACGAAAAGATCGCTGGCTCCTTTCATTTCACTCCTGGTCAGTGTTATGATGAAGCTCCCAACGGTAACAATTCGGCCATCCACTGGGATCTGGTGATGATACAACGCAAGGATTACGGCGGCGGGGAAATATATTTCGACAACAAGCTGATCAGGAAGGATGGCGTTTTTACCGATTCCAAGTTGGAGAAAGCGTTCTCAAAACAAAATCTGAAGTCGAAGGGGATATAGGCCCGGCGTCGGGTTTGGGCAGAGATCAAACCCGACCTAAGGCTTGATCCGGCATCCATAAATGCCAGCCCTCATGGATTCCCGATTAGAGATTTCGGGAATGACAATGAAGTAGCTATTCCCGTGAGGTCAAGTCTCCGCACCTGACCGCTCATTGCCGTCAGATGCGGAGATCTGACGGCACAATGTGATTTCCCCCTGTCATGCCGGATTTAATCCGGCATCAAGAAGGGTAGCCTTAATGGATTCCTGCTTCCGCAGGAATGACACTAGGGATTGAATTCCTCCGCGAGGATGCTGAATAGAAGATCATCGAATATTTTCCCGTCGACCTCGTGATGCTGGCGCAGTCTTCCGTCCTGTTTGAATCCCAGCTTTTTTAAAAGGGCGATGGAGGCCTGGTTATACTCGCCGGTTTGGGCCATAATTTTGTTAAGTCCCAGTTCCTCGAAAAGATATCTTAACAATAACCTCATGGCTTCAAAGGCGTATCCTTTGCGCCTGTATTCGGGCGCGATAAGAAAGCCGATCTCGACCGATCTGTTGCGGGGATTAAGATCGAAATAGGTAATACGTCCCAGAAGGCAGTTATCGCCGGTACGCCGTATGACGAAATCGCGCAGGTTGACGTCATTTTTGCGCCCGCGATAACGCAGTATTATCTCTTTTTCCGAAAAGTCGGTTATGGGCCTGCAGGTCAAGCGTTCGGGCTCGGACCCCATAAATATTCGATGGAGAATAATGGCGTCAAAATCGTCGGGATTATCAAGATAAACCAGAGAAGAGCGCAGGGATTCGGGTATATCGATCATAATTGATGCGACGGATGCTTTATATTAAAGCGCCTTCCAACCATCCGAGCTTAACGAGCTCGATTTTATTGGGATCGCTAACGCCCAGCCCGTGTCTGATGTCCGCGTAGGCTATATGATGAGCCGGCGGTTTCATGGGACGGTACTCGCCGAAGTACTGCTCTCTCCTGGCCTCGATTATTCGCAAGCCCGTGGCGTCCACGGCTACCGGATCGGTTCCCACCAGAAGCCCGTTATAAGCCCAGATATGTTTCCTGTCGAAATGATGGGCCCCGACGCCGTGGAAAAGGGGCGTCAATAATACAAGGATATTTAATCTCGTTTTCCCCTTTATCACGGGTTTTTTCCATAAAGTGGCCAGATCGGCGCAGGAATTATCATGGTAATCGTCCGGGCGGGGCGTAAACGTGATATAATTTTTCAAAAGACCCCCTACGCCCGCCCAGTGGTGAGTTCTCATAGGCCTGACATTTATGAGGGCGGTGGAGTTCTTGAAGACATCGTTACGCAATACTCCCCTGTCGTCTACGGCTATTTTATCTTCGGGTACTCCCATCTCCGTAACGCGGGATTTTATCGCCTGTTCCAGTTCTGCGGGAGTGGGAAGCGGCCCCCATTCGTTGCTTTTTATGCCGACCACGTCGTCCGGCAGGACGATCTTTTCCCAGGCGTCCCGATGATTTTCCGTCTTGAATAAAGCCGTGACCGCTTCATCCAGCATGCGGTTGATTATCTCGGCGTTGACATTCCCATCGGCATCCAGGACATTTTCATTGCGTATTAAAACCACCCTGGTTTTCTGAACGTCCTCGTCCGCAAAGGAAATCTCAACCGGCAGTCCAAAAGCTGCCGCCATCCCCGCCAGACTAGCCCCCTTGATAAAATCGCGGCGCGTTACGCCGCTTTTTGACTTGCTCTTATGTTTTTTATCCATTTCCCATCCTCGAAATTTTATCTTTGACATTATCTATCAGCGAATTTGCAGTTTTTTCGTCCGGGGAGTCAAGAGTAGCTATAAAATAACGTCCCATATTCACCGCCTTAACCCATCGCCCTTCTTCGATTTCAGCGATTCCCGAATCTTTAGCCTCAGGGATATATTTTGATGTGAATCCATCCAGAGATTCTCCGGCCGTTTCGTTATCAGGATATTCAACGCAGAGCAAAACCATTCTGTTCGGCCTATAATTGGCTATAACCGCTTCGGTATTATCCCCAAGATTCAGGATGTTTTCCTCTGATATGAAGTAATGATAGTTCAAAGAGGTCTGCTTGTGAAAATATATCACGCTTAATTCGATAAGGTCTTTTTCAGGCAATACATTCAATATGTCCGGCATTTTCGAATCGCCGGTTATTTTGCCTTCGATTTCCTTTCCGATAGCGATTATAACATTATTGATATCTTCCGAAAGTCTGTCGGAATAAACGCAGACAAAGTGCCTGCTTTTCCAGAAACACAGGAAGCCGTCGCGAAATTCCGATCCGCCCCCCATGCCGATATCGTTGCCTTCGCGGGAATGGCTGAATATCCCGAAAGCGTCTTCTGAGCCACCCATGTCGAATATTTCGACGGTAATTTCCGTGGAGTCGGCGCCCACCAGTTTCTTGACGGCGACGTCCTTAAAATCATATAAAAGATAAACTTCCCCGGCGCCGTCGATATAGTCGAAAATGGTTTGACGGTTGTAGCTTTTTATTTCGCCGGAGGTTTTCCAGCCTTTGTATTCATCGGGAATTAATTTCGCCAGTTCCATCGCGCCACCGATCGGTTCCGATCCCCCGCAATATAAAAACAACGACCCGATTAATACAGTTAAAAAATATCTCATCGCCTTCCTGATGACATTATGCCATAATTCCGTTAACTTTCCAATAATTCAAGCGATATCCGTTTTCTTTCAAGATCTATATCGGCAACCTTAACTTTAACAGTCTGACCGACTTTTACGACCCCGGATACGTTCTCCACGAATTTCTTCCCCATCCTGCTTTTGTGCACGAGCCCGTCATGATGAACGCCCACATCTACAAAAGCGCCGAAGGCGGTGATATTTGTTATAATGCCGGGCAGAATCATATCCTTTTGAAGATCCTCGATGGAATTGACGCGATCGTCGTATTTAAACTGTACGAATTCCGGCCGAGGATCCCGGCCCGGCCTGGCGAGTTCCTCCATAATATCCTTCAAGGTCGGAAGGCCGATGGTTTTGGAAACATATTTGTTTAAGTCTATTTTCTTACGCAGGTCTTCATCCTTCATTAGTTCCTTCACAGTGCATTTTAAATCAGCCGCCATGTTTTCGACAATGGAATAGCTTTCCGGATGCACCGCGCTGGAATCGAGGGGATTATCGGCACCCGGGACTCTTAAAAACCCGGCCGCCTGCTCGAACGCTTTGGGGCCCAATCTGGGAACCTTCTTTAAGTCCTCTCGCGATTTGAACGGCCCCTTTTCGTCCCGATATTTAACAATATTACCGGCAAGCTGCGGACCCAGACCCGAAACAAAGGTAAGTAGTTGCTTACTCGCCGTATTGATCTCAACGCCCACGGAGTTGACGCAACTCATAACGGCATCATCCAACCCTTGTTTTAGGGCAGACTGGTCCACATCGTGTTGATATTGCCCCACCCCGATGGACTTCGGGTCTATCTTTACCAGCTCAGCCAGCGGATCCATCAAACGACGCCCTATGGAGACCGCACCCCTCACGGTGACATCATAATCGGGAAATTCCTCCCTGGCGGCCTCCGAGGCGGAATAGACTGAGGCCCCGGATTCATTCACCATGACAATTGATATGTCGTCGGGAAGACCGATGTTCCGAAGAAAAGCCTCGGTTTCGCGTCCCGCGGTGCCGTTACCGACCGCTATTACATTTGCGGAATATTTCCCGCAGAGCTCTTTAATTTCCTTCTGTGCAACCATAAGCTTATTCTCATCATCATTATGCGGGAATATGGTAGTATGATGCAGTAGCTTGCCCTGATTATCCAGGCATACGACCTTGCACCCGGTCCGAAAACCGGGATCTATGGCCATGATCTTTTTCGCTCCCAGCGGCGGCGCCATGAGAAGCTCCCTCAGATTGACAGAAAATATCCTGATAGCGTCTATATCCGCCTTCAGTTTTGATTCGGAACGGAATTCATTTTCAATAGACGGCTCCATCAATCTATTATAACCGTCATCCACCGCAAGTCTGACCTGCTCGGAGGCCGGATTATCACCGTCAACGAAAAAATCATAGAGAATGTATAAAGCATCCTCATCCGGCGGAGCGATTTTGAGGTTTAGAATCGATTCGTTCTCCCCGCGCCGCATGGCCAGGATTCTGTGGGACGGAGCTTTCGCTAACGGTTCCTCCCAATCGAAATAATCAGAGTATTTCGTTCCCTCTTCTTCTTTGCCCTGGACGAGCTTCGATTTAATGGTCGCCTTGTTTGAGAAAAGCTCTCTTATCAATCCTCTGGCGCCGGTGTCTTCATTTACCCATTCCGCTATAATATCCCTCGCCCCGGCGAGCGCGTCATTGAGCGTCGCGACCCCTTTTTCCTTATCGATATATCTCTCAGCTTCGGCTTCAGGGTCGATATCACCCTGCTCGAAGATTAACTCCGCCAGGGGCTCCAGCCCTTTCTCACGAGCGATAGTCGCCCTTGTTCGTTTTTTGGGTTTATACGGAAGATAAACATCCTCGAGCTCGGATAAGGTTTCCGCCTGCGCGACAAGCTGGCGGAGCTCGTCGGTCATCAACTCCCTTTCTTCCAACGACTTGATTATGGCTGCACGACGTTTTTCCAGCTCTCTGAGTTTAGAAATCCTATCCCGGATAAAAGTAATGGCAACCTCGTCGAGTTCGCCGGTGGCCTCTTTCCTGTATCGCGCTATAAAAGGAATGGTGGCGTCCTGATCAAGCAGTCCCACCGTTACTTCAACCTGGCGGGGAGAGATGTCTAACTCTGTGGAGATTTTTTTAAAAATAGAAATTTCTTTATTATTTGCATCATCATCAGCCATGGCCTTAATATACAACTGTTGGTTGAAATTGAAATACAAATTGTTTAAGCATTAGAGGCTATGTAAAGTGCTTTCATTATCCATTTAAATGTGATTTTAAAAGGAATCTTTATTGCGAATTATCGGTTTAGCAATTATATAAAATAAAACGTGGAAGAAAGTTTAATTTTTAAAAAGTGTGGGAGGAAAACTGAATGGGCCGAATGAGCCGAAGACAATTCCTTGAAACGGGGGCAAAAGGGATAGCAATAGCGAGTATCCCGGGGATATTCAAGTTCGATCCCTCAGCCGCGTTTGCCACACCACTGGAGGATATTGTGAATCTGAAGGAATATTACGCGCATTTTGGCGTGGATGAGAAAACCGTTCTGGAGGTCATGCAAACTGCGCTCGAACAGGGGGGAGATTACTGCGATATTTACTTTCAGCACAGTATAGCCAACACGGTAGGATTGGAGGACAATGCCGTTAACAGGGCATACGCGAACGTAGATTTTGGAGTCGGGATAAGGGTAGTTTCCGGCGATCAGACCGGATATTCTTTCACCGAGGAGATTACGCCAAAAGCCATGAAACTGGCCGCCGCCACCGCGGCGAACATAGCCGATCAAGCCAAAACGGTTGCGCCTGTAGGACTGGAACATAAGACCCTGCCCGATTATTACCCTGTCAAGACCCTGTGGGAGAATGTTAAAATCGACCGTAAAATTCCGTACCTTCAGGAGATCAACGACAAGGTATTTGCCAAGGACTCCAGGATCATCAAATCCCGAATCCGCTTCAGCGATTCCAGCTCGTATGTATTGATCGCCAATTCTGAAGGCAAGACCGTATGCGATTATCGTCCCATGACTTCGCTGAGGGTCTCCTGCACCGCCGAGCAAAACGGGCAACGCGAAACCAATGGATACAGCCTTGCGGCCAGGCATGGAATAGAGTTTTTCACACCGGAGAAGGTCCAGCGGCTGGCCGATGAGGCAGTTAAACGTACCATTGATCTTTTCGAGGCCGTAAAACCGGAGGCCGGTGAAATGGAGGTTGTGCTTGCTCCCGGAAGCTCCGGCATTCTTCTCCATGAGGCCATCGGGCATGGAATGGAAGCCGATTTCAACCGTAAGAACATCTCGATCTTCGCCGATAAAATCGGCAAACCCGTAGCGCCGGAATTTGTCACCATAGTAGATAACGGCACCAACCTCAATATTCGGGGTTCCCTCAATATAGATGACGAGGGGAACGATACCGAAGAAACTTATCTGGTACGAGACGGCATCCTGGCCACCTACCTTCACGACAGAATCAGCGCCAGACATTACAAGGCCAGGCATACAGGGAACGGCCGTCGGGAATCGTTCCGCTACGCTCCCATACCCAGGATGAGAAATACCTATATGCTTCCCGGACCTCATGCGCCGGAAGAGATCATTAAAAGCGTTAAAAAAGGACTTTACGCCGAAACATTTACCAACGGCCAGGTATTTATCGGGGCGGGGGACTTCACCTTCTATGTAAAATCCGGCAACCTGATCGAGGATGGAAAATTAACCAAATCGGTAAAGGATATCAATATCATTGGCAACGGCCCGGAGGTTCTGGCGAATATTGTGATGGTTGCCGACGATCTCAAATTTGCCGAGGGGGGATGGACCTGCGGCAAGGACGGCCAGGGTGTGCCGGTATCGCAGGGGCTTCCAACTGTAAAAGTATCCTCCATAACGGTCGGCGGGGTGTCCTGATAACAATTTTAGGAAAAGGTATTAACTATGAATAATAAAGAAAAACTCGAACTTGCCCGCTGGGCGGTTGAACAGGCCAAATTTCATGGCGCCGAAGAGGTTTCGGTTGATGTTGCACAGAGCAGAAATGTCGAGGTTGAATACCGTGACGGTCAACTCGATAAACTCAAGGAGTCAACTCAAAACGCTCTGGATATTTCGTTTTACGACGATAATCGTTACTCCAGCCACGGTACCAACGACTTGCGTAAAGAGTCCCTGGAAAAATTTATCTCAGGTGCGGTGGCAATGACTAAATACCTGAACGAGGACCCCCACCGCAAGCTTCCCGACCCGGAATTTTATAAGGGTCAAAAAGATATCGACTTAAAGGTATTCGATTCATCTTATGAAAGTGTCACCTCCGAACAGCGGGTGCAAATTTCCAAAGAGATCGAATCGATTGCCAGGGCACAAAGCGATAAAATCCTCTCCTGCACCGCCGGATATTCCGACAGCTTTTCGCAATCGGTGAAAGTCAACAGCAACGGTTTCGAGGGCGAATCCTCCAGGACCGCCTTCTCGGCCGGAGCCGAGGCCACGGTCGACGACGGTGAGGGCGGCCGGCCGTACGACTGGAATTGGGCCACGGTGCGGTTATTCAAGGATCTGCCCGATTTGGAATTTCTGGGTAAAGTAGCGGTTGAACGCGCCCTGGAAAAGATCGGGCAGGATAAGATGGAATCCGGCAAATACGATATGGTCGTGGAAAACCGCTCCGCAGGCAGACTGTTTTATTCCCTTTTCAGTCCTATGCAGGCCAGCTCCCTGCAGCAGAAAAGCTCGTTTCTGGAAGGCAGACTCGGAGAGAAGATAGCGTCGGGAAAATTCACCCTGATAGACGATCCTTTTATAGTCAACGGGCTGGGATCGCGCCTGTATGACGGCGAGGGGATGGCGACCAAAAAACGGGTGAAAATCGATAAGGGCGTTTTGAAAGAATATTATATCGATAATTACTACGGCAACAAACTCGGCATGGCGCCTAACTCCGGCTCCACCTCCAATCTCACCCTGGAGTACGGCACGAAATCGCTGGATGATCTCATAAAGGAGATGAAAAAGGGGATACTGGTGAAAAATTTCATCGGCGGCAACTCCAACTCCACCACCGGCGATTTCTCGATCGGGATCGTGGGGCTTTATGTTGAAGACGGCAGGATCGTCAGGCCGGTAAACGAGATGAACATATCCGGCAACATGAACGAATTCTGGAACCGGCTGGCCGAGGTCGGCAACGATCCCTATATCTATTCATCGTGGCGGTTCCCGAGCCTCTATTTCACCGACGTGCAGTTCAGCGGGATATAAGGCACAAGCGTCGGGTTTGTAGGAGAGATCAAACCCGGCCTACGACATTGTTTTAACGCTGTCATGCCGGACTTGATCCGGCATCTTTCTGTGCTGTAATGACCTTTTCCTTACGGCGAAAAATATATAAATGGATTGCGCTATCGAATTTATTTCATTAAATTGGCGGCATACGGGAAAAATTATAGATGGGATTTTTCAGCATATTTACGGGGGCGGTAGGTTTAATTAAGGCCGGCTTTAGCGCGGTTACCGGCCTTCGAAAATATTCCAAGAAGAAAGCCCGACAAGAGGCTTTAGAACATTTCGGCTATGATAAGGGGCTCGCCGATCCTCCGGATAAGTTCGATTTAGAAGTTACGGAAGAGCGAATTGTAGGCGAACTTAGCGCTCAAATCCGATCATTGTCAAAGCAGATCTCGCCCAAGACCGCTTCGATTGATAAAAACATTCTACCGCAACCGCCTGAAGAGGTAAAAGAAAAGGCGCTGAGTCTTCTTGGCAAACTTGAGGAAATAAAAAAAGCAGGAAAGGAACTACCTGTCTCGGTAGAGCTCGACGAGGGCATTGCCCTGATCGCCGCCGGAGAATATGAAAAGGGAGGCCGGCTCATTGACGATTACCTGGCCAGGATGGAGACGGCATGGGAAAGGTTGAAAGAAAAGCGCGATGAGGAATTTGCGTTGGCCTACAAAGCCCGCGGCGACGCTGAATATTATAAGCCCTATTATATTGAAGCGCTGGAATTTTATAAAAAAGCGTTGGAGATAAGGCCTGACGATCCGGAAACATTAAACAGCGCTGGGGTATGTGCTTTAGATATCGATTTATTTGAGGAAGCCCGAGTATTTATCGAAAAAGCTGTCAATATTGAATTAAATAGAAAAGGGGCAAAAAATGAAAATTATTTATCTTACCTAAATAATTTCGGCTATTTGTTATATGTTCAGGGAGAATATAAAGAGGCGCTAAAAATAATAAACACTGCCATGAATATAGCAGAAAATTATCCAAATTTAGGGCTGGAAAATATTACACCGATATATAATAATCTTGGAATATTGATGAATGCTACTGGAGACTATAAAGGAGCATTAAAAATACATAAAAAGAATCTGAAAATAAACACAAAAATATACGGGAAATTCAATTCTTTTGTTGCTACTGATTATAATAATTTAGGAATTGCTTCAAAAAATCTCGGCGACTTAAATGGCGCACTAGAATATTATGAACAATCTTTAGATATTAGCAAAATTATTTATGGAGAACTGCATCCAAAAGTCGCAACAACTTTGGATAATATTGGCTTAATATATTTTAGTAAGGGAGATTATAAAATTGCGTTAAAATATCATTACAAAGCATTAGATAATTTCAGGAGATTTTTTGGTGATACACATACGCATGTGGCTACCTGTTATAATAATATTGCCTTATCTTTAAAGGAGAATAAGAATTATGAAGATGCTCTTGTAAATTTCAATAAGGCATTGGAAATATTAGAGAGATTATTAGATCAGAATCATCCGAATGTTGCCATAACGCTATATAATATTGGAGAGCTTTACGGTATAATAGGGGATAAAGAGAAAAGCCTCTCGTCCTTTTTAAAAGCATTTAAAATTTACCTAAAAGTGTACGGGAAAAATCATTGCGACTCAATCGAGTCAAGGGAAAAAATTAAATTACTTGGCGGCGACCCGGAGGCGGTGGAGCGGGAGGTTTTGGAGGAAATAAAGAGGGAAGGGGAGAAAAAGAAGGAATAAAAGAATTGTCGGGTTTCTCACTACGTTCGGAACCCGACCTACAAATTCTAATTAATTTAAAAATACCGCTTCGACCAGGTTGATGCCGCTCGATTTGACCTCGTAACCGGGGAATTCCTGGCTGTAGATTGCGCCCCCGCCGGATCCGATGAACTCCACCCGGAGGTCATACACTCCCGGTTCCAGCTCGAAATCGCCAACATAAATTCTTCCCGGCAAAAGCTGCGAGCACCTGAGGTCGGCGTTTTCGGTGATATCGGCGCCAACGTCGATGGCCGCCTTCTTCAGCCAGCCCCCCACACCGCCGGTATCGACCTTTTCCTTGGCCTTGTGGGTCGCCAGGCCCTTGAATACCGCCCGGGCGATAGTCCGGAAATAGATCATCGATTTTTTAGCCTGGAAAGTTTCCTCCGCCACCATGGAGACATCCTCGATTAGTTGCAGGTTGCCGACAACTTCGGAATCGACCAAAAACCTGATTCCATGTACTATGCTTTCACGGGAAGCTACTTTGGGCAGTGAAAATTTGAAATAGTAATCGGCTTTTACCGGTAGGGGCAGATGCCCGTATTCGGTATCCTTTTTCTCGCCATCGGTATACAGCACCTGAACCAGGCCCAGATCCTTATCGGTCCTTATCCTGAGATTGACCGCCTCCTTCACCGGCGAAAGCCCGGCCAGCCCTACCACGCTTACAATCTGTTTGCCGTCGGATTCGGGAACGTATTTGACATCCGGCATAGGAAAATTATAGATGAACGGTTGCTCCCTGAATGCCCGTACCATGTAATCGTAATCGATCCGGGCGTCATCCATCTTGCCGTCGGCGGCGTACATATGCATGCTGAGGTATCTGGCGAAGGCATCGTTGTTGAACCGTACCTTCGCGAGATCGTAATTGATTTTAACTTCAGCCGTGTCATCTTCCACACCGTTTTGAAGCGCCTTGGCGGCGTCGCCGTATTTTTGATCCAGAAGCTCCAGCTTCAGGTTGGCGCGCCTTACCTCCACGAAGGCCTCGTCGAACTCGCCTATGGAAAGATAATTCAGCGTCTTTAACAGATTGGTATAGAGAACCTCGTAATCCTCGCCGGAATATTCCAGGACGTTGTCGTTCAGAAGGATGGAGGTGGCGGCCCGGGAGATGCTTTTGGTGAAAAGCTCCTGGGCGGCATCCTCCGCCGATGTCAACTTTACGTTGCTGGTATCGAATAAAGTCGCGTAATGAGCGGCGAAACCGGAGTCCAGGTAATAAAGCAACCGGTCTTTTTTGGCGTATTTGTTATTCTCTCTGGCTTTTTCGATTTTCAGGTAGGCCGCTTCGAAGTTCTGCGATTGGATATCGGCGGTAATCGGCTCGTAGAATTTCTTCCGGGTGGCGACGCTGCTGCATGAAACCGCCGCGATAATAAATATCACCGCGATAAACAGCCCATTATGGACGGTGAATTTTTTCACCTCAGGAATAATCGGGGGCATAAGTATATCAGAAAGGGGCTATCGCCCTACCACTTTTCGCCTTTCTGGGTAATTTCCTTTTTAATCTTTTTGGTGCCGATCCAGGATTTCTCATTGGACTCGAGGTTGATCAGTTCCAGGTCGGTCTGGTAATAGACCACCTGGGTTCCCTCTATCTGGTCGGTAATGGAATTGATGGAACCGTAAAGCAGGAAATCGGCGCCGGTTTCCTGGGCCAGTCGTTTCCTGGTCTCCTCCGACGCGTACTGCTGTTGATCCATGCGTTCGTCGCGGATCTCGCCGCGCTGTTCCCGGCTGGCCACGAATCTCACCTTGCCGGAATTGATCAGCTCTCTTTCGAAGTCCTTCGAAAAAGTCTCCGTATTTATATGCTCTGAACTCCTGTTGCGGATGGAGCCGACGGTGACGACTGGTTTTCTACCCTGCGCCGCGGCGAAATCGGTTACCCATACCCTGGAAAGACAATCGGAGATCATCTCCTCAGCCACCAGGCGGGAATCGGTGTCGTTCCATTTGCCGCTCAGGTCGGTAACGGTGTCGGTTTCCAGGCGGGTGACTTTTCGGGACGATCCGCAGGCCAGCGCCATCGTCAACGTTAGCAAGACAACTAAAATCCTCTTCACGATTTCCTCCTTTATTTCGATTTACTTGTCTCTATTTTATCCGGTTTTTCGGATTTTGTTTCCAATAAGCGTTTGGACGATAATCAGTCAGGTTCTTCAAAGGTCGATTCCACAAATCATAAAATTAAGATGACTACCATTCAGTCATCACCCAAGTATACCCGCCGTTTGATATTATCGTCAAGCTAAAATTAATTTTATGGAAAACGGGTATTTTTGATAGTCACGTGAACAACCGCGAATAAAAAAGCGGGATGGCCCCGGCCGGGTCATCCCGCTTCAATCAAATACTCTAAACTACCGGGATTACTTCAGGTTATTTTTCTTCTTCGATCCGGGCTGTTCCGCGTCCTTGCCGATTTTGAAAATAGGATTATTCCCGGATCCGGAGACTCCCAGGACCGACGAGGGCGGGCAATCCTGGCAAGGAACAGGATCTGGGCCGCCTTTGAAATATGAAACGCTGTAGGTCACATCCAGGCCGTTGAAAGAGCAGCTGTTGTTGACGTCACCGGCCACATACCAGAAATCTCCGGGCAGGCATTCGCATTCAAGCGGAGGAACCGGACCTCCCTTGAAGTAAGACACGGAATACGTTACATCCAGACCGTTATAATCGCCGCTGTTGTTAACGTCTCCTACAACGTAATCGCATCCGCCGGGACGCACGTTGACGTTGACCGGGAGACTGCCGGTGAGGTGGTTAATGTCGTTGCTGACAAAATCGAGGGTTTCGGAATAGTCTCCGGGAGTTAAGGTAGCAGCGTTAATGGTGACATCAAAATCCATACTGTCGCCCGCCGCGACGACATTCATTCCGCCGTAACACTCTATCCATGCCGCGGATGGAGTGAAAGTAACCTCCAGGTTGTTCGTGCCTATGTTGTAGACTTTCAGGGTGTTCAGCGATTGTTCGCCCTGACGTACGCTGTCGATTATAGCGGACGGCACAATTAAAATTTCAGGGTCGTTTCCGGAGCCCTGCGAATATCCCTTGAGCTCGATATCATCGATGTTCCAGCCGCAATATTGCCAGGCGTAATCCGTAGATCCCAGTCCGAACCTGATTCTGAAGCTGGCGTTACCGTCGGCGTAAGACGAAACGTTATAGAACTGCTCATTCCAGGAATTTTCATCAATAGTGGAGTTGCCGTTCTCGAATAAGGTTATCCAGGATGAACCGTTATAAACCTGAAAATAGGCGTTGTCATACATGTCTCTTTCAACTCCCAGCCACCTGAAGAATCTCAATTCGACATCGGTGAAATTGGAGCAGTCAATAACCGGAGATGTCGTATAGTAGGTAGAACTGATGCTGGCGTTGTAGTCGCCGCCAGTTCCGGGAGTTAGATCATTACCGAGGACCTTATTGTCGGTAGTAGGACTGTGATCCTGGGAGGGATCGGGATTACCGTAATTGTCATTACCTATGCCTCCGGTCGCAGGACCAATAGTCCATTCGGCGGAACCCCCCAATCCGGTCCAGCCCTGATTCGACGAAAAATCGTCATAATATATGACAGCCTTATCGCCTATTAATATGTCGAAACCTACATCCTCGGTATATCCGCGATCCCCGGCGACAGCCAGATTGAACGAGGCGCTGTGGCCGGACGGGCAGGTTCCCATGGCATAGGCAAGGAACAGGTCGGATGAATTGTTTCCGGTTCCGCCCCCGGCGGATATCTCCCCGAAGGTGCCGAAATCATCGACAATCCCCACGTAGGGGTCGCTCTCTGTAAGGACCGCGGTGATTCCATCGGCTTGGCCGGTTCCCGAATTAACCAGGGTCACAATAAGATTAGCCGATTCGCCGGGATCGAGAACCCCGTTATTGTTGCCGTCGGAATCGTCAATAACAATCCCGCCGAATTCGATCTGGGGGGCACACGCCACGATACTGAAATTGCTGGTCCAGACGCTGTCGGAATCATCGGTGGCGTCGACCTGGAATATGATGCTGTGCCCATCGGGAATCGAGCTGGAAACGTCGAATGAAAAAGCGTTGTCGATATAAACCGTACCCTGACCGTCCTCTATCAGACCGAAGTTTTCGGTGTTGTCGGTTATTGTCACATATGGATCGACCGAGGAAAGCGTTGCCACAACATTGAACGCCGTATCGGAACCGACGTTTCTCAGTTGCATTCCCAGATCGATATCCTCACCCAGATCGGCCAGGCCGTTGTTGTTGCCGCTGTAGTCATTAATGGTATATGAATCGAAGATCACGTAGGGCCCGGACGTGGTAATAACGGAAATCTCCTGGCTGTACCGAAAATAGTTCGGTTTTGTAATTGTTACAACCATGGAATTGCCCGGCAATTGCGGAATTATGTCGATCGGCTCCGGAAGGCCGGTGCCCTCGCCGGCCCCTATTATCTCACCGTCGGCCGTAAGCCCGATCTGCGCGTATTGGTTCGCAGACACGGTAAACGTGCTTACTCCCGCCAGCAACACCGGATCGTGAGACACGGTGAGATTCTGCGGGATAGCGGAGTATATATTGTTGAAAGCGTCACCGTGGTGATGGAACAGATGATGGGTATAAACTTTGTGCTGCGGATTATAAGGCCAGTTCGAAGCCTGCAGGTAATATTTGGCGGAGGCGTTGGCGAAACTGGGGTTAAGGGTTATGGGACCGGGCGTTCCGTGTCCGGGATCGAATCCCGGCCACATATAATCGAACAGGCCGAATATGTATGTATCATTAACAAATGAATACGACACCTCCGACGCCGCAATGAGGGCCAGCGCCCCATGGCTCATTCTGTGAAAGGCTTCGGCGAAGACCTCGCTGCCGTAATCGTACCTTCCTGTCAGGCAGTTAATGCTCAATACCAGCGGAAGGTTGGAATTGTCCAGGCCGGAGAGATCGCCGATATCGTAATCCGGTTCGCCCCAGCCGGTTTCGGAACCGTGATCGCGGTGAAGAAGCAGGAAGGCGCCGCTGTTGATATCGTTATTAATCCTGGTGGCGTTGGCCCCCCAGTCGGTCAGGTGCGCAGGGGTAGCCGGTATATATTCATAACCGTTAGGACCGAAATAATCCACGAGCATATAGGTATTGGTGTTCGTAGACCAGACCGACCCCGGCGTCCCTGAATATATGGCATATTCCCTTACCGGACTTTTACCGAGCATACTATTCATAAATCCCCAGCAGATTTCGGTGCAAAGAATAAACCACCTCTCGGTCTGCCATCCGCCGGCGGTAATGGGATTGTAGTAAAAATTGGCGGCCGTCGGAGGGTTTCGCTCATAGCTCAGGAATTTATTGATCATTATGGATAAATCGGTGGGGTCCTGAGCGGTAATTCTGGAAAACGCCATTTCCGGCAGATCGTTGTTGTCTACATCGGCGTAAATGTTGTCCGAAACGCAATAATAATTCCACACGGGGGACGTTATCCCGTAGGAGAGGCCGGAGCTCTGATAATCCGATAGCAGCAATACCGCCACCGGAGGTATATCCCAGGTGTTGTAGGCGTTATTAACGTAGTTTTCTATATATGTTGCGTTATTTCCCCCGATAGCGGTTAGATTAACAACGCCGGTTCTTATACCCTGAAGCGTTCTCCAGTTTTTGATGGAATCCGCCCAGGCGATGAAGTTGGGATCGTCCGGTATAATTATCAGATATTCGAAATCATCGGTTTCGGAGGGATTCAACAGCCTGGAATAAAAATCGATTTTGGGAAGAGATTCGTAATTTACAAGGTTCTGCCTTAATATCGGTTCCCAGAAGCGGCTGCGAAGACGATCCTCGCCGAAATGGCCGTTTCCTCCGATAAAATTCACCTCGATCTCGAGTTCCCTGTAAACCAGCAATTGTTTCGATACGGGATTGTACTGGAAAGGCGTTATTCCCAGTATAACATAATCGACGCCGCGCATTTTTGAGAGCTCCGATAATAAAGCGGGGCTTGCGGGATAGTATTCATCCGCGTTGTAAATTGAAAGATCCCTTTCGTAAGTCGGCGGGGAATTATCGGTTTCCTTCGGTATCGGGGGAGCGGGGGCTATGTCGATATTCTCTATGAGCTCGGTTTGGTAGGACAAAATATTTAGTTGCGCGGTAGCGCTCTGGGGAATCGCTATCATCCTGCCGTCGCCCGGCAGATTCGGGGCGCCGGCGTTGTTGGGAAGAAATATGCCGGAGATATATACATTCTTCAATATCTGCCCCTCGATTTCAATATCCTCAATCGCCAGTTTAGATATGGTATACTTTATTTTCACGCCCGAATTACTCTGATTTAAAAGCGCAAAACCCTGGGCGCCCTGTTGGTAGTTATACTCAATAATCTCTGCTGATATTAGCGCGGTAGCGATAAAAAAAACAAAACACAGCAGAATACAGCTTTTCACGTACCCTCTCATTTTGCTCTCCAGTCTAAAAAACCAGAAGTTTAATCCCTGCTTCATCTTTGAATAATAAGATACATATGTATAACAATATTTTCAATACTTTTTAATCCAGAATCTTGGCCCATTCTATTATATATTAATAATAGACCCATTATTATTATTTAAGCCTTTTTTGCGGGACATATTATTAGGAAGCTGATTTTACGCAACTTTTCCAAAAGCTCTTGCGAATTATGGAATATAGTTTATATTGTTTTTGTCGGCTTCTTTTGTAATGAAACCAGGATAAATCAGGAAGGATGATTAAATGAGAAGAGTCGTTATTATCTTGGCGTTCCTGATGTTGTTTGTGTCGGCCGTTCAGGCAGACTGGTCGGGCGCTACGGCGGATCGCCATATAAGCTATTTTTCCAGCGGTTATCAAATGGCCAGGTTTCCCAGGATCGTAGCGGGGCCGGAAGGGAATCTATATTGTGTATGGCGGCAGGGGCAGACATTACAGAGCTACGAGCTCTATTTCGGTCGCTCAACGGATAACGGCGTTACCTGGTCCAGCGAAACGATCGATGTTATGATATCTGCCGACGATGGGCAAAATGTTGCCAGCGTGGGAGATAAACCGTTTGGCATGGCCACAGACAGTCAGGGTAATATCTTCATTGTCTGGGCCGAGGATCTTCATGAGATTCCTGAAGTTCAGGAGATCATGCTACTAAAATCGACCGATCAGGGACAGACCTGGATTCACTCAAACAGTGATTTCAATATCAGTTTTGACGGGGCGCCTGATAACGACGCCTTCGATCCCGATATCGCCGTCGATAATAACGATGATATTTACGTCGTGTGGCATCAGAGGCCCGTTTCGGATACCTCGGAAATACATATTTCGATTTCAACGGATGCCGGAGACACGTGGAGCGGCACAGGCGCCGACAGGTATATTTCTTACAGAAGCGGCCATATCGCCAGTAATCCGCACATCGCCGTTGCCCCCAATAACGATATTTACGTGGTCTGGGATGAAAAAACAGATCCTGACGATATAACGAGTTATAAAATCCTTTATGGAAAATCCACCGACGCGGGCGCGACTTTCAATAGCGAAACCGCCGACCAGCCCACGAGCACGGCCATAAGATCGTCCGGCGACGCTTATATGGTTATCGATCCATCCGGCAATATTCACGTAACCTGGCAGGCGACGCGAGCGACCGCCTCACCTTTCCTTTATGAGATTTTTTATACCGGATCCACGGACGGCGGAGCTACCTGGAGCGGCCTGGCCGGTCCGCAACTGGTTGATTTCGGGGCCGATGACGGAAGCTCGGCCTGGAATCAGGCCCTGGCCGTAAATTCCAACGGCGATTTGATAGCCGTCTGGAACGAGACGCCGATTAATTTCGATGATGCCGAGGCCTGGGCCGGCTATTCAACCGACGGCGGCCTTACCTGGAGCGGAAACAACGAACCGGAGCTTATTAGTTTCCCTGATGGTCACGGGGCCTACAATCCCGACATTGCGGTGGGCGCGGGCGATACGCTTTTCGTGGTCTGGAATGAAGGAGTCGCATCCTCAGGATATTACGACATTCATCTTTCAATAGGCGATACCCTGGCAGGAGGCACAACGGATATCAGGGAACAGGTTGTACTGCCCGGACAGGTTGCCCTGCATCAGAATCACCCCAATCCCTTTAATGCCACAACTGCAATCGAGTTCACTCTTTCAGAACCTCAGTCTGTTACTTTGACGGTATATGATTTGCTCGGCAAAGTGGTATGCTTATTGCTTGAGGAGGAAAGGCCCGCTGGTATTCACAGGATCACGTTCGATGCCGCGGATCTTCCAAGCGGCATATATTTTTACAGGTTAAAAGGAGAGGATAGGGCTGAAAACAGGCGGATGTTGCTGTTGAAATGAGGCATTTTGGAAAGGTCGGTTAATTCCGGCCTTTTAATTTTAAGCAAGGATCGTTATTCGCTCAGGAATTCTTAGTTTGTTATGTTAGTTACGAGGATTTACGCAACTTTTTTAAAAATATTGCGAATTATGGAATAAATACTATATTTAAATTGTTGACTTCTGTAGTGGCGTAAAGAAGAAAGAATTAACCGAAGGAGCTTTAATGAGAAAAACTATTACATTGTTTGCCTGTTTGTTT
>CP070813.1:2283127-2305659 GCA_020344055.1 Candidatus Zixiibacteriota bacterium | reverse complement strand
TACCATTTGTAAAACCGGCTTGAAAACTATGTGTAACCAATGTCCTGATACAAACTGTAAACTATGTCATGAGATTATACAATTAATCAAACCCCTACAGATTTTTAAATCCAATTATTAATATAAATTCTATTCCTCAGTTATCTCATAGTCATAGGTCATCTCGGCCGTCTTTCTGAGCATGGCCGAGACCGAGCAATACTTCTCCTCCGAAAGGGTGATCGCCTTTTTCACCTTGGCCTCATCCATATCCTTGCCCTTGAAGATATACTTCACATGAATTTTGGTCCAGACTCTGGGATGCTCTTCGGCCGTTTCGGCGTTGACCACCACCTCAAACGAGTCGAACTTCACTCGCATCTTCTCCAGAATGGTGATAACGTCGATGCCGGTACAGCCTCCCAGCGCTACGAGAGTCAGCTCGCCCGGCTTTACAGCGGAATCATCTCCTCCCACCTGTTTGGGGCCGTCCATGGCGATGGCATGTCCCGACGGTGCTACTCCCATTAATTTCAGGTTCTCAACCCATTTCACACGCGCAGTTTTCATCACAAAACCTCACTTTTATTGAAATCGCCGATCATCAAAGTAAAGCCAGGGTCACGGTGCGAGTGCACCGGTATCTATATTATTTTTCTAGACAGCTAATTTAAGCCCGTCGCGGGCAATAATCAAGTCCGTCAGGCCATGTTTGGCCGCCGATGTTTTTATCGGTTCGGGATCGGCGTACATATTCGACGAAAGATGCGTCAGGACCAGCCTCTTAAGGCCGGCTTCCGCCGACAGCTCAAACAGCTCTTCGAGATCGAGATGAAGCCCCTCGGTAATCAGAAGATCGCAATCGCCCAGCAGGTCGGCGTAATCGGAAAGAGAGGCGATATCGCCGGAATAGATTATCCGGGCGCTACCCGTCTTTATCACGTAGGTATACGACTGCATCTTATTATCATATCCTCCCGCGACAATATCCTTTTCAAACAGTTTAAGATGGCTGTTGGCGCGGGCGTAGACGGTTATATTATCATCCCTGAAGACAGGATCGGGTTTGACCGGGTGAAGTTCTATTACAAATGACAACCTTTCAGGAAACACATAGGTAGCAAGAAGAAATTTCTTTGTCGGCTCGACCAGTTCTTCAGGCATGTAAATATCAAGCCGCCCGGTTCTCTTTGCCAGATGCATCATCTGGATCTCCAGAAAAATCCCGGTGAAATGATCGGCGTGACCGTGGGTCAGAAATATGGTCCCGATATCTGAATGATCTATATTCATTCTTAGAATCGATGACGAGAAACCTTCGCCGGCGTCAAATTGATACAACTCATTCCCGGAGTTCAATAAAAGCGAAGCGTTGGCCCTGTCCGGCGAGGGATCGCCGCTGGAGCTTCCGATAATCGTGATCTCCGCCATTATACTTTTATTTTCAGCTTCGATTTAAAATAATCGACGGTTTTTTGAATGCCTTCATCGAGAGAGACGGACGGCGACCATCCCAGTTCTTTTTTTATGAGTTCATAAGTAATGCAGCTTCTTTTCTGCTCTCCCGGTTTACCGGGGCCGTTTATACGTTCCTGTTTTGATCCCGTCGCAGCTTTAATCATCTCAAATATGGTATTGATATCGGTTTCCAACCCCGTGCCCACGTTGAAATAGCCGTTTTCATCATGTCGCATGGCGAGAAGATTGGAATTGACCACGTCATCTACGTAAACGAAATCCCTGGTCTGCAAACCATCGCCGTTAACAACCGCTTTCTCACCCCTCAGTAACCTGGAGCAGAATATCGCCACCACGCCCGCTTCGCCCTTCTCGTTCTGTCTCGGACCGTATACGTTGGCATAACGCAACGATATAAACGGTATTTTGTATTCCGCCCAGTAATAATAGAGATATTTCTCAAGCGCCAGTTTGGAGACGCCATAGGGACTAATGGGATTCCCCGGATGCTTCTCGTCCGCCGGGAAATATTCCTGCTCGCCGTAGACGGCGCCGCCGGTGGATGAAAAGATAAACTTTTTTACCCCGTGTTTGACTGAAGCCTGAAGCAGGTTGATTCCTCCCAGAATATTCACGTCGGCGTCAAAGATCGGATTCTGCACCGATTTTCTGACATCCATCTGGGCGGCGAGGTGAAAGACCATTTCGAACTCGCCCCTTTCGAAAATCTTGTCGACCACGGGGGATGATATCTCCAGCTTGTGGAATTCCGCCTTCTGAGGGACGTTTTCTTTCCGCCCGGTGGAAAGATCATCTATAATTGTTACATTATGACCAGCATCGATCAAGGCATCGGCGAGATTCGATCCGATAAACCCCGCTCCTCCGGTTACCAGCAAATTCACCAAAAAACTCCTCGGATTAATAGTAATCCCGGCTCTTCAACGAACGAAGGCCCAATTTAAGGGGAACTACGATTACTGTCAAATTTAAAACGAACATTAAAGCCGCGGCGAGTGAAACCTCGAAAACCGGGAAAGGCAGTGTCGGATCCATTTTAAACACTGAATACCTGTGAGCCGGTAAGGCCGCGATGGTAACCATGAGACCGACATATATAAGGCTCAATATCGTGGCCAGCATCCCCCCCATGGAGGAGGCTATCTTACCCGGATTGCGTTCCTCGAACCGGGGATGGATCGCCCCCATACCCACCGCCAGGCTGGTCAGCGAAATCGACATAAGCAGGACCGAGATAAAGGTCAACACCATCAGCGTTCCCCGCAGACCCAGCATGATGTTCGAAACGAACGCCAGCACCTCCGAAATCATAAGGAAAATTATGAACGCCGACCAGAATTTCACCCAGAACAGCCGCCGCACCGGCATGGGCGACGATATTATCGCCCAGAACGGCCTTCCCTCGAGGCTGATATTGGGAAACACGAAACGTATGGAAAGCGTCGCCAGGATAAATCCTGTGAAGGCGAAGTTCCCGAACCCGATAAGGGTCTTCCAGTATGAATCCCTGACATCGGTGGGGAAATATTTCAGGTTAACAAGGTAAATCGCCAGAAGCGCCAGAAGCACCGTAAACTGAGCCCACTGAGCCGGTTCCCTGATGAACAGTTTCAGGTCCTTCCTCAGCACCGCCCTGAAATCCGATGGAAGCCATTCCGGCATCCCGAAAAAACGTACGCTTCTGGAGGTTTTGCCCTTCGAAGCGATCTTGCGGCCCCGGGTCTCCGCCGATGCCAGCCAGCTTTCGTAATACTGGTAATGCGCCAGCCTGAATACCAGGTTTAGAAAAAGCGCCATGGAGGAGATCAAAGCCAGTATATACGCCAGTAATGATTTACCCTCTCCCTCGGAAATCGTCCTTAAAACCTCGGACATCCAGAAACTCGGCAGAAACGGAAACGAGGTTGCGCCCATGGAACCGAGATATCGATTCAGTACCCGCCAATCCGATATGACGTTAAATGCCAGCGAGGAGGGCTGACCGAACTTAAAATAAAGGACTATTATGAGAAATAGTATGGAACCGAAAGATAAAAACATCAACCGTGGACTAATCGATTTCGACAATCTGAACATAATAATCGAGAACGCGACTCCCAAGCAGGCCGGGATAACAATAAAAGGCAGAAGGCCGAAGAAAACGGTGTAGATATAATGCCAGAAATTGAACTCCCGTACCATCCCGTAGGCGAAGATAATCGGCATCCCCAGAAGAAGAACGGCCCAGGTGGAGAAGAAGATGTTATCAATAAACTTGACCGTAAAAACGTCATTGTGCGATGCCGGAGTCGATATTAAAAAGGCAGTCTCGTTCGATCGGTAAAGCGTCGTTATAGACGTTACGATATTCGATATGATGAGCATTATAAAAATAGCCAGAAAACCCAGGGAAATTATCTTGTTGATCAAAAGCAGGCCGATATCCTGCAGGCCGCCGAGGTAATTGAAAATCCTGTAAAAGAAAAAATAGCTTCCTCCGAAGAAGCAGGATATCACAAAAAGGCCCACGATGATTTTCATCACCCGCTCGCCTTCGATATTACGGAAAAAAGATCCCGCGGATACTGATTTGTATCTCAGTATGTGATTGACGTCACTCAATTTTGACACCATCCGGAAGATTCGCGGCCCGCCGGCCCCCCGTCAGTTTCAAAAACAGGCTCTCGAGGTTTCCGCCGGCCGCTTCGGCCTCTTGTCGGAGTTCCTCAATTGTCCCCGAAGATATCAACTTCCCGTTAAATACAATCCCGATTCTGTCGCACAGCTCTTCAGCCAGGCTCAAGGTATGAGTCGAAACGAATACCGTGGTCCCTCTTCGAGAATACAGTTTCAGGAGATCCTTGACCAGTCTCCCGGACTGAGGATCCAACCCCACCATCGGCTCATCTATAATCAAGACCTCCGGGTCGTGGATAAAGGCCGAGCAAAATACCACCTTCTGCCTCATGCCGTGGGAATACTCCTCGCATCTGCCGTCAGCCCAGTCTCTCATTCCGAAAAGATCAAAAAGCCATTCAATCTGCGAATTTATTTTTTCCGGCGCCAGCCGGTATAAGCCGCCTGTAAATTCGAGATATTCACGGGCTGTGAGCTTTTCGTAAAGATAGGGCGAATCCGGAACGTAACCGGTCTTCATCTTCGCCGCCTCGGGATCCTGCTGGATATCGACACCGCAGATTTTCAAACTCCCGTTATCCGGTTTCAACAGGCCGTTCATCATTCTTATGGTGGTGGTCTTGCCGGCGCCGTTGGGTCCCAGAAAACCGTAAAATTCCCCCGAATTTACGGTCAGAGAAAGATCGGATACGGCCTTGTTGTCGCCGAACGATTTTGATACGTTCAATAATTCTATCATAACTGGTTTTCTTTTACTTCCGATGTTTCCAGCACCGTCACGGAGATCCTCCCCACCACCCGGAGCAGATCGGCCTGTCTTTCAAATCCGCCCTCCAGGATCTTGAGATGGGTGGCGTCGGCGAGATCCTGGCCGAAGGTGGGGTCAACAGGCTTCCAGCCATCCAGATATACCGCAGGCCAGGCGTGATAATAGAAAAGCCCGTCTTTATAGACAATTCCCATGCAGATTTTGGTCGGTATGCCGGCCGCCCTCGCCAATGCAGTATATAAGGCGGTATGCTCGTTGCAATCCCCCTTGCGCACCTGCAAAACGTCCACAGCCGATGGCAACGATATCGAGTAATCCTTTTCGATATTATCATAAACCCATGCGCCGATACCGTCAGCCATGGATTCCTTCCCCGTCAAACCGGATGTTATCTGCGATGCTGTGTTAATTATCCGGGCGTCCTCGGATTGAACGAATGTCTCGGATTTCAGATAACGATTTTTATCTTTTGGCTCCGATGATCCGATCCTGCCGGGATGAATCTCGATTACCAGAGGATCGGTGGAAACAACCGTCTGAAAATCATCTTTCAGGTCAAAGAACTCCGGCTCAATTCCCTCGATTAATATCCTGAGGTAATACAGATTTCGGGGATCGGGTATATTGCCGTTACAGGATACGGCGAGATTATCCAGCATATCCATACCGATACTTTCGACATAAGGCATATCGAGGGCTTTTTCCTTCGACACAGCGACCATTTCCATCCCCCCCATTTCTTCCTCACGGATCACCCGGCCGCTCTTATCAACCCACATGAGGCTCGATACTCCCGAAAAAACGAGGGAGAGCCTGTAGGCTTTTTGTAATCCGGAACCGGTGTTAACCGGCTCCAGGGTGTCGATATTCACCTCCAGATTGTTGGTAACAAGGGAAAAGGGATCGAAGGTGGGCAAATAAAATTTCCCCGCCGGGAATCCTTTCGATTTTGCCATCAGCGGAACGGCCGCGGGCAGATACACGCCGTCGCCGGCATCAAACGATACCACGGACTCATTGTTTTGCGACATGACTTTCACCGTCAGCTTGCCGTTTCTGACCTCGCCGTAAACGTCGGTGGTGTAATCGCCCGAAACCAGGCCGAAAGTAAAATTCTTTAACGAATAATCGACATTTAAAATCGCGTACGAATCCAGGTAAACTTCACGAACGGTGCCGCCCATGGGAATTTTTACCAGCGAATAGTCTTTAAGGGCGTAACCGACGGGTGTGTTGCCGAACGATTGCATCGTATAACCGATCTTATTTCCCCCGAACTTGACATCCATCCAGTTCTGGAAAGAATCGCTGTTTAACTGATCGAGGGGAATATCGGACAGATCGTAGACGGGGTTTGTGGCGTAGTTATTCTCAAATATCAAAAACATCGAAAAACCCCATAACGCTACCGACAAAGCCAATATGATATTTGAGGTTATGCTTGTCTTAGTATTCCGTCTCATAAAAAAATAGCCCTTCCTGAATGAATATCGGCGCGATATAGGCTCTTTTAAGCGGACGAATCGTCTAAATCTCCATTCTGGCGGTTTCCATTAAAATCTCGGCGGCGCGATTGATACCATCATCGTCCACGTTCAGATGCGCGACCGCCCGAATTCTGGAGGCGCCGAACGGAACCACAAGGAGACCGTTGGATTTAAGTTTGTCGATAAAGGTGTCTAATTTAATCTGTAAAGGAAGATCGATAACAACTATATTGGTTTGAACCTCGTCGGGATCGATCTTGAATATTCCCGATTGCGCGAGCAGGATCGCGAGCATTCTGGCCCGTCGGTGATCCTCGGGGATCCTTTCGAGATTGTTCTCCAGGGCAAACAGCGCTCCCGCAGCGATAATTCCCACCTGCCTCATTCCACCGCCGAGCATTTTTCTGATTCTCCGGGCTTTCTTGATATTATCTTTAGATGATATAACAGCCGAACCGACCGGCGCCCCCAGCCCTTTGGAAAAACATACTGATACAACATCGAAATGTTTCGCGATCTCGGACGGCGGAATCCCGTGATAGGCGGCGGCGTTCCAGATCCGGGCCCCATCCAGATAATATTTAAGGTTATGCCTTCTCGCCAGTTCTTCTATTCTATCGAGCAGCTCCATAGGATAGACTCTTCCCCCGGCCCTGTTATGAGTATTCTCTATAGCTATAAGCGCGGTGTTGGGATGATGAATATTTTCAGGTCTGATAAAGGGCTCTATCAGTTCCGGCGTTAAAATGCCATCGGGAGCGTCTATGGGCGTGAGCTGTATTCCGGAAAGGGCGGAAGCGGCCGCCACCTCATAGTTTACAATATGGGTTCCCCTCTCACACAGAATCTCGTCACCCGGAGAAGTTAACGTACGCAATGAGACCTGGTTGGCCATGGTGCCGGACGGCACATAGAGAGCCGCTTCGTGCCCCAGGATTTCGGCGACTCTATTTTCCAGCTTCTTTACAGTAGGGTCGCCCTCAAATACGTCGTCTCCCACCTCCGCTTCGGCTATGGCCTGACGCATCGCGGCGGATGGAGTTGTAACGGTATCGGATCTGAGATCGATTGTCTTCATTCAAAAATCCGGTTCGGGGACCGGATTACTCTATTTCAGCAAAATTACGTTTGAAGCCTTTAACCCTTCAGGTGATTCGGTAACTTCGCACTCTACCTCCTCACCGACCTTCAATGTCCTATAACCGCTTCCTTTTATTTCGGTATGGTGAACGTAGATATCGTTATTGTCCTCACACAAAGTAATGAAACCGTAGCCTTTAAGGTCATTAAACCATTTCACCTTACCTTTAGCCATATTCCCTCCTGATCGGTCATAGATTTATTTCAATATAAAGGCTGGGATTATCCAAGTCAAGAAAAATACGCCAATATAACCGGTTGATTGGTAATGAATTGCATTACGATACCCGATATCAGCGGGACCGTAAGATTATCGTCGATTTTAACCGTCACAGCCTCGGTAACGGTCGCTATAAATGCCCCGGCGATCTTTACCCAGAACGGTATCCCGGGCACTATCAGGGCCACAATGGTACAGGCGATAAAGAAACCTATGGAACCCTCCAGCGATTTGCTGACATATTTGACCTTGCCCCATATCCGCCCGATAATAGCCCCGGCGGTATCTCCGACGACTATGAAGGCGATGGATAATACCGCTATAGGCTTATCGAATATTAGAATGACTATTATGGAGCTGGCCAGAATATAGGTGGCCCCGGTAAAATCCTTGGTCTCGCGCGGGCGAATCATAATCCCCAGATACCTGGTGATAAACTTCCTGCTTTTTTCCCCGCCGTAGAAACGTATCAGGTCGACGGCAATGGAAAAAACAAGCCCGCCCGCGAGAAAGTAGAGAATGACATCTCCGAAAAAGAAATAAACCACGGGGATGGATATGGCTCCCAGATGGGTGAGCTTTCGAAACACCTCCCCGAGCATGGCTATGTCTTCCTGCCTGTCGTTGGAAAATACCGATTCGGCGGGAGGACCGTTGGGCCTCCCGTTGATGGGAAGTATGACTTTTTCCGTTCCCCTGTTTTCGGGGCCTTTTTTCAATCCAGTCTACCTGCTTAATAACGGGTCGTACTTACTTAAAAGTTTATCGTCAATTTCGATTTGGGCGACGGCTTTCCACTCCTCGAATAATTTCCGCTTTTTCTCCGTGTCCCGCAGGTTTTTGAGTGTATGCTTTATACCGGGCTTGACCTGTGCCATGGTCTTGTCCTCTTTCCTCTGCATCAACTTTATCAGATGGTATCCCCATTCGGTCTTTACCGGGTGACTTATTTCGCCTATTTCGAGATCGTTGGCGGCGTTATAAAAAACTTCGCCCATATCCCTGGGGCCGATATAATCAAGATTGTAGGCGACCTCTCTTATTTCCGGTTCCCCGGGATAATACCTCTTGGCCATCTCCACAAACTCGGCGCCCAGCAAAATCGAATCCCGAACAACCTCGGCGAAGACCGAATCCTGGAAAATAATATGATATACCATCAGCTTTCTTTCCACTTTGTAATCGTCGATATGCTCGTTGAAATATGACTCGACTTCCTCTTCGGTCGGTTCATACTCGAGATCTCGCGTAATGTTTA
The DNA here is from genome assembly GCA_020344055.1 of Candidatus Zixiibacteriota bacterium. Lineage (GTDB taxonomy): Bacteria > Zixibacteria > MSB-5A5 > UBA10806 > UBA10806. Next base: position 2,296,711 of record CP070813.1, on the reverse strand, counting down.
TCACCACCTGGCGGGCCTCTCTTGTGACATAATCATCCTCGGCCTTTACCACCTGGGGATCTTCCGTATACCCCTCGACCTTTACGGCGTTCGCTAAAAGAAGATTGGTTTTCAAATAATCGAGCATTTCCATCTTATCGTCCATGGCGAGGCTATCGACTTTTTTCCATTTTTTAAACCTCGGCAGAGCGTCGGCGTAAGTATCGTAAAAAAGAGTATCGCTAGCGTTGGCCGTCATCACCCAGGTGCTGTTGGAAAAAGAGGAGTCGTCGCTATTTAGAACTTCATCGTTGAATTCGAACGAGCCGTTTTCTTTCAAGGAATCCACGTATACCGTGGCGATCTCTTTTTCTTTCTCCCTTGCCAGTATGCCCCTGATCTGAGTAGTAACATCTCCCTCGAGCGGCTGGATCGATTCGGGTTTATATTCTTCAACCCTGACGATATGGTACCCGAATTTGGTTGAAACGGGACCGACTATTTCTCCAGGTGGAGTGGAAAAGGCTACGGAATCGAACTCCGGGACCATTCTGCCCCTGTAGAAAAACCCGAGATCACCGCCCTTGGAGGCGTTCTGCTTGTCCTCGGAATAGGTAACCGCCAGGGAATCCCAATCGTCGCCCGCCAGAGCCTTTTCCAGAACCGCCTCCGCTCTTTCCCTGGCGAATCGGTCGGCCTCGTCAATCTTTTCCTGCCTTTTTCCCTCCGATTCGATTCCGGCCGTATCGGGATCGGGCCTGCGGATAAGTATATGTTTGGCCCACACCTGCTCGGGCACTTTGAAATCATTCTTATTATTTTCGTAATGTTCGGCTATCTCGGAGGAGTCTATCTTCACGGCGGCGATAATTTTCTCCTGATACAGTATCTTCTTTGCCGTCTCGCCGATGTTCCTCTCCTTCTTTCGAACGAATTCCCAATCCTTATTCAGCTCCTCGGCGACCGAATCTATCCGTATCTCGATCAGCTTCTGCATTATAAGGCTGTCTAAAGCCTCGTTTTTCAATTCCCGAGGGCCCTGCTTCTCGGCTTCGTTTTTCATTATTAACTTGGATACGGAATCCAGCTGGGCAACGGTAAAAATCCTTCCGTCTACTGTGCCCAGGGTACGTTCATAGTCGATAAGTTTGGACGAACCGAACAGACACGCCATAAAAAGCATCGGCAAAACAACAATGACAAGTTTTCTCATTTCCACCTCTCTAAATTCTACTCTTCGTCAAGGTATCTATTTTACCAAAAGAAAGCGCTGTTGTCAACATATATAACTTTCAGTAAAAATTTAACTTACGCTGTAAATACCGGTTCACAATTGAAAAGTGATCGACACCAGGTAGGTGTTGTCCAGCTCCGAATGATCCCTCATGGCGATATCTATGACGAATTTTTTCACAACCAGCCCCACCCCCAGGGTCAGGTTGCCGACATCGGAACCTATCCTTCCGAAAATCGCCTCGCGATAATCGATCTCCAGTCCGAGATGGGAATCGATGGACATCCCATCTATGTTGTACTGGGATGCGTAGCGGCGGCCCTCAAACCTGGTCTCGGCATCCATATACATGGCCGACCCAAATCCGCCTTTTCTAGCATTCAATGAGGCTCCCAACCTTACCGCAGGGATTATCGATTCCTTTTTGCCGGTTGAATAGGACAGCAGAGTCGTGGTTATATCTTGCAGAGATATTCCCAGCGACAACCATTTTTTCGGGCTATATAAGCCGCCCATATCTATACCTATACCGAACGCCGAGACGTCGACTATATCGCGATATATGAGTTTGGCCGAAATCCCGCCGCTCAGTTTTTCCGAAAAAGCCCTCCCGTATGAAAAATATGCGGCGTAATCGGCATGGGATTCTTCGCTTATTTTAACGAAATGGTTATTCTGATCGACACCCGTAACGATTACCCCTCCACCGCCAAGACGGTAGAGTGAAATCCCCAGCGCCGCCTTGCGGACGCCGGAATCCAGGGGCCTGCTGTAGGAAAGGAAATCGTGATTTAATAGCGACCCGAACGATTCGGAATGCATAAAGACGGCCTGAGAACCTTTCAACATAGACAAGCCAGCGGGATTGTAGTAGCCGGAAAGCACGCTATTATGCGCCGCCATAAAGGAACCGCCCAGGGCCAGAGGCTTGCCGCCGGCTCCGAGATTCAAAAATTCGCCCGCGTATTTGGCCCCGTTGGCAGTGGAAACGAATACCAGGAATATAATCCCGGCCGCGTACGCTAATCTTCTAAAAGAATTGACCATCAATCCCGTTTATCTAACCGAACCGTCGCAAATGTTGTCGAAGTTCCATACAGCATTTAGAATAACAAATCTTTTCCGATATTTCAACCTCTAAAAATCGCAACCTGTTTTTATTACAACGGTTATACAACCTCTCCGGCCCCTTGTTCCCTTTAAAACATAAAAAAATCCCCGGAATCTCTTTACGATCGCGGGGATTAATAATTCTCTATTATTTATATCAATCCTTTTTGTAATTTTTTTCCATAAATTCGGAGAAGGTCATATTTTCATAATGACCGTCGCCTATGAATGTTATGATAGGCAAGAACTTCTCCGGCGGAGCGTAACCCGGATAAGAGGTGATCTTTTCGCCGTTAGGTTTCAAAAACCAATAGTTCGGATAGCCCCTTACGCCATACTGCCTTGCCAAATCCCGTCCGCTGAACTCGCCATCAGGGAGTTTAATTTTGGTTTTGGATTCGGCGTTCACTTTAACCGCAATGAAATGCTCATTAAAATAGTCTATAATTTCTTTATTTGAAAAGGTTTCTTTGTCCATTTTATGACAGAATTTGCACCAGTTGGTGTAAAAATCGATAAAGATCATTTTATCCAGTTTCTCGGCCAGCTTCAAACCCTCATCATACTTAACCCATGTGATCCCCTCTTTTTTCGGGGAGTCGTCCGCGGTGCAAACCGCCGATATGAATACTATACCGATCAAAACCGCTGTTATATTTATTGCCCGCGATAAACGCATGGTTTGCTCCTTTAGATTCTCAACTTCCGGTTTGTGATTCGTCTCGTATTATCTAATCGGACAAATCGGCTTATTATTGATACAATATCGCCAACAAGCTCTCAAAAAGCAACCTTTTTCCAATTTCGAAACGCTTTTGCTTTTCCGACTATTCTAAATTCACTTAGATTTTAACGAATCTGGAGAGGCTATTGTTCCTCTTTAACTCCTTGTCAATGAAACATTCTCGGGTCCCACGAGGTCTTTCAATCTTTCGATAAGCTTTGCCGAGGGATCGACTTTATATTTTTTCGATCGGAAAGTTACATGGCGCCCGTTTTGCCTGTAATGAAAGACGACATCGCCTTTCCCGGCGCTGTTTTCGAACTCTTTTTTGAGTTTCTCCGACAACCCCTCCGATAGTCCCTCCTCCAGCCTGATACTCAATGAAAGCGGGAATTCCCTCGGCGCCGATTCCAGAAGCGTCATATCGTCTCCCCTGATCTTGGTATTTTCCCCCTCCCGAGTGGAGGTAGTCCCGAAAACCACCACGATATTCCCCTCGATGAGCAACATTCTTCTTTTCTCAACGATATCCGAGAAAATAATGACTTCGCCGGATCCCGAAAAATCCTCTATGTTGAGCAGGGCGAATTGATTGCCCCGACGGCTGGTCTGAATCTTGACCTGCGTCAACACGCCGCCGACGATAACCTTTTTCCCTTCAGAGGCTCTCTCCAGATCGACAAGCGGCATATCAACATAGGCTTCGAAAAGCTCCTTGACGGGATCCAGGGGATGTCCCGACAGCCAGTATCCCAGCGAATCCTTCTCCCGCGCCAGAAGCTCCATTTTTGACCACGGTCTGCTGTCAGGATATTTCGGCTTGGCTTCCATGACGTCGGCCTTGTCGCCAAAGAGCGTGGACTGCCGGGTTTCTTTTTCCCTCTGGATCTTGGCCCCGTAATTTATGGCGGTTTCTATGCTTTCAAAGAGGACCGCCCTATCGAGACCTATTTTATCCATCGCCCCCGCCATAACCAGGTTTTCGACCGTCCGCCTGTTCACCAGGCGATGATCCACACGGCTGCAGAAATCGAAAATATCGGTGAATTCCCCGTCATCCTCCCTTGTTTTCACGATTGACTCGACAGCGTTCCAGCCGACGTTCTTTATGGCGGCAAGCCCGAACAAAATTGACTTTCCGTCGACGGAAAATCCCGGCTCGCCGGAATTGATATCCGGCTTTGCCAGTTCGATTTTCATCCGCTCGCACTCGGCCTTAAACTCCATGATCCTCGACGTATCCGACATTTCCGAGGTCATCAGGGCGGCCATAAACTCCACCGGATAGTGAACTTTCAGGTAAGCGGTCTGATAGGCGATGTAGGCGTAGCAAGCCGAATGCGCCTTTACGAAACCGTACCGCCCGAACGTCTCGATCTGCTCGAATATTTTTACCGCGGTATTTTTATCGACCTTGCGTTCCTCCGCGCCCTTAATGAATTTATCTTTCTGCTCGGCCATAATATCGGCCTGCTTTTTGCCTATAGCCTTTCTGAGGATATCAGCCTCCCCAAGGGAATAACCGGCCAGCTCTCTCGCTATCTTCAAGACCTGCTCCTGGAAAACGATCACACCGTAGGTGACCTTCAGGATCGACTCGAGAAGCGGATGGGCGTATTCAATATCTTTTAAGCCTTTTTTACGACCGATATAGACATCGATCATTTTGGCGTCCAGGGGACCGGGCCTGTAGAGCGCGTTCATGGCCGTAAGATCCTCCAGGCAATTCGGCCTCAGTTTCTTCAAATATTCGCGCATCCCCCCGGATTCAAACTGGAATATCCCGACCGTTTCGCCCTTCGAGAAAAGCTCATAAACTTTAACGTCATCCAGAGGAATTTTATCGATATCGAGGTTGATTCCCCGCTTTTTAAGCAGCTTCAGGCAATCATCGATTACCGTCAGCGTTCGAAGCCCCAGAAAATCCATTTTAATAAGGCCGATGGCCTCGATCCAGCGCATGTCGTACTGGGTGGTTATTTCATCCTTATTGGATTTATATAAGGGCGCGTATTCGGTTATGGGACCGGGGGCAATGACCACCCCGGCGGCATGAGTGGAGGCATGACGAGCAAGTCCCTCGAGAATTCTGGAGCGATCGATCAGGGTCTTGATGGTCTCTTCCTCTTCGTAGCGACGCCCCAATTCCTGTTCCACCTTCAGCGCTTTTTCCAGGGTCATATCTATTTCCATCGGTATAAGTTTGGCGATAACATCGACATCGCCGTAAGAGAGCGACATCACCCTTCCCACGTCCCGCACCACGGCCCGGGCGGCCATGCTACCGAAGGTGATGATCTGGGCCACGCTCTCTTTTCCGTATTTATTGGTAACGTAGTCGATGACTTTATCCCGGCCGCGATCGGCGAAATCTATATCGATATCGGGCATGCTTATCCGTTCGGGATTCAAAAAACGCTCGAAAAGAAGGCCGTATTTTATGGGATCGAGATTGGTTATACCAAGGCAATAGCTGACTATGGAACCGGCCGCCGATCCCCTGCCCGGTCCCACCCTGATATTATTGGCTCTGGCGTAATCGACGAAGTCTTTGACTATGAGGAAATACCCGGCGTATCCCATGCTGTTGATTATATCGAGCTCGTAACGGACCCTCTCTTCGAGCGTGGTGGTCACTTTGCCATACCGCCTCTCAAGACCCTGAAGGGTAAGATAATTGAGATAACTTTCAGTAGTCTTGAATGCCTCCGGCAACGGGAAATCGGGAAGCCTGATTTTGAAAAGGTCCAGCTCCAGGCTGCAATCTTCGGCGATTCGAAGGGTATTTTCTATAGCTTCGGGGGTGTCCGCAAACCGTTCCACCATCTCCTCGGGGGATTTAAAATATATCTGATCGGTGATGTATTTCATCCTGTTGGTATCCTCAAGGACTTTTCCGGTCTGAATACATAGCAGGGCGTCGTGAGCGTCATAATGCTCGCGTTTCATGTAATGACAATCGTTGGTCGCCACCAGCCCCACCCCGAGATTATCGGCGATTTCCTTTATGGCCGCCGCTACTTTGGCCTCCTCGGGCAATCCGTGATTCTGTATTTCCAGATAGAAATTCTCCGGGCCCAGAATATCCAGATACTCCTTCGCGGCCGTTTTTGCTTCTTCATAACGGTCGCTTAGTATATTCAGGGCAATCTCGCCCTTGAGACACGCCGACAGGGCGATAAGTCCATCGCCGTATTCGCGCAATAACTCCTTATCGATTCGGGGCTTGTTGTAAAATCCCTCCAGGTAACCCAACGTAGAGAGCTTCATTAGATTTCGATAACCCATCAGGTTTTTAGCCAATATTATCAGATGATAACCGGATTTCGTCATCCCTTTGGGCGATCGGTCGAAACGGCTTTCGGGAGCGACATAGGCTTCGATACCGATGATCGGCTTTATTTTCAGTTTTCTGGCCTTGGTGTAAAACTCTATGGCGCCGAAGAGGTTGCCGTGGTCGGTAAGGGCCAGGGCCGGCATTTTCATCTTGACCGCTTCAGCGAGCATATCGTCTATCCTGCAGGCGCCGTCCAGAAGTGAATACTGTGAATGATTATGAAGATGAACAAACTGAGCCAGGCTCATAAGTTAAATCCCGTTCTTTGCAAGAGTTAACCGTTAAGCGGGTTCGCCGCGTTCCGAAGGCGGATTAATTTCTAGCCGCAAATGCTAAATACTTAATTTCGGTGATGTTTTCAAGCTAATATTATTCTTGCGCTAACTTCTACATAAAGTGGAGATTATTCTTATTTACCCAGAATTGTAAAGTAGGCGACTTTCTCTGTTTTATTGCCCTGATTATCAACAGCCGTAATTTCCAGTTTGTGGCGGCCGGCTTTGAGGTTGTTATTTACCTTATAACGAAATCTTTTGGTATCGATATCATATTCGGCGGGCACCCAGATACCGTCGATTTTCATCTCCGGGCCCGATTCAAGTTGAACTCCGGAGATATCATCCCGGATGATACAGGATAGAACCGGCCGACGTGAGCGGATTTTCCCGCTGGGCCTGATGACGCTTATGGAAGGGGGGGAACTATCCGATATAAGGGCGATTCTCCCCAGGCCGAGGCCCGGAAACTCGATTTTGGGCCCCTTCGCTCTCTCAATAAATCCCCACTTGCCCTTCCTCTCAATATATCCATAGGCCCCCAGATGATCCGGCGAAATGCCGGACTTCAATAGGTCGAATTCATACAGTACGGGGGAATCCGCGATCAGATGGAGGGGCCTTATTTCGTAAACCGTCGCATCCCTGCCCATGATTTCCGCTTTCCCCCCGATCAAGGGCAGCACATAAACCGGATAAAATGCCGATCCCTCGTCAAACTCGATCTTCAAGCTGTAATCGGGCGAGTAAGCAACAGTATTTCTATCGGGATATACGGGGTATAGCGAAATGACGGTATCGATAATAATTCTGGCGCCTTTTTTAATTGAAATCGAAGTGGGACCATATATCTCCCTGTTAACTATATCGGTCGAGAAAAGGCCGATACCCCTTTGATACATCCTGAGATCAAATGCCACAGCCTCGGTCTGGATCTTCGCGATCAGATTCGTATATATCGAATCCGGGAAATAATCTATCCTCAATCGATCCGGAGAGCCGTAAACCTCCAATCCGGACATTTCATTGGCGTCTTTGAAGAAAGTCCAGGGCGAAATCCGCCCGTCGGGCGCGACAAACCTGAAGCGATACTCGTCCTTTTTGTAAGGATTTATAATGCGAACCGTATTCAAATAAGCGACCTGGCCGCTACTACGCCAGGTTTTGGTGGCCAGAGTCGAATTGATCGGCTCAAAAGGATCGCTGATGTTGTTTCTAAATTCCGTATTTATATTGGAGATTTTCTCATTGGAAAGAAAATCAACCTCTATGGTATCGGCGAACTTATAGTAAGAAATAAAATCCGGCAAAGGAGAGGGTAGCTCGGGAGTTTTCACATACAATATCAGGTAAGACCGGTTGCCCGACTCATCGCAGGCCTCAATCTTTACCCTTCTGACTTTTCCCTGAGTCTTTGGCATTTCGATAATTCCAGCATAATCTTTAAAACCGCCGAAGAAATACTGCCCCGCTCCGGGAGGGACATACAACCTGTAAAATACCCCCTGGTCATTATCCTCATTGCCCGTATTCCCGGCGATACCGTACAGTTCGAGATCCCGGATGTAATCAATTTGACCGGTGGTCTCATACGAAATACTGTCGGAGTTCATGACAAAGACAAGGCTGTCATCTACGAATAGCTTGAGCCCGTAATAGCCATAAATAAAACTCTTCTGGTCAATCAGGTCGCCGCCGGAAACCGCCAGCGCCATCTCCCCCGCTCCAACCAGAGTGTCCGAAACATAATACTCATCCCCCCGGCGTTCGATCCGGGGGAACTCGATATGGCAGGGATTGCCCGGACTGAATTTTTCCTCATAAAAACGTACGGCCAATTTGTCAAAAAGGGGCGGACTTTTATCGTCTATCGAAAATCCGTTTTTCAGAGGATTTAGGGGAAGATTGTCCGGGGATCTTATTTCAAAATGGAGATGAGGCGACCCGGAGCCGGATTCCCCGGTAAGCCCCAGATGCTGTCCTTTTTTGACAGGAAACTCGCCTGGTTCAAAGAATAGATTCTGATTATATTTTTTGTCGCTCATCTGTTTTTTTCGAACAAAATCATCCACCTCCTCGCCCAGGCTGGAAAGGTGGCCGTAGACCACAATTTTCCCGTCATTCAGGCGCAGGTACAGAGCTTTCCCGTAACCGTTATGGGCGGTCGAAATCCGATATATATAGCCGTCGTCGATGGCGTAGATCCGATAACCGGATTTGCCCCTGGTCCGAAAATCCAGGCCGGCGTGGAAATGCCCATCCCTGTGATCGCAGAATCTCGAAGATAGATCCGGCTTGAGTTTTATGGGCCAGACATATCCGTCATCGGCAAAGGCGACTGAAGCGGCAATTAAAATCGTTGCCAGAAACGACATTACCATTATTTTACGCATAGTCGAAACGTAGAACAGAAAAAAAATCGGGTCAACACCTTATTATAAGAATCGGAATTAAATCCCCGGAATTTAAGGGATAAAAGTCGATAAAATGAGTCCATTATGAAATATTAACTTGCGTAAATCATTCCTGTATATTTAATAAAACCTCAATAAAACCATTATTGCGTGATGCGGGTAGCTTATTTTACAGAATCGTTGCCGCCGCTTACCGATGGTGTAAGCAGGACCCTTTATTATTTAAAAAAAACCCTGGAATCTCAAAACATCGAATACAAGTTCTATTCGCCGTTCTGCCCCGCGGATAAAGAATGGAAAGATAAGGTTTACAAGATCATATCGGTGCCTTTCCCGTTATATACCAGTTACCGGATATCCCTTCCTTCATTTCACGATCTCGAGCATGCCCTGGCGAGGTTTCAACCGGATTTAATCCATATTTGCAGCCCGTTTCTATCCGGTCTGGCGGCGTACGATTTCGGCGAAAAACACGATATTCCCGTTGTCAATTCGTTTCATACCAGGTTCATATCATATTTGAAATATTACGGCCACGGCTGGCTGGAACCGTTGGGATGGAATTACCTGCGATGGTTTTATAACCGCGGCCATAAAATCTACGTACCCTCTACTGCCACCATCCGGGAACTGAGCGACATGGGATTTAAAAATCTCGCTCTCTGGGCCAGGGGGATCGATACGGATCGATTTTCTCCCAAATTCAAAGATAATCGGCTAAGAGAAAAATGGTCTTCCGACGGCAAACCGGTGGCCCTTTTTGTCGGGCGGCTGGTGGCGGAGAAGGATATAGATATCCTTCTGGAAGCCCACAAGATATTAAAGCGGAGGATGGTGGAATATAGGCTGGTGCTTGTGGGAGAGGGACCCATGAGAACCAAGATAGAGCAAACGGCGCCCGAAATAATCCTCACGGGACATCTGGACGGTGAGGCTTTATCGAGGGCTTACGCTTCTGCAGATTTCTTCGCGTTTCCCTCGACCACGGAGACGTTTGGGAACGTAATCCAGGAAGCGGGAGCCTCCGGTTTGCCGGCGATTGGCGCGGCCGAGGGTGGCGTTAAGGACCTGATACTTGACGGTAAAACGGGATTTCTGGCAAGACCGAAGGACGCCTCCGATTTCGCCGATAAAATGGAACTTCTGATAACGAACAATTCGTTAAGAAACTCCCTTACCGATGGGGCATTTGAATGGGCCTCAAAGAATAGCTGGAATATTGTAAACCGGACTCTTATAGACGATTACAAAAAAATAATCGATATATTCAAAAAAAGATTGAATCTCCAGGTAAACTAATTGCTATATTTAGCGGGTGCGTATATTCATTATGTCGCGGGGGAAAAGTAATAAAATTATGCTTTTATGAAAATAGGTCTAATAAGCCCTTATGATAATGCAAAGGCAGTTGCCCAGAGATGATCTCCGAAAATAAAACCGTATTATTTTTAATTAGAAAAAATCCCGATACCATCGGCGGCATTCAAAGACATAACGCCCGATTGCTGGCAGGCATATCCGGTTCCTTCCAGATCGAGCCGATTATATGGAGGGGGCCCGAATGGGGAGCGCCTTTTTATTTCCCCTTATTCTATTATAAGACCGCCAGGAACGGGGCCGATCTGATCCATTGCGATGACGCCGTTACCGCCATCATAGGCTCGACCCTGAAAAGAAATACCGGGAAAAAGGCCGTCGCCACCGTTCACGGCCTGGACGTTATCCTTCCAATTCAGCGTTATCAGAAAGCGGTCTCCCGGGCCCTCTCGAGCCTCAATAGAGTTATCTGCGTAAGCGAGGCGACGGCCAGGAAGGTGGAGACCCGGGGCGTTTCAAGAGACAAAATAGAGGTAATTCCCAATTCCGCAGAGAAAGTGCCGGCTATATTATCAAAAAATGATGAGCTTCTCGCGAAAATCAGGAATCTGACAGGCATTGGCTTGCAGAATAAAAAAGTCCTTTTCAGTCTCGGCAGGCCGCTTCGCAGAAAGGGATTCGACTATTTTATCAGAAATGTTTTCGCCCATCTTCCTGAGGATTTCGTCTACATCGTCGCGGGACCTCCGCAGAAATTACCGTCATGGCTGAAAAGCGTGAAGCCATTTTTAAAAAATGATACCTATAGAAAGCTATTGATAGCTTCCGGATGCGACAGCATCTCCCCGGAACTCGAGAAACTGTCCGAACTGCCTCGTGTTCATTATCTAAAGACCGTATCGGAGGATCTGCGGGAGCTTTTATTCGCCGCCAGCGACCTTTTCATAATGCCCAACAGAACCGTGGATGGCGATATGGAGGGTTTCGGGATAGTAGCGCTGGAGGCGGCCGCCAGGGGCATACCTGTGGTTGCCACCGGAATAGAGGGGATTACCGACGCTGTCATCCACGGCGAAAACGGTTTCTGTATCGATGAAAAAGACGATGCAGCAATGATAAAGACGATTATCGCCTTGACAGACGATACCGACAGTTTGAAAGCTTTCGGCGAGAAGGCCAGGGCCTTCACCGAGAAAAGATTCGCGCCCGATACCGTATATTCCCGCTATGAAAAGATATTCGAAGAACTCCTGGGCGGGTCCCGAAATTGATAAACCCGCCGTGAATACATTGAACCAAAAAAATAAACTGCGATTGAGACTGAATCACCTCTTTAAAATAATATTGATAATACTCCCTCTCGCGCTGGCGGGGAATATCGTTTACACACTTCTGTCATCCGAGCTCGATATGCTGGTTGAACTCCTGGAATTTAAAATCGGTTATCTTTTCCTGGCGGCATTTTTATGTGTGGTTCCCTGGTTCGCGCAGTCGTTGAGGATCATTATCTGGAGCAGGGTTTTCAAGAGGCCGGTTTCTCCGCCGCAGGCATTACAGGCGGTTCTCTCCAGCGATATCGCCGCCGCCGCCACCCCCACCATGCTGGGGGGAGGATATGCCAAAGCGGGCTACCTTGTGTCCTACGGTTTCTCGGCGGGCGAAGCCACCATCATAACGCTTCTGGGCACCATCGAAGACGCGGTTTTTTTCCTGATCGCCCTACCAACGTCAATCCTGTGGAGCCGGGCCTGGGACAATCCCTATGTCCGGCAGGCGGGAGCCAGCCTGGTATCGCATTGGCCTACCGTACTGATCGTCGCTGCCATAATATCTATGGCATTTGTTGGCATAAAAAAAATCGGCAAACGGAGAATTTCTGACGCAAATCCGGGATCATCGGAAAATAAAATATCATTTCGCTATAGGTTTCTGTCATCTTTACGCCGGTATAAAACCGATCTTGTATTCGCCATGAAGTTCGCCTTAACAAGAGGAAAATTGTCCTTCCTGTTCACCGTACTGGCGGCGGGAATCGGCTGGTGTTCACGGTACGGGGCCATTTCGGCGCTGGTCCTGGGGCTGGGGCTCGATGCCGACCCGGTACTGTTTTTCCTTTTACAGTGGGTGGTTTTCAGCATCATGACCATGATCCCCACCCCCGGCGCCATCGGAGGGGCGGAGGTCTCATTCGCACTGGTTTACGGCGGATTGATACCGTCGTTTGCCATCCCCGTTGTAACCTCGGGATGGCGTTTCATAACTTTCTACTTGCCGGTGGGATTGGGATCTCTGATCTTCGCCGTTATCGGCGGCACTGCCTTAAAAAAGAAAAACTACAATGATATTATAAAAAGCGATGACGTAAAACCGGTCGTATACAGTGAGAGTAGCGGGAAATAAGGATCTCCTGGACAACAAGCTCGCCGCTATCCTGAATTCCAGCCAGTCGAAGACTCCCTGCGGAAACGATTCCTGGGTAAAAGGATCAATCTCCGCAGTGAAATACCTGATAGAACTCGGATATACAATCGTTACGAGCCTACATCTTAATACCTGGGAACTCGTGGCTTACCTGGTCTCGGAACATGGCGGCTCCCAGGTTATTGTGAGCCCTGTAACCGGCGGGGACCTCGGCTATAATATTTATTATAAGACTGTAGATCAGTTCAAGTTCGACAGGGATAAGACTGCCATGGTTTTTGTGAAGCCTGAAACCGGTTTCAAGAAACCGAAATCGACCTGGTTCAAAAGGGATCTGGCCATCGCGCAGATAGCCGATCTTCTGGTGCCGGTATCTATACGGCCCCGGGGCAAGCTGCAAAAACTGTTGTCGGAGACCGAGAAAGATATCGATTCGAAATTTACCGTTGATTACGCCGCCCCCCTGGTCAAACCGCCGAAATACGATTTTGATAAAGCCGTATTACCCGAAGGCGAATGGGATTACGTGACCCACTGGACCAGGACCCATCACGGTCCCTGGCCCGGAGAATCAAAGCATGACTATTACAGACGGCTGGTAAACTCGGGATCGGAATATCCGAACAACGCGCTCAATTCCCTGAAAAACATGATCCAGAAGGAAAAAATATTCGCATCATCAAAACGGATAAGGAAATCGATCAGATGCATCGGCTTCAGCGATCTTGAGCCGGAGTCCATGCTTAAATGGATGCGCTGGCTGCCCAAGAGAG
>CP070813.1:2259960-2283027 GCA_020344055.1 Candidatus Zixiibacteriota bacterium | reverse complement strand
GCCGCCGTCAAAGTCGTCTTGCCGTGATCCACGTGACCTATCGTTCCCACATTAATGTGCGGCTTCGTCCTCTCAAATTTCGCCTTGGCCATAAGAGAAATCTCCCTTTTATTTATTTAATCCTCATTATCTTCTTTGCCCGACAAGAACCCCTCGAACTCTTTTAACCATCTTGTCCTGAATATCCTCAGGCACGGCGGAGTAGTGCGAAAACTGCATCGAATAGACGGCGCGCCCCTGCGATAGCGATCTCAAAATCGTGGCATATCCGAACATCTCCGACAACGGAACCTGCGCCGCGATCACTACCGCCTCCGCCCTGTGAATCATCCCGGCAACCTTCCCGCGTCTCGTATTCAAATCGCCGATAATATCTCCCATGTACTCTTCGGGCACGACGATTTCAATGTCCATAATCGGTTCGAGAATCGTCGGCTCAGCTTTCCTGGCCGCCTCCTGAAACGCGATTGACCCGGCTATACGAAAAGCCAGATCGGACGAGTCGACCTCATGGTAAGAACCGTCATAAAGCTCAATCCTGATATCGACCATGGGATAGCCCGCCAGAACACCGTTGTCCAGAGCCTCTTTTATCCCCTTCTCAACCGACGGAATATAATCAGCCGGTATATTCCCGCCAACAATTTTATTGATAAACAAAAATCCTTTTCCGGTATCATTGGGGTAAACTCGAATTTTAACGTGTCCGTACTGACCGCGCCCGCCCGTCTGCCTGATAAATTTGCCCTCGGCCTTAGCTTCAGCTGTAATTGTCTCCCTGTACGCCACTTGAGGTTTGCCTACGTTGGCGGCGACTTTAAATTCCCTTTTCATCCTTTCGGTCAATATCTCCAGATGTAACTCACCCATACCCGACATGATTGTCTGAGCCGTTTCGGGGTCGACTTTTACCTGGAATGTCGGATCTTCCTCGGATAAACGCTCCAGGGCACCTGACAATCTGTCCTGATCCGCCTTGGTCTTGGGTTCGATGGCGATATATATGACCGGATTAGGAAACGACATCTGCTCAAGAATAATCGGATTTCCTTCCGTGCAAATTGTATTTCCGGTGGTTGTTTCTTTTAATCCCACCAGCGCCACTATGTCACCGGCTCGAGCTTCCTGTAGGTTTGCGCGTTTGTTGGCGTGCATGGCCAGGATCCTGGCGACGCGCTCGCGCTTACCATTCACGGCATTGTAAACCGTCTCCCCTTTTTTCAGCGTACCGGAGTAAATTCTGGCGTAGGCCAACTTGCCAACATACGGATCGCTCATTATTTTGAAAACAATACCGGACAGCGGTTCCCGGGGATCCGGTTTTCTTATAAGCTCTTGCCCCGTTTTCGGATCGCGTCCCTTTACCGGAGGAAGATCCAACGGCGACGGGAGATAGTTCACCACTGCGTCAAGCAAAGCCTGCACGCCCTTATTTTTAAAGGATGACCCGCACAGGACTGGAGTAACCTTCAAATCGATAACCGCTTTGCGAAGGGCCACTTTGATGTCCTCGGGTTCAATCCGCTCTTCCTGAATGAATTTCTCCAAAAGCGCGTCGTCGTAATCCGATATGTTTTCGAGCAAAGCCTCACGCCATTTATTAGCCTCCGCCATTAAGGAATCCGGTATATCCTGGTCGAAAAATTCGGTACCCTGGGTATCCTCCTGGTAAAACCTCGCTTTCATATTGATAAGATCGATAATACCGTTAAACAGCTCTCCGGAGCCCAGGGGCAACTGAATGGGGACGGCATTGGTTCCCAGACGCTTTTTCATCATATCCACAACATCGAAAAAACTCGCTCCCACCCTGTCCATCTTATTAATATACGCTATTCGCGGGACTTTATATTTATCCGCCTGCCTCCAGACCGTCTCCGACTGCGGTTCCACGCCGCCGACGGAGCAAAAAATCGCGATGGCGCCGTCAAGCACCCTGAGCGATCGTTCAACCTCCATGGTGAAATCAACATGCCCGGGAGTATCAATTATATTGATTCTCTTTTTGTTCCAGAATACGGTGGTGGCGGCCGATGTGATTGTTATGCCGCGCTCTTTTTCCTGATCCATCCAGTCCATGGCCGCGTCACCGTTATCAACCTCGCCCATCCGGTGAGTTTTCCCCGCATAGAAAAGGACGCGTTCGGTAGTGGTGGTTTTACCCGCATCTATATGCGCCATAATTCCGATATTGCGCGTCTGTGTTAAATGCTCTTGAATCGACATAAAAAAATCCACCACCTTCAGGCGTCAGGCCCCAAGAATCCCGGGACCGTCAGGCAGCGGATCTCCCCAGGTATTCTCGGTTTCTAACTGTCTCTTATTCTCATTAACCCTCGACCCTGATGAACATACCCGTTACCACCTGAAATGAGCGAATGCCTTGTTGGCTTCGGCCATCCTGTGTGTATCGTCTTTTTTCTTCACCGATGCGCCCTCGTTACGAGATGCGGCAAGGATTTCTGCGGCCAATTTCTCGGCCATGGTCTTTTCCGAACGGGCACGAGAGTAACTTATGATCCATCTAATGGCAAGCGCGGTTCTCCGGGCGGGCCTGACCTCAACGGGGACCTGGTAATTGGCCCCGCCGACCCTCCGGGATTTAACCTCCAGCATCGGCTTGACGTTATTCATTGCCTTCTGAAAGACCTCGAGACCGCTCTGGTTGGCTTTTTTCTCAATTGAATCGATGGCATCATAAAAAATCCCTTCTGCCACCGATTTTTTCCCGCGCTTCATAATACCATTGACAAACTGCGTCACCAACGTCGACCCGAAACGAGGATCAGGCGTTCTTTCCCTTCTTAAAGTTTTCTTTCTCCGCGACATAATTACCTTTATTTATTTCTTGGGCCTCTTTACCCCATATTTCGATCTGCCTTTTTTTCTGTCGGCAACTCCCGCCGTATCTAAAGTTCCCCTTATTATATGATAGCGCACTCCGGGAAGGTCCTTCACGCGTCCACCCCTTATCAAAACTATCGAGTGCTCCTGAAGATTATGCCCTTCGCCCGGAATGTACGACGTAACCTCAATACCGTTGGTAAGCCTGACACGGGCGACTTTCCTCAACGCGGAATTCGGCTTCTTGGGCGTCGACGTATAAACTCTTACGCAAACACCCCTTTTCTGCGGACATCTTTTCAGGGCGGGCGTGTTAACCTTTTCAAACATCCTCTTGCGCCCCAGCCTGACTAACTGATTAATTGTCGGCAATCATCCTCCTACCAAAAACAAAGTCTTTCAAAATAAATTCTTTTCATTTCCTGTCAAGTCTTTTTTATCCAATAGCTTCAAATTGCTGCTCCACCTCATCCACTTCCTCATCCTCTTCGACGTCCAGGTCATTGTATTTTTCGAGACCGGTACCGGCCGGTATCAACCGCCCGATAATAACATTCTCCTTCAATCCCAGAAGCTGATCAATTTTCCCGTTTATCGACGCCTCCGTAAGAACCCTGGTGGTTTCCTGGAACGATGCCGCCGAGATGAAGCTCTCCGTCGAGAGAGAGGCCTTCGTTATTCCCAGAAGAAGGGGCTCGTAAGTGGCGGGGTTCCCGCCCTCGTTCAAGACCCTGTCGTTTTCGTCGTTGAGCCGGGTCTTGTCCACCACTTCGCCCTCCAGGAAATTCGTATCGCCGACGTCAAGGATCCTGACTTTCTGCAATACCTGGCGAACGATAACCTCGATGTGTTTGTCGTTTATTTTTACTCCCTGCAAACGATAGACTCCCTGGATTTCGTTTACCAGATATTCCTGAACCTCGTTCGGTCCCTTAATTCTTAAAATATCATGCGGATCAATCGGGCCTTCACACAACCTGTCTCCGGCGAAAACCTGATCATTATCGTGAATGAGAAGATGCTTACCGTGGGGAACAAGATATTCCTTATCCTCCCCGTGCTCGCCGTGAATGATAATCTGCTGGTTTCCCCTTACCACTTTGCCGTATTCCACAATCCCATCGATCTCGGTTACTACGGCCGGATCTTTGGGGTGACGGGCCTCGAAAAGCTCGGCGACTCTCGGCAACCCGCCGGTGATATCCTTGGTTTTATAGATCTCCCGCGGGATCTTGACCAACGCCTGACCGGCCTTAATCGCCTCGCCATCCTTCACCGTCAAATGCGCCCCCACCGGGATGGAGTAATTAACCAATCTTTTACCGCTATCATCGACAATTGCTATATGCGGACGAAGCGTTTTCTCGCGCTGCTCTATGATCACCTGCGCCGACAAACCCGTGGATTCGTCAAGCTCCTCGCGATAGGTAACATTCTCAATAATATCGATAAATTCAATCGTTCCCGTTTTGTTTGACAGAATCGTGTTTGTATGGGGATCCCATTCGAAAATAACGTCGCCTTTGGCGATGCTCTGACCATTTTTCACCTTAAGCGTACAACCATAAGGAACGCTGTATCTTTGTCTTACCCGGTCTTTTTCATCGACAATCTGAAGTTCACTGTTTCGGGAAAGCACCTTGTATGAACCCTTTTCCTCGGCGGGAACGGTTTTGACCCGGCTGAATGCCACCTTGCCTTCGCTCTTGGACGTGATCTTGGATTGTTCGGAAATTACAGCCGCGGTTCCGCCAATGTGGAACGTTCTTAAGGTAAGCTGGGTGCCGGGTTCTCCGATGGATTGGGCCGCTATAACGCCAACGGCTTCTCCGAGATCCACCATATGCCCCGACCTCAAATTGCGACCGTAACATCTGGCGCAAACGCCTCTGCGGGACCCGCAGGTTAAAACCGACCTTATAGGAACGGATTCTACGCCGACTTCTTCTATCAGGACCGAGATCTCCTCATCAATCTCCCTGCCGCCCTCGATTATAAGCTCATCCGTGAGGGGATCGTAAATGTCCATCAAGGCAACTCGTCCGAGAATACGATCTCTGAGCGGTTCTATGACCTCCTCGCCTTCCTTCAAAGCCGAAATATCGATACCGAGAATGGTTCCGCAGTCGGTCTCGGTTACGATTACATCCTGAGCGACGTCGACAAGCCTCCTGGTGAGATATCCGGCGTCGGCGGTTTTCAACGCGGTATCGGCCAAACCCTTCCTGGCGCCGTGCGTCGATATAAAATACTCAAGAACGCTAAGTCCTTCCTTGAAATTGGCGGTGATCGGGTACTCGATGATTTCACCGATTTGCCCGGTAATCCTCTTTTGAGGCTTGGCCATCAAACCCCGCATCCCGGCCAGCTGCCTGATCTGTTCTTTGGAGCCTCTCGCCCCGGAATCAGCCATCATATAAATCGAATTGAAACCCTGGTCCTTTTTGGTCAGATTGTCAAATAAAACTTCGGAAATTTCGCTGGTGGTCCTGGTCCAGGTATCTATAACCTTATTGTAACGTTCGCCGTTGGTGATAGCCCCTTTCTCATACTGCCTGGTTATTTCGGTGACTTCTTTATTGGCTCTTTCCAGCAATTTCGCTTTCTGATCCGGAATGACCATATCATCAATACCGACGGTCACACCGGCAAGCGTGGCGTATTCGAAACCGAACGTTTTGAGCTTATCCAGAAACTCCGCCGTTCGTTCGATGCCGATTTTCCGGTAAGCGTCCGATACGAGCTCCTGGATAGCGCCCCTGGATGCAGTTTTATTGTAAAAACCGATTTCAGCGGGGATAATTTGATTGAAAATTACCCGTCCGACAGTGGTTTCCACTATCTTTTTTTCTTCGGGCAGGTATAATTTAATCCGGGCGTGAAGCCCCAAACCATTCTGAGAATACGCGAATATTACCTCATCCTGACTGCCGAAAATTTTACCCTCTCCTTTATCGCCTTCCCTATCTTTTGTCAAATAATAGCATCCGATAACCATATCCTGCGATGGTACCGCAATAGGTTTGCCGGACGACGGTTGCAGGAGGTTTCTGGATGCGATCATCAGCAGTCTGGCCTCCAACTGCGCCTCAAAGGACAGGGGGACATGAACGGCCATCTGGTCACCGTCGAAGTCGGCGTTAAAAGCGGCACAGACCAGAGGATGGAGCCGGATCGCCTTGCCCTCAACCAGAACGGGATAAAAAGCCTGGATACCAAGCAGGTGCAATGTAGGAGCGCGGTTTAAAAGAACCGGATGGTCCTTGATGATCTCTTCCATAATATCCCATACTTCAGGACGTTCCCGCTCAACCAATCTTTTGGCGGATTTGACGGTCTGGACGAAGCCCTTTTCCTCCAATTTATTGATAATGAATGGCTTGAAAAGCTCGAGCGCCATATTCTTGGGAAGACCGCACTGATGAAGTTTCAGTTCCGGTCCCACGACGATAACCGAACGCCCGGAATAATCCACACGTTTGCCGAGGAGGTTCTGACGGAATCTGCCCTGCTTGCCTTTAAGAAGATCGGAAAGGGATTTCAGCGGCCGTTTGGAATCGCCGCGTACCGAGCGCGAACGTCTACCGTTATCGAACAGCGCGTCCACCGCTTCCTGAAGCATCCTTTTTTCATTGCGAAGAATGACCTCCGGCGCCTTTATCTCGATCAATTTCTTGAGACGGTTATTTCTGTTGATCACGCGCCGGTAGAGATCGTTCAGATCCGAGGTGGCGAAGCGCCCGCCCTCCAGCGGTACCAGCGGCCTCAAATCGGGCGGAATTACAGGTATGACTTCCATAACCATCCATGACGGATCGTTCTCGGATTGACGAAACGCCTCAATAACTCTCAATCTCTTCAGGGTATCCTTTTTGCGCTGTACGGAAGTCTCAACTTTCACCTGGGCTCTCAAAGAGACGGCCAGTTCATCTATATCCAATTCCCGCAGAAGATCGCGAATGGCCTCAGCGCCCATTTTGGCCACAAATTCCTTACCGGATTCCTCGAGATCGTAATACTCGTCCTCGGATATAATATCCATCTTTTTTAGAGACGTGTTTCCGGGATCGATCACTATGTACGACTGGTAATATATAATCCTTTCCAGAGACCTCAGGGTAAGGTCCAGCAGATATCCGATTCGCGACGGCAGCGAGTGAGAAAACCAGATATGGGTTACCGGAACCGCCAGATCGATATGCCCCATCCTTTCTCTGCGAACCTTCGATTGAGTTACTTCAACGCCGCAACGGTCGCATACGATTCCGCGGAAGCGGATACGTTTATATTTGCCGCAGTTGCATTCCCAGTCTTTCACCGGGCCGAAAATCCTCTCGCAGAATAAACCGTCCTTCTCCGGTTTGAAACTGCGATAATTTATGGTTTCCGGTTTTGTAACCTCGCCATATGACCAGGATCTGATAGTTTCGGGCGACGCGATTTTTATTCTCAAGGCCTCGAAATCCGATGGTCTTCTCTGGTTTTTTGCAAATGGGTCAACCACTAAAAGACTCCTTATCAAAAAATCCTCAAAGGACTTATTTCTCTATTAACTCAACGTCAAGCCCGAGCGATTGGAGCTCCTTGACCAGAACGTTGAACGATTCCGGAATACCGGGTTCCGGAGGGTTATCACCTTTTACTATGGCCTCGTAAACCCGCGACCGCCCGGTCACATCGTCGGATTTTACAGTCAACATCTCCTGCAAAACGTAGGCCGCGCCATAGGCTTCAAGCGCCCAGACCTCCATTTCCCCGAATCTCTGCCCTCCGAATTGCGCTTTTCCTCCCAGAGGCTGCTGCGTTACCAGAGAATAGGGGCCGATAGATCTGGCGTGTATCTTATCGTCTACCAGATGCGACAGTTTCATCATATACATGTAGCCGACGGTGATTTCATTATCGAATGGTTCGCCGGTCCTGCCGTCATGGGCTACCGATTTCCCGCTTTCGGGAAGTTTGGCATCTTTGAGGTAATTCTTTATCTCCTCCAGAGTCGCCCCGTCAAAGACGGGAGTGGAGAATTTCAATCCCAATATGTTCGCCGCCCAGCCTAGATGAGTCTCCAGAATCTGGCCCACATTCATTCGAGACGGAACGCCGAGCGGATTAAGAAGAATATCCAGAGGAGTCCCGTCGGGCAGATAGGGCATATCCTCTATGGGCACCACCTTCGCCACCACCCCTTTATTGCCATGCCTGCCGGCCATTTTATCTCCGACAGACAAAGGACGTTTGGTGGCAACCGAAACTTTTACCAGCTGAACGACGCCCGGGGGAAGCTCCGCCCCTCTCATAACTTTCTCTATCTCTATTTCCTGCTGCGCCTTTTTCTTGTTAAGGAGCTCTTTGGACTGCGCCAATATCTGTTCAACTTTCTTGTTAACGTTATCATCGGCCGTGAAACCGTTCTCCGCAATCATTTCCTGAGCGTGACATTCGGCAAAACTCCCCTCCTTAAACTTCGTGCCGGCCTTAAACACAACCTCTCCGTTCTCATCGTTAACTGTGCGGGCGGTTAAACCGCTAAGAACCGAATCGAGATGCTTGTTCCTGATCTCTATTATATACTCTATCTGCTTGGCGAAGTTACGCTTCAGCTTTGAAATTTCATTGCGCTCCTGCTTTTTGGCGGCCTCCGACCTCTCTTTACGGGAAAAGATCTTGGTATCTACCACAATTCCTTTCATTCCCGGAGGAGCTTTCAAGGATGCGTCCCGCACATCGCCCGCTTTTTCTCCGAATATGGCTCTGAGAAGTCTCTCCTCGGGAGAAAGTTCGGTCTCGCCTTTAGGGGTAACCTTTCCCACCAGAATATCGCCAGCTTCGACTTCGGCGCCAATACGGATAATACCGCGCTCATCGAGGTTCATTACCGCTTCTTCGGAAACATTGGGGATTTCTCTGGTTATCTCTTCCGGACCTCTCTTGGTATCCCTGACCTGGAGCTCGAAGGTTTCGATGTGAACGGAGGTGAATACGTCGTCTGTTACGCACCTTTCGGAGACTATAATGGCGTCCTCGAAGTTGTATCCGCGCCAGGGCATGAATCCCACCAGGACGTTGGATCCTAAAGCCAGTTCACCGTTATCGGTTGCGGGACCATCGGCAATGACATCCCCCGCTTCGATTTTACTCCCCTCTTTGACAATGGGCTTTTGATTGATGCAGGTATCCTGGTTGGAGCGCATAAATTTGATCAGGTCGTACTGGTCGAATTCCACCAGTTCCTTCAACTTCTCCCTTTCCCGGAGCTGAGGTTTAATTACTATCTTTTCGGAATCCACATATTCGACTGCGCCGGCCCTTTTCGCGACGACTATCACTCCCGAATCCAGGGCCGACTTTTTCTCCATCCCGGTGCCGATTATGGGCGCCGATGTCCTGAGCAGGGGAACCGCCTGCCTCTGCATGTTCGATCCCATGAGGGCCCTGTTGGCGTCGTCATGCTCAAGGAATGGGATCAACGACGCCGCTACCGACACAAGCTGCTTCGGGGAAACGTCCATATAGTTGACTTCCTCCGGCTTAACCACCAGGAACTCACCCCGATACCTTGCCTTGACCGTGTCCAGCTCAAAACGGTTCTTATCGGTCAGAGGAGCGTTGGCCTGCGCCACCACGTACCTGTCTTCCTCATCCGCGGTTAAATACTTGATCTCGTCGCTGACTTTTCCGTTCTTTACCACTCTATATGGAGTTTCAATAAATCCGTATTTGTTTATGCGGGCGTAGGTGGCGAGGGAAGAAATAAGACCGATATTGGGACCCTCCGGCGTCTCAATCGGGCAGATACGTCCGTAATGGGTGTGATGAACGTCCCGGACCTTAAATCCGGCACGCTCCCTGGTCAGGCCGCCGGGACCCAGCGCCGAGAGCCGTCTTTTATGAGTCAATTCCGCAAGAGGATTGGTCTGATCCATAAATTGCGAAAGCTGGGAGGAGCCGAAAAAGGTATCTATTACGCTGGAAACCGTTCTGGCGTTTACCAGCTCATGAGGAGACAGCTGAGTGTCTTCCTCTCGCTGCCTGAGACTCATCCTTTCACGGATCGTGCGCGCCATCCTGGAAAGACCGACGGAAAACTGATTTGACAGCAATTCCCCGACCGATCTAGCCCTTCTGTTGCCGAGATGGTCGATATCGTCTATATCACCCAGACCGTTTCTCAGATTGATCAGATATTTGACAATCGCGAGAAAATCCTCTCTGGTAAGCGTGCATTGATCGAGAGGTACGTCAAGATTTAGCCTCTGGTTGATCATATACCGGCCCACTTCGCCCAGGTCATACCGCTTGGGATTGAAAAACAGCTTCTCGAAAAGTTCCTTGGCGAGCTCAACGGTCGGAGCATCCCCGGGCCGGATCAAAGAGTAGATCTTAAATAATGACTCTTCTGTGGAAGCTGTGGTGTCTTTTGATAAAGTATTTCTTATTATACCGGCATCGGTGGAAAAATCTACATCGAGAATCTCAAGTTTTTCGAGCTTTGTCTCGCACAGTTTCTTGAAATCGTCGTCGGTGATCTCCGCATTGGCGGTCAATAATACTTCACCGGTCGCGGGATCGACTACGTTTTCCGCGGCTATGGCGCCTATAAACTTGTTTCCTTTTCTGGGAGAAACCGATTCGATCCTGAAGTTGTAAAACTCCTTTAAAAGATCCGCGTTCGCTGAAATCCCCAGGCATCGAAGCAAAGTCGTGGCCGCAAGCTTGCGCCTTGAATCGATATGTACGTACATAATATCGTTGACGTCCAGCGTGAATTCTACCCATGAACCCCTGTAAGGGATGATCCGGGCGGAGTAAAGCTTTTTGCCGTTAGGATGGATCTCTTCATCGAAAAACACGCCCGGTGATCTGTGAAGCTGGCTGACTATAACCCTCTCCGCTCCGTTTATAATGAAGGTACCGTTGGTCGTAAGAAGCGGAAATTCGCCCAGGAAAACGTCCTTTTCAATAATATCTTTGACTGTTTTTTCACCTTCGGGAGTAGCCTCCCTCGAAACCAACCGCAGGGTGGCTTTGAGAGGCGCACCATATGTCATATTTCTTTCGCGGCATTCGAGAATTGAATAACGCGGTTCTCCGAGCGTGTATCTTACGAACTCAAGAGAGTTCAGCTCGTGAACGTCGGTTATCGGAAAAATCGAATTGAATACCGCCTGCAAGCCGACGCTTTCCCTCTTATCGGGATCCACCTCCCTTTGAAGAAAACTCTCATAGGACGATAGCTGAACATCGAGAAGATTTGGCATCTCGACATTTTCCGTCAGCTTGGAAAAACCTACTCGTTCGACCTTTGTGGCTGGTCTCACATAAACCTCCTGTATTGGGACAGACCCAATATTAAGGTAATTAAATTCTGCCGATTTCGAACCTACTTCAGAACAACCGTAGCGCCGACCTCTTCCAGCTTGGCCTTGGCCGCCTCGGCGTCCTCCTTGGAAATACCTTCCTTCACCGATTTGGGAGCGCCGTCAACCAGCTCCTTTGCCTCTTTGAGGCCGAGATTTGTAAGCTCGCGAACGACCTTGATAACCTGGATCTTTTTCGCTCCCGCGTTTTCCAGCACAACATCAAACTCGGTTTTCTCCTCGGCCGCCGCTACTTCCCCGCCGCCGGCCATCATAACCGGAGCCGCCGCCGCCGGCGAGACCCCGAATTCTTCCTGCATTTTCTTCGAAAGATCGGAAAGCTCCAATACGGTCATCTCTTTGATAATATCAAATGCCTGTTGAACCTTGTCGCTCATCGATTAACCACCTTTTTACTAAATTTGCTTTTTCTTTTGCTAAATTGCTATCCTTATGCCCGCGACGAAAGCCGACTTCCCGAATCGGCCCAGAAGCATTGCCCGGGCTCATTTAATTTATTTTCTACTTTCTGCCAACGCATCCAGCGTCCCTATAAACTCCACAGCCGCCCCATCGAGCAGACTGATAAACCGGCTGATGGACCCATCCATCGTCGAAATCAATTTCGCTATTACCTGATCTCGCGGAGGTAACTCCGCGATCCTTTTGAAAGAGTCAAAATCGAGAATTTGCCCTTCAAAATAATATGATTTGAATCTCGGTTTCTCGATATCCTTCATGGACTGATTGATAACCTTGGCGGTTTCCATAGGATCATCATAACCGAACACCACCGACGTCGGTCCCGTAAAGAACTCGGCGAGGGGGTCGAAATCGGTATTCCTGACCGCAAGCCTTAAAAATGTGTTCTTGGAAACACGCAATTCACTCTTAGTCTCTTTGAGCTTTCTCCTTAAAAGCGTGAGTTTGCCGACATCTATACCGGTATGATCCGTAATCGTAACATGCCTGGAACGGGAAAACATGTCCTTCAAGACCGCGACTTCTTTTTCTTTCTGTTCCCTGTTCAATTTATACCGTCCTTTATTTTCCAAGCGTGGCTATTTCGTTAACATCAAGCTTTATACCCGGCCCCATGGTACTGCAAATAGAGGCGTTTTTAAGATAAGTCCCTTTGGCGGAGACGGGTTTGGCTCTCATAACGGCGCCGTAAAAAGCCTTCAGGTTCTCCAGAATCTGCTCATCGGTGAATGACATTTTCCCTATACCAACCTGGATATTGGCCGTTTTATCAACCCGGTATTCAATCTTACCCTCTTTGGCGGCCTTCACCGCCCTGGTAACATCCATGGTAACCGTACCGGATTTGGGATTGGGCATGAGCTTTTTGGGGCCCAGTATCTTGCCCAGCTTGCCCACCTGACCCATCATATCAGGTGTAGCTATAATAGTGTCAACATCGGTCCAGCCGGCCTGGATTTTTTCGACATAATCCTCCGAGCCGACCATATCCGCTCCGGCCTCTTCCGCTTCCTTGGCTTTTTCCCCTTTAGCCAGAACCAGGACGCGTATTTTCTTGCCGGTACCATGTGGCAAGACCGTGGTTCCGCGAACCATCTGGTCGGCCTTGCGAGGATCGACTCCAAGTCGCGCGGTGGCCTCGACAGACTCGTCGAATCTTGCTCGGGCAGCATCACGCAGGAGCTTCACGGCATCATCCAGGGTATACACTCTGCCGCGCTCAACCTTCCCCGCGTTCTCTTTGTAACTTCTGCTTCGCCTCATTCACATTCTCTTTCTTTTGGTCTCCCCTTATCGACCTTTAACAAAAAACAAAACCTCTGAACTTAAATCTCAAAAAATAGTTTCCCTTTAATTATTCTTTGACCTCGATCCCCATGCTGCGGGCGGTTCCGGCGATGATCCGCTCGGCCATATCGATATCGGTGGCGTTGAGATCCGGCATCTTGAGCCGGGCGATCTCGCGAACCTGGCTCGGCGAAACCTTACCAACCTTGTTCCTGTTCGGTTCACCCGAACCTTTTTCCAGCTTGGCCGCCTTTTTCAGAAGCACCGCCGCCGGGGGCGTTTTGGTGATAAAACTGAACGATTTGTCGGCGTAAACCGTTATTATAACAGGGATTATCATCCCCGCCTGATTTTGAGTCCGGGCATTGAACGCCTTGCAGAATTCCATAATATTGACACCCTGCTGACCCAGAGCGGGTCCCACCGGCGGCGCCGGAGTGGCATTTCCGGCAGAAATCTGCAATTTTATCATACCTGTAACCTTTTTAGCCACAACTTCTCCTTAATTGAATCCTTAAAGGGTTTTTACCTGAAGATAATCAAGCTCGACCGGCGTGGGACGACCGAAAATGGATACCATCACCTTGAGCTTTCGTTTCTCGGGATTTACCTCGCTTACCGTTCCGGCGAAATCGGAAAAGGGACCGTCGACAACTTTAACCGCTTCGCCGACCCTGTAAGGGATATCGAGAGTCTCCCTGTTCTTGGAACGATCTATCTGCGACAGGATTCTCTTGACTTCGGTTTCCCTGAGCGACTGAGGCTTTCCCGAGGCGCCCACGAAATTTGTAATTCCGGGAGTCGATGTTACCAGATGCTGGGTCTCCTTTGACAGTTCCATCTCGATAAGAATATAACTGGGCAAAAACTTTTTTACGGAGGTATGCCTTTTGCCCTGTTTCATCTCGACAATCTCCTCGGTGGGAACGAGAACCTCCCCGAACTTATCCGCCAGGCCTTCGGCCTCCGCAGCCGACAGGAGATATTTTTTCGCTTTGTTTTCGTGGCCGGAATAAGTATGAGCCACGTACCATTTCTTTGCCATCATCTATACCCGCATTAACTCCCGACAAAACGTACCAGGAGATTTACCAGCTTATTGAGCACCTGGTCGACGACGCCGATAAAAATCGAAACCAGAAGAGACATCACCACAACCACTATGGTGGAACCTATCAGTTCATCCCTGGAAGGCCAGGCCACCTTACGCAATTCCTGGATCGTATCGTTAAAATACTTGGTTACCTTTTCTATCATCCGCTCTCTCTTCTTAATTTATCAGGACAGGAGGGAATCGAACCCCCAGCCTTCGGTTTTGGAGACCGATGCTCTGCCAATTGAGCTACTGTCCTATATTAATCCCTATCTGGTTTCCTTATGAACGGTATGCTCGTTACAATACCTGCAATATTTTTTAAACTCCACCCTGTCGGGGTGCAGCCGTTTATTCTTGGTATCCATGTAATTTCTACGCTTGCATTTGGTACAAGCCAGAATGATATTTTCCCGCGGCATTCTTTTTATCCCTTACTCGACGACCTCAGTAATTACACCTGCGCCCACGGTGCGGCCGCCCTCGCGTACCGCGAACCTGAGCTCCTTCTCCATGGCGATGGGCGTGATCACCTCACAGTCCATGGTCACGTTATCCCCCGGCATCACCATCTCACGATCCTTGGGCAATTGCACCACCCCCGTCACGTCCGTCGTCCGAAAATAAAACTGCGGACGATATCCGTTGAAAAACGGCGTGTGACGACCTCCCTCCTCCTTCTTCAATACGTATACCTCGCACTTAAACTTCGTATGCGGCGTTATGGATCCCGGCTTCGCCACCACCATACCACGCTCAACCTCGTCCCGGTCTATACCTCGAAACAATAAACCCACGTTGTCCCCCGCCTGCGCGTAATCCAGTATCTTGCGGAACATCTCCACTCCCGTTATCACCGTCTTGCGGGTCTCCCGAATACCAACTATCTCCATCTCGTCACCCGTCTTGACCTTGCCACGCTCCACTCGACCCGTGCCAACCGTGCCTCGACCCGTTATGGAAAATACGTCCTCCACAGGCATCAAAAACGGCTTGTCAACATCCCGCTGCGGCTCCGGTATGTAATTGTCACAGGCATCCATCAACTCCAAAACGCTCTTAAACTCCGGTGCGTCCAGAGATACACTCATATCCGCTCCCTTGGTCATGGCCTCCAACGCGCTGCCACGGATAACCGGTATCTCCTCCCCCGGAAACTCATACTTGGTCAATAAATCCCGGACCTCCAACTCCACCAAATCCAGCAACTCCGGATCGTCAACCTGGTCCACCTTGTTCATATATACCACGATAAACGGAACACCAACCTGACGCGCCAACAAAATGTGCTCCCGCGTCTGCGGCATGGGACCGTCCGCCGCCGAGACCACCAAAATCGCACCGTCCATCTGCGCCGCCCCCGTTATCATGTTCTTGATATAATCGGCGTGACCCGGACAGTCCACATGCGCGTAATGACGCTTGTCCGTCTCATACTCCACGTGCGCCGTCGCTATGGTGATGCCACGCTCCTTCTCCTCCGGGGCGTTGTCAATAGAATCAAAATCACGCACCGTTATCTCTTTGTTCTTGCGAGACAATATCATGGTTATGGCCGCCGTCAAAGTCGTCTTACCATGATCCACGTGACCAATGGTGCCAACATTCACGTGCGGCTTCGTCCTCTCAAATTTCGCCTTGGCCATAAGTAAACCTCACCAATAATATTTTTCACAAGCCCAGAACCGGGATTGAACCGGTGACCTCGTCCTTACCAAGGACGTGCTCTACCGACTGAGCTATCTGGGCAAAATTCCCCAAATAACTAAAACGGGGATAGAACACCCCTAAATTACAAACTCGCAATATAAGAACCTCCAAATCCCTGTCAAGAGATATTTTTCCTCCTTATCATATTTTTTATCGGTTTGGCAAATCAATTGCTTAACCCATTTTTTCAATTATCCCGCAACAACTTACAAATATGGCAAACATCGCCCAAATTCCGAAATCAGAATCTGAGAACCCGCTCGGTAAGAAAATGGTTCCAGAAAGGAACGGATTAGGGGATTTTTATGCCCTGGATTTGTAACTCACTTAACAACAAAAAGATAGCTCGTGGGTTTCATTCCTTTAGATCCCGGGTGGAAATCTCAAACCGGCTGTCGGGCAAAACGGTAAAGCTGCAAAAAAGATCGTTTACGTTTAATTCGAATTTCACTATGGTCGTATGGCCGCTTTCGATTTTGGCCTCGCAGCGGCTTATGGTTTCGCTTATTAGATTATCCTTCCATGTATTCCAGGCTATGGCGCGGGCCTCAATCGCATAGTTGCCGGGAAGGTATGCGGCGTCGTTGAAACGCCCCCACTCGCTCTCGTTGAATACAAAGGCGTAACGGTATTCCAGCGAATCGTGAAAGATATAATTTCTCGGCAATTCCTCAAAAACCAGCTTGCCGGGTACGATCCCGTTTTCAACAGACAATCTCTTGAATGTAGCTTGAATATTTGGCGGAAGATCTTCCCGGTTGATTATACGAGATTTCTGCATGGAAACGAAAAGATAATCGCGGTATTGTTTTCCCAATGTTATAAACGTAGCCGAATCCCGGCGGACGTGAATATTCATCGATTTGCCGAATGAGAACGCATTGTCCTGTCTCCAGATCCTGGGGCAGGAACCACCGTTTTCCAGCGAATAGAAATCGGACGGCTCATGATAAGCCATATCGATCCCGCATAATTCCAGAGTATGGTTCCCCGATGGCAATTCAATCATAAAATCCTCAAACCGGCCGGTGAAATACAGCCTGCCATCGATCATAACATAATCGCGAACCAGGCCAATCGCATCACCGGGTTTCGCACCTTTTTCAACATTAAATTTCACGGCGAGAATCCCTTTTGCGACTGTTTTTTCCCCCTTATCCCGGACCGGTTCAATTTTTGCGGGGGCGCCCGGCTTATGTCTCGTATAGAGTATGTCTCTGATCACGCCCTGGTTATAAGAGGCGAAATCCTCCGGCCCCTCGGGATCGATCTCGATAGTGGCCGGGGTGATTCGGATCATCTCGCCCTCCACCACTGTGCCGTCGATCAAAACCAGGCAGAAATACCCCTCGGCCCGGGCGGAATGGGCCATAAAAAGACAGATAAGGCAAACCGTAGCAAATAATCCCTTAATTCCCAACGTCTTAGGCAATGATCCTCCCAACTTTACAATATATATTTCGGCCATATAGGCCCGGGAATTTAAAAGCGGTCTCAGGAAAGATGAAACAGCCCCGGGGAGGCCATATCGGCAATTTCGGAATGTCGAAAATCGCTTGATCTTGTGTTCCGGTGAAACGTATAATAATAACGTCTCGGCGCGGTGAAGCTTGAAAGGTAAATTGAATATAGAAGTGTCGAGCTCATTTTCGATGAGCACACCAATTCCGTCAAAGGCGGAGATGCGGGTGGGCTGGAGGCATATTATATGAGAGCATTCTTATTATTGTATGTAATTATTTTAATTATTGCTTTGAACGCAAGCGCACAAAATTACTACTATGTTTGCAGCTATGCCCATCCCGAATGGGGCACCAATATACTCTTTTCGAAAATCGATTTGGATAAAAAGGAAATCGTTTTTTCAAAGGAGATTCCGATAACAGGTTATATTTCGCTTAATGCCCCAATTCAAATCAAACATGAGAATAATGAATACTTCTTCATTTCAACAGTCTATGGATTAACCGGACACAATTCCCCGGCTGGGAAGTGGTATGCCTATTTTGCATTAATTAACGAATTCGGCGAAATAATCCAGATCGACAGTTTGCCGAATAGTTATTTTTTTGAATCAATCGACAGCATCGACGCCGGCGTATTATTAGATTACATTGGGAAAGAACACATAATCGCCGATCTTTCTATTAACGACGAAATGAAAATCGAAATAAATAAAATATCCGTCAAGGACTATAGTGACGAATTATATCCGATAATAGGCGGTTTTCGGTAT
Source organism: Candidatus Zixiibacteriota bacterium (assembly GCA_020344055.1). Lineage (GTDB taxonomy): Bacteria > Zixibacteria > MSB-5A5 > UBA10806 > UBA10806. The sequence goes on along the minus strand of CP070813.1, from coordinate 2,265,017 downwards.
TTCAAAAAGATTTCCGACACGAATAACAGAATTTTCTGGGATTTGGAAAAGCAAGGAGAATATATACTTATTATAGATACGGCCGAAAGTAAATTAATTGACAGCCTTAATATTTCATCCGAATTGGATTATTCGAAGCTATTCGCGTTATCCAAGGATGACTCGACAATATATATATTTTACATCGATTGTTTTTGCGAGGGATGGCGGAATCCTACAAAATTAGAATCACTTGCACCGAGCTATTTAAAACGATTTTCAGCAAAAGACCTGTCCTTTATCGATTCTCTTTATATTCCCAGCCCTTGTACCGATTCGATCTGTTTTGAACAGATCTGGGAATCCTGCGATATTGCAGGAAATTATATAGTCTATTTTTGTATGCAAACAGCTCATCCCGAATGGTATCCTCCTGCACTGCTTTTGATTTTCGATACCCGCACCAACGAGGCCACCTGGCTGCGGGTGGGCTGGAGGTAAAAGAAAGGAAATGAGACCATGGGAAAATTAGCGTTTAGTCATTTCTTAATAATTTTAAACCTGCTGATTATGAGTAATATTAGCAGGTCACAATTCTGTTTCGTAAACTCTTATTCCTTTAGAGACGGTGCCTATTCCAACGCCGTTTACAAAATAGATATAGTTAACAACCAAATTGTCGACAGCGTATTTTTCGCCGAAAAAGGGGAATTCACTGCCAAACATCCCGCTGAAATTACTTTTCGAAATCAAAAATATATATTATCCAGTTTTAATTCTGGTCAGCCGGCGAAAAATTCGGTTCCCGGGCCTAACATAGTTACATACTTAAACTTGCTCAGATACAGGAATTTAAATCCAATATTCCAGGATAGTCTGATGTTCAGCCAAGTCACTAAAATAAATGAGATTGGAAATGATTCCCTTGAGATAGAGTGGTTCGCAGATAACCAAATTGGAGGTGGCATATATCTTAGTAAATTTGTCTTTAGGTCAAATTTGAACCGCCTGGAAAAAATTACAACTATCCCTCTTTCGCAGCAAAGCTCTATTACCGTTGGAAACTATACGGATCCTGTATGGATTACAAATTTCCAAGATAAAGATTATTATTGGGATATTGTAGATGGCGCCGATATAGTACTGTTTAAAGTTGATAATAATGGCGTTGTAATGGACGAGACAGTAATAGGAGACAGGACTATAAATAATATTGCGATAGGTTTCAATATGGAGCTTAATAAAATAATCTATATTAAAACGCCTTTTAAATTGCTTTCGTATAATCCAGCCTATGAATCTCCCGAGAATATTGAAGCACAGATTATTTATTTGAACTTGGCCGATTTTTCCGTTGAAAATATAATTCCAATTGACATGGGCAACGTTTATTGTGGGTATGAAGTCGGAAAAGCTTTTTCATATGGTCCTTATACCTACTATTATTATTTTTCTGGAGATGGTTACGGCCAATTCGATCCGGCATATCTTCTCATCTTTGATACCCGCACCAACGAAGCCACCTGGCTGCGGGTGGGCTGGAGGTAGCATGCTTATCATCCGCACAGATTCCATGAAGATCCGGGACGATTTCAAGGCCTCGCTAAAGTTCGTGGATGATATAACCGGGCAGTCGATTTTCGTGGGCGACCGCATAGACAGCGCCGGATACAGGTATAGGAGCTTCTGGGTATCGAATACCAGCTATAATAAGCCAAGTCTGCAAATCCGATATGACAGAGATTATCCATCGGATACAACCTTCAGGTGGTGGGATGGTCAGACTGCAAATTGCATGACGACATTCCTGAGAGATTCCTTATATGTAGTTGGGGGATCGTTAAGCGTGGATTGCAGCGGGGTATTAAGTCCTATTGAAAATATAAATAACAGTTTCGCTGTAAATACAGATACAGTTATTAATGATACCGCAAGGGCAACTAAATTAATAATAGTCGACCGTGACCCGCCAAATCTACCATTTTTCGATTCATTAGGATATGATATCTTGAGAGCGATTGGATGGAAAGAAGGGGCTGGAAGCAACGATACTACTCATTGTAGGCCTTATAATCATCAATGGAATAATTATTGGGATCACGTAGTTACTGGGCAGGATACATGCTTTGAAACTCTATTCCCCTGTGAGAATATCAAATCAACCGCAACCGGCACTATGCAAATGCTCAGAAGTTTATGGGAGCCTATTTTTAATGGTAGTAATGAACAATATCAACCACAGGGCTATTTCATTAGTTCATGGGATAGTCTCGCTTGGAATTGGAAGATAAATATATTCAATGGAAAATGGATATATTTTGTGGATACATTTTACCATATAAACCTGACGAATCCCCCAAATCCGCAGAGAAACTGGGACTCTTTATATTTCCCCGCGAGTGATTATACGCCAGATTCAACCAATAAAGAAGATATAGCTACGTATGGCTACTATCAGGGAGTTACAAAGATGAAAAAAATAAAAACACAGGAAGATTGGGATAATACTATATTGAAAAATGACTATGTCGTAAATGTACGACGATTTAAGGATACAATGCCATGGTTATATTAAAAAAAATATTTATTGCTGTTATTATTTGTGCGATTATGCCTGGATACGTATCCGGAGCCAATTTGGTTTACCTAAACTCCTATGTTGTAACTGACGAGCAGGTCGATAATTATGCATTCAAAATTGATCTGGAGTCAAAGCAAATTGCAGATTCAATTAGCTTAAATATAGACGGCGAATTTATTTCGAGATATCCTTTGACTTTATTCCGGCATAATTCTCCCTTTTTAATTTCAATTCTAACGAACGGTTTAGCCGGTAAAAACTCAATTTTGAAGGGACATATCGACAGTTATTATACTGTTATTAATGGCATAAATCTAAATATCGTATTCCAGGATAGTCTTCCAGATCGCCAGCTATCCGACATCAGCATTGTATCTGGCGATTCAATAGCAATCGAATGGCTCGGCAATTTGAATGGAATTGGAGGCTGGTTTAAAAGCAAATATATAATAGATTTCAGCAATGGCCGTCTTATAAATATAAGTAATAGGATTTTTAGAGAAGAAGATTATACGTCCTTAACAATAGGTCAGTATTACGCACCAAAATTTATTAAGGCGGATTCTACTCATAAATTTTATTGGGGTTATCGCAATATTAACGATAGTTCTTATGTTAATCTAATTAAAGTAAACCATGATGATAATATTGTTAATGAATTCACTTTGGGTGAAAGAACGATCGCAAATATAGGAATTGGATATAGCCAATTTGCCGATAGGATTTATGCTATTATAACTCCATTTAAATTATTATCCTTATATCCGCCGATTGCATCTCCTAATGGCATAATACCCCGAATCGACGTTATCGATCCAGTTGATTTTCATATTATACAGTCAATAACTATTGATATGTACGACATTTATCTGGGTCATGAAACAGGGAGCGCAGCTCAAATTGGGCCTTTTATTTACTACTATTATTTTGAAGCGGACGGCTACGGGTGCTTCGATCCCGCCTATCTCTTCATCTTCGATACCCGCACCAACGAGGCCACCTGGCTGCGGGTGGGCTGGAGGTAGTTATGAAACTGCTTAATATAATATTGGTTTTATCGGCGTTCGGAGTCCCGGCCCTGGCGCAGCCCGTGATCACGCCTGTAAACTTTCTCAACACCGACGAGCCGGAGCGGATGTGCCAGGGCTATATCGACGATCAGTACGGGCTGAATTACATGGCCTTTTTGCAGCCGACGGGCGGCGCGGTCATGCGCATCGATAAAAGCAATCACGATCACTACAAATATATCTTCTGCGACCGGCCCTTCAACCGGCTTCTGATCTTCTCCCTCGACGAATACGGCGGCGAGCGGGTGCCGGCCGGCGTGAAGGAATACGGCCGCCAGATCCCGCCCATTACCTTTCGAACCGATGACAGCCTTTCTACCGTTACCCCTCCTTATCCCCAACGGGACTCGATGGGATGTTTCAGCAGCCCGGTGGACGTGGTGGTATCGTCGAAACACGGTTATTTCGAACCCGCTGAGGACTATGTATATGTGCTCGACCAGGGAAATCTCAGGGTGGTAAAGCTATCCTATAATTCGGAAAACGACAGCCTGATATGGGTGGATACTTTCGGCGAGCAATACCTCGATATGCCTACCGCCATAGACTACGCCGACTACAATGAATCCAATTATGATAATCACGACATATATGTTACCGACGGGGTATTGTCTAAAGTGTTCCGTTTTTCGGCGAAGGGCGATTACGAGGCCGATTTCGGCTCCTGGGGATACGGCCTGGCCCATATCGGCTACCCTACCGGAATCGCCATGGCCCCCTATTCCGTAGAGCCGAACTCGTTTTATATCTCCGATTCCAGGAATCACCGGGTCGTGAAATACCATTCCGAATCGACCGGGCCGATATACGTGGAACGGCGCTACATATTCTCGCGTCACGCTCTGCCCGACGGTATGCTGTATATAAAGGGAGTAGATGTTGACACTTACGGCAACGTATATGTTATCGATAATTTCAACGATTGTATTACCGTGCTCTCTTCCGCTCTCGATGAATCCCTGTTGACGTATACTCGCCAACCGGAATCTTTTGATCGCCCCAATGATATTTACATTGACAATAATGAAATGACGGTTTTCGAGCGCTGGGGCGAATATACCGGAATTAATTCTTTTGTTATCCAGCAGGGATCTCCGAAAGCGGCAGCAAGCGCGCAACTGCCTATCCGCTTCTATTTATACCAGAATTACCCCAATCCGTTTAATTCGTCGACCATAATAAAATTCGACCTACCGGTTCCGGGGGAGGTTCTAATGACCGTGTACAATATTCTGGGCCAGAAGGTGATCGACCTGGAGAACAGCCATCTCCCCGCCGGCACGCATTACATACACTGGGACGGCCGCAACGCCAGCCGCGCCAGAATCAGCAGCGGCGTTTACTTCTACAGAATCGAAGCGGGAAATTACGAGTCGGTGAAAAAACTGTTGCTGTTAAAATAAAACCTTATTCCGTGGCGTAAGGTC
>CP070813.1:2236207-2259860 GCA_020344055.1 Candidatus Zixiibacteriota bacterium | reverse complement strand
AAACTGTAAACTATGTCATGAGATTATACAATTAATCAAACCCCTACGAGGCCATTCCGCTTTTTCTGTAATGACAATTATGCCATGTATGTGATTAGGCATAACCACATATTGATCTACTTCAATACCTTTATAAATCTCCGGAATTTCGGCCCAAAGGTCTTGAATAATACTTCCAGTAGAGGTTAAAATCATTTTACTATTTTCAATATCCCCCAATACTTCCAAACGGTTATTTGTACAAATAGTAATAAAATATGCGCCTTCCCTAGAGTAATCGTAATCTCTCAAGCGAATAGAACGGCGGCCGAACATTTTCCGATTACGTTTCATTATTAATTAAGCAATAAAGGCGTCAGAAGTAACTTCTGACGCCACAAGACACGCCTCGCAACGTTACTCGTCTGTCCAGTTGGCTGGCCGTTTTTCCATGAAGGCGGCCAGGCCCTCGTGGGCGTCTTTGGTGGCCATCATCTCCTTGAGATATATCTCCTCGGATTTATCCAGCCCCTCCGCAAATGACTTGCCCAGGCTTTCGCGGATCGCCTTTTTGGTTAATCGAAGTATAGAGCCGGAGTTCGACGCCAGCCTGTATATGAACTCCTCGCAGCTTTTCTGAAATTCCTCTCGAGGATAGACCTGGTTTACCAGGCCTATCGCCATGGCTTCCTCGGCCTTGATAACATCGCCGGTTAAAAGAAGCTCGTACACCTTTTTCAAGATTGTACTCTGAGGAAACGCCGGAGCCGCCACCGGCGGGAACACGCCCACCTTGATCTCCGGCTGGCCGAACTTCACGCCCGCCCCGGCGAGCACCATATCGCAGAAGCAGGCCAGCTCGCAACCGCCCCCCAGCGCGGCGCCATGAACCAGCGCCACCGTGGGGCATTCCATCTTATCGAGCAGGCGGAACATCCTGTGGAATGTATCAATCATCTTATTGACCAACTCGGCGGTATGTTCCGATACATCCACGCCGGCCGAGAACGCCTTGCCTTCGGCTTTGAATACCAGCGCCCGCAGATTCTTGCCCTCATCAAGCGATTCCAGGGCGGAGTTTATCTCCTCCATCATCTCGATATTGAGGATATTGAGATCCTCGCGTTTGAGGGTGATATAGGCGACCTTATCCTTTTCCTCGAACCCGATATTCTTAAACTCCGCCATTTTACGACTCCCTCTTTATCATCATGGCCATGGATACGCCGCCGCCGCCGCAAATGGCCGCCAGGCCGGTCTCGCCGTCGTGAGTCTTGAGGGCATGATACAATGTAACAAGTATGCGCGCGCCTGATATGCCGGTGGGATGGCCCAACGCTATGGCGCCGCCGTGGACGTTGAGCCTGTCACGGTTCCAGCCCAGTACCTTCTCGTTGGAGAGGATCTGCACCGCGAAGGCCTCGTTAACCTCGATCAGGTCGGGATCGTTGATATTCATACCAACCTTCTCCAGCACCGGCGGAATCGATACACCCGGTCCCTCGCCCATGGTGGCGGGACCAACCGCTACTGCTGAATAAGCCTGAATGGAGAACAATGGTTTCGCGCCGATCGCTCTGGCCTTTTCTCTGCTGGTCAGAACCAGCGCGCAGGCGCCGTCGGACATGCCGCAGGCGTTGCCGGCGGTTACCGAACCGTCCTTACGGAAGACAGCCCGGAGCTTGCCGAGCTTCTCCATGGACGAATCTCTTCTGACGGTTTCATCTTTCGCGAATGTTATGGTCTCCTTGCGGGTCTCAACCTCGATGGGGACGATCTCCTCGTCAAACCAACCCTCGTCCTGCGCTTTTGCGGCTTTCTGATGCGACGATAACGCGAAGGTGTCCTGCTCCTCGCGGGTGATCTTGTATTTGTCCACCAGGTTCTCGGCGGTCTGCCCCATCCCCTGCCCGATCAACGGATCGATGGAATCGGACCAGCCGTCCTGGATGGTCTTATCGCCCATCTTAAAGCCGTTCCAGCGGGCGCCCTTGAGCAAGTACGGTATGGTGGACATGGAGTCGAACCCGCCGATAAGCACGATCTCAGAATCGCCCAAGCGGATCGATTGGCTGGCGAGCTGGGCGGCCTTCATCCCCGAGGGGCAGGCCATGTTGATGGTCTGGGTCGGCACCGATTCCGGTATGCCGCCCCGCACCGCCGCGGTCCGGGAGGGGTTGGGGCCGTTGCCCGCCTGGCGACAGCTGCCCAGTATCACCTCATCGATATCCTCCGGTTTCAATCCCGCTCGTTTGACCGCTTCTCGTACCGCTACCGCGCCGATATCGTAAGCCGCCATATCCCGCAATGTCCCCCCGAAATTCCCCATGGGCGTCCGGCACGCCGATATACAGACTACATCTTTAAGTTCCATAGGTTGTCCTTTGTTTTATTTTGCATTTTTTGTTGTTTTTCTTTGTAGGTTAGCAGCCTGCTGCCAACGCCGGGTTCGCGGCCAGCCCCGCGAAACGCGGGGGCCGCCTACATTAGATAACCTGAATAAGGGTAATCCTCCCACCGCTCAACTAGACCTTTTCTAACCGGGTTATTCAACACATACATGATTGACCTATTAAGTCCCTCTTCCTTCCTGATAAAATGATCGTGAAATCGACTTTGATAGATCTTGTCTTTGTAGCCAAATGCACGGCTCTTGATGGTAGAAATACTCTTGAATTTCCTTACAAAGTCAATTATCGATTTCCTCCCATGAACCGAGTTTACAAAATGAACATGATCCGGCATAAAGCAATACGCAAAGAGCCTGATATTGTTCTTGGATGTCTGCTCGAGCAAAATATCTATACAAAGAAATGTGAATGGGCCGTCCGTAAAATAGTCATACTTATCATTAGCACATATCGTGATTATACAAGGATGATATTTCGCCAAGTAAACTTCCTCTGACAATCTTATTTTCTTCATTTCTAATTGTAGGTCGGTAGCTTGCTACCGACAACTGGTTCGCGGCCTGCAAGCTGGCCGCCTACATCTTTCGCTAACTCCTCCTATATATACTGGCCGCCGTCGATCTTGATGACCTCGCCGGTGACGTGGCGGGACTCCTCGGCGCAGAGGAACGCTATAACAGACGCGACCTCCTCCGGAGTGCCCAGGCGGCCCAGCACGGTCTCGTCCACCGCTTTCTGCTTGATCTCCTCAGGAAGATCTGACATCATGTCGGTGAGGATCATCCCCGGCGCCACGGCGTTCACGTTGACCGAGTATTTGCCCAGCTCGCGGGCGACGGCCTTGGTGAGACCGATAATACCAGCTTTTGCGGCGGAGTAGTTGGCCTGGCCGAACTTTCCCCGCAAGCCGTTAATGGATGTAACATTTACGATCCGTCCCGATTTCTGCTCGCGGAATTTCGGCGATACCGCCCGGATGAAATTGAAATAACCCTTGAGGTCGATATCGAGCACGGTGTCCCACATCTCCTCGGTCATTTTCCAGATCACGCCGTCGCGGTTGATGCCGGCGTTGTTCACCAAAAAATCGAGCCGCCCGAACTCAACGATGACATCGTCAACCATCTTGGCGGCATCCCCAAACGATGATACATCGCATTGAATCGCCATCGATTTTCTGCCCAGCTTTTTAATTTCCTCGGCGAGCGCTTTAGCCTCGGCGTCGTGCTTGCGGTAGTTCACCGCCACGTCCGCGCCGCATTTAGCGAGATACAACGCCGCCGCCGAGCCTATCCCTAACGACGATCCGGTTACTATGGCGGCCTTATCCTTCAAATCAAACATATTATTTTCTCCTTGGTTTGGTCCCGATTATATACATCATCTGTTTGTCGCGGCTTATGGGTTCTTCCTTGGTCGAGCCGTATCCTTCGATATCGGCGAAGCCAACCGATTTGAACATAGCAATCAGCTCGTGAAAAGAATAAATCCGAACGATCAGTTTAAAGTTCTCCTCTTTACCGTCTTTTATAAAATGCCATTTACCATAATTAATCGAGGTGCGATAATCGAAGTGCCGCTCCTCCATCGACTTCACACCGGCTATTTCCTGCCAATCCCGCGGTTGATAATTGGCCATGATCCAGTCGCGATTGATTACTTGAATCATGAATTTGCCCCCGGGCCTGAGGGCTCGATACATCTTTTTCAGAACCAGTCGATTATCCGATCCTTTCTCAAAATAACCGAATGAGCCACCGAGATTGCCGCCGGCATCGAATTCCGAATCGAAATTTATCCGCCTCATATCAGCACGGGCGACATTTATTTTCAAACTTCTTCGATCTGCCTTTTTCGATAACTCATCCAGATAAGGTTGAGTGATATCCACGCCGGTTACTTTTATGCCCATTTTGGCCAGCGGTAACGATATCCGTCCGATCCCGCAGGGGCAGTCGAGGAATTTCCTTCCCGGTTTTAAGTCCAATTTATTTGTTATGTAGCGCACCTGGGCATTGGTCTGTTTTTGAGAAATGAGCCCAAAAAACGGCCTGAATGCCGGGAAGAAATCGTCCCACCACCCGGAGTTTTTCTTCGATATCTTAACCACCTATTTGCCCTTCGGCTTACTGCCGAATATATACGTCATAACGGAATCTCTGGAGATAGGATCATCGTTGATTGAGCCGTATCCCTCGATATCCGTAAAACCTACCGACTCAAACATAGCGATCAGTTCATGAAAGGAATAAATTCGAACGCTCAGGTTAAAGCTTTCCTCTCTGCCGTCCTTTATAATATGCCAGGTAGCGTAATTGGTGGAGGTGCGGTAATCGAAATGACGTTCCTCCATCATTTTTGTATCCGCAACCTTCTGCCAATCCCGCGTTTGATAATTGGCCATGATCCAATCGCGGTTGATTACGTGAAGCATAAATTTCCCACCGGGCTTGAGGGCTCGATACATTTTTTTCAGAACCAGTCGATTATCCGATTCTTTTTCAAAATAACCGAAGGAGCCGCCGAGATTGCCGTCAGCGTCGAACTCGGAATAATAATTTATTCTTCGCATATCAGCACGGGCGACATTTATCTTTAATCCTTTACGCTTGGCCCTTTTGGAAAGCTCATCGAGATAGGATTGAGTTATATCAACGCCCGTAACCCTGACACCCTTTTTGGCCAGCGGCAAGGATATCCGCCCTATTCCGCAGGCGCAGTCGAGGAATTTCATGCCCGGTTTGAGGTTCAGTTTCTTCATTATGTAACGGACCTGGGCGTTGGTCTGTTTTTCGGATATTAAACCGAAATACGGCCTGAAGGCGGGGAAGAAATCGTCCCACCATCCGGAGTCTTTTAAAGGCATCTATCCTTCCAGTTTCGCTCCGCACATACCGCAGAACTTATGCAATCCGGGAAGCTGGGTCGCGCCACAGGCCTTGCAGGTATGTTTGTACGGCCCGTATTTGAACTCCGACGATCCTCCCTCGGCCGCTATTTTGCGAAGACCCATATAGTCGGCTTTGCGTTTCTCCACGAAGGCCTGCATGCCCTCATTGGGCTCCCAGGAGGCGAAATGCAACGCCAGCCAGTCACCCGCGGATTGAATTGTTGAATGCCAGACCTGCTCTTTCCACCAGTTGATCTGGGTTTTGGTGAAACGCATGCATTCCGGGAACTTGTTGAGCATCTTCTCGGCCATCTCCATGCAGGCCTCATCGAGTTTCTCTCTCGGAACAACCTGGTTCACCAGGCCCCATTCCAGCGCCTTATCGGCCTTGATTCTTTCGTTCAGATACAGGATTTCTCTCGCCCTGCGGTCACCGACGAATAGAGGCAACCATTGCGTGGCACCGCCGCAGGCCACCGATCCGACATTGGTGCCGATCTGGCCAATATAGGTGTCATCGGCCATGATAGAGAGGTCACAGGCCATATGGGACTCGTTGCCGCCCCCTACCGCCATGCCGTTCAAACGGCAGATAACAGGCTTGGAGCATTTTATTATCGATTCTATATAGCCCGAGAACAGTCCCATATATTTGACATAATCCCGCGGCCGCTGGGTATAGTAGGCGGCATACTCCTTGACGTCTCCTCCGGTGCAGAAGGCCTTGTCGCCCGCGCCGGTGAAGATAACGACGCCCACGCTGTCGTCCCAGTGAGCATCGGTAAAGGCCGTGATCATCTCCTTAAGGCACGGGGTGTTATAGGCGTTATAAAAACTCGGCCTGTTAATCGTGACCCTGGCCACCCAATCCTTTTTTTCATAGATAATCTCTTTGAATCCATACTCTTCCGGGCTTTTAGGCTTGAAGAATTCCATGGCTCCCTCTTCCTTTTAGTTTATATTTCTTATTTTGTCTGATCTCATATCTAATGAATAAAATGCGCCGCTTATCCTGACACCATCACCAAAAGTCGAGTCAAAATAGCAATATGGGCAGTTAGTCGCAAGAAAAATCGGATAGAGGATATCGGTTTAGACTGCAAGTAGAACAAGATTAGCGGTCTCGATTTTTTATCAATCAAGCCCGCTTTTTATCGGGCCACTCAGACGCGAGAACGCCATAAGTAAGAAAGTCCAACCATTTGCCATCTCGAAATTCCGCTTCCTTCAGACATGCTTCTTTTCTCATACCAAGACGTTCCATGACTCTCCATGAAGCAGAATTTTCACTGGTCGTATCAGCGTAAATTCGATGTAAGCCCAAAATGCTAAAACCATACTCGATTAACGCCTTCGCTGCCTCGGTGGCGTATCCCAAACCTCGATATTCAACTCCCAGCGACCAGCCGATTTGCCCCTGCATATGATTTTTGCGAATAAGCGTTAACATTCCGATAACTTTACAATCTTCCGATCTTTCAATCGCCAGGTCAAAGCATTTGTCTTTCTCAAATAACTTGTAGGATTCCTTCTTATGGATGTATTTTTTTACTCCGACTTCGGTTGCCTCTATCTCCTTTACTATTCTTGCAACCGATGGATGAGAAACAAACTCAAGAATGTCCTGCGTGTCATCATAGGTGAATCTTCGTAGAACAAGACGATCTGTTATTATGGGCAATGACACTACATTTACCTTTTTTGGTAAATACGGCGAACCCGTTTTGAGGTTATCAATTATTATTGCGAATCTATGGTAAACCTCGCATCGACAGCCTTCGATTTATTTACTTCAGAGGTCACTATAAACGGGTTAACATCAAATGACTTCAACACCGGGAAATCGGCCACCAGCTGCGACAGCCGCAATATAGTCTCCTGCAATACCGGAACATTAACTGACGGATACCCGCGGAAACCGATCAGAAGCGGATAGCTTTTTACTGATTTTATCATCTCGTCGGCGTCAAAATCGGTCAACGGATGTACCTTAAAAGAAACATCTTTCATAACCTCGACATAAATCCCGCCCAATCCGAACATCATCAAAGGCCCGAAAGCCGGGTCGTCATGCATGCCGATGATTGTCTCCACCCCGCCGCGAACCATCTGCTGAACAATCACACCGGAAAATTTCTTACCCTTATTGGCGAATTTCTTTTTCATGATTTTGAACGCGTCTTCCATCTCCGCCTGAGTACGTAGATCGGTAACCACACCGCCTACATCGGTCTTATGAGAAATTGAGGGATCGTCAATTTTCATGGCGACGGGGAAGGAAAGCGTTCTGGCGGCCTCCTTTAAGTCTTTGGCGGCCTTAACATTGATAGATCTGGCGATTCTTATTCCGTACGCGTCCAGAATCTCCAGGGCTTCCGCTCCGAGGATATGATCGTTTCTTTTCTGAATAGCCTTATCGATAATTCCCCGCGCTTTTTTCTTGTCAACCTTATATTCGATTATCTTTCCTGCGGGACGATCCAGCAATTTCCGGTAACGCGCCATAGCCCATACGGCACGCGCCGCCGATTCCGGAAAAGTGTAAATGGGGATTTTACGTTCCGTTAATTGTTCGGAACCGGCGATACCGTCCGCCTCGCTCATGAAACATCCCAGAACCGGTTTTACATTCTTGTGCTTTTCGATCATTTCAACGATAGCGTTTATAACGGCCCTGTGATCCACAACCACGGGCGGGACAAAAATGACAATAACGGCATCGACGTTTTTATCCGACATCACGGCATCCATGGCGAACCGGTAGGATTCGGGCCCCCCGGCGGCTATGACGTCCACGGGATTTTTAACCGACGCAATAGGCGGGAGGTTTTTACGCAGATACGCTATTGTTTTTTTCTCGAATTCGGCCATTTTCAATCCCACGCTGACGACGGCATCGGTGGCAAGTATCCCGGGGCCGCCGGCGTTGGTTATCACGGCAATGCGATCGCCTTTCGGCAACGGCTGATTGGTAAAAGCTATGGCCACATCGAAAAGCTCGTCCACGGTTCCCACGCGCAGCACTCCGCATTGCTCAAACAGCGCTTCCGCGCCCACATCAAGTCCGGCCAGCACTCCGGTATGAGAGCTGATGGCTGCCGCCCCGGCCGCGGTTCTTCCGGCCTTCACCGCCACTACCGGCTTTTTCCTGGTTATGCTGCGGGCGATTCTGGTGAACGTGCGGGGTTCGCCGAAATTTTCCAGGTAGAGAAGGATCAGATGAGTGTTGGGATCGTCCTCCCAGTAGGCCAGCAGATCGTTACCGGAGATATCCGCCTTGTTTCCTACCGATACGAACATCGAAAACCCGAGGTTGAGCGAATTGGCGTAATCCAGAATCGCCTCGCCCAGGGCGCCGGATTGCGACATGATCCCGACCGTTCCCGGTATAGGCTGGACCTTGGAAAAGGTGGCGTTCATCGAATATTCGGGGTCGGTGTTCAGAACCCCGAAACAGTTCGGTCCCACCATTCTTATATTGTATTTTTTTATAACCTCAACCAGTTCGAGCTCTTTTTTCGCCCCCTCCTCCCCGATCTCCTTGAACCCGGCGGTAATTACCACCGCTCCCTTGACACCCTTCTCACCGCATTGCTCCAGAATCGATTTTACCTGATCCCGCGGAGTAACGATAATGACCAGATCGACCGCGTCGGGGACATCAAGAATGGTGGAATAACATTTAATCGAGTGAATTACCGTGGCTTTGGGATTAACCGGAAAGACCTTGCCGTTAAATTCACCCTCTATAAGATTATGCAAAATTTCCCTGCCGATGGCCCCCTTCTTGGTCGAAGCCCCTATCACCGCTATGCTTTTCGGCCTGAAAATCCCGTCCAGACTGATATTCATTACTTCTCCTTCAACTTCGCATCCTACAGGCACAGAAACTAATCTTTCTCCCACATTCCTGCAAGGAAATTCGAACCGATATCTCCCTGATGGATCAAAAGATACAGCCGGGCAAGAAATAAGATTACGGAGAAATATGATAAAACGCTTTTCAGGCGTCGCGAGCTAATCCGTAGGCGGTACGGATACCCACGGTCAGAAATCCGGCGGCGAATATTATCAAAAAAGGCATGATCCCGTAATTCCCGGATGTTATCCCCGCCGTAATGGAACCTATGGAATAGATCCCGACAAAAACCTCAAACGCCCAGACTTTATTCTTTTTAAGACGGTATCCCGATCTTAATAATTCCCCTTTTTTGGGAGTCCTTATAAAAGAGCTGGATTTGCCTATTATGGCCTCGAGCACCGCCGTGGTATTGGATACGGCGATACCGGTGCCGTACAATACCAGCAGGGGGAGCCACATGAAGGATAGCTTTTTCTTTTCAGGATTGCGGAATGCCGCCACGGTATACATCGTCGAAGGCCCGAAAGTGGCGGCCGCGAGAGGCACGATAGCGATCATAAATACCCAGGGCGGCATCTTTATGAGGCTAAACTGCAGTATCGGAAAGGCCAGGATGGCGAGAGTAAGCATCAGGGGATGGACCATGTAGTTGGTAAGATGTAAAAACGCCTCTATTTTTTTCAGCAGGCTGTAAGGACCTCTCCAGACCCGCGGAAGCATCAACCGCGCCGTCTGGATCGAGCCCTTGGCCCAGCGAAACTGCTGGCTTTTTAAGGCCGCTATGGTAATGGGGATCTCCGCCGGCGCCACGACGTCCTCGATATAGCACGGTCTCCAACCCGCCAGCTGCACCCTGTATGAAAGATCGAGATCCTCGGTAAGGGTAGCGTTAGACCAACCGCCAACCTCCTCCACCGCTTTTCTTCGCCAAACTCCCGCGGTGCCGTTGAAATTCATGAAAAGCCCCGTCGCGGCCCTGGCCGGCTGTTCCACCAGAAAATGACCGTCGATACCGAGAGCCTGACATCGCGTAAGCAGACTCTCTTCCCGGTTGAGATGCCCCCACCGGGTCTGAACGAACGCGATATTACTGTCGGCAAAGAATGGAGGAATCGTTTGTTTTAAAAAGTCGGTTGCGGGGACGAAATCGGCGTCGAAAACCGCGAAAAACTCGCTGTTCGATATCGACATGCCGTGTTCCAGAGCGCCGGCTTTGTATCCCTCACGATTGTCGCGGCGGATCACAACGATATTGACACCCATTTCTTTCAACCGGACCGCGATATTGTCAATTATTTCCACGGTCTCGTCAGTGGAGTCGTCAAGCACTTGAATTTCCAGCCGGTCCTTTGGATAATCCAGGGCCGCCGCCGCCCTGATCAGCCTTTCGGATACATTTCTTTCATTAAAAATGGGAAGCTGAACAGTCACCTTTGGCCAGGGACCATCGAAGAAGGAATTATCTGAATTGCTCTCCCTTCTTTTCGAGCTGAAATATATCATCAGATAGCAATTCAACCCGTACAGCAAAAGGAGAACCGACGCCAATCCGTAAATTATGAGTACAGGTATAATCAAAAAATTCATATTATTCGATCAATCACCATTCAAGGACCAGTCGCAATCTATATAATTCGCTATCACGCTACCAGCGTTCTCGCCTGAATACTCCGCTTTCTTATCTGACAGCCGAAAAAAATAGGTCGCAGCCCCCGGGTCTGTCAAATTACATCAATGGGTGGTCCCTTTTTTATCTCTTTCTCCCAGAGCTTCTCCGACCGATCTTCATGCCGGAGATTTCGTGTAGGACATACAGTAATACATATACCGCATTGAATGCAAGAAGAATTCTTGTCGGAAAATCCGGACTTATAGCGGCGCGGGTCGTTTGGCAATAACGGCGGAGGATTTTACAGAAAAACGGCTTGTTTCAATTAATGACCTTCCTTTCACCATTTCCCCTAACGCGGTAAAAGACCCCATCTTCCCATAATAACGCTTCCAGCGATAATAGATCTTCCGCGTAAACGCCTATACTGAAAACCCCGCCTCCAAAATGGCTCTGGACGCTGTCACCTAACGTGTGACCAACCACAAAAGACGAGGCTCCAAAAAAATCGAGGAGTTCATGCAATTGTTCGCTATTCACCCTCGGATATCCATTTGCGCTTATCAATCCGCGATACCAGAGCGGGCCCATGCCGCCGTACAAAAACGCCTCTTCTTCACCCAGCACCTTATAGAATGGCGATAAGGCGATATTATTCCGGAGGGCCTCATTGATTTCTCCAATATTTTCATAACCTTCAATCAGCTTGTGACTTACGCCCCCGTGAACAAATAGAATGCCATTGATCATGAGCATGGTATTCTTCTTCCTGAACCATCTTCCGAACTCCGTGCGGGTGGAGAAAAGCCTGTCATAAGAAATCCGGCTTTTTTTTGTAATCCCGTATGAATACTTGCGGTTAATATATCTCAAATCGCCCTGCATAACCATCAGCTCATGGTTGCCCAGCAAGAAATGAACCCGGCCGCCCGCTTCAATCGCCTCCTGTTCCAGCGCATACACAAACCACAGGCACTCGGTGACTTTATCTCCACGGTCGACAATATCTCCGTTTATTACCAGGTGGCCTTCGCCAAATGCCCAATTGCCGGACTCATCAATTACGCCGCCCCCTCTCAAAATATCTAACATATAATCATATTCCCCATGAACATCGCTGACGGCAAAAATCCTGCGCACATCTTCAAAAATGTAATTATCTATTGAGTGTTCCCTTACAGGGATCTTATATGTTGCGGTCGAATCGTGGCAAAGGCCGTTGAATTTGATGGTATCGGAGGATTGAAACTCTCGCCTGATTAGCTCCCCGCCGCAGATATAAAAAGCTATAGCTTTCCCCGAATCTTCCCAGTAAACATAGGGGCCGTCGGTAATTGAGGCCAATTCGACACTATCGCTTTCGGCGTCCGCGTATCCGATCTCATGCTGACTACGGGTATAATGATTCCCTATCAAAAAACCGGATATTCCCCCCAGGGCAAAAACAACAATAATGATTAGTATTTTGCCGATTTTGTTTCCAGGAGCGCTCAATTTATTTCCCTCGAAAATATCGAATTAGAAATTCATATTCCCTGTTGCCAGCGGCCGCTTCGACAGACTTCTCGAAGACAATTTCCGCATTATAATAAATCCCGGGATAAATAATCAAATATGAACTACTGTTAGGTTATGAGGATCTCCTTTACCCGCTTTTCTCTCTCACCTCTCTAAACTGCGCCCGCACCTTTCCGGCCGCCACCGCCATGACAATCGATTGAATGGCACCGATCTCTTCGTCGTTTATGCCTTCCTTTCCGGCCACGCCGAAATAGTGCTCCATTCAAGGATGACAACCCAGCGCCATGGCCGAGGCCAGATGAATCATCAAAGTTACCTTCGGCTCCAGAATGTCATTTTTACGGGCCGAATCGTAAAAAGCCTCGAAAGCTCTTTCTTGTTTATTCAGTATCATGCCGACTCCCTCATAAATTATTCCGGATCACTCTAATCAGCGTTCATCATTGAAGAAATTTATAGGGCGATAGAGAGATTTTTCAAAATAAAAACTCAAATCCCGAAGATTTCCCCGGGATTCGAGTATATTTTTCGCCCAAGTTTTATTCTCCAGGCAGTTTAACGTCATGCCCGGGACGATCTACAACATCCCTCGCTACAATGAGCGATTCTCGGAATTCCGAAACGTTTCATAAATACCTCCTGTCAGTAATTAAGGTTTCGACCCGCGCGGAATCATAGTCGCGGGTTATTCTTTCTTCTCTTCCGGAGGACAACACTCCTCCTTGGTATCGCCGCATTTAATAACCACCGGGATACAACATCCGGCGGACTTCCCTTTCAGATCCAGCCCCGTCACCTCTATCCTGTATCCGCCCTTGATCTCGACGCATTTGACGCTGCATTTTTCCTTTTCCACTATTACCTCCTTAAGCGGTTTTCTATATTTATATATGCGCATATATCGATAAATGTTTCGAAAAAATTTTCACTTTTTATTTTTTTTCGATACTTTTATTCTAACCTCTTTTATTTCAAGACGATCGCAGAAGCCGACGCAGCAGGCCAGTACCGAATCTTTCTTGAGGCTGTAATAAATTCTCTGCTTATCACGCCTGTCTACGACCAGGTCGGCTTCTTTCAAGACCGCCAGATGGCGGCTCACGGTCGGCTGGGAAAGCCCTATCTCCTTTGCTATCTCGTTAACTGTCAGTTCGTTAGAAGCCAGAAGCGCCACGATGCGAAGCCTGGACCGATCGCCGAAGGCCTTAAAAAGCTTGCTGTAAAGCTTTTCATCGATATTGCAGCACTCAACCATTTCCACGACTCTCCTTAAATCCTATCGGTATATAACTATATGTATATAAATTAATGTTTCTACGTCAATAGAAATTTTCTCAACCTGTTGAAATAATTTAAATTAGCCGGGCTCTACAGGGCCGGAAATGACCGAAATAAGGACTCGGCTATCCCGAGTATTTATAGAAACGTTATTTCAATAAAATCATCTTCCGAGTCTGTTCATACCGGCCGAGGTTGATTCTATAGAAGTATATCCCGGACGATAGCCCCTCGGGGCTCCAGATGGCGCGATGTTCCCCGGCAGGATAATCGGAGTCCAGCAAAACCCCGAGCCTCCGGCCGAGATTATCGAATATCTCCAGCGTTACGTTTTCCGGTTCGGTCAGATTAAACTCAATGACCGTGTAAGCGTTGAACGGGTTGGGATAATTCCGCGAGAAATTTACGCGATCCGGGGTCTCGATATCGCCTGTCGAGGTAACCGCAATGGGGATGAAATCAACGGTATTGCCGTAAAAATTCGGGACCGCCAGAATGTTATCGCGCTGGTTGTAATCGATACCCGCGGGACCCTCGTGACCGCTGGAAATAAACTCCGGGCCGAGTGCGAATTCCGGATCGTACCTGTAGATCCTCCCGAAGCTTGAATGTGTAGCCACATATGTATTCCCGAACTGGTCGCGGGTTATGCCGTCGAAATATCCAAGACTGGTGTTGACAACAGTATAAACCGATGAATCGCTAAGATCGATTCCCTGTATGGGTGCATCCTGGTAAAAGGACACCGCCAGGAGCCTGTTATTTTCCGGGTCGAAGATAATATCCTGAAGTCCCGGGATTAAGACACCGGACGCAAATATGGAATATTCGTCTGTTACAGGATTTATTTTAAAAATCCCGCCCCACGTATCGGCCGCGTACAAAAAACCCGAGGTGTCGGCGGTTTGCCCGTCCAGATGTTCAAAGCAGGGTATGTATATATTGCTCACAATCTGAGCCGTGGCCAGATCAATGCCAATGACTGACGAGAATAATAACATTGAATCAATGACCGATACGTAAAGAGTATTACCCTTTATCGTATTTCCCAGACAATGATCCAGACCGGTTATAAAGTAACTCTGATTTCCGTTAGTATCTACCTGTACTATGCTTCCGTCGTTATAATTGGAAACGAGGTAACGGTTGTACAATGAATCGAAAGCCACGCTTTCCGGACCGTTAAAAAGGTTCTGGGAAAATGATGTCGAGCCGGCAATTAAAAAAATCATAATTCCGATAAATTTACGCATATTACGCCTCCAGCGGTAAATTTGAGTTAATCAAGACGGCCAAACTTCACCTCCTTAAATCTACAGTTAACTCTACGAAATATTCCCGAAATTGTTGGATATCTAATTAATCTCTATTTTGAAATCGTACGTCGAACAATAAAAAATAATTGTTATTATCGAAGAAGTATGACGAAGCGGATTTCGGTTTTCATAATTCAAAACCGTCTTATGGCAAGAAATATATTGGAAACCGCCCGTATGATTTCACGTAGCATTTAAAAAAGGAGTTGCCATGCGACCAACCGGGATTTTGCTATCTACACTCCTGCTAGTGTCTTACGCAGGTAATGGTTCGGCACAATCGGAAAGGGAACAGCCGATGAAACAGAATCAGTCAATAATTTTCGGGACCTTCGCCGAAACCGGGGAACAACTGCGGCACGCTCTATTCCTTGTGGAAAGCGTAAGGACATTCGCCGGCAAATATAAAGACGCCCCCATATGGGTTTGTATCCCTCCCCATCTCCTGGGAAAAAACAGACAACTCGAAGGCAGTATCACCGCGTTGAAAGCCACCATAAAAACCAGCGAGGCGCCGGAGGAGGCTTTACGGTTTTATTTCGCCCGAAAGGTATATGCCGCCGGAAAAGCCGAGGCGGAGGCCGAGGGAAACGCCGATATCCTGGTCTGGATGGACGAGGACACCATTGTTCTATCCGAACCGAAGGATTTCAAGCTCAAAGACGGGATCGGCTTCGCCTATCGACCGGTCATGCATAACCGATCCGGGTCGCTATACTCCGAACCGCCGGGATCGTTCTGGAGCAGGATTTACGAAATACTCTCGGTTGATGACAATCTCTTATTTCCCATGGTTACGCCGGCGGACAGGCAGACTATCCGGGCCTACTTTAACGCCGGGCTTCTGGTTGTCCGGCCGGAGCGACGGATACTCCGCAGATGGGGCGAGGATTTCACTACCCTCTATACCGACTCCATACTTGCCGATATGTGCGACAACGATATCGAGAAAAAAATATTCATCCATCAAACCGCGCTGGTGGGAGCAGTACTGAATAATCTGAGTAAAGAGGAAATGATCGAGTTGTCAGACCGGTACAACTATCCCATCTTCTTCCATCAACAGTACGAAGCCGAAAAGGAGTTCGGTTCGATAGAGGATATCATTACGCTTCGATACGATGTTTACTTCAGGAATCCCGATCCGGAGTGGGATAAAAAGCTTAAGGGGCCGCCGCGCATCGTAAAATGGCTCCAGGAGCGTCTCGGCAAATAAAAAATCTATACCGGTTAAGAAACCGGTTTCATCCCGACCGTCTATTGATAATAATTTCTATATGCTGTCTTATGGAAGGAAACACGTTTGGACCGCATAATTCCCGATTATAATTTTGACCTTTCATAATCCCTGGCGCCTAAATAAAAAAATCGCTGAAAAGCTTCTTATTGCTTGCATAATCGTGAGGCTAGGTATATATAAAAACAATGATTAAGGATGGTTCTGGCAATTAGCATGATTTGATCAAATAATTAACGGGAGCCTTTTTACGGGAGGGATCTTATGAAGCCCAAATTTCTTGTGTTAGTGCTGGCGCTATTGCTGGCCGCCATGCTGGCCGGCTGTGCCACCAAAGGGCAATTGAAAGCGCGCGATGCCGAAATAGCGGAGTTGAAAAAGCAGCTGGAGGAAGCCCGAAATCAATGCATAATTCTCGAGGACGAGAAAAAGGCCGCTGAAGATCGGGCCAACACCCTGCAGGGCGAGCTGGATGATCTTTCCGACAAACTGCAGATCGAGATGGAAAAAAGCGAAAAATATACCATGCTCCGCGTTCCCGAAAAACTTCTTTTCAATTTCAGCCAGGCAAGACTAAGCGAGAGCGGCAGAAACGTGCTAAACGACATTGCGCAGATATTGAGTAAATATACCGAGTATGACATTCGCGTCGAGGGGCATACCGACAACGTAAAAATCAAACCTGAATTTTACGATAAATTCAGAAGCAACTGGGAGCTCTCCACCGCCAGGGCGACCGAGGTTGTAAGATACCTGATCAACAAAAAGGGTATCGGCCCGGAAAGATTGGTCGCCGTCGGTTACGGGGAACATCGCCCCATCGCGACCAACGATACCGCCGAGGGCAGGCAGCAGAACCGCCGCGTGGAATTCTATATCGCCGCGAGGGGGCCTGTTGTGGAGATTCAGGAATAGCCGATAAATAAAATCAAAAAGCAAAGGACCGCCGGAATTTGAGCGCGGTCCTTTTTATTTTGTATTAAAGCCCCGCATAACCCCCCTGCTCCTCTTTGACTGGAACCATCCATCCAGCTATCCGTATCAGAAACAAATGAGCATATTGGCCGCCACATCTCACAGGGAGAGAAAAGATGAAATATATTTATTATTTATCGGGATTGTTCCTGCTGGTATCGATCTTTATTTCCGGCAATTTAGTTTCCGCCCAGGATTATCCCGTTACCGAAGCCAATGTCCCGGAACTCAGGGCAGCTCGTATCAATCCCTATCCTCCTGAGATCGACGGTGATCTTGAAGACGCAATCTGGAAAAGGGACGATATCGAGTTCGCCCGGGATTTTATCCAGCGGGAACCGGATGAGGGGATGCCGGCCACCGAATCGACGCTGGTGGCGGTAGCCTATGATGACCACGCCCTATATTTCGCATTCTGGTGCTTCGATTCCGAGCCGGAAAAGATCGCCCGGCAGCTGGTGAGGCGCGACCGCTGGGGAGATTCAGATGTGGTGACGGTTCGGCTTGACCCTTACCACGATCACCAAACCGGTTACAGATTCGACGTCAGCGCCGCCGGCGTTCAGCGCGATTGCCGGCTTTACAATGACGATTGGAGCGATTATTCCTGGGATGGGGTATGGGAGTCAGCCGTCAAGATGCAATCCTGGGGATGGACCGCGGAAATCCGCATACCGTATCACTGCCTCCGTTTCACCGAAAAAGATGAGCATACCTGGGGGATGAATGTCACTCGTTATATATGTCGAAGGGTTGAATCGCCCTGGTGGGCATTCTCGCCATCATCGGAAGGCGGTTTCGTGTCCCGTTTCGGTCATCTCATCGGATTGAAAGGGATAAAACCGACCCGGCATCTGGAGATTTTGCCTTATGCCGTTTCCGGTCTGGAAACGGAGCCGAAAGACGTGGGTAATCCCGACGGCCGCGATTATATGAAAAATATCGGCTTCGATCTCAAATATGGTTTGTCCTCAAACCTGATTCTCGATGCCGCCATTAACCCCGATTTCGGACAGGTGGAACTGGACCAGCCGGTTTTGAACCTTTCCACATACGAGACCTACTATGAAGAAAAAAGACCGTTTTTTGTAGAGGGCGCCAACCTGTTCAACACAAGGTATAGCCTGTTCTACTCGCGCCGTATCGGACGACCCCCGAGGGGGGCCATAGACGATGAAGGCAACTTCAGTTACGACCCCGATTTCGATTATTACTCACATTATCCCAATTCAACTACCATTCTCGGCGCCGCCAAAATGACGGGCAAGCTTAAAAGCGGAACATCGATCGCCTTCCTTAACGCCGTTACTCAGGAAGAAAGCGCAAGTTACTTTACAGTAAACGGGGATAATCGTGAGGGAATAGTCGAGCCCTCGGCAAATTACTCCGTATTCCGCCTGCAACAGGATCTATTCAAAAACTCCAATCTGGGAGGAATGGTTACAACCGCAATTCAGGATAAGAAAATTCCCGTTACGACCGGCGGCGTTGACTGGCGTTTGATCACAAATTCCGGAAAATGGGGTTTTACCGGTCAGTCCGTATTCAGCCGAACCGACAATGAAAATGCCGGGTTCGGTTTGAACTGCGATGTGGGGAAAATGGCCGGAGAGCATTTTCGAGGGGAGATCGGCATCAGCATAAAAAATACTCACCTCGATCTCAACCGGCTTGGTTATCTGGGCAGAAATGACTGGCGGGGAGGCTGGACCTGGGTTCAATATCGCACCAACGAAGACTGGTGGATTTTCCGTAACAGCTGGAATAATTTCAACATGTACGCCGCCTGGAACTATGATGGTTATAACATTGATAAGGGCTGGAACTTCAATACCTACATCGAGTTCATCAACTACTGGTCCCTTGGAGGGGGATTTAATATGCAGCTGGCGGAATACGAAGACCGTGAGACCCGCGGCAACGGCATCTGGGATCGGCCAGACTCCTGGAACTGGTGGGCGTCCCTGAATACTGATACGCGGAAAAAAATTTCATTGAACCTCAATCCCGGCAGCGGGGAAGCCCGCTACGGTTCCTGGTGGGCCCACTGGACCGGTGTCACCTATCGCCCTGCCAGCAACATGGAATTCACCGTCGGAACAAACATCATCAGGTCATTTCATCAGATTATTTGGGTGGAAAATATCGAGGACACCACGGTCTTCGCGGATATGGACCAGGACGAGCTGGTATTGCAATTAACCGCCAGCATTACGCTGACCCGCGATCTATCGGTGCAGTTGTCAGGGCAAGGGTATATTTCCGGAATCGACTACAGCAATTACCGGCGTTACCTGGGCGCGGAGAATTACGAGACCTATCCGCTGGAGGAGAAGGACTTCAATTATTCCGCCCTCAATTCGACATTTCTCGTCAGGTGGGAATATATACCGGGAAGCACGCTGTTTGTGGTCTGGACCAGGGCCATGTCTGAATCCGATGACAACATAAACAATCTCGATGTCCAGCGGGATCTCGACCGGCTGTTCTCCGGTGATTCGGAGAACGTATTCCTGGTAAAGGCCAGTTACTGGTGGAACATATAAGGATGTTGATTTCCCGTACTGTCTGAAATTTGCAGGGTTTGAGAGAAAAAATATTTATTTACAGTATTACTTTATTTTCTCCCTGATTCCCCGGATAAGGCTGTAGCTCAGTCTCTCTCCCAGAACCGCGTAGAACAGTATTTTTACCATCATGGCAATGGTCCCTCGCGGTTTTGTGGTAAGCCAGTTTAAGAACCTGTCTTTCAAAGTGGCCTTGAAATACGTGATATAAAGACGATGCTGCCACAGACGTATTTTCATTCGGTCGAATCCCGGCGTTTCAATTGAGGGCTGGGTGAATATGGACGCCTGGTAATTGACAAAATCTGTCTCGTAACCTTCTTTATCAATATAATCCTTGGCGACGCATTCATCGTAAAGCTTCGTGCCCGGCATGGGAGTGGCCACGAATATCGAAACGTTGTTGAATCTCAGATCGCTCAATAGCTTTCTGGATTTATTGATCGATTCATCAGTCTCGCCGGGCATTCCGATCACGAAATAAGCGTTAGTCTTGATCCCTACCTCGCGGCAGGCACTCGCCACGGTGTAAATGCTCTCCGAACTCAGACCTTTCTTGATAACCTTATTCCGCATGAAATCATCGCCGGATTCCACGGCCAGGTTCAGGGAATCGCACCCGGAGCGTTTGGCCCACCCGATAGAATTCCGGTCCAGGGAACCGACATGCACGCCGTTGGGTGTATTCCATTTAATATTAATGCCTCTATCGACAATACCTTTACATATAGAAACGAAGCGATCTTTATCGTAGGTCAGATTATCGTCCTCGAAGGAAATTTCATCAACATTGTATTTTCCCACAAGCGTGTCGATCATATCGACAACATAATTCGGCGAGTGAGCCCTGTATTTCGGGCCCATGACATGATGAATGCTGCAGAAAGTGCATCTGAAGGGACAGCTTCGGGAGGTAACCACGGGCGCGTAACGGCCCCCGCCCAGATCCCAGCGTCCCTCTCCGATACTCAGGTATTTTTCCATATCGAACAGTTCCCAGGCAGGAAATCCCAGACTGTCGAGATCTTCAATATATGATTTTCTACGATTCAGTTTTACATCACCGTCGCTCTTATAAGCCAGACCGTCGATATCCCCAAAATTCCCCCCTACAGAAATCGCTTTAATTAATTCGACAAAGGTCCGTTCTCCCTCGCCGATCACCACGAAGTCGATCTCGGGATGAGAGCAGACCTCCCCGGGCATCAGAGAGGGATGTATTCCGCCGGTAACAATGATAATACGATTGTCGATCTCCTTAACGGTTCTTGCAGTCTCCAGTACCGCCGGGAACCTCGATGAAAAAAAACAGCCGATTCCGACTATATCCGGTTTAATGGCAGCGATTCGCTCTCGAAGCTCTTTCTCATCAAGACCGAAACGTAACAGGCCGTTCTCAGCTTCCCGGGCCGGGCTATCCGCGGCGGCGTCGAGCGCGACGACATCGAATCCCGCTTTTTTAACGGCAGTTCCGAGGTATGCTAATCCCAACGGAAACGATATCCCCAACCCCGCGTCCTTTGGGGCCAGAAACGATGGATTCAAAAGCAGAATCTTCACATGAATAAGATATAATAAATATTTCTCGATATTATAGAAAAAAAGCTGCCCTATATAATC
This sequence comes from Candidatus Zixiibacteriota bacterium, assembly GCA_020344055.1. Lineage (GTDB taxonomy): Bacteria > Zixibacteria > MSB-5A5 > UBA10806 > UBA10806. The sequence goes on along the minus strand of CP070813.1, from coordinate 2,238,595 downwards.
CCGGAGTTTATTCGGATAAAATTCCTGGCCTAACGCGTCCTCTGCCAGTCGAAATCGCTCAAGAAATCGTCCAGTTTCTGCCAGAGAGATTTGAGATCGCATCTCATCAAGACCAGGTCGTGTTTTACGCCATCAATATCCTTAACATAGTTATGAAGGATCGAATCTTTGTGGAATCCCAGCTTCTCGACCACCTTCCAGGCGGCGACCTGCGGCTCCATGAATTTCACAACTATCTCTTCTACGTTTTTGGCGGCGGCGATTGCGAACAACTCGTGGGCCATAATCATTCCCAGCCCTTTTCGCTGGTAGGGACGCCCCACGATCAGCCTTAACTCCGCAATATGTTCTTCCCATTCCTCGGTTTCCAGCTCCAGCGCGCCGTCGGCCACGATCTCATCGCCGATAAGGGCCACGAGCCGTATCACCTTACCGAATTTTATCATCTGTATCCTGCGTTCAACGTTTTCGGGTTTGGTGACATCGACTCTAAGAAAGATCCTGTCCTCTTTGGGAAGCGCCTTAAAAAAGGCGATGGATTTGTCCAGATCATCCATTGTCAGCTCCCTGATGACCACCTCGGTGCCGTCTTTTAATTTTGCCTTATGCTCCATAATCTTGCTCCCTCTCTTACAAGCGCGGTAATATGTCCTCCGGGATTACGGTATATCTCTCAGGTTACTTACCGGAGTATGCAATCTATTCAAATTTCAATTGCCTACCATAATAAAGATAATTATAAAATCCCTGCTGGACAATTAAAAACTTGCTGCGATCTGTTAACTGCTTACGTGATCATGAATTCCGGGGAGAACCGTGATGGCCATTTCGGCCGTAGCGCTATAAGGTTATCCTGGAAAAAGCAAACGATATTCCCCGTAGCGCCCGGCGGAAATCTTACTTTAAAAGCGTCATTTTATTAGTATCTGTAAAGCTGCCGGCTTTAATCCTGTAGAAGTAGATCCCTGACGGTTGATCATCGGCGTTCCATACAACCTGATGATACCCGGCCGGTTCCTGGCCTTTTGCTATTGTTTTCACGTTCCGGCCGATTATATCGAAAATATCGATGGTGACATCAGCCGGCTGCGATAGGGAGTAGTAAATTGTCGTGTAAGCGTTAAAGGGATTGGGGTAATTTTTCGCCAGCGTAAGAATCCGGGGATTGACCCCACTATCATCCTCGATTCCCGTTATAGCGCCCCGGTCGAAAACGGATATCTCCGTAGAATCCATTGTGCAGGGTAATTCAGCGACATAACGCAAATAGTTGGTCCAGTTTGTCAGGCTGTAGTTATAATTGCCGCCAACCTGGTCGGGATTTGAATGATACGGATAACGGCAGATGGGCGTAAGGATAAATTTCGCCGTATACCACGACGCCGCTACCGGGTCGGTGGAGGCCGCCAGCATTCTTGTTTCCTCAACCCAGATAGTGTCATGGGGTCCGTCGGTCGTAGTCCATGCAGCATCTACGATTGTAAGTTCCGGGTAAGTAACCTCCATAATCCTGGCGACCAGGGCATACTGGCTCCAGAAGTAATTGTAATGCATAGGATAGAAGCCGCCGTAACGTTGGTTCGAGTACGCCGTTGTCAGTACCCCTATCCAGTTCTTTACGGCGATGGTTGCCCCGGCCAACGTATGCTCCTTCAACACCGGAAAATCGATAATACTGAGGCGAGAGGAATCATACTGAGCGGATAAGGAATCCCAGATACCGTAACGCAACGAAAGGTAATAATCGCCCGAGGGCGTCATAAACTTCGGGTATGAAATCTTGGAATAGTCATCATATACATACCCGTCGTTATAGTCACCTTCGGAGTATTCACCGGCGACAGCGCCCCAGATCAGGTTCCACTCAAGAGTATAAACCGGAAATCCCTTGGAGTAAAATGTACTCACGACATCCGGTACAGATTGATCGCGGTCCTCGGAATTATTATCGTTGTCGTTAATTCCGGTGCCGATATCCTGGGAATTATCACATACCAGGATCTCACCGGAGAATCCATCGGGATGCTGGAGGATCTGATTGATCAATCCTTTGATACGATCCGCGCTGGTTGTATTTCTTCCGTTCCACTGGAAGTTTCCCTTTATGATCACGATATCATCCGATCCCACTATTCCGTCTGGCTGTGTATCGGTTTTATGTAAAAATATCCCCTGGCCGGCAAGCATCATCAAAAGAGTGTCGATTGCCGGATCTACATGATATTCGTCGGGAACGGTGGTGTCACCGGGAGCGAGCGAACCGATTGTCGCAGGGATGGAATCCATTACAAAAACGGTCGAGATCGGATCATCAACCTGCCAGACGGGCAATGATTGGATATCGGCCACGCCCGATCTGGAGAATTCGGGCAGAGAAACAGAGAACCA
>CP070813.1:2212437-2236107 GCA_020344055.1 Candidatus Zixiibacteriota bacterium | reverse complement strand
AATCTGAAAACCGATACGTTCGAAGACTCAAAGAAGATGGTGATATTGAAATAGAAATCGCTTCAGTAACAGAATAAAAAAGCATTGACAACCAAATAAAGTCGATTATCTTATCTATGTAGCCACTAATAAACGAGGAGGCAAAATGCGAGTATCTATCTTAATTCTGGGGTCGCTTTTGCTTTTATTTTCGACATCCCTGGCGACTACCATCCATGTTCCGGGTCAATATCCCACGATCCAGGATGGGATTAACGCTGCGGTGAACGGCGACACAGTCCTGGTTGCGGCGGGGACATACGCCGAGCATCTCAACTTCAGCGGTAAGTCAATTGTCGTAATCTCCGAAGACGGGCCGGAAACAACCATCATAGAACGGCAATCCATCGGTATGTCGCTGGTCCTTTTTACCAGCGGGGAGTCGAACCAAGCAATCCTGAGCGGCTTTACCCTGCAAAAATCTTATCAAGCGCCCGCCATTTATGTCAGCGGATCTCAGCCCCAAATTCTAAACAACTGCTTTCTGTATAACCAGACTATGGTCGAAGGTGGAGCGATATCCGCTAAAAATAATGCGTTCCCCATTATAAAGGGAAATCTTTTCTGGTGTAACGGCGGCTTCAGGGGCGGAGCCATAGACGTCGGGGAGTTGGCGCCTGCTAATGCAAAAATCGAAAGAAACATCTTTATTTCCAATACCTCGCAGACTCACGGAGGCGCCGTCTTTGTTAGAAACTCAACCGCGTCAATTATTAATCATAATATTTTCTACATGAACTACGTGTTGGCGATGGGCGCGGCAATTTGTTTCAGCCAGTGCGAAAACATCGAGTTTTACAACAACACTGTCGCCTTTAGTTCCAACTATGAAACCTGGAATGGATCCGGTCTTGTCGTTTGGGTTACGAACAACTGCAGCGTTTACAATAACATATTCGTCGAAAATATAGGAATCGGCATGAGGCAGGAACCGTTTTATTCCAGTTCGTTCTCATATAACAACGTATGGAACAATACCGTAGATTATGTCAATATAACGCCGGGGAACGGGTCAATTTCGGACGATCCTTTGTTTGTCGGCGGAGACCCATATTCATTCGAGCTTACTGCCAACTCCCCCTGCATCGACGCCGGCGATCCTAATTCCCCCCTTGATCCTGACGGCACTATAGCTGATATGGGGGCTTTGTATTACCCTCAGGTCACGTCAGTCGAGAATCAACCGGTCATCCCCGAAAGCTGGTTACTTTATCAAAATTATCCCAATCCGTTTAACTCCCAAACCAACATAAGATTCAGTATTCCGGATGAGTCCAGTGTAAAGGTTGATATTTTCGACACTCTCGGCCGTAAGGTGCGCTCTCTGTTAGATAATCAGCTACAGGCCGGCGAGCATACCATAAACTGGGACGGCAGATCCGGCAGCGGCGAACGGATGTCATCGGGTGTGTATTTTTACAATCTGAAAACCGATACGTTCGAAGACTCAAAGAAGATGGTGATATTGAAATAGAGATGTCGGGTTCCTCGGGAACCCGACCTACAGACTACAGATTGATCGCAGACAATAAACAAAAATAAAAACGGTAGGACAGACATTCATGTCTGTCCGTATTCAATGAATACTCTGGTGTTTAATATCATATAATCATTTATTACCTACATGAGCTCCGTAAAAATCCTGATCACCGGCCCGCCCGGATGCGGCAAAACGACGCTCATCAAAAGAATCGCCGATAATATTTCTTATCCTTTAAATGGTTTCTTCACCGCCGAAATCCGCGAGGGCGGTACCAGGGTCGGGTTCGAGGTGGAATCGTTCGCGGGCGAAAAGGCGGTTCTGTCTCACGTCGATATCCGTTCCCGGAACCGGGTCGGCAAGTACGGGGTCGATGTGGAAGCGTTCGAAAAAATCGCCCTGCCGGAGATCGAAAAGGCGATCGGCGGTAAAAACCTGCTTATTATAGATGAGATCGGCAAGATGGAGCTTTATTCGTCCCGATTCCGGGAATTGACCCTGACAGCATTCAAAAGCCAGATCCCTATTATGGCTACAATCCTGTATAAACCACACCCGTTCTGCGATAGATTGAAATCGATGCCCGGGGTAGAGACTGTACAGCTAAAACGTGATAATCTCGATTCGCTTTTTGACGATATTATGGGAAAATTGGGGACCCCCTAAAACGTCAAAAGCGTGTAAAAAATACTCACATTATATTTGACATCCGCCATGACCCTTTCATACCTTGGGGACATGAAATTTAAGCCGGAGGTCCTGATCGTCGACGATGACCGGGCGGTTATCGATTCACTTTCATCATTATATAAGGACAACGGGTATGTCCCTTCGGGGGCGTTAACCGGGAACACCGCCCTCGAGCTGGCATCAGGCGACCGTTTCGACCTGATAATCCTCGATATCGGGCTGCCCGATATAGACGGGGTAGAGGTCCTGAAGATGCTGAAGGCGCAGAAGATCACCGCTCCGGTGATAATAATCTCGGGGCAGGCTACCATAAAAAACGCCATCGACGCCACCCGGCTGGGAGCGTTCAACATAATCGAAAAACCGCCCGATCCCGAGAAGCTTCTAATCGATTCCGGTATCGCCATCAAGCAAAAATCGATGGAACTGGAACTGGCCGGTCTCCGGCGGTCGCTACTTTCCCAGAACGAGCTTGTGGGGCAATCGAGTGTTATATGGTCGTTAAAAGAGAAGCTGAAACGGGTTGCCGATACCGACAGCCGCGTTTATATCCTGGGAGAACCGGGGGCGGGCAAGGAGATGGCGGCCCGCTTTATTCATTACTCCTCTCCCAGGATGACGGGCCCGTTTATGGCGGTAAACTGCGCCGCCATACCGGGAGAGCTTTTCGAATCGGAGCTGTTCGGCCACGAGCGGGGGGCGTTCACCGGGGCGGTGGAGCGCCAGACCGGCAAACTGGAATCGGCCGACGGCGGCACGTTATTCCTCGACGAGGTGGGCGAGCTCAAGCCGGGACACCAGGCCAAGCTGCTCCGGGCCATCGAGACCTCGGCAATACAGAGGCTGGGATCGTCCAGGGATATCAGGATCGATGTCCGCATTATATCGGCGTCCAACAAGGACCTTCAGCAGTTGACCCGCGAGAGGAAATTCCGGGAGGATCTCTATTTCAGGTTAAATGTTATCCCGGTATTCGTGCCGCCTTTGAGGGACAGGCCCGATGATATCCCACTTCTGGCACGTCATTTCCTCGACGATCTGGGCTACGGACGTCTGCGGATCGAACCGGGGGGAATTTCGCGCCTGGAGGCGTATCACTGGCCCGGTAACGTGCGGGAGTTGAAGAATATTATCGAGCGAACCGCGGCGCTATCCTACGGCGATATTATCACCGAACAGGAGATTGCCGACGCCCTCTCCGATATGCAGGGCGGCCGCGATTACTCCCGGCAGGGGCCTATCCCCAATAAGCTGTCGTTGAGGGAACATATAACCCGCTACGAGCGGAACCTCCTGCAGGATATTCTCCTGGATTGTGAGGGCAATATCACCAAAGCGGCGAATATGCTCAAGATGGACCGGGGCAACCTCTCCAAGAAGCTCAAGAGCTACGGCCTGACGGGGAAGTGAGCTTTATAGCCTCGAAAAATTATCCGGCAATAATATCACCGTTAATTTTCCATACAGTTATATTACCAATAGTAAATATCAATATCCCCTTTTATGTTGCCCGTCCAATCAGCGATCATACCCCGGACTATCACCATGTCGCCGGTTTGATTGGGATCATTTGGATAAAAGGTAACCTGAGTCGCATAACCAGTCGGCGATTGAGGTCGTGCAAACAGTTCCACCAGAAGACTACCGTCGTTCGGGGAGTTGTTTATAGACACCGAAATCGTTGCCGGATTAATTGTTGAAACGTCTATTTCTTCCGTAAAAAATATCGTGAAGGACGGACCATTATTGGAAAAGGAAAGAACCGACGGCGGGATAACGTCATCTACGATGATGCTGCTGTCGGATGTTCTGTCGATCGTCGTAAAATTAAATATGATATCGCTCGTATTATCAAGTTTATTACCCGCCGCATCAGCGATGGATTCCGCTTTTAAAACCAGCTCATAATCTGTACCTGCTGCAAGTATCGATGAGGGGTCATAAGAAAGCCTTAAATACGTTGAACTTGTCGAGTCGTCGTCGTAGGCTATAGTGCCTCCGACCATTGTTTTAGTATATGAATCCCTTAAGATTACTGTCAAAGGATCGAATTCGGAAGGAGATAGAGGCAGTTGATAGCTATTACCTAAAGTATCGCGAGCGTAATCTGAAATATTTACCGCCAGAGACACGTCCATCCATCTGAATGCCACTATCGTATCAGCTATCAAAAAATATAAATTCCCCAGTATAGAGGGAGAAATATCATCGCTGGTATTTGGCACGGGGGATCCTGCGGTGGAATCGGCGTTAAAAGTAGTAAATCTAAGGACGATGTTATCGTCCGGAGTTTCCCCGCCGACCAGATCCCCATCGATATCAAGATTGTTACCTGCAACATCAAGCAGGTTCCCGGCGATTAAAGTCAGGATGTAGGTAGTATTGTATTCAAGGTCCGTGCCGGGCCATAAGGTCAATGACGATACCGCTCCGATCGACAGGTAAAACTCCAGTGGTATGTTTTCGCCGCCTGTAGACATTAACGTAAATGCGTCAGTTAGTGAGGAGTTATCGATTTGCGTGTTAAATTCACATAATATCCTGGCCTCGGGGGAATCGTTATCGATCACTGCCATTCCCGTCGGCCGAGAGAAAGGACCTCCCGAGGGTTCAATTGCGGCGCTAAAATATCCCGAGGGATTCTGTATCGGGTCGTAATTCCCGTAATCGGTGGTACCCCCCACAAATTCTGTAGATCTTTCATTGCAGGTTAAACCCGAAAACAATAAAAGACCGATAATTATTATTGATCCTAAGTATCTCATTGTATCGCTCCTCTAAAATAATATAGTTATAGACAACCGTAAATCACGGTAGAACTCGGTGTCAAGAAAGCCGGTTGTCCCATCGTTAAGAAAACCCAATAATTCAGCTTTCAGATTTTTATTGGCCTTAAATTCAAGGCCGTAAATAAACTCGTTATGATGGCTGCGTGTTTCTGTGGCTGTTCTTCGGGACAGAAATTCATCATCTTCAACTTCAATAACGACCTCGCCATCACCATATGTAGTGGTAGTTCTGCGAGGCTGGGATTCAACAATCCTGCGATTCTCCTCCTCGGATACTCGAACTATCTGATGAATTGCCCCTAATCTGAATGTCCACTTACCCAGAGCATACTCAATTGCCACGGGCAGATTGACATTGTTCGATATTGTTTCGTTCGAAAGGTCAATCCTGGCAGATTCCGTAACTAAGGATACAGAGTCACTATGATCCTGAACATTGTCTCCGTTGTCATAGGAAAAAACATGCGATAAAGTATAATCCTGTCTCCAATCGGTATCATCCGAGTTCCTTAAATATCCAAGTCCGATTGCGAAGGATAAGTTCTGGGTGAATTTTACATTCGTTTTATGAAAAAAACTGATCCTCTTTCTTTCTGTTTCTCCCTTTCGCAAGGTTAAATCATCGTAATCGCGACTGACGGTCTCAAGATTTCCCGTGGGCCCTGTAAAGATATTCTCAACATCATAATTGTCTGAAATAGTCATATCCGCGTCGTAGCTGCCGAAACCGACGGACACCCTGAACCAGCTATAGTTGTCGGAGTTCCAGTGCTTGGTTAAAAGTACGCCCGGAGAGATTAAAGAGCCGCTCAAACTGGAATCAACTTCGATGGATTCCGTCTGAGAGTTAATCCCGACGATTCCGCCGGAGCTGACATCCCGATAATAGTCGAATAAATCGGATACCTTATATTCATTTTTTGAATTGTTGTAAGAAAAATCCAATCTTAGCTCGGAATTATTTATTGGCCCAAAGGGAAATTCAACTGCAATTTCAAGCACATTGGATGGTGTCTGATAAGTCGTTAGGAAATCCCCGGTTTCCCTTATCTGATCGACAACGTCGGATGTCGCAAGATCAATCTGGGTAAGATTCTGGGTATATGAGAAACTTTGTAGCGGAACCACATAATTAAGTAAACCGCTGGATCTATTGTTTTCGGAGGCATTATTCCCGTATCCGAAATGCGAGAAAACCAGGCCCATTGTGCTTGACCCGATTTTATAACTGTGGGTTATCTGCCAATCTCGCCTTTTCAATAAATCGAAATTATCCCCGGTTGAAGCGATATTTACCCTGGTATCATAGATATTATCATCATTGACATCTATAATTTGAGTAAAATCCCCGGCCATAAAACCGTCGCCGGCGATATCTATTACACCGTCATAATTAGTATCCAATCCCGATGCCGCATCGCTTCTTGTATCAGCCAATTGAATAATAAATGCCGTCCTGCTTTCCCATCGATAAGGTCTGGGCAGCCCATTGAATCCAGAAATGCCAAAAAGGTATATTCCGTCTGAACCGTTTGAAAAAAACCTATCGCCTGATGAAGAAAGATTGGAGAACGAAGAATACAATCTATATCCCTCATTATCAAAGATGAAAATAGGATCTAGATCATTGTCAAAATCTCCCCAGAAAAGACCCCCGCTGGCATTGGATCTGAACGATTGGGTCCAACAAAAACCGGAGGACACAAACGATAACAAAATTAATCCTACAAAGAAAACCATCTTTTTGCTCATAAGAACCTCCCAAGATTGGTAGTTTTTAGCTCCAATATTCTTTATATGTCAAGAAGTTTATCCAATTATATTCCCGATACCTGCTACCTTTAAAAATGGCTTCCCGTGATGACGAAAACAGGTTTCAGGTCGACTCTGCCGGGGACCTCCCAGCCATTTAATCAATAATTAGTATTTTTACCGAAAAATCTGACTGCCCCGGGGAATAAAATCGCCCTTTGATTGTAAATCACCAAACGGTTGGCCGCCCTTTCCTTTTTAAGGCGACTTCCTGATAGATAGTTATCACTGTTCTTTTAGCGAATGGAATATCTGGATGGGTGGGCATTGAAAAAGAGCGGGAATCTAGCGCTTGTCGGGCTTATGGTTTGCACTTTCAGCAATGTTTCCGCACAAAACCTGCTGAATGGCCCTGAAAGCGTGGCGTTCGATACGGTCTATAATCGAATGCTGGTTTCCAACGCCCTGGACGGCGCCATCGTGGAGATCGATGAGAACATGAACCAGGACTATTTCACCACCGGGCACCAGCAGTGCGCCGGCAACCAGATAGTGGGCGACATCCTTTACGTAACCGTTCCCCACGGTGTCCTGGGATTCGACCTGGCCACGGCCGACCCGGTATTCGATATATCCTTTCCCACCTATGGTCATCCCGATGGTTTTACGGCGGATACGTCGGGATTCCTCTATGTGGTCGACACCTGGGGACGTATAATCAAGATCGATCCGGCGGATACAAGTTATTCTGTATTCGTCCAGGGCAGCATATCCCCCAGCCTGCAGGATATTATTTTCGATGAGATCAACAACAGGATTCTGGCCGTTGCCTACACGGTGAATTCCCCTATTTTTTCCATCAGTCTCGAGGACTCGACTGTTACCGAGGTAGCGCTGACCCCATTCGGTTACATGGACGGTATCAACCGCGACCAGTTCGGAAACACCTATGTTTCGACGTATTCTAATTACGGCGGAGTATACAGGTACGATCCTGATTTCACCGATCCGCCGGAGCTTATCTCCACTCCGCATAACGGTCCGGCCGGCCTGGATTACAACCGCAGAGAGCATATCCTGGCGATCCCCAATTTCTACTCGAATTCCATAAGTCTGATCGATATTATTCCGACTTCAACCGATGAAAACATTGTACCGGATAATTATTTAACCATAAAAAATTATCCCAATCCCTTCAACGCTTATACCATTATCGAATACCGGCTTCCTTCACATTCGGATGTGACAGTTGAGATTTTCGATATGCTGGGACGAAAGGTCGAGATCTTGTTCAGCGGTACGTTGCCGGCCGGATTGCACAGGGTCGTCTGGAACGCCGCTGAGCATTCATCGGGAGTTTATTATTATAAAATAAACTCCCAGTATTTTAGAGCCGCCGACAGGACGGTTTTATTGAGGTAACTTAATTCTCTCCTTACAGTACCTTACGTTTCGTTTGGTATTGTCAACCTGGAGGTCAGGTTTCAATGGAACCTGACCTCCTTCTTTAAATAAAAATAGCCTTCGTCCATTGATCATATTATATTCCCTCCCGTGAAGATAGAATACGGGAGAATGGGAATGATAAAGAAAACGCCGTTTCACGAGATACATCGGAAGCTGGAGGCAAAAATCGTAGAATTCGCAGGATACTATATGCCGCTGCAGTACAGGTCAATGATCGAAGAACACAAAAGGGTCAGGAAATCGGTGGGGCTTTTCGATCTCTCGCACATGGGGGAGTTTCAGGTTAGAGGCGAAGGGGCCGCGCCGTTGGTGCAGAACGCGATTACCAACGATATCAGCCGCCTTGAAATCGGGCAGGTGCTTTATACCTGCATGTGTTATCCCGACGGCGGTATTGTGGATGATCTATTGGTTTACAATCTCGGCGATGAATACATGCTGGTGGTTAATGCCTCCAATATCGAAAAGGACTTCGCGCATCTGAAATCGCTTATTAAATCGGATGACGTTGATCTGATAAACCTTTCCGATGAAACCGCCCTTCTTGCCATCCAGGGGCCGGACGCCCAGAAAGCGCTTGCTAAAATGACCGATTGCGACCTGGAATCGATACCTTTCTATTGGTCCGCAACCGCGAAAGTCGCCGGGGTGGAGATGATCTTCTCCCGAACCGGCTACACCGGAGAGGACGGATTCGAGCTCTATTTCCCCCCGGAATACGCCGGGAAGGTCTGGGACGCCGCCGCCGAGGCCGCCAGAGAATTCGACGGGGAGCCGATCGGTCTGGGCGCGCGGGATACCCTGCGACTGGAGATGAAGTACGCCCTCTATGGAAACGACATTGACCAAACCACCAATCCCATCGAGGCCGGGTTAGGATGGACCGTAAAGCTTGACAAAGCGGATTTTGTAGGCAAAGAGGCCATTGCCAGAGTTAAAGCCGAGGGACCGAAAAGAAGGCTTGTAGCTTTCGAATTAAAGGAGAAAGGGATTCCGCGTCAGCATTACCCCATCATTTGCGACGGTAAAAAGGCGGGCGAGGTAACATCGGGCATGTTCTCCCCCATGCTGGAGAAAGGCGTTGGCGCCGGCTATGTCGATAAGCCTTATGATAATGTCGGCAATGAGATCGGAATAGATATCAGGGGCAAAATCGTGCCGGCCGAGATTGTCAAACCGCCCTTTTATAAACAGGGGACGCGAAGATAATTCAGCCCGGCTTTTTTGTAATAGCCCGATAAACTTCATAGATTTATGCAAATTTCGAAACCAAATGTAGGATTTTGAGTTTTAGGTAATATGCTGATTGAGAAATCTGTAACGAAAATTATGGCGATATTTTAACAGGAGGTCTTTATGCCGGTTCGTAACGCTACGGCCATATGGCACGGCAATCTTTTCGAGGGCAAAGGCGACATGAAGTTCGGAAGCGGCGCTTTCGAGGGACAATACTCGTTCAAATCCAGGTTTGAGGAGGGCACCGGAACCAATCCCGAGGAGCTGATAGGCGCCGCTCATGCCGGATGTTTCTCCATGGCTTTTTCCGCCACCCTGGCCGACAATGGATTCAAACCGGAAACGGTGCAGACCGAAGCCAGAGTCCACCTTAACAAAGTCGAGGGCGGATTTTCCATAACCACAATTGAGTTGAATACCGAAGCCCGGATCCCCGACATAGACGATGAGAAATTCCAGAACCTGGCCGAGGACGCGAAGAAAAACTGCCCGGTATCGAGAGCGCTGGCGGGAGTGGAGATCAGGCTACAGGCGAAATTAGTCTAAGGAACGATTTCGTCTCCCTATTTATCCATATAACGACTTTTATCAAAAATCCCCTTAATAAAGCAATCGGTTATGGGGGCACGCGGATATCTCCTTTTTCGCCAACACAATAATAATTATTGTCGTCCAATAAATATTATTGATTGGAGGATAAGATGAATGTGGCATTAGAAATAGAAAAACTGAGAAATTATTGCAAAGAGCGCAGTATCCCTTTGACCCAACAGAGGTTGGAGGTGTGCCGCGAGTCGGTCTGGTCGAAGGATCATCCCTCGCCGGAGGAGATCCATCGGCATCTCCGGGAGAAATACCCAGCAATTTCTCCAGCAACCGTCTACGAAATCTCGAAGCCCTTTCGAAGATGGGATTTGCCAGGAGAATAAACCGTCTCTCGGATCGCGCGCGATACGATGGAGACACATCCGCGTATAATCATTTCATCCGTACATCCTGAAAAAGCGTTTATGATATCGAAGCTGAAACTATCAAAGATGCGATTATAGCCGATCCGGAAGAATGTAGACGCTTGCCTCGGAGATTTTGTATTATTTCAACAATAACATGGCCCGGCTGATTTTGGTCTTTTCAGTCGACAGGGTGTAGAAATAAACGCCTGACCCGGCATCATCCATATCTACCGTAATGCTGTGGTTACCGGCCTCTTTATGCCCGCTCACCGGCCGCATGACCTGGCGGCCCAGGATATCATAGATGGTGAGGGAGACCTGCCCGGCCCCCGGCAGGGCGAATTCGATGGTGGTGGAACTGTTGAAAGGGTTGGGGTAGCTTTTATAAAGGCTAAATTCCTTCGGAAACTGAGACTCATCCTCATTAATAGAAGTTGAAGATCTTGTGATAGACCAGGCGGATTGCTGATCGGTGGCGAGAAATACCCGATTTGTATCTATTGGATCCACAAATAAATGAGCCGAACTATATAATGTGTTTAAACTCTCGATAAAAGGTTCCCAGTTGTTGCCTCCATCATGCGATTGATAAACACCATAATGATGTGAGTTTACAAATAAGTTATCTGTGTTATATTCATTGAAAGCAAGACCTGACACATGATAAAAAGTACCCCTGGGAAGATTATTGTTAATGTCTACCCAGGAATCGCCGCGATCGGTCGATTTATACAAACCGTGAAATAATATACAAATATATACAATATCCGGGTCGGCCGGGTGGCATGTAATTTCAGTTATATAAAACTCATTGGTCGGTAGCGATACCTGTTCCCAGGTATCGCCCCTGTCCGAAGTCCTAAATAATGTTTCACCGCCAATATACGCGTAGTCTTCATTAGCAGGACTTAGCGCTGCATCCCAATAAACATCTATCGGTAGATTAGGATTCAGGTGCCAATTTACGCCATAATTATCGGACATGTATAAACCAGCGGTAGATGAAAGCAATATTCGCGTATCAATTGTATTGTTTGAGAACAAAATCCGGGTGAAGGCATTGTTGAAGGGCAGATCTATTTCGAAAGTTTCCCAGGTCAGACCGCCGTCCAATGAACGCATAACTCCGATTTCGGAGTAAGGATCATACTGAGGGTTTACGCACACAAAAATCGCATTAAGGCTATCCGGATCATAGCCTAGGCAATAAATGGTTCGATTGTAATCGGGATACAAAAGATCGACGAATTCCCAGGTTTCTGCGAAATCGACGGTCTTATATATTCCATCCATGGTACTGACAAACTGCCGGGCAGGATTCAGCCTGTTTACCGTATAATCGGTACAATATGTATTTGAAATGTTCTGACTTATTTTCTCCCACGTATCACCAGCATTCAATGAACGGTATATCCCGTTATAAAATGTCCCCAGATAAAGTACATTGTTCTTGCTTATAATAATCTTCTCTTTCCTGCCAACTAAACCTTGATTGACCTCGGCCCAGGTTTGGCCCCCATCCGTGCTTCTTATGACGCCATTCGCGGAGGTGGCGACGTAAACTGTATTATGATCTGATGCCGACACATATACGCAATACACCCAATAGCGGTTAAGGAAGTCCGGCGTAATATTAAACCAGCTATCGCCCCCATTTGTGCTCTTAAAAACGCATCTTCCGGTATTGGTACCATCGGTCCCGCATATATACATAATTTGGCTGTTCAACGGGTCAACCGCCAGGTCATATACTACCATCGTGGTATCGAGGTTATTATGAATGTTTACCCAGGATTCGCCAAGATCGATACTTCTATTAAGGGACCTGTGGGTTGAACAATTATGCGATGTCGCGTATATTGCGCTGTCATTCGAGGGATCGACTACATATTTAACAGCCGCGTAGTCGGTCAGGTTTGATTCTTCCCAGGTGCGGCCCCCATTCATGCTTATATAATTAATCGAGGTTAAAGGGGGGCCCGCTGCAAAAACTATGTTCGGGAATGTCGGATGAATGAGCAATCCCGTTATTTCCCACTGCCAACCGGCCGGGAATATAATCCTTTCCCAATTCTCCGCGCCATCCCAAGACCTGTATAATCCTTGAGTAGTGGACGCGAACATTGTATCCGTGCCTGTGGGGTGGATAGCTATCACCCTGATGGTTTCTGGCAGCAAATCACTATCGACATGTGTCCAATCTGCACCGCCGTTAATCGATTGGTATACACCGTACTCCACTGTACCGATAAATATATGTTGATCATCTAACGGGTCAACTGCGATGGCTTGAATACGAGCGTTGTAGGGACCGTTTGTATGCCATCCATTTACCTGCCCGAACAATATTGCAGGCATCATAATTATTAATAATGATATTTTAATGTTCATAACAATAACACCACGCTTTTATCGGGCCCCCGAATAATCGAGGGGAGGATGATAGTAGAATTAATCGGGCTCGTCGTCGTAATAGTGCACGGACCAATCCATGTTTGCGAAAGCATCTGGATCCACGTGATGAAGAATACCTGCGTGCAGATAATCGTCGCCTGTACCTGTATAACTGTCGCCATCAATGGAGTAACCAGTCCCTGGAGCGTAAAACAATGAATTGACAGATATATTCAATTGGGACGAGATTTCCTTCGGGAAGACTACTACATTATTAATGGGATTGCTGTATCTGAGAATATCAAATTCAAAAACATACGAAAAAGAGCTGGCACAGGGTTTATATAAGCTACCCGAATACGGCAAATCATCCTCATCAGCTACGAAAATTTCCTGGTCGCATTGCCCGTAACTAATACCATAGCAAAACAATGCTATTATCACGGCCGTTAAAACATGTTTATACATTTATAACCTCCCTAAAGGCTATTAAAAAGTTAATTCATTTTTCTATTTTGTCAATACCTAAAATAGATTCCCGGGCGGGCCGCGCGCCATTTTCCCCGACAACATGGATGGGGGGCGATGATAACTTCGCCGCCATCTTTATTGATTCCGGCTTTATGACCATACTGCCATATCACCTCACAGGCGGAGAAAAGTTCGATATCGAAGATGCGAAAACAGTGGCTATGAATCAGGCGTAATTAAACATATTTCGGTATAAGCGCAACGGGAAAAAAACAGGTATTTTTCGGGTATATAAAAATACCTGTTGCCGAATCTTCTTCAAGAAGGATACTGACTTAGCATCTTTGTAAAATGCTATTATACATGCGGCCGGCTCGGGCGACCCGGCCGTTACTTTTTAAACCGCCGAAGAGGAGCGGGATCAATATAAATATGCCGGAAAACCTTTATTGGAATAGCGAAGGATATTTCGTTTTTAATTCGTCGAGATATATATCAGGTAGTCGCCGCTTTATGGCCTCATTAAAAGACCTGAGCGCCAGTGATTTGTAGCCATGCGATTCAAAATCGTTGCCAATGGCATAAAAATATAAGGGGGAAACATCGTTACGGTTCAATAATCGCCTGTAATATTCCTGTGATTTTTCGAGATCTCCTTGAATCATAAATAAGGCAGTCAATTTGACTAGAGCGGGGATATGGTCTTTTTCCAATGAGAGAGCTTTTTGAAAGTAATTTATCGCTTTGGAATTATCGCCTTTAATGGCGTAACACGATCCCAGTTCGACGATAATACCGAGGTTATAATTATCGAGACCATAGGCGATATCGAGCAGCGCTATTGCGGAGTCATAGCGTCCAAACTGCTCCTGACACATGGCCAGGTAACCATAAGGAAAGGCTCTTTGAGGATTGTATCTTATATCCTCTTCAAACAGCCTTGCAGCATTTTCATAATCGTTGTCGTTAAAATATTTCAATGCTTTCGAACTGGGCGAGTCCTTGAATCGTTGTCGGTGCTCTTTAATTACGGAATCGACAACTCTGGAATCGCCGCCCCATTCAACGTATTGCTTCAGGGGATCGCCGATTGCCGAATATTTGATCCAATCCTGCCGCATGTCATTTGCCAGAAGCTGCAGAGCCGCACGGGGATCGATCAAGGTCCCCGCCCGCGAAATCAGGATGAACGTGCCGATAAGAATTATGTATTTTAATGCCAACCGGCCATTTGCGACATGTTTATTATTTCGCAATAAAAGATCAATGATTAATATGGAAAGAGGGAATCCCGCGAACCCCATAAGGTCCCAGTCGCGCGCCATACCCAGCTTGGGATCTATAAAAAACACAAATCCAAGGCTGACTGCCGATGTCATAGATAGAAACACGGCTCGCGGGTGCATCCCCTTTATTCCGGGTCTCAGAATCAGAATTCCAATCAGCCCGATTAATAAACCGGGAATAAGCCTGAAAATCAAGTTCAGGTAATCCAGAATATGAGATACCGAAAGCAGCGTATAACCATTTATCGTAAAACGGTCATTTACAAACGGTACCAGCGCGAATCTGATTGCGTAACTCTTTTCATAAAAGTAGACGACCGATATTATTAAGGATACCAGAGCAACTGCGGCCAGAGCGATCCTTAATCCAATTGAGTCTTTTAGCTTGTTTCCTAACGCGGTACCGCGAAACAACAGGTAAATTGCCGCGGGCAAGAACACAACTCCGAAGTAATGAAAAGCAATTGAAATAACTGCGATTAAAATAGGCCACAATCGGCTTATTTTTTTGTCTACGGCAAGCATACCCAAAAAACAGAAAGATATTATTATAGTATTGAATAGAGCGTAATTTTCCACATAACCGAAAAACAGCAGAACGACTCCGCAGGACATAACCCCCAAGAATACCAGCAATCGCTCAGCCTTTTCTCTGTACAGATATTTGAGACTGACCGCCATGACCATCATAGTCGTAAGGCCCGCGAATAACGATACAAGCCTGTAACTTAAAAGCGCATCTCGCCAACCATACCCTCCCAATATCTCATATATCCAGTATTGCGGTAATGTCCCCAGACAATTTCTTGTTTTAATTAATTGTGTACCTGAAGATAATATTTTTAATAACTGATAGCCGTCGCCAAGGAAATGAAGGCGGGTCCTTAGAAGGACGAAAATTATAAAGTAAACGGCCGTTAGTACTGAGACCTGGAACCAATATTCGTTCTTTATTCCTTTGGAAGGCGGATGACGCCGCTTGCCCCTGGATGATGTATTCGCCTGTCTATAAAAGGCCCAACCCAAAAAGATCATACATAGCGATATGAATAATAGAAGAAGAAAAGGCCAGGGCCACCAATAATTAAAGGCCCATATACGACCATCGCCTATTAGCGCTCCTGTATTAAATAAGGCGATAGAAAATATGAATATCGCGAATACTATTCGATTAGAAGAATTTTTCTCAGGATTCAAATCGTCGTCTTTTCACTATCGAATTGCTAATCTCGATTTCGTTCCCGTTAAAATATAGTGAAGCGAATAAATATCGCAACCCAATTGTTTAGAGAGGTACAGACATCTTTACCCGGTCGTGTAAAATTATCGAATTTATATATGAGACGGATCCTCCGAGCTGAAGGACGTCCGGTTTACCCGGAACGAGAGGGGCGATTTCAAACCGCTGTTCGACTGGCTGAGAAAGAACATTCACAGTTACGGCCGACGTTACCGCGCGCAGGAGCTGGTAAAGAAGGTGACCGGGCAACCGCTCTCGCAAAAACCGCTTATGGATTATATGAACGCGAAGTTCGGGGAGCTGTACGGGTTTTAGGAAAAATCAAATAGATATATTCAAATAATCGTCGGGGGCTCTGCGCCGGAGAGCCTTTAATATGGATATCTGAATAGGCACAGAGACGATCCATCCGCGACGTAAATTATTCCGTTGACCGCGGATATGCCGGTAGCGCAGTTGGGGGTATCGAAGGTCCTATCAAGGTAGGCGTTGCGGGGATCGCTTATATTAACTATATCCACTCCCTTGACTTCATAATAGGGTACAATCATCGAGTTACCGGCAACTGTTATTTTCGGCATGGTAAAACTCCAGGGACCCAGATATCCGCCTCCGATGGGTGCAGGACTTACAGGATCGGAAACATCGACGTATTCTATTCCGTGAAATTCGACGGGCAGGATTGCTACGTTATCAACAACGAATAACTGTTTTGAGCATATCGGTAACACATCGTCATTAACCATAGTTAAATTTCGTGGATCTGAAATATTGAAAATCTTCAAACCCGTTCCGCAGAAAGTTGCGTAGCAATAATTCCCGGATACGCATACGCTGCTGACAAAAACCTCGGACGCCGATATTTCAACCTGCTCGATCAGTTCGGGTGAAGCCGGATTCGAAATGTCCAGGACCAGAAGTCCCTGATCTCCTCCGGCAACATAAATAAGGTTATCCACTACCTGAAGATCGCGGAAATTTGATTCAACAGGTGTATTGAATGTGGCTACTAATTGGGGCGAGTTGGGATTGGAGATATTATATATCGGCATACCATCTATATATTCTCCCACAATGTAAATATAGGAATCAAAATTATCGATTCTTCCGCCGGAAAATCGCGCGTCGGTTCGTCCCACAACAGCAGGATTGTTTTCATCCGTAATATCGACAATAAATAGCTGCGGGCCGATTACATAAGCGTAATTGTCAAAAACGTAAACGTCGGAAATATAACCGCCGTGTGAGGCGTATGACGATATCTCCACGGGATCGGCAGGAGAACTTAAATCGGAGATATAAATCGTGTTCTCCCAGCTTGACGTATCATCAAGAGTGAACAGGTATCCATTTTCAGCATGCAATTGATTTTCCGGCTCATAGGATGTAGTATATGAGCCGGCCACAACCGGATCGGCCGGATTGCTTATATCCACAATGAAAATATATCTACCAGAATACCCGTGGGCACTCTTTAGATATGCGTAATTTCCATGGAAGGTAATCATGTTGTAGTTATGCGGTATTTCTCCTGCATAATATGGAGTTACAGGATTGAATATAGAATAGATTTTAATGCCCGCGTCTCCGTAATTAAGATATAGATAGCCGTTATAGCCTTTGATTATTCCGGGGCTCGATGATCCGATATAGCCGACTATCGTCGGGCTGGCAGGATTGGCAATTGATATAATCGTCGTGTTGTTATAACCGTTGGTATATAATATATGACCCTCCAGATGCATGTGCCATACCGAATACGCGATAGAGTCTATTGAACCGATGATTGTCGGATCACGAGGATTTCCGATATCCAGTATAGTTAATTCGTCGGTAAGGTTGGATACAACCGCTATATCGCCGTTCCTGACCATTTCCATCGCTCCGGCGACCTCGGTAAAATCGGTAATCATTTGAGGATTCTCCGGGTTTGTGACGTCTATTACCATCAAGCCGGAGGGATATAAGACGTAAGCGTAGTTATCGATTACCTCAATAAATCTCGCCTGTCCCCCAGTAGGAATCTCGCCGATAAGAGTTGGATTCTGAGGATTTTCAAGCGACAGGATTTTCAATGATCCGTTGGCGGCGCAATAGCAATAATTCCCGACAACGTCCACCTTAAGCAGCTTGCCGGATATCAAGGTTGTCGATATCAATCCTTCCTGGGGTAGAGAAGGGGGCGTGGTAGTTTTATTTTTGCCACATGCTATTATGATTGCTGGAATTAATATACTGACGAGGCCGGAGCGCCTAATCGAAATATTTAGTAAGAAAAAACGCACAATTTAGTATAATGGATCTGTTTTGCCATGTCAAGGGGAAACCGTAATTTTATGCAAATTTGTTTACTGCGAATCATATATTTTACCGGGAAAGGAAGGGTATCAAATAAGATAAAGGCAAGCCGTCGCGTCCGGATCGGGAAGGAATCATACCCGAACTAAAAAACCGGCCGTTACTTTATCAGTACCATGGTTCGGCTGATCCTGGCCTGTTCTGTGGACAGTATGTAAAAATAAACTCCTGAGCCAGCTTCATCCATATCTACCGAAATGCTATAATTGCCAGCCTCTTTATAACCGCTCACCGGCCGCATGACCTCCCGGCCCAGGATATCGTAGATGGTGAGGGAGACTTCGCCGGGCTCCGGCAGACCGAATTCGATGGTGGTGGAGCTGTTGAAGGGGTTGGGGTAGTTTTGGGCGAGAGAATATTCGGTGGGTAAAATATCTTCCGGCAGATCGTTTGATGTTTCTGTCTGGGTATAGGCCCAGACCGACTGTGACCCCGTGGCAAGATAAAACCTGTTTTCATCTCCCGGAATAAATATCATAGAGGCGTCATGATATTTCGTGATAAGGCCGTTATTAAACGGTTCCCAGAGTTGGCCGCCGTTATATGTTACAAAGACACCCCGGCCTCCAATGCTTACATATATATTTTCGGGATCGTCAGGATTAAGGGCCAGGCCGGTGGGCAGGAACCATTCGTAATCGCGAGGCAGGTTCGATGAGATATCCTGCCATGTTTCGCCGATGTCGGTTGATTTAAATACACCTTCATACCATTTGCATACAAATACATTATTGTAGTTTAATGGATCGCATTTTATGCTGTGGATATGGCGTTCGCCCGGTGGGCCGGATAGCGTTGTCCAGGTTTGCCCGCTATCGGTGGAACGACGCAATAGATACGAACCGACCTCCCAATCGCCAACAAACATCAAATTGGGGTCATATTGGCTTATTTCGATATGTCTGAAAATTATATCGACAGGCAGGCCGTTTTCACATCTATTCCAGCTCTCCCCGAGATCATCGGAATAATATATACCCAGACCCGATAAAAATAGACGCCTTATCCCACTTCCAAAGTCTGCCATCGCCAGCCAATTACAAAATGTGCCGTCGGGAAGCCCGTTAGAATAATTCTGCCAGCTCGCCCCGGCATCGGTTGAACGCATTACTCCGCCGGGATAGGTTCCTCTAACACTGTAGTGGCTCGCGTAGATATAATTTGGATCGTAAGCGTCGACCAGAATACCGTTGGTGCTAATATCATCGTAGGGAAAAGGTATATCTACCTTTTCCCAACTTTCCGCGCCGTCGATGGACATATGGACTCGATTCCGGGTAGCGACATACACGGAATCGGGATCGCGGATATTTACCGATATCTGCTCGCATTCGGAATCGTTTATATTCTGGCTTATCTTCTGCCAGCTACTGCCCTCATCGGTTGATTTGAAAATACCGTCAAATAATGTTCCCAGATACAAATGACCTGTTACCGAATCTACTGTAACGCTGAATATAGTCTTTGATTCAAGCCCATTGTTGATCTCAATCCATGTCGTCCCCCCGTCAGGACTTTTCAATATACCATTCGATTCTGTACAGGCATATATTGTATTATGATCCAGAGGTGAAATTGCTATAGATATTATCCAGGGGGTAATCAAATTAGGTGGCGTCACATCAAACCAATTAACTCCCGCATTAGTTGTTTTCTCAAGACAAGTTCTCGTGAGTTCCATAAATGCGTGGCCACAAAGATACTGTATATCGCTGTTAACAGGATCGATCTCGAAATCATAAGCCCAGAGGGATGTATCGAGGTCGTTATGCCAGGGATACCAGGTTTCTCCCAGATCCTCGCTTCTGAATAGTGATAATCTGTGAATCGCTGATTGTGTAGCCATATATATTGAATCCGGCCTTAAAGGATCGACCTTGATTGCGACCGACGCCAGCCATTCAAATCCAAGCTCCGTCCAGGTATCGCCGAAATCGGTTGATTTTACCTGTGTAAGAGTCCCTACCGCAAAAACCAGGCTGTCATGTACAGGATGAATTTCGATATCACGTATTTGGTTATACCAGTGTCCCGGCGGCGTCATCAAGCCCCAGCTATGGCCGCCGTTCAGGCTCCTGTACATACCTTCCAACGTTCCGGCAAAAATCGTATCGGGGAAATTTGGATGAAATTCGATATCGCGCATTACGTCGTGCAATATATCGCTTTCCAGAAGTTGCCAAAGTTGCCCGCCATTTGTTGATTTGTATATTCCATTTCCGATAGTCCCGATAAAGACAGTATTGTTGTCACGGGGATGGATGGAGATATTATATATCCTGCCGCCCTGAGGGCCGTTGGTGGACCAGCTGTTCTCATCGGCGGAGGCAATACTTAAAAGGGAAATTACATACAAAAATATACTGAATTGAACCGAAAAGATTAGAATATAATTCTTCATTGCTTCCCCCAAGTTCGGTTTCATCTATAATTTAGCCCATTATCGTAATCTGTCAATACAAAATTCTGTATGTGCAAGTCCCGGTAATTTGGAAATAAGATGTCCACAAGGAATACTATCCTGGGCGCCCTCATTTTCTCCCGCTTGACAAACCGGGATTTTTCCCCGTAAAATCGGGCTGTGACAAAGACGCGGATCGAGTATCCGGGTACGCTCATAAACGAGCGCGATCCGGAGAAACATTTCCATTTCCAGGATACGGGAATGCGGGAATACTACGATGAAGTCATCAAGAGAATTCCCGGCCTGAGGAGTTTCGAGGGGAAAGCCCTGCATGTCGGGTGCGGGACGGCGGCGTTCGAGAACCTGCTCTGCGACCGGCTGGAGTTCGCTCGCTTCTATGGTTTGGAGTTGTCGCCCACGCTGGTCCGGATCGGCGAGGCGATATCATCGCGCTTCAAATACGCGGACCGGATATCGTTGAAAGTCTGGGAGGATGAACTATTGCCGTTCCCCGACAACGAATTCGACCTGGTGATAAGCCTGTCATCCATGCACCAGTGGAAGAACCCGGAGAAAACCCTAAAAGAGATTGACAGAGTTGTTAAGAAAGAGGGCGCGGTATTCATTTCGGATTTCCGCAGGGAGCAGTTTTACCTGCCGTTCTATTTCTTCGCCCGCAAAATTGGTTCTCTATACGGCGACGAGATCGGACAAAATCTACTCGCGGCGTATAAGGCCTCATTTACGACATCGCAAATCAGGGAGTTACTGGAGGCGCAGCATCTTGACGGCTGGGAGACCAAAAAAGAGGGGAAGTGGTTTTACGTTACCTCTCCGATACCACAAGGTAACAATTCCGAATCGGCCGGGGTAGTGGAGAAGGAAAAAGGCGGAGGATAGAGAAGATTATGAAGATAAATCCTCCCGCCAGGTTTTCGCTGGCCCAACTGCCCACCCCGCTGGAGGTGCTGCCGTTATCGCCCTCACCGAAATCGGGGATAGATATTTTTATCAAGCGGGATGATTTGACCGGCTCCATACTATCGGGGAATAAAATCCGCAAACTGGAATTTTTGTTTTACGACCTGGTATCAAAAAAGTCGGATATTGTTATAACCTGCGGCGGCGTGCAGTCCAATCATTGCCGGGCGGTGGCGGCGTTGTGCGCCATGTCCGGCATCGAGTGTCATCTGGTATTAAAGGGCAAAAAGCCAGGAATACCGGACGGCAACTATTTTCTGGATAAGCTGTTCGGAGCTAAAACCACATTTGTAACGGTTCGCGAATACGAAAAAGATATAAACGGAATAATGCATAAAATCGCCAATCGTTATAAAGGGCGAAAGAAGAGACCGTACGTGATTACTGAGGGCGGCACCGACCCGCTGGGAATATGGGGATACGTGAAGGCGCTGGAGGAGATCAAAAAACAGGTTACCAGGGCCAAGATAAAAATTGATACCATCTGCTGCGCCGTAGGATCGGGGGGAACGTACGCGGGTCTTTATCTTGGTAGCAAGATGGCTCGCTGGAATATTAATGTATACGGCGTGGCGGTTGCGCGAAATAAACGTTACTACGAGAAGGTGATTTTCGATAACTGCATAGCGTTCGAGAAAGGTATCGGGAAAAACCTGGGCATCGATCCGCTGGAATTCGATATCGACGATAATCATATCGGACCGGGATACGGCAAAATCGGGCCTGCGGAAACGGATTTCATCAGAAACGTGGCTCGATATACCGGCATAGTCCTCGATCCAGCATACACGTCCAAGGCGCTTCTGGGGCTGTTCAGCAGTATCGCGGGTGGGAAATATAAGAAAGGATCGAATATACTGTTTATCCATACCGGCGGGCAATGGGGGCTTCTGCCGTCACGGGGGAAATTTTCCGGGAAATAATATCGATTTTGTGGGTTTTACGGGGAGACTTATCCTTAAAAATAGTGCAATAAATCGGCAAAATAATTCATAATGACGTACTTTTGACTTGCAGAAAATCGGGGTTAAACGTATATTGTATAGGAACGTCAAGGCAGTCGGCGAGGCATGATGTAACCGGTTGTTTTGTAAGAGATTAGCCGATGTCAAGGGGGTTGATAATTAACGATAATTGCGTCAGGGGCATAGGGTTTGCTGTTATTCCGTATAAATGGAATTGAAGCGCCGATGGGGGATGAATGCTGACAAACGGTCTTGAAAGAGGATTTACCGAATACAACCTGCCGCTTATCAAAAACCCGAAAGTGGGCCGCGATAAGGTCGGCTGGTATATCTATACGTTCAGCGAGAATACCAAGGTATATTTCGATGATTTCTACAGGTTTTTGGAAAACGCCGAGATAAAGGCGCTCCGGGAGATAAAGGATCTGGAGAATAAGATAAACGAGACGCCGGAATCGAACCAGGAATCGCTGGCCTTTTACCGCGCCAAGAAGATTATTGTCGAACAGGTATTGAAGCATCTTTATATATGTTATTCCGATTCCAAAAACCTCTCGTCGGTAATGACGCCGTGGTGTTTCGGCACGGTGGTGCTCGAGAAGGTGGAAATATATCACGACAAAATATCCAAGGGGCAGGTGCAGGATAAAAACATCCCCGAGTATCCGTTCTATGTTTTGCAGTATATCGACGAGATACTAAAAAGAGTATTGCTGGATCTTTTTGGATTCCCGGAGAAAGCGCTTTCCATGCGCTGGCAATATTCGGAGCTTCTGAAACGTTATAAGAAGGTTTTATCGAGCGTAACCAGCTCGCTTCAGAGCGTGCTGACTATGATAAAAAACCAGGGCGTATAATTTTTCACCTTTCTGTTTAATGGGTAAAAGCCCCGCTTGATGGAGCGGGGTTTTTTTGTTATATGATAAAGTATGAGATCGCTTCGGCGGGACTCTTCGCGATGACGTATTGTATCTATTTTAGCAATACAATCTTGATATTATTTGGGCTTTTTCTGTCATCAACCCGTGCGAAATAGACTCCGGACTTGTATTTTGTCGCATGCCATATTACTTCGCCCCCGTTCAGCTCCAGCCGCTCCACCAGCCTGCCGGTGATATCGTAGATAGCAACATGATCAATTCCCGGATCCGAGACGGTGATTTTG
>CP070813.1:2188264-2212337 GCA_020344055.1 Candidatus Zixiibacteriota bacterium | reverse complement strand
CTTTCGATAGCGGCCGACCTGACGGAAAGCGACGAGAGATTTATCGAACTTATGATCGACGGGTCTGATGAACTGCACGGGGCGCTGGAAAGCATCGCCAAGACTTTCATTGGATATGTCGGTGAAATGATCAAAATCGGGATGGCCGGGATATTTTTCGCTACCACGGAATGGGCATCCCGGGAGAGGCTCACCGAAGATCAGTACCTGGAGTTCGGCCGTCCTTATGATTTGAGAATATTCGACGCCGCCTCGGGCGGATTTTTCAATATTATGCATGTATGCAAGACCAACAACATGCTTCCTGTTTTCAGGGATTATCCGGCGCCTGTTTTAAGCTGGAATCCATTTGAGGAGGGTAACCTTTCGATCGAGCAGGCGGATCAGATAACCGATAAAATATTCCTCACGGGGGCGGACCAGAACGGCCCGCTTCTTAAGGGCCCCGCGGAAGACATAGAAAAGCAGGTTTCAGATTCACTGAAATCGGTACCCACGGGGAGATTGATCGCGGGACCGGGGTGTGCCGTCAAGGTAAACACCCCGGACGAGAACCTGTACGCGTTACGTGAAGTAAGCAGAGGATGGAATTTATGACGGACGAATATTTTCCCGATATCTCGAAGGATCAGATATTGAAATTGGCCGACGGTTTTATAAAGACCTCACCGAACAGGGATTCAGCACTGGAAGCCATAGTGGCGTTATTGCAGGCGAGCGTTATACATTACCACTGGGCCGGGATCTATATACTGGGAGACGACGGCATATTATCGCTGGGTCCGTACCGGGGCGATCCCACTTCCACTCCCAGAGTACAGATAGACAGGGGGATCTGCGGAGCCGCGGTAAGACAGAAGCAGACCATAATCGTGCCCGATGTTCATTCCGATCCACGATATCTCGAATGCACATTCGATACAAAATCGGAGATCGTGGTTCCGATAATTACGGGCGGCAGGGTCAGAGGCGAAATCGATATCGATTCCAATACGGTAGACGCTTTTGGCGAAGCGGATAAAATCCTGCTGGAGGAGATAGCTAAAAAACTGGCCCCGCTTTTTGAGACCGACGGTTAAATACGGGAGGTATTTTTTAATTAATCTCGTCTAAAGCGGTTATAAAATTGTCCTCGTCGTTATTGGGGCCGGGAAAGCTATTTTCCTTGCTGGAAATACGCCAGTTTAAGGGGGATTTGGTGTTGTCGCAGAGAAAATATTTTATGGATTTCTTGAGTCTTTCGGACAATACCAGGGCACCTTTTTTGGGGGTTTCGACGAGCAATATGGCGATTTTACCGCCATAAATATTCGAAATAAGGTCCGTTTCCCGAACCGAGTTTTTAATCAGTTCCCGCAGGGCGCGATAAAATTTCTCAAGGGTATCGTAATTTTCCAGTTCCTCATCCGAATCAATGTGCGATAAGTCGAGTGACAGCAATGACACGAAGGATGGATATCTTTTGACCCTTTGAATTTCCTCCAGCGCGCGATTTTTAAAATAGTCGTTGCCGTAATACATTTTTCCGCCCTGCTTCTTATTGGTAATTTATCCCAAATACCTTACTGCGACATCGAAAACCGTCACCTAGCCATGGCGCACAAAAAGCAAATAAAATGCCGCCTATACAAATATAGAGCGATTTATCGGTTAATCCGGGGATAAATTGTTATTTATAAATATAACAATGAGTTAGTTGATCCAATCAAGGCTCTAAGACGATAGTCAGCTCCGACATTATATAAATAGGTTTTCGCAAACTGCAAAAATTTTCATATATGATGCAGTATCAATCTATGATTTTGTATTCTTTAATTTTGTATAAGAGAGATCGGTAGCTAATATCGAGCATCTTGGCGGCCTTGCGACGGTTCCAGTTGGTCTTGTGAAGCACCTGCGTTATCATCATCTTTTCCACCTCCGTCACCGCCTCCTGGACCTTCTTTTTCATAGAAAAGTCGCCGTCGGATAAATCTATCGACGGGGCCTTTCTCCCCGTTCCCGAGATCGGCCCCTTTAGAGTATCGTAGATGATATTTTCGTCTGATCGAACGACGATCTGTTTGATGAGGTTTTCGAGCTGACGGACATTACCGGGCCACTCGAAGTTCTGTAGCTGTCTGATGGTTTCCGATTTAAGCTCCATGCGCTCTTTTTTATAAAGTATCGAATACTTGTCCAAAAAATGACTAACCAGGAGAGGGATATCGCTCCTCCTGTCGGCAATTGTAGGAAGATTTACGATTATCTCGTTTAACCTGTAAAACAGGTCATCACGGAATTTCCCCTCTGCGATAGCGTCCTCGAGATTCTTGTTGGTGGCGCATACTATTCTAACATCAACGTGGATATTATTAATACCGCCCACCCGTACGAATTCCTGTTGTTCGAGCACCTGGAGCAGCTTGGACTGCAGTTCCATGGGCATATCGCCGATTTCATCGAGAAACATGGTGCCGTTATTGGCGACTTCGAATCGTCCGGGTTTGGTTTTGTGGGCCCCTGTAAAGGCTCCTTTTTCATACCCGAAAAGCTCGGCTTCCAGGAGATCCCGGGGAATGGCGGCGCAGTTGACCTTTACGAAAGGAGCGTCCTTTCTTGATGATTTCAGGTGTATAAGGCGCGCCACTATCTCTTTTCCGGTTCCCGATTCTCCCCTGATCAGGACCGTCAGTTCGGAATCGGCGACCTCCTCGATTATATTTTTGATTTCCACCATGGGAACCGAATCGCCGATCAAAACCTCTTTCTCCGATTCCTTTAGTTTCTTGCGCAGTTCGGTAAGCTCTTCTTTCAGACGTCTTTTTTCCAGCACCGAACGGATATGAATTTCAACTTCTCGTACGTCGAACGGTTTGTTGATAAACTCTGCCGCCCCTTTTTTGACGGAATCGACGATATTTTTGGTATCTCCGTGGCCGGAAAGCATGATAACGTCGATATTGTCATCAATACCGCGGAGCTTTTCCAGCACCTCGATACCGTTCATACCCGGCATCTGAATATCAAGGAGAACCAGTTCCGGTCTTTTAGATTGCGGAGTCTGAGATATTTTATTTATGCCTTCTTTACCGTCCCGGACCGAATCAACGGTGTATCCGTTTCCGAGTCCCTCCGACAGTATCCAAGGAACCTTGGGATCGTCATCAATTACGAGGATATTAATGGGTTCGTTCTTCATATTAGACCGGCAGTTCCACTATGAAATTTGTTCCTTTATTCTCTTCGCTCAAAACCGACAATCTGCCGTTATGCACCGCCACGATTCGCTGCACAATAGCCAGCCCCAATCCCGTTCCCGTCTTTTTGGTTGTGTAATATCTGTTGAAAATCTCGTTCAGCTTATCTTCCGGAATTCCATGGCCGGTATCCTTAAAGGATATACTGGCCCAGTTTTTCCCTTCATCGAAAATCCTATTGGTTTCGATGCTAAGCGTACCCCCTCTATCCATGCTATCGACAGCATTAAGTATAATATTAATAAAAACTTGCAACATTTCGCGGTCGTTGACTGAAATTTCCGGCATACGAGATTCGTATATTTTAACCACTTCGATTTCTTTATTTTTCAGATCGGTTTTCAACAGATCCAGGGTTTTATCGATAACGTCGCCGATCTGTATCTTTTTGGTTTGGTACATATTGGGGTTGGAGAAATCGACCATTTCCTTGACCAGTTCCGACAGGCGGTCGATTTCCTTTTCCGCCTCCAAGAAAAATTCCTCTGCGGGATCTGCGGTAATCTTCTTTTTATAGATTTGATTTGAACCTTTAAGATTGGTGAGCGGTTTTTTAAGATCATGCCCGATCTCGGCCAGGAGTTTGCCCATGGTCACAAGTTGCGTGGCGTTCAGGACCGCTTTCTGACGTTGATAAATCGCCGCCGTCTGGGTGAGAGCGAGCAGGGCCAGTTCCCTCCGGGACGGACCGAATTCCAGATCGGGTTCAAAAACGAGGATCGCTACCCCGGCCAGAGTCCGTTTAAGAAAGATCGGTAGAGGGATAACGTTAAATCTATTATCAAAATAGCTGCCGTAATCTTTCAGGAGTCCCGATAAGTTTTCGATGACCCGATCCGTGCTGGAGGATTTTCCCAGGGTAACAGATTTTCGCTGGAGCTTAAAGGTTCGCAGATTGTCGGGCAGATGTTTTTCGGGAATATCCCCGTAAGAGAATTCGAGATGTATCTCGAGCGAACTCTCCAGATAGTCATACCAGTAGATCGCTTTGATTCCCAGTAGTTCCCGGAGCTGATCGAAGGTTTCCTCCCCGATTTTTTCCGGCTCGTCAAGCATCGAGACCTTTTCCGCGAGGCTATGCAGAATGGTGAGGTCATTGATTGTCCTGGTCTTATCCATTATGAGGTTGGCCCTGTCAATGGCGACCGCGGCCGGCGCGGCCAGGGAATTTAAAAGCACGAGGTCGTCCTCATTGAAGGGGAGGCCGTTGACTTTATTATTCAGGTTTATGACGCCGAAAATCTCGTCTTTATATTTCAGGGGCACCGAGATGAGCGACTTGGATTCGTATTTTTCGCGGTTGATTCTGGAAAAACGAGGGTCTTTTTCTATATCCTCCACAATCAGGGGCCTGCCGGTTTCGGCGACATAACCCGATATGGACGATCCGATTTTCATGCGGGTGTTCTGAACCACGTCTTTATCCAGACCGCAAGAAGCTCCGATAAAGAGATCGTTTTTTACGGGGTCGATAATCATCACCGATCCCAGCTTGGCGCCGATAACATCTATGGCCAGCGAGAGTATCGACGTCAGGGCTTCTCTCGGATCGGTGGTTGTGGCCAGCAGATTGCCGGCGCTGGTGAGAGCATCCATCTGCGCTATTTTCAACTGCAGTTTTTCGTTAGCTTCTTTCAATTCGCTCAAGAGGCGAATTTTCTCAAGCTCGGCGTTTCTTTTCTCCAGGCTTCTCTCCACCGCCAGTTTCAATTCGTCGATTTCCAGGGGCTTGGTGAGATAGCCGTAGGCCCCCTTATCGACCGCGAGACGGGCGCTGTCGAGCGAGGCGTAACCGGTGATAAGGATCACGCCCACGAACGGGTCTTTCTCGCGGGCTCTTTTCAAGATCTCTATGCCGTCAATATCAGGCATTCTTATGTCGGATATGATGAGATCGAATTTTGAGTTCTCCATCAGGCCCAGGGCCCTGGATGGACTCCGCTCCCCTACAACATCGTACCCTTCCATCGATAACAGCGCTTTCAAGCTGTCCACTATTCTGGGTTCATTATCGATAACCAGTATTTTATTCTGCGGCATTTTTCACCTTCAACGGTAATTTTATTAAAAAGGTCGCTCCTCCGTAATTGTTGTGTTTCGCGGTAATGCTGCCTTCGTGGGATCTGATTATGCCGTAGCAGACGGATAACCCCAGTCCGGTACCGGATTCCTTTCCGGCGGTATAAAACGGCTCGAATATATGCGGGAGGTCTTTATCATCAATACCTTTGCCGGTGTCTGCAAATTCCAGCTCCACGTGGCCGTCCAGCCTTCTCTGGCATATAAAAAGATTGCCCCCGTCGGGCATGGCGTCACGCGCGTTCAACAGAATATTGAGGAATACCTGTTTCAGCTTATCCGGGGATCCCACAAGGCGGCATTTCGGGTCGTCCAGATGCTGAATAATATTGATCCCGGAATCGGCTATTTTCCCTTCTATAAGCTTTATGGTGGATTTCAGGATTTCGCAAATATCGATTTCCTTTTTTTCATCCAGCGAGGGTCTATAGAAATCCAGAAGCTGCCGGACAATACCGGCGATCCTGTTGACCTCTTCATGCACCACGCTGACATGCGATTTTATGGCGGTTTTTTCATCGGACAGTTTTTCAATAATGGCCAGATAATTTTTTATTATCGCCAGAGGGTTATTGACTTCATGCGCTATGGACGCCGAAAGAGTGCCGAGCGCCGCCAGCCTTTCGGTCTCGATAAGCTTGCGCTGGGTCTCCTTCAATTCATTCAAAGCTTTCTTTTCATTTTCATACAGGCTGGCATTATACAGCGCCACGCTAAGCTGATTTACCAGAATGGATACGAATTCCAGATCATCGTCGTGGAAATCATCTCCCGAAAGCTTTCCGGGCATGAACAGGACGCCCAGCAGATTGCCTTTGGCCACGAGCGGGACTACCAGCTCGATATCCATGGATGACAGAAGTTTCCAATCGCCCGATCCCTCCGGCATTTCCGGCAGGATATCGGTTTTTTTATGGGATTTCGTGTTCCGTTGAAGGAATCTCGAAAGGGGTCCCAGACGCGATATGGTGGCGTCCATGTCTTTGGGCAATACCATACCTTTGGAATTGAATTTCGACATCTCGCCCGTCTCCGGGTCCACCACGATAATAGAGGCGCCGGAAACCCCCATCTGCCCTATGCAGGTAAATAGAATGGCGTCCAGCAGAGATTGAACATCGAGCATGGAGTTAAGATGACGAGATATCTCGAAAATCGTGAATAGATCGAAAATTTTCCTTCTGAGGTTTTTATTGGCGTCGGTCAAGGCGCCGATAAGGCCGTCGGGAGTTAATTCTTCGACGCTGAGATGTTCAGTCGGCTCTTTGCCTGGATCGGTATTCTCGGTTTTTCCCATTACATTAGTTTTTCGGTCGAATTTCGCCCGCAGTTAAACTCCGCCGGTCGGTTATATTATCCTCCCGTTATTATCGAATTCGGCACGTTTCCTTACTTTTCGCGTTTGCTCCGAGTTATTTTTAATGTCAAATTCAACATAAGCAATTTATAAACACCAATCAGTAACAGAAAGATCCTCCATAGCCCTATCAAGTTGACAAACAATAAGATAGAAAACGGCGGGGAATTGTCAATCCATTTTTAGCTGAATTTCCGGGATACTTATGGTATTTTACCGAAGTTATATTAGGAAGACTGTTTTCAGGAAGCAGCTTTTAAATTGAGGAAAGGGATCGATGGCGGGAAGCCTGACTCAACAGATTGCGGATAAGCTCGAGGGGCTGGCCGATATTATCGCGGTTTTCAGTTCAAAAAAGGAGATACTTCTTAAGGGATCGCCAAAGACCGACCTGGGAACGAGAAAACATGAAATAAGCGCCCGGCTGGCGGATTTCGGATTGAGTATCGATATAATGTCAACCGATCCTTATCTGCTGGTCAGGCTCAGGCGGGCCGAGGAAAAGGCCGGGATTTTCCCCTGGCTTAACGTCGTTCTTTTTCTGGCAACGGGCGTGACGACGGTTCTGACCGGAGCGCTCTGGGAGGGTGTCGATTGGATCAGCGATCCGTTTTTCATATTTAAAGATCCGCTGGCGGTAATTTTCGGCGGCCTGCCCTTTTCTCTCTCGCTTCTGGCCATTCTGATTTTCCACGAGTTCGGGCATTATTTCGCATCGCGATACCATAAGGTCAACGTCTCGCTTCCCTATTTTATTCCGGCGCCGCCCGGTATTATCCCCTTCGGGACTTTTGGAGCGGTAATTAAATCGAAATCGGCATTTTTGAACAAGAAACAGCTCCTTGACGTGGGTGCGACCGGGCCTCTGGCCGGATTAGCTATTTCCATCATAGTATTGATCATCGGCATTAATAACTCGACGGTGCAACCTATGACCGATGATATTACCGGTATCTTTTTTGGGGAATCATTATTGTTTAATTTTATCTCGCACTTGATCCAAGGACCTATTGGTGAAAATGAAGTTCTGGTGATAAATTCAGTGGGTTTGGCCGGATGGGTCGGCCTTCTGGTTACCATGTTCAATCTTATACCCGTAGGGCAGCTTGACGGCGGCCATATCGCGTATGCCTTATTCGGAAGGTATCAAAAAACCGTTGCCGTCGGGGTATTTATAGGATTGGCTATCCTATCCTTCTATTGGCCTGGATGGCTGCTGTGGCTTTTTATCGGTTTTATCTTTAATCCCAAACACCCGCCCACGGTCATGGATGAAATAGGTCTGGGTCCGGGACGAAAAATTATAGGATACATATGCTTCGCAGTATTTATCCTCTGTTTTATACCAGAGCCAATATATATAAATTTTTGACAGGTTAGCGCTCCCCATATTGATCTTGACTTGGGCCGGTTCGAGGCTATAATATTCGCGTAGATGCCGGAGTGGTGAAACTGGTAGACGCGCCGGACTCAAAATCCGGTGGGGTTCACCCCCCGTGTCGGTTCGATTCCGACCTCCGGCATTTTTTGATTGGGAAACAGGCTTATTGGGTATTTGCCGAGAGTCGGAGACTCTTACTCCGCAAGTATGGATGCCGGATCAAGTCCGGCATGACAAAAGCAGCCAACTACTTATAAACCAGATTGGGTTTCAGCCAGCGTTCCACCTCGTCCACGGTCATCCCTTTGCGGCGGGCATAGTCTTTGACCTGGTCCTCGCCTATCTTGCCCAGGCCGAAATAGCACGATTCCGGGTGAGAGAAATACCATCCGCTGACCGAGGCGGCGGGGAACATGGCATAGCTTTCGGTCAATTCCACGCCGATTTTTTCGGTGGCGCCTAGCAAGTCGAAAAGAATCCCCTTCTCGGTATGGTCGGGGCAGGCGGGATACCCGGCGGCGGGCCTGATCCCCCGGTATTCTTCGGCGATCAGCTCCCTGTTGGTCAGGTCTTCGTCGGGAGCATAACCCCAGAACTCCTTCCTGACCCGGGCATGCATCCGTTCGGCGAACGCCTCGGCCAGCCGATCCGCCAGGGCTTTGACCATTATGGAACTGTAATCATCGCCGGCGTTCTTGTATTTTTCGGCAAGTTCTCTGGCACCGAACCCGGCAGAGACGACAAATCCCCCGATGAAATCCTCTATACCCGATTCTTTAGGAGCAATGAAATCAGAAAGACAGGCGTTGAATCCCCGTGTCGATCTCCCCTTCTGCTGGCGGAGATGATGGGCGATGGTCCAGACTTCTCTCCTGTTTACATCAGCATATATTTCTATATCGTCGCCTACGGAGTTGGCCGGGAAAAGGCCGATGACTGCCCGGGCCGTTAGCGATTTCTCCCGGGCGATTTTATCGAGCATCTTGTTAGCATCCTCGAAAAGCTCCGTGGCCTGTTTGCCTATTTTCGGATCATCGAATATAGCCGGGAATTTGCCCGTCAATTCCCAAGCCCAGAAAAATGGCGACCAGTCGATATAATGAATGAGCTCAACCAGCGGATAATCCTCAAATACCGTTATGCCCGGCTTTTCGGGAGTTTTGGGATGGTAGGAATCAAAATCGATCTCGAATCGCCTCTTCCTGGCCTCCTCTATTGAAACGATGTTGAATGAGGATTTTCTTCTGGCATGGTCTTCCCTGACTCTGGCATATTCATTTTTAATATCTTCGGAGAACTTGCCTTTTCTTTCTGGGCTTACCAGATTGCCGACCACGCCCACGCTTCTGGAGGCGTCTTTGACATGAATGGTGGTGCCGCTATATGAAGGCTCTATTTTAACCGCGGTATGGACGCTCGAGGTGGTGGCTCCCCCGATAAGAAGAGGGATATCGAATTTCAATCTCTTCATTTCACTGGCGACATGCACCATCTCATCCAACGATGGCGTGATGAGTCCGCTAAGACCTATGATATCGACGCCCTCTTTTTTCGCTGACTTGAGTATTCTATCCGCGGGTGTCATGACTCCCAGGTCGATGATTTCGTATCCATTGCAGGCCAGGACCACTCCGACTATGTTTTTACCGATATCGTGAACATCCCCCTTGACCGTGGCCATAAGGATTTTACCGGCGGAGCTTATTTTGCCTCCCTGTTTCTCGGCTTCAAGAATTGGAGTTAGATAATTAACCGCTTTTTTCATAACCCGCGCCGACTTCACCACCTGCGGCAGGAACATTTTGCCCGACCCGAAAAGATCGCCGACAACGTTCATACCGTCCATGAGCGGCCCCTCGATAACCTCCAGCGCGCGTTTGTATGATTTCAACGCCTCGGCAACGTCAGTTTCGATATAATCGGTTATACCGTTAACCAGCGCGTATGACAGGCGCTCCTCGACCGATTGTTGGCGCCAGCCCAGGTCCTCGACTTTCTTTTTCTTTTCGCCCCTATATTCTCCGGCGATTTCGGTAAGGCGATCGGTGGCGCTTTCTCTTCTGTTTAAAATGACGTCTTCCACTGTTTCGCGCAGATCGGCGGGGATCTCGTCATAGACAGCGAGTTGACCGGGATTAACTATGCCCATATCCATGCCGGCGTTGATGGCATGATATAAGAAGACCGAATGCATCGCCTCCCGGATGGCGTCGTTTCCCCGGTACGAAAAAGAGAGATTGCTTACACCACCGCTCACGAGGGCATACGGCAGAGATTCTTTGACGGTTTTGCAGGCCTTGATATAATCGACGGCGTAGTTATTGTGCTCCTCGATGCCGGTTCCGACGGCGAATATATTGGGATCGAAAATGATATCCTCGGGCGGGAAATCAAAATCCTCAGTTAAAATTCTGTACGATCTTCTGCAAATTTCGATTTTCCGCTCGTGGGAATCGGCCTGCCCGCGCTCGTCGAAGGCCATGACGATGGCCGCGGCGCCGTACATACGCACCAGCGAGGCTTTTTTTATAAATTCCTCCGCGCCGTCTTTAAGACTGATGGAGTTTACGATACCTTTACCCTGCAGGCATTTCAATCCCGCCTCGATAACGCTCCATTTCGAGGAATCGATCATTACCGGTACGCGGCTGATCTCCGGCTCGGAGGCGACGAGATTGAGGAACGCTGTCATGGCGGTTTCGGAATCGAGCATAGCCTCATCCATATTGATATCGATGGCCTGCGCCCCGTTTCTCACCTGCTCGCGGGCGATATCGAGCGCTTCCTCATATTTTTCCTCCTTAATCAAC
Source organism: Candidatus Zixiibacteriota bacterium (assembly GCA_020344055.1). Taxonomy (GTDB): domain Bacteria; phylum Zixibacteria; class MSB-5A5; order UBA10806; family UBA10806. The sequence continues at coordinate 2,201,471 of CP070813.1, read as the reverse complement.
CGCGCGAATTTTCGGGAGCCGGATACGTTGGTTCTCTCTCCCACGTTGACAAAGAGGGAATCGGGACGGATTTCGAGCGGTTCCAGGCCGCTTAGCCTGGAATATCGTTCCAGGGTTGGGATTTTCCTGGGAGGGATATTTTCGACGGCATCGGCGATAGCCCTGATATGTTCCGGAGTCGATCCGCAGCATCCCCCGACGATGTTCAAAAAGCCGCTTTCCGCGAACTCCCTTAGAATTCCGGCCATAAATTCGGGCGTCTGATCGTATTCGCCGAATTCGTTGGGCATACCGGCGTTGGGATAGATAGAGACATAGGTGTCGCATACCCTGGACAGTTCCTCGATATGAGGTCTTAACGATTCCGCTCCGAGAGAACAGTTCAATCCGACGATCAGCGGTTTTGCGTGCCGGGTCGATATCCAGAAGGCCTCTATGGTCTGCCCGGAGAGGGTGCGGCCGCTTAGATCGACTATGGTTCCGGAAATCCATATGGGCAGTTCTATATTGCGTTCTTTAAGAAGTTTTTTTATGGCGAAAATGGCGGCCTTGGCGTTTAAGGTATCGAAAATGGTTTCGAGAAGGAAGATCTCGACTCCGCCGTCGAGTAGCCCCCTCGCCTGTTCGTAATAGACATCCCTCATTGCATCGAAGGTGATATCCCGATACCCTGGATCTTCAACATTGGGTGATATGGAACAGGTCTTATTTGTAGGTCCCATTGATCCGATCACGAATCGAGGCTCTTTCGGATATCTCGACGTGAAATCGTCGGCAACCTTACGGGCGATTCCGGCCGCCTCGAGATTGATCTCATATACATGCTCGGCGGCGCCGTAATCCGACTGCGAGATACCGTTAGCGCTAAAGGTGTTGGTGCTCAGGATATCGGCGCCGGCCTCGGCGAACTCCCGATGGATGGATTCCAGGACATCGGGCTTTGTCAGAGCCAGTATCTCATTATTCCCTATCAGATCAACGCCGTGATTAGCAAAACGGTCTCCCCGGAAATCGGTTTCGGTTAGTCCCCGCTTCTGTATCATGGTGCCTTTGGCGCCCTCGATTACCGGTATCCTTTCCGAAAGCAGTTGTTTGAATTTTTCCAGACGATCTTTTTCCATAGTAATATTATATACGGGTGGATCTCATTAATCTATATAAATTATCACTGATGCAGTTAATTAAATAATCAAAATCGTTGATACGGTCAATTTTTGATGGTATATACTTATGGTTTGAGACAAGGGAACTGTTTAAAATAAAACTTCACGCAGGGGGTACGGGTGATGGAAAGAGGAATACGTTCGCTCTGGAAAAGTGAGGACTGGTGGGCGGTCTGGATCGGCTTTATAATAATTTTCGGTTCGATAGCGAAGATAATCCCGAAGATACCGAAGGTCGGCAAATGGACCGGCGATCCGCTTAAAGCTTTCATGGTAATTAAAGATGATGTGGTTGCCGGAAATATTTTCATACCGCTTCTATTTTTGATGATTTTTTTAGCGATTCTCACTGCTATAGGAATCGCTTTCATGAGAACCGAAAAAATCGGGAGATATATGGCGGGTTTCGTCGGAGTTTTCGTCATCGCGGTCATCTCCTACTGGATCGCCAACCAGGTGAATATAAAATACTGGGGTTTGAGTTACGCCCTTTGGGCGCTTCTTGTAGGGCTTTTAATATCCAATACTATCGGTACGCCAGGGTGGTTGAAAGCGGGGGCCAAAACGGAACTCTTTATCAAGATCGGCCTGGTTTTGCTGGGAGCCGAAATCCTTTTTAAAAAGATTCTGTCTCTGGGCCCGCCGGGTCTTATGGTGGCCTGGATCGTCACGCCGGTAGTGGTTATCTTCATGTACAGGTTCGGTACCTCTTTGCTTAAAATGAAGAACAAAGAGCTGGTCATTATTATCGCCTGTGCCACCTCTGTTTGCGGCGTCTCAGCCGCCATAGCGGCGGCGGCGGCCTGCTGCGCCAAGAAAGAGGATTTGACCCTGGCGGTGGGGATGACGCTTATATTTACGGTTCTTATGATGTTTTTCATGCCGCTGGGAATAAAATTTATCGGGATGAACGACGTGCTGGGGGCGGCCTGGATGGGCGGAACCATCGACTCCACCGGCGCCGTGGTGGCGGCGGGGTCGATGCTGGGGCCGACCGCCGAGAAAGTCGCCGCCGTGGTAAAGATGATTCAGAACGTCCTTATCGGTCTGCTGGCTTTTGTCATAGCCGTATACTGGGTGACCGTTGTTAACCGCGAGCAGTGCGAGACCGAGGGCAGGCCCAACGCCATGGAGATCTGGTATCGATTCCCGAAGTTCGTAATCGGCTTTCTGGCGGCGTCGCTTTTGTTTTCGTTCGTTATGGTTCCCGCCATGCAGGGCAATTTCAATCTGGTTGAAAGCACCTATATTAATTCGGTTACCAAGGTTTTACGAGGATGGTTCTTCTGCCTCGCGTTCGTGGCCATCGGGCTGGAATCGAACTTCAAAGATCTGGCGAGCCGGATGGAGGGCGGCAAGCCGTTATCGCTTTATGTTATCGGGCAATCGTTCAATCTGGTTTTGACGTTATTCATAGCGTTCCTGGCGTTTATGGTTTTCTTCCCGGACGCGATATAGGTAGGCGTTAGATTCTGTAAATGAAATTAGAAAGAAAAAATAATAACCTTTTAAAAAGGTGGATCAGGTTTTTTGCCGGATTGATAATTCTGGTTTTAATGGTCGTATTTTTCGGTTCCGGTTATACTCCTCCCGGAGCATTCGGCGAGGTTTTGAGACACAATCAGACCTGTTCCATCGACGCCTCTCCCCTGTTCTATTCCGAGGTCGAGAACATGGCGGTTCTGGAAGAAGGCGTAAGAGAGCTGATAGAGATCAAAAAGAGTCTTAAAGAACAGTAAAAACAAGCCGGGGTCAGTGATTCCTGACCCCTGCAATAGGTTTTTGTATTTATTCGATAATATTTCTTTTAGAACCACAGCCCCATATTCAGATAAAGATAGGAGTTGGTTACATTGTTCAAACCGGCGCCCCGATCTTTTATCTTATCGCTCTGGAAATTAAGCGAGCTTTTGAATCCTTCGACAGGAGCGCATTCCAGCCCGATAATCATCTGCGTCGCCTTAACCTCGTAAGGCTCAGTGCCGGCCGGAGAAGGATAGCCGATATCATCATGGTCGTCGGTATCCGGATCCAGCATAACATAACGGAAGAACAGGTCCAGGGTCTGGAGAGCCCTGGAATCCGGCATAAGCTCGCCGAACCAGAGAGCGCCGAAAATTGAAAGAGAGCTGACTTTTACGTCCGACGAATCGTCAAAATCGAAATAATACAATCCCGTATTCAATACGTCAAGGATATAAGGCGACGTATAGCCGTTGTATTCCAGGCCGATGTTGAACAGTTTCCGGTATCTTAAATCGCCCATAAAGGAAAGTATGCTCATTTTGTAATAGTCCTCGATATCGCTGGAATCGTTGTACGCGTTAACCTTGCCGGTACTGAATTGAAAACCGATTTTTGATTCCTCTAAACCGGGCTGGGCGTTCAGAGGATTCAAGAAAATCGTGAAATCGACGTCCTTGGTGGGATTGTTTTCGTCTGTTTCCGTATAGCCGGGGCCGTTAAAAAACGATATAAAGGCTTTGCCCACTTTTCCATCCTCGCCGAACTTTCCCCAGAACGAAAGCCCGAAATCGGCCGACGACTGCATTCCGGGGGCATCCTGATTCCAGGACATCTCGCCTGGTGTCATGCTTATATAACGGCGCCCCCAGATTTCATCCATATTATAGATATAAGGATTCTCCACCAGGCCCATATTGGCTCCTAAATCCAGCTTTTCACTCCGTAAAAAAGCCCATCCGACGTAGCCGTACTTCAGTCTGATATAATTATAGGAGGGATTGACGTCGGAAGATATCCTACCGTAGGTCCGGTCTGAAAGTTTGGCTTTGCCTGTAAGATAGGCTCTGGTTACCTGAAAACGGTTATAGTTGTCGAAGCGCACATACGATCTGTTGCCGAAATCGGTAAGGGAATCCGACATATCGTAATACCAGCTGGAAAACAGTTCGCCTCCGAACATAACCTCTTTTTCGGCGCCGGCAACCGAAAACAGGAAAACGCCAAGTATCAATGCCAGCGCAAAATTCCACAAACGATTCATTCTTCCTCCTTGATAGGACATTGCTTGCATGAGAATTGACTCATAATTGATTTGTTTTAAGAACGCCTACTTTCGCAATCTTCATCATATTTTAAGACAACTTATGAAATGTTATCAAGTTATATTCTACGAATAATAGAGGGTAATCGGCGTCTATCGATTCAATAATTGGCCCCATATTTACAGCGGTGCAATTATGGCCTATATTTGGCCGATGACCGAGTCATACTGGCAAATTAAAGGTGGGGCAAAATCCACACCCCGAGAGATTCCGGACGTTTGCCTCAAATGTGATATCGCTATTATCGGCGCGGGGCTGACAGGGATCGCCATTGCCCACTATCTTCGGAAGGCCGGCTGCGAAAATATCATTGTCTTAGAAAAGGAATATGTCGGCTACGGGGCATCGGGTAAAAACGCGGGGTTTCTTCTTGCGGGATTGGCGGAACCGTACTCCAGGCTTAAAATCGGTATGGGCGCCGAATCGGCCAGAGAGCTAATGAACGCCACCGTCGAAAACCATAACCTTATCACTGAGGCGATAAAAGAAAACAGGATAGACTGCGAATATCAAAGATCGGGCTCGTATCATCTGGCGGTGACGGAGGTCGAAAGAAAAGAATATGACGATACGGTAGACAGTTTGAATCGTGATGGCTTCAAGGTCGAGCCTGTCGATTATCCTATCAGGACTCCCGCAGGCCGATTGAAAGGATATCTGGGAGGCTATTTCAACCCTGCCGACGGCTGCCTCGACCCATTCGCCTTTGTCAGGGGATTATCCCGGAAAGTGAAAGTCATCGAGAGCTTTCCCGTGGAAAAAATCGAAAAATCAAACGGAATAGTCAAGATTACCGGCACTAAAGGGGCAATAAAATCGGAAATGGCGATTATCGCAACCAACGGGTATACTCCCCTGCTGGATAGATTTTTCGAAAGGCTGATATTCCCATTGCGGGGCCAGATGATGGCTACATCTGCCCTTGAAAACGATGTTCTGGGCAAAGCCATCTACTATGTCAACTTCGGCTATGACTATTTCAGGCAATCTCTTGACAATAAGTTACTTATTGGCGGCTTTCGAAACCGTTACTTGAAAGAGGAAACGGGCTCTATCGACGCCGTTAATATTGCCCTTCAGAATGATCTGGCACGTTATGTCAGGGAGAATCTCGAAGTCGCGCGATTCGGCGTTGAAAGCCGATGGAGCGGTTTGATGGCAGGGACGATCGACGGTCTTCCGATAGTGGGCGCGCTACCTTATAACAGCTCCGTTATAGCCTGCGCCGGATTTAACGGTCACGGTTTCGGTTTAGGAATGACCGTGGCCAGAGAACTGGCAAGCGCTATTTTGAAGGGCGAAAGATCCCATATTCTGGGCAGGTTTTCGATAAGGAGATTTTTATAAATCTACGCAGGGAACCACGGGATTTATTATGCTCTTGCTGCAGCGGTTTCTGCTTTATCGCCGGTTTAAACAATCGGCAATTTCACTTTTTTTCAATCCGGTTCGGGCAATTAATTCTACCGTTTCACGGGTTTTATAATTCCGCTCCAGGCAACCGGTCTCGAAAAGAAAATCCTCAACCCGGCGCTTCAGGTCAAGCATTATTTCCCTGTCCGAAAGGGGACGAGAATTATCCGGGATTTTCTTGAGAAATTTGTCAATATCGTAGAATAATTTACCGGAGCCCAGCTTAATTTTTTCATTCAAGCTCCGGTATTTATCCTCATCGGCGCATGAAAATACCTCACCTACGAGCCTCTGGTACTCCAGATAATCATGGGCCCCACACGCATCTATCCATTCCCGAACGCTCCAGGACCGGCCTTTCTGCGAATCATGGCATTTGCAATTGTCGATGTGAATAAAATACGATTTTCCCCTGTATAAAATCCGGCCCAGGGGATAAAGCCGGCAGCGCAGCGGGCGGTCTTCATAGACCGAGCACCCGTATGACCTGAGAAAAAAGCATTTATTCCGCGAATCATTGCCTTTAAGTCTCAGCATTGCCAGCGGAAAATGAGTATGTTCATCCAGGGTAAGATCGGCACATTCGCCCATGAATTTCGCGGTCGTAATTTTCAATTTTCTGCTCAGGCGAAGGACATCATACGGTTCAACTATAATGCGGTCGGTCGGTGAAAAATTCTTGCAGCAGGCGTTTCCGCGACGGCAGTTAAACGCGAAACGATCCAGTTGCCCCAGGAATTTTTTATGAATCAAACCATATTTCCGACAGCTTTCGGCGTAGGCCAGAGTGAATCCATCAACCTTCAAAAGATCGCCGGGATCGCCAATATGCATGATCTTCCTCTCGTATACGGTTTCAATCGATTTATCGGCACCTAAGACGGTCTCTTAATTGCAGATAATTCTGTGTCAGTCAGCAGCACACGGTCTGGATCGCGGTGCGACCGGCCGTTTTCTTATGTAATGACAAAAAATGATTCGCATCAGATTAATATATTGCTTAACATAGACTTATATGATCGCGGAATCTATACGGTAATTGAAAAGGGATTGAAATCGGTATCGTAATCGTAGACGTCCGATCGCTCTTTATTCTTGAGGAAACCGACGATCATATAGGTAAAGGGAGTAAAAGCGGCCTCGAAACAGACCTTGAAGATGTAATTGGAAACCAGTATCGACAAAAGCAGGCTTTCCGGGAAGACCCCGTAAAAGGCGATAAAGACGAAAAGAACCGTATCGACCCCCTCCCCTACAATGGTGGAGCCGATGGTTCTGGTCCAGAGCCACCTGCCTTTGGAGAATATTTTCATTTTGGCCAGGGTGTATGAATTCGAGAATTCTCCGGCAAAGTATGCGATTAAAGACGCGATCACTATTCTGGGCGTGAGGCCGAGGATTTTTTCATAAGCTTCCTGGTTGGGCCAATCGGCTGCGGGAGGCAGCTTCCCCACGATCATAAATACGGCGGACATCAAGAAGGCGGCGAAAAAGCCGGTCCAGATCACCCGCCGCGATCTTCTATAGCCGTATACCTCGGTGAGGATATCGCCGAAGATATAACTTATGGGAAACAGTATGGTACCGCCGTCAAACGTAAAGGGCCCCAGGTCGAGGACCTTCGAGGAGGCGACATTCGATATCAGCAAAACGGCCACGAAAAGCCCCAGGATCAGATCGTAATATTTATATTGCCTTTTATTCGTTTTAAGATTTAGGTTCATCTTTCGATTTTACCCTTTATCGCTTCGGCAATAATATGGCCTATCAAAAGCGCTTTATCAAGCCTGATAACCCTGTTTAAATTAAAATTATCCCGATGATATGCCCTGGCGCCTTCGAGAGATGCGAAAAACCGGCTGTCGTTGTAATCGTCGGTCCTGTAGACCACGGCGGCAATGTTATCGGTAAAGACGATCTCGTTTTTCTCAATTTCGATTACCAGGGTATCTCCGCTGTCCTGCAATACTGCCTTTATTTCCCCTTTTAAATCAAACAAAGGCATAACAGACATGACATGAAGCGCGCTGGAGCAACTGATCGGACCAGCCGTTGTCTGATCATCCTCTATCAGGCAAACGAGAATACCGGTGTCTCGCGACGTCCACGGATAAGCGTCTACAATCATGCCGTTATCGGCCAGCGCAATATCGCCTTTATCGGCCAGCGACGCCAGACAAGCCGTTAAACCGTCATTTCCCAATCCCGTCTTCGACTTCAAATATTCTGGTTGCGGGATTTCGCCCAGAACCGCAGTATCCTTTATAAGAATATTCAGCACCCGCGATTCGTCCTTTGAATAACTGATAACTTCAGAGATTTTCAAATGTCCCGAATCATAAAGAAATTGAAATCCCAACAATGGAAAAATGAGACTATTCAATGCTATTAAGACGATGAGTAACACTGCGATTACGGTTATGGCCTTTAAGGCACGCCGTAGAAATATGCGTTTTTTTAGAATATCCTTCAAATCGATTCTATCCCAGTGAATAGCCCCCATCAACCACAATCACCTGGCCGGTAATCCATTTGGCCCTGTCTGAACAGAGAAAGGCGACCACGTCGGCGACCTCTTCTGGCTTACCTACCCTGCCGAACGGCGTTCTTTTTACAACCTCGTCGACCATATCCTGATAGCCGGGAAATCCCTTCAGGGCATCGGTATCGATAAAACCGCCGCTGACGGTATTGACGTTGATCCTTTTCGGGGCCAGTTCATAAGCCAGATACCGGGTCAATGTCTCAATGGCCGCCTTGGATGTGCCGATAGCGGCGTAACCGGGTATATGCCTCACCGAACCCAGCGATGACAACGCCACCACCTTAGAGCCATCAGGCATGAAATCCCGGGCAAGCTGAACGCCCTTCAGAAACGCCCAGGCGTTGGTATCCATGGAGAGGTGCCAGGCTTTCTCGTCAAGCTCCATGGCGGACGTGAACAGCCCCAGGGCGGCGTTGGAAACCAGGATATCCAGCCTGCCGTACTTCTCCCTGATCTCTTCATAGACCTTGGGCATCTTCTCGTGATTACCGATATTGCATCTAATAGCATGGTGATCCCCGCCGAGGTTTTTCAATTGCTCCAGCGTTTCCTCGGCGGCGTTGCGGCTGCGCAGGTAGTTCACTACGACGTTAGCGCCCCCCTCCGCCAGTTTCAGGGCGATGCTTTTACCTATCCCCTTGGTGCCTCCGGTTACCAGCGCGACCTTGTCTTTGAATTCATTGCAGTTTTCGTTAACGCTCATTTATTGCCTCCTGTGTACTGGTCAGTACGATACCGGATGGCAATACTAATAAGATAGAGCGGCTATGTCAATATTGGATCGGATTGCAGCAATAAACGATGGAATAAAGTAGGTATGCTTTTTTATTAATTACAATATATCTATTTTAACAGCAATAACTTCACGCTTCTGTTAAAATTGCCGGCTTCCACCCGCGCGAAATAGACTCCGGAGGTATGCGCGGAGGCATCCCATACCGCTTCCCCTCCATTAAGCTCCAGCCGCTCCACCAGCCGTCCGGTTATATTGTAGATATTTACATAGTCTACGGCATGATCAGATACAGCTATTTTGCAGGCGGCATTGAAGGGATTGGGATAGGCCTTGAGAATTGAAATAGACTCGGGTAAATCCGGCGCCTGTTCGATCGACGTCGCCTCGGCCTCGAGTATGGCGAAGAAAATGTCTTTATTGCCGTTACGGTTATCGCACCAGACGGCGTATAGATTGCTGATACCGTCATAGGCAAGCCGGACATTGGATTTAATTGAAACCACATCGTCGGAGATCGGGAATAACGGTCCCCAACTCATGCCGGCATCATAGGAAATGGAGCCGACAATGCGCGTATTATCCGAATCGGGGAGTTTTTCCTGAAAGACGACCAGAAGCCATCCGTAGTCAATCTCGACAAGCTGAGGATAATCCTGCCATTGGTCGCCGCCCACCAGTATTTCATCACCGAAACTTACTCCGTTATCGACGGATCGGGAGGTATATATTTTATAGGTTCCGGTGCGGCCGTTGGCATAGGCGCAGATCCAGTCACCGGATGAAAGCTGGATTAGGGCCGGCCCCGTTTGCGGGCATGTGGGAAGCCACCACTGGCTGGAATCGACCTGGACCGGCGAATAGAAGGAGGTGAAATCATCGTTGGATTTGGCGCAGTATATTTCTCGGTAATATTCCATATTATTCCGAAAAGCTACCATGAGATGCCCGTCATTACCTGCGGCCACGGCGGGTATGCATTGTCCGCTGGTTTCGATTCCGAAGGGTTGAACCGAAGCCCTGACGTTGGTTCCCCAGTTATAGCCGCCATCGACAGACACGGAGGCGAATACCGAGAGGCAGCCATGATAACAGAGCCTGCCGTCCTGCCAGGCCGCAATCAGGGTATCGCTGTTTCCGACCTGCCTTATTTTCGGGAGGTATTGATGGAAAAAGGTTTGATCGTCATTGATACGGAATTCCGGTGAGAATGTCCCGTTATAACCGCGAATTCGTCCGTAGACGTCTTTGTTGCTGCTTCCGTGCCGAATATCGGTCCAGCAGAAAACCTGGTGACCGGCGCTGTTCTCGGCGATCCCGATAACCCCTTCCCCATCGGTCAAGACGAACCCTATATTTTCATTAACCTTGATCGGGTCGCAGAAAGTCTGCCCGTGGTCGGTGGAAATGGTCATGAAAATGTTGTAATAAGGATTTACATCCTGTACGTCACCCCAGGCGACCACGATATCTCCTTGATGGGTATAGAGGATATTGGCCCCGGTCTGGTAGGCGTTGAGCGTATCGAAATTGAGTTGCTCGACCGAAACAAGGTTAAACTGGGCGTTGACGTTTGCCGTCGCCGCTATTGAAAGGGCGATAGCAATAATGGAAATTTTGACAACCTTATGCATTTTTCACCTCAAAAACAGAAAATCCTGGACATCTTCTCTCTCAAAAAGTATTGGAAATACTTTACCTTAATATCAGCATTTTTGAGAAAAAGTCAAGTATTTTTGATATGGAAAATGCTGAATTGGGCTAAATTTAGCCCATTTTGGCCAGCCAGTCCTCCCGTATCGGCTGAAAAGCGTCGATTACCCTGCAGAATGTCAGGGCGCGGCCGCCATGGGGCACATTGGGCGGCAAGACCTCGACAACGCCCGGCTTCAGGAGCCGCGATTCGCCGTTTACGGTAAGTTCCAGTTCGCCTTCGATAACGTTCACGACCTGCTCGTTGACATGGCTGTGATCCGGCAACAGGGCCCCGGCGTCCAGGGTCACATGGGCGATACTCATGGAATCGCTATTGACCACCCGGGCCCGGATTCCCGGCGCTATCTCGAATTCCTTCAAATCATCAAGATCGATGAATGTCATAATAATCTCCCTTTAATCTCATGATGACTTCATCATGGCTACCCAGTCCTCCCGTACCGGGTGGAAAACGTCGATTACCCTGCAGTCGGTGAGCGCCTTCGCGCCATGCGGGACGTTGGGCGGCAAAGATTCGACCACGCCCGGCTCCAGCACCCTCGATTGTCCATTCACGGTGAGTTCGAGCTCGCCCTCGATAACGTTGACGACCTGTTCGTTGACATGCTTGTGCTCGGGCATATTTACTCCGGCATCGAGCGTTACATACGATATGCTCATTGACTCGCAGTTTATGATGCGCGCCCTGACGCCTTTCGCAAGCTCATATTCTTTCAGATTATTAAGATCTACAAATGTCATATCATCCTCCCGGTGATCTCCAGCAGTTCTCTTGTGGCTGTTTACTTCTATCTATTCTTAACATGCATTCCTTGCGTTCGAATCCGAATTTTTCATAAAGCCCGTGCGCGTCACGGGTGGCAAGCAGATTAACCCAGACATCGGTGGACGGGTGGCTATAGACGCAATCCATGAGCCAGACGCCCAGCCCGTTGCCCCGGTAATCAGGATGGACGTAAACGTCGCAGAGCCAGGCGAAGGTGGAATAGTCGGTGACGATCCGGGCGAAACCGATCATCCTGTCGCCGTCGAGCATGGAGAAGAAGACGGAATGTTCAATGGATTTTGCCGTCATCTCCCGCGATCTCCCCTCCGCCCAGTAGGTTTTGTTCAGTTCGGCGGTGACGAAATCGATATCGATGATCTTCTTGTCGTCGGTTACCAGGTAATTGTCCTTATGCCATTCCATAGTTACCGCTCCTGTCGGTTTAATATAGATTACGGTTTTTCGGGGAAAGGGTTGCGGGGAGCGGGAGCATAAAAAAAGCCCCGGTGGATTCCGGGGCTTTTTGAAATCTTTTCAGATCTATTTAATTATGCTCATTCTACGGGTAGCTGTATAGTCCTCTGCCTGAAGTCGGTAGAAATACATGCCCGAGGCGATATGAGATACGTCCCAGGTTACCGCATACGAATCGGGAGATTGGAATTCGTCGATCAATGTTTGCACCTTGCGGCCTAGAATGTCGTAGATCTCGAGGGTTACGTCGGCGGAGTTTGGGAGATTATACGTAAAATTAATTTTATTGTTGGCCGGGTTAGGATAGACCCGAAGATTAAAATATGTTTTTGGCTCGGTAGATTGAAATGTATGAGTTGGAACTAAATCGTATATCCTGGTCCTGATAACATTACCGGTTATTATTATTTCATCAAGTCCATCACTATCTATATCAAGAAGAAATGGTAAGCTAAGAACCGCCCCACTCCCGCCTTCGTCGGTTAGCCAAACGCATCCCCATCCGTGATCGGAACTGTATTTATATAATCCAATATTATTATTTGAAGATACCAGGAATTCGTTAATGCCGTCACCGTCGACGTCGCCTGCTGAAATGCCGCCCTCATCCCACGTATTTCCCGGAAGAGAATCATAATAAACTGTCTCATATTGATTATCCCCGATAGAATCGAAGACTTTGAAAAAGAAACCGCCCGCCGAAAAATCCTTTCCTGCCGACACCCATTCATCTCTTCCGTCCTGATCATAATCGCCTATATTCTCGTGAAGAAGGGCGTTAGGATGGCCTAGCTCGCCTTGCCAGGTTACTTCAAATAAGTCAACGGTAACATTCTCCTGAATAGCAAGATGCCCATATATCCCGCCGCATAGGACTTCATTATAACCATCGCCATCGAAATCACCATTAGCGTAGTCGGCCGGATAAGTCGGCACAAGCCAGATTATGGGTGTTCTTTCTATATAGCTGTTATCACCGTTATTTTCAAAAATTCGTATTTTATTATGCGTATCTTGCATTGAAAAGGTTATTTCCTTTTGACCGTCAAAATCAAGATCCGATATTTGAGGCCAGCATTCATGGTTTCCCGGTAATGGCGTGATATACCACACTAAACTTTCCGGTAGCGAGGCAAACTCGTATTGTTCATATAAGTAAATACTCCGGTGAAGCTTAACTAATAGCTCATTTAGCCCGTCTCCATCCGGATCTCCCGAATCATATACTATTCCCGGATCTGATTCATAAATTTCAATAAAATTAAAATTCCCTTGATTTTCGTATATGTTCACTCTACCGCCATTTGAAACATTGCAGACAATAAGCTC
>CP070813.1:2163996-2188164 GCA_020344055.1 Candidatus Zixiibacteriota bacterium | reverse complement strand
AGGGTCATGGGTATTGTTCGTCGGCAATTCATATGACAAACCTTCATCGGTCAATATCGGCACCTACAGCGGCAGGGACGACGAAGGATTTCTGGAATTAAACCTGAACGTCAATCCGGGATCATCGGGGGGAGCGGTCCTGAATACGAACGGAGAGGTTATCGGAATTCTGATCGCCCTGGAGTTCTCGCCCGGTCCGGTAAAATTCCTCGAGCATGACCTGCATTTTGGAGACTACTTTTTATTCAAAGACGCGGGAAGATCCGATGAGACTGCCCTGGCTCTTCCCATCGAGCAGGCTAAGGATATCGTAGAGAATCTAATCAAACATGGAGAGATAAAGCGAGGATTCCTGGGGATCAGCCAGAAAAACCTCACCGATAAGCAGAAAGAAAAACATGACATCGACGGCGGGGTAATCGTTACCGATATCGTCGACGATTCGCCCGCTGAAGAGGCGGGTTTGCGCGAGGACGACATTATCACCAAAATCGATGGCGACAGGATCGAAAGTACGGGCGATCTTTATCGTAAAGTCCGATCGCATAAGCCGGGCGATAAGGTGACCATTACTTATATAAGAGACGGGAAAACGGAAATGGTCGACGTCGAGCTCGGGGAATCGAAACGGGATTATTTTCTGGGGAGTCTGGATTCGGACAAGGTTCTCCCTAAGCTAAAGGTAAACAAGATGTTAGATTTATCGGACAGGGAGGAATTCGAAGAGGAGATGCAGGTTTTAAAGGACGAGCTTAAGAAGCTGCAGCATGAATTGGATCAATTAAAAGACGAGCTGAAAGAATAGCTGTCTAGAGCAAAAATAGGGCTTAATAATCGCCGGCGGATATCCCGAATCCGCCGGCTTTTTTCTTTAAGAATTATTATTTTTTGCCATCCAGAAATTGGAACCGTGTGTTTCGGGTTTATGTTAATGAATAGGTATGAAGCGGGAAAGTTCGGATATCATTTTAAAGTTGACTGGTAGACGCAATATATTTATATTAACGGGATGGCATAACATTTTTTAATCAAAGCGGTTGCGGGCAAAACCAGGCATAAAGTCGGCAACTGATCTTTAGGTAGAATATTAAGTAAATATTGATTGTTGAGTAAAGGAGTTTCATGATGAAATTATTCAGGAGAAACGAAGGTTTCACGATGGTAGAGCTTGCCATCGTACTGGTTATTCTGGCGATCCTGGCCGCCATAGCGGTTCCGCTATACCTGCAGTATGTCGAGAGCGCCAGGGCCGGCGAGGCGCAGGAAGCTATCGCGGCTATTATGGCGGCGGCCAAGGTTAACTACGCTGAAACCGGAAACTGGGTTACCAATATCCAGCAGCTGCCCAGGCTTCAACTTGACAGGTTAACCACGGAGCGCTGGAATTTCACTTTGGTGCCGGGCAGCCAGGGTATCCAGAGGGTTCGGGCGACATCGACCGGCCAGATGCCGGGCGGCGCCGGTAAGGTGGTTCAGTTTGATGCCGTCCAGGGCAAATGGAGCGGATACGGATTCGATTAATAGGTCGTAAACCTTTCAACGTTGGAAAAAAATAGTGGAAAGCTATGAAGCTACCGGCGGCGTTGTCTCCGCCGAGAAAAAAATACTTTCTATAGATGAACTTTTAAAGTTTACCAAAGAGCAGGGGGCCTCGGACCTGCATCTGTCCGAGGGATCGACTCCCATGATTCGTATAGACGGTGTGATGCACAAACTGCAATTGCCCGGGCTCGATAAGGAAGGGATCAGGTCTCTTTTGCTCTCGGCCATGGATAGTGAGCAGAGAAAAAGATTCGAGGAGCAATACGAAATAGACTTCGCCAAAGAGATTGACGATAACACCAGGTTCAGGTGCAATATTTACAAGCAGATCCAGGGATACGGGGGGGCCTTCCGCACAATTCCCGCCGACATACTCTCGTTTGAGGAATTGAATCTGCCCGATATTCTAAAAAGGTTATCTCTGGTGGAACGGGGATTAATTCTAATCACGGGTCCGACCGGTTCCGGGAAAACCACCACCCTTGCCACCATGGTGGACTGGATAAACGAGCACAAGGAATGCCACGTCATAACCATCGAGGACCCGGTCGAGTATTTTCATACAAGCCGTCATTCGCTGATAAACCAGCGTGAGCTGGGTTCCTGTACCCGTTCATTTGTTAACGCGTTAAGAGCCGCTCTTCGCGAGGACCCCGATGTGATTCTGGTAGGAGAGATGAGAGACCTTGAGACCATTTCGCTGGCGTTGACCGCCGCGGAGACCGGTCATCTGGTGCTTTCCACTCTGCATACGTCATCGGCGACCAAGACCATCGACAGGGTTATCGATATATTCCCGGCTGAGCAGAAGGGTCAGGTGAGATCCATGCTGGCGGAGTCTTTGCAGGCCGTAATAGCGCAGACTCTTCTCCCTCATAAGGTCAAGGGCCGTATTCCGGCATTCGAAATTATGATGGCCACCGTGGCGGTGCGAAATCTGATTCGCGAGGACAAGATCTATCAGATCCCGTCCATAATTCAGGCGGGCGGAAAAGCGGGGATGCAGTCTCTGGATCAGAACCTGTTGAATCTTGTAGCGGAGGGCAAAATCGAGCGCTCGGTAGCTGCTCAGAGGGCGGATAATCCCAAGCTGTTTTTGGAATAGGGTGATATTCATGGCCGGTAAATCCGATAAGTTAAAATGCAGGGGTCAAAGAGGCCTGACTCTGATTGAGGTCATGGTCGGGCTTGTTGTTATTGGCATATCGATTCTGGCCATGTATATAATGTTCATTAACGGCAGGGAGATGATTACGGAGCAGTATCACCGTCGTCTGGCGCTGGAGAAAGCCCGGGAGCTGATGGAGGATATGCAATACAGCAGCCAAAAACTCGGTAAAGTGCCGGAATCGTTTCGCGGGACCAGGGAAGATATTCTGGTACCGGGGAACGGCCGGGAAGAGATTGTCGCCGAGCGTACCGTTTCCGTGGAATACAGCCTTCAGATAGATACGAAGACCGGGCAGCCGTACTACAGCAAGGTCGGCGTTGTTTATGAATGGGAAGAGTTATCCGGCAGGGAATACCGTATTGAATTGAGGAGCGCCTTTTAACCCGGGGTTGATTATGTTCAGATGCTTTGAAACGAGATCATCGAAAGATTCGGGATTATCATTGGTCGAAATAGTGGTGGCCATGGCCGTCTCCGCCATTGTCTTCACGGGGATGCTGGTGACTTACCTGGAGGGCGTAGAGTATACGCGAGAGAATTCGAACATGATGACGTTATATGGCGAGGGCAAAGTGGCGTTGGAACAGATGGGTTGGTGGATCCGGCAGGCGGCCCGCGTTCGTATATCGTCTTACGGGGGCGTATCGAATGCCCGGATGAGGCTTAATTATAACGATGCCTGGGGCGGCGGGGACGCTGAATTTTATTTCTCCAGGGCGGCTAAAGAGCTGAGATGGAGCGATAGAACCGAGGGCAAAAGGAAACTTCATATGACCCTCCTTCCGATACTGAATATCGATGCCGGCCCGTACGAGGAGCCTTATTTGAAAGTGAAGGATTGCAGATTCACGCCGCTTGACCATATAGGAGCTCCCAGCCCCTATCTAGAAGGTTACTGGCTCATAAAAGTCGAGATGGTTTTGGAGGACGACCGGGGAGATACGCTCTATTTATCCTCGGTTTACTCGAAGAGAAATAAACTTTTTTAGAAAATAAGAAAGATAATTGACCCGGAGGCCGCGATGGAACAATTTAAGAGTAACAAAGAAAAAGGCAGTGTCCTTGTGATGGCGGTAGTTCTCTCGTTCGCTATGTTCATTATGGGCCTGGGTTTCTTGACCAGCGTCGATTATTATGAAAATTCGATCAGCGATGAAGTCGCGTACGCAAAGAATTTATATACGCAAAGCTACATAACCCAGATCTTAAATACGGCTGTGAAAAACGGGGACCTTTATCCGGGCAGCTACGGCGAATGGAACGAGTTTTTTGACGAAAATACCTGTTACAGGGCCTATGTAGGTTTTACAGGCGGCGTTGATGACGGCTTTTTCTACGGATCACGGCGCGGATATTTTGTATACGCTCAGGCGAAAACAACTTTTTATGGCGCCGACTATGATATTATAAGAAGCAGCGCAACATATGAGATACTGGAGACGTTTGCCGATTACCTGTATCTTTCCGATTGCGAAGAGGATCCGGTCAGGAACGACCGTATCCGTTTCTGGGGGCCCGATACTCTGGACGGCAAGGTTCATTCCAACGATACGATACATGTTCAATATGGTCAAGGTCATTGGCCCCGTTTTATGAAGAAGACCACCTCCTGCGCCCCTTATATATTGCCGTTTAATCATCAGGCGACGTTCGACGAGGGGTTTTTCCCCAACGCCGAATCGATTTATTTCCCCGACCAGGCGGATGAGATAAGAATAAGGACGATGCGGTCGAATTTCGGGACTTTCGATCCCGATTCGGTTACGGAGTTGACCTTTGACGGCCGCAGGATAATTGTCAGGTTTTGCGGGCCCGGTGACCCGCCCTACCAGAATTCTCTGGTATGTGATTGGGATCAAATATCTCAATCTCAAGATGTCATGACGATTCCGGGGGGGGATGCCGCGTTGTTCGTTCACGGAAAAATATTTATTAAAGCCAACCGTGGGAGGCCCGATCTGATGGATCCGTCTTTTAACTCACTCGGTTTTGAGGGCCGATTGACCGTGGCCAGCTCGGATACCATGATTATATACGACAACCTGGTATACAAGAACGCCGCCGCTGACAATTCCGTCCCTATCGATATTACCGACTGCCTGGGGCTGATATCGGAATCGGCCATAATGGTGGGCGACAGCGTGGGAGATACGGTTTACATTAACGCGGCGCTGGCCTCGATAGGCGGGACGATATCGGTACGGGACATATATGATTATGGAACTCCCGGTAATCCCAACGATAACGAGAAGCAATCGTTGTTTATTTACGGTTCGCTGGCGATGCTGAACCGGGGGATAGTGCACACCACGCATAACGGCTGGGGCGACAGGGGATTTATCGAGAAAGACTATCATTACGATACGCGGCTCCAGATGGATCCGCCGCCGTATTTTATCCGCGCCAGCGAGCATAACACCATTTACAAGGAATCCAGGGGCGAGGATATTTAGATCGACGAATGTTTTTGATGCCGTTTAGAGGAAGGAGCTTATGGCAAAATCTGTTTTTGGCCTTGATATAGGATCTTATTCTGTCAAACTGGTGGAAGTCGATAAAGACGACAATCGGTTCAGGTTGAAGAATTACGCTATAGCCGAGCTTTACGGCGATAACGAGGAATACGATATCGAAGGACCGAGCTACAGCAGGCAATCGGCGGCGGTGAGAAGCTGTTTCAGGCAGATGAAATTGAATCCCAGGAGGGTGAGAAATCTCAATTGTTCTATTGGCGGCAAGGACGTCGCGGTAAAACAGATAAAGTCCATACCCTTGAGCGCCGAGGAGCTGGAATCGTCATTAACTTTCGAGGCGAGAAAGCATCTGCCGCTCGAGGATACCGAGGCTATTCTGGATTACCAGATATTGTCGGACAGCACCAGCGCATCCGAAATCGATATTCTGATGGTGGCCACCACCAAGAAGGCTTTTGATTATCATATCAAGCTGTTGAAGGAGCTTGGCGTAAAACCCAAAACGCTGGATGCGGAGTGCACGGCCCTGGTCAATTCTTATTTTTTATCTCACGGCAAGCCGGAAGGCGATCGGGCCTTGATATTTCTGGACGTGGGCGCCAAATTTTCGACCCTTACGGTTTTCGCCGACAACGGGATGTTATTTTCCCGGGATATCGCCATCGGCGGACATAAGATAACGGACGACATAAGGAACATCCAGAGCGTTGAATATCCGGCCGCGGAAGAGATGAAAAGGACCAAGGGCTTAGGAGCGTTTCTGAGCGATGTGAGCGAGTCTGAGGCCTCCATAAGAATCGCCAGAAGGAAATCCCTTGATTCTCTTGTGGACGAGATAAGGAGATCGATGAGATATTACACCAAGGAAACCGGAATCAGGGAATTCGAAAAGATGCTCCTGTGCGGCGGGAGCGCGCTTTTGTTGAATCTTAATTCCCACCTCGCCCAGGCGTTGTCCATGAATATCGAAATTTACAATCCGTTTGAGTATTTTACAGTGCCTCCCGGATTCAATGAATCACTGGGAACGCAACTGGCCACGGCCTGCGGACTGGCCATGAGGGAGGATTGATGAAAGCCAGGTATTATTCGATAAACTTAAATAAAGCCTCGAACCGCCTCGACCAGTTCGAGCAGATGCAGAGGCGAAGAAAAGCGGCCTCGGTTGCGGTTTTTTACGCGGTGTTGGTACTGATCGCGGTGGCGGTGGGGTATCGATCCTACAGGACCGATACGAAGATTGAGCGTCTGCGCGAGGCGGTGGCGGCTATCGATGAAAAGATAACCAGGCTGGAGTCCTCAACCGACTATTTGTCTCCCGAAGATATTTTTACGCTTTCGGAGGTTACCACCAGCAGGCTCGTCTGGTCGGAGAAAATTTCCGTTCTGGGGAATATCCTTCCCAAGGATGTGGCCATAACCGAGTTGGTATACGACGACAGGCTCCAGGTCTTCCTGATAAAGGGGCTTTCCAAGGTGCGGCCGGGATTGAAGGATCTCGACCTGGTGGTGGCCATTATAAACATCGTTAAGTCAAATGAGGATTTCAGTTCCGATTTTTCCGAAATAAAATTCCAGTCCTCTCAAAGGGTAAAACGTGAGGAGCAGGAGATGGTGAAGTTCGAGATCGCCTGCTTGATATAAAATTGGAGATTTGATGAAGAATAATTTGATAGTGTTGGTTTTGACGTTGATTTTGCTGGGGGGGGCGTTGTTTTCCTATCAGAGGTTTGTGGTGCCGCAGCCGGACGAGATCAAGAGATTGAATCTGGAAATCGAGGATAAAAACAAGCGGCTGCTGGCGGCCCAGATACTGGCGGAGAAAAGGGAAGGGATTACCGCGCTGATAAAAAACAACCTTGTAAACAGTCCATCCGATTCCCTTACGGAAAAATCATCCATACCTTTTTTGAGATATCTTACCGCGACCATGGACCGGCTCAGAATAAGACTTGTGGCTCTGACCCCCATGGACGTAATCGGAACGGACGATATCTATACTTACGAAAAAAAAGAGTATATCGAGGTTCCTTACGAGCTGAAGATAATAGCCAGCTACGAGGAGTTCGGGAAATTTCTCGATATACTGGAGAAAGCTCCGCATCTTACAAAGGTGACGTCGTTTTCTCTTTCCAACGAGATTGAAAGATCGAGTTTTATCGGAGAGATTAGAGGTAAACCTAATCAACATCCTATTAATCTGCAGATCAGCACATTAGCTATTTTGAAAGCGAGTTATAGAGGTGAATTGGGAGAGTTTAATTAGAGGATTGGCCATCCTGGCTGCCGTAGGGCTTTTAGTTTTTCTGGGATTTTCGGTTTATAAATCCTACTATAATATTCCGCAGAATTTTTCGGAGGTCAGTGGAGACGAGGCCGCTACTCTGGACGCCAACAACGACCTCCGGGCCACGCTGGATACCCTCGAGACCGTCTGGGAAAACAGGCAGAATTTCAGGTTTAACCTGGGTCAGGATCCGCTGTTTCTCGGAAGGGTCATCAAGGATTTCGCCTATGACACCGAGGGCGGGGAAGCCGAGGAAGAGAGCGCCATCAGACTTTCGGCGACGGTTATCGACGAGAATCCCAAGGCGATCATAAAATATCACGGCAAGAGCTACGTGGTTCAGATGGGGGATTATATAGGGGGAACGTACCGCGTGGTAACGATCGAGGAAAGACAGGTAGTGCTGGATAATAAGGGGAAAAGATTGGTTTTGATCAGCAAACCGGTATCCGGCTTTGATGAGAAGGAGATGGAATCCGAATATTCCAATAATACCAAACCACGGGATTATAATTAATAATCGTTTCGGTTTTGGCGCAATTTTAAGGAGGAAACCTTGATTAGAGCTTCCATGAGGGGTGCGAGACTGTTTTTGTTAACGTCATTGATTTTGATTTTGTCGGTCGGGATGACTTTTGCTCAAAGACCTACAGGCAGGGAACCTGCTCCGGAAGAGATGCAGCGCAGGCTTGACAAAACCGTCACACTGGATGCTGATGACGCCTTCTTGCCGTCGATACTCAGTATCCTTGCGGAGAAATCCGGATTTAATATTGTTACGGGCCCGGGGGTGAACACCAAAGAGAGAATTTCAGTCCATTTGAAAGACACTCCCATCAGCGAGGCGATCAACCTGGTTGTCAGGGCCGCGGGGTTATCGTATGAAACCGTGGGAAACTCGTTTCTCGTTGCGGATGCGGAAGCTCTGGAGACCGAGATCGGGTTGTCTCCCAGCGTGATCCATCTTCAATATTCCAACGCCTCCGAAATAAAAGAGCTTCTGAAGGACTTGACCGATAAAGTCCAGGTGGATACGGCCGGCAACAGGATACTGGTGATGGCCAGTCCGAAGGTGACGGCGGATATCGCGGAGATAGTCAGGCAGGTTGATAAACCGGCCAATCAGGTTCTTCTCGAAGCCAGGTTAATTGAGATCGCCACCGATGATCTCGATGAATACGGGATCGATTGGGAAAGATTCTCCAGTTTTACGACCATTCTGGCGGAATCTCCTCTCGTTAAGGACGCGGACGGTCAAACCGATGGCACGTCCAGGGCGCCGAATCAGAACGATTTCGGCGGGGATCTTCCGGATCTGGATCAGCTCCCGGAGAAATATTCCTTTGAAAAGATAGAGGGGTTTGATAACGTATTTAATTTTTCCCGCCAGCTTAACGCATTTGATATAACGCTTGATTTTCTGATGAAGAGAAACAAGGCCAAGGTCCTTGCTCACGCGCAGCTTACAACGTTGAACAACCGCGAGGCCACAATACTGATAGGAGAAACGTTGAGGTTCGCCGTCTCTTCGAGGGAGAACGCGATTATAGTTACCGATTCGGTGGGCATAAAGCTGCATATAACGCCGACCATAAATACCGACGGGTATATAACCGTGAGGGTAAATCCGGAGGTATCGTCAATCACAGAACTGGTCCAGGGATTATATCCCCGCAAGAAAGTCCGTACCGCCAGCACCACGGTACTGGTTAAGGACGGGGAGAGGATATTTATCGGCGGTTTGTTGTCGGTTGACGACGCGCTGGTGGAGTACAAGATGCCGCTTCTGGCAAACCTCCCCATAATAGGCAATTTTTTCACTCACTATTATCAATCTACCCGGAAGACCGACCTTCTTATTCAGATTACGCCCAGAATCGTCAGGGAGGACGTGAGTTACTCCGACGCGCGAAACCTGACGAGCCAGGGGAATTTAATTTTAGACAAAGGCGATGCCATAAATATTGACGACGTTATTGAGCCGGAATTGGAAGGAATCGATGAGGTGAAGTCCGACATTGGCGAATTGCAGGGCGAGCTGGATAAATTAAAGGTTCCTTTAAAAGAGAGATTGGAAGAACAGGGATATAAATAATATAATTAACTCCTATTCAAGGAGGAGAAGATGATATCAAAAGAAGGGATCTTAAAAACAATTGCCTCGGGTCTGCTGGTATCGGTGTTATTAATGCTGGTCTTTATGGCCTGCGACAAGAGGAGACCGTTGGATTCCGAGGATTTGGCCGAAGAGCGAATCGCAGCTTTGGTTGATGATATATTAATATCGCTCGATCCACCCCAGATCAATTTACCGACCTCCAGCGCGATAGACACTTCCGTGGTCACGATCGCGGTTGTAGACTCGGAGGGAGTCGGCCTTTCCGGAGTCGGGATCAATGTTACCCGGACGCCCCAGATCGGCTATCTAACCGCCCCCGACACGACAGATACAACCGGAGTTACGAAGGTGCTGTTCATAGCGCAACCCGGCGTCTATGGAGTAATTAATATCAGCGTCGCCGTCAACCGGCCGGACGATGTGCTGATCAGGACCAGAACTTTATATATTACCGGGCCGTCGGATTATTCTCTTGCGATCGATCACTGGCCGACGATTCCGAAACTGATTGACCGCAATGGTGATCCTTACTCCATAAGCGCGACCCTGGTGGATACTACCGGTACCGGCGTGCCGGGACATCCGGTCCAATTCTCCATCTTGAATGGCGTGGGAAGGCTGGTGGATACTTCCAGCACGGGGGACCCCATGACCAATAATGAGGGCATCGTTTCGGTTCTATTTTACAATACGGCCGCGGACGAGCAGAATAACCCGCCGTTCGCGTTGATTCAGGCTGTCTCGACTACCCCCGGAGATTCTATTACGTATCTGGCGGCGCTGGATACCGTGACGCTTTTGCCGGTATCAAACACGATAACGCTGGAGGCGGAAGATCCCACGGTGTTCGGCGACGGTTCGGATTCTACGGTAATCCGGGCGATTTTACTCGATACATACGGTCATGGTATTCAGGGAGATACGGTCCGGTTCCGAAATCAGCCGTTTGACGGCTCGCTTATGGGAACCGCGGTAACCGATATGAACGGCATTGCCACAACGGCATACCATCCGTTTCCGGGGCATCTCGGAGTCACAAAGATTTTCGCGGAATATAGACTGAATACCATTCATGAAGCTATTGATTCTATGGATGTTGAGATTCTGCCCGTAAGGGCTATCGGTTTTGTTACGGTTTCACTGCAAAAACAGAATGTGGTCGCCGACGGTTTGGATTCCACGCAGTTGTATATAACGGTGCAGGATTCCAGCGGCGGTCTGATAGCTGACGGCACCGCGATTTTCCTCGAACATACCGGAACGGGATTTTTATCTCCCACTCAAACCACCACGAACGACGGGCAGGCCGTATCTGTTTTGAGAGCCCCCGCCAATATTGTCGGTTCTCCGAATAAAGACTCGGTGTTCGTCTGGGGGCATGCCAATGACTCCCTGATTATAGCGGACACGGCGGTGGTAACCTATGTTCCGGGTCCGGTTGACGAGCTGGTTTTCGTAAGACCGGAGTCGACGGTTATCCTGATCGCCGGTTCGGCCGTAACCGAAACGGTTCAGGTGGAGGCGACGGACGCTAACGGTAATCCGGTTGCCAACGGTACCCAGATCAGATTTAGAAATGAAATAGCAGGGTCCACTCTAACTCCCGCCTCGGCGCCGACGCAGAACGGCATTGCCACCTCGATATACCTGGTCGGCTCTCAGACCGGCGACGATAACGTGCGCGCGTTCGTGCCGCATCCCAGCAATCCCAACGATACCATATGGACGGTGCAGCCGGTTGTATTTCGTTGCCTGTCGTCCGACGCCACGACCCTGGTGTTGTCAGCGAGCCAGAGCAGTATTGTAGTCGGCGGCGCCTCCTGCCAGATAATAGCCACTCTTGAAGATGCTTACGGCAATCCGCTTTCCGAAGGTTACAGGGTTGCTTTTCGTATAGTTACGGCGAATGGAGTTCAGGGCACACCCGAATGGCCCTCGTTCAGGACCGAACCGGGAGTATATCATGATACCATCGATACAAATATAAACGGGCAGGCCATCACCCAGATTTATTCCGGCACCGTTTCGGGAGCGGTGTCCATAAGGGCCTGCACCGTTCCCGGGCCGGACCCGTTGTTTGTATGCGACGAGAAATCGTTGATAACAATATCATCCGGTCCTCCTTACACGGTTATCGTATCGTATAACGTGATTGCAGAAGCCACCAGTTCCAGCTCGCCTGAGCGATATGTACAGGTGGGCGCTCTGGTTTCGGATTTTTACGCCAACCCGGTTGAATACGGCACGGCGGTATATTTTACCCTGATACCCAATGACATCGCGGAGATCGAAGGTAACTCCACCACCGGCACCCCCAGGCCGTACCATCCCGACTCTGTTGAAGGCTGGGCTTTTTCCCGCATTCTCTTCGGGTGTTTTGCATCCAATGATACTTTGCAGGTTGTGGCATTATCAGCGGGCGATTCGGTGGCGGTGGGCGATACATCGCAACCGTTCCCCCTGCCGATTTACGACCCCTCGATTTCGCTGTTGGCGGATCCCGGAAACCTCTGGTGCATAAGCAATTCTTGCGCCGTTTCGGACAC
The DNA here is from genome assembly GCA_020344055.1 of Candidatus Zixiibacteriota bacterium. Lineage (GTDB taxonomy): Bacteria > Zixibacteria > MSB-5A5 > UBA10806 > UBA10806. The sequence goes on along the minus strand of CP070813.1, from coordinate 2,176,025 downwards.
CTCATTTATCACCGCGCTTTTGAAAGACGGCGGGGATTGTCCGGTCGAGGGCGGCAGGATCATATTTGTAGCACTGGTTGCGGGATCCATTATCGGTCCCACGAGCGTATATACGGATTTGACCGGTCTTGCGGAAACCATGTATCGGATCAGGGGTTGCGAAATCCCCACACCGCCGACCGGAGTTCCCCAGTTAGAGACAGGCGTTCGCGCTACGTTATTCGGGTATCCTGATGTTGAGGAGGAAGTCAGCATTATCTGCGCCCGGCCCCAATAGGGATTTTTTGGAGATTACTGAATGGAAAAACTTGGTGAGCTACTCTTAAGAGAAGAGAAATTATCTGAGGAGAAACTTCAAAGGGCTTTAGAGAAACAGAAGGAAAACGGCAAAAGACTTGGCGAGGTTTTGCTGGCCGAGGGGATGATTGACGAAGAAAGCCTCGCCAGGGCTATTTCGGAGCAGTTAAGTATTCCGTTCGTTACGGCCGAAGACCTGATCAAGATCGACAAGGAAGCCCTGGAGTATATCCCCGAATTTTTCGCCCGCGAGTATCACTGCCTGGCGTTCGCGAGAGGTGAGGGACAGCTGCATGTTGTAATGGTTGATCCCGAGGATATAATTGTCATAGACAACCTTCAGAAGATAACATCCCAGCATATCGTCGTGCACATAGGCGTTCAAAAGGTGATAGACGAGGCCATAGAGCGTCATTACAAGGAACACCGGGCCACCGGCGAGGTTACGGAGGCTCTTTCGGGGCTGGATTTCGTGGTCTCCACCGAAGGGGCCGAGCTGGACGATATAGATATTAATAAGCTTAAGAAAGAGCTGGACGACGCTCCCATAGTCAAGCTGGTCAATCTTATAATCTCCGATGCCATAAAAGGCCGGGCCACCGACATTCATATCGAACCGCTTTTCGACGCGCTTCTGGTGAGATACAGGATTGACGGGGCCTTACAGGAAGTGATGACGGCGCCAATAAAATCGGCCACCGCCATTATATCGAGAATCAAGGTAATGTCGAATCTCAATATCGCGGAACGCCGTTTACCGCAGGATGGACGGATTTCGATAAAATCGCCCGACAGGGAGGTCGATGTTCGCGTCTCCATTATACCGACCGTCAAAGGAGAGAAAGCGGTGCTGAGGCTTCTCGACAAAAAGGGATTCGAGTTCAACCTCGGGAATCTCGGTTTTGACAATGATATGCTGGAGATATTCCGGAAGTGGATATTGATGCCTTACGGAATGGTTATAGTATCGGGTCCCACCGGTTGCGGTAAATCCACCACACTGCATGCGGCTCTTAAGGAAATCCAAAATGAGGAAGATAATATTGTTACCGTCGAGGATCCGGTCGAATATCAGCTGGATAAAATAAATCAGCTTGCGGTGGCTGATTCTATCGGGCTGACTTTCGCGTCCTCCCTGCGTTCGATCTTGAGGCAGGACCCCGATAAGGTTCTTATCGGGGAAATAAGGGACAAGGAAACGTCCGATATCGCCATAAAGTTTGCGTTAACGGGTCACCTGGTGTTCACGACTCTTCATGCCAACGACGCTCCCTCCACCATTACAAGGTTGCTCGATATCGGCGTACCGCGTTATCTGGCGGGATCGGTGACGAACCTGGTGATGGCTCAGAGGCTGGTAAGGACTATCTGCGAAGGATGCAAGGAAGAATACGAACCGGATCACGAAATATTGCAGATATTGAATATGGATCTGGATAAATATAAGGATGCCACTTTCTACAAGGGGAAGGGGTGTGTCCGCTGCAGGAACACCGGATTCTTCGGGCGGACGGCTCTATTTGAGCTTCTGGAGATGAAACGTCCCATCAGGAAAGTTATATTTGACGGCGGGAACGAAGATGACCTAAGAATAGCGGCCAGGGAAATAAATATGGTAACCCTGAGGGATGCCGGTATCAGGAAGATACTCGCCGGAGTGGTTTCGGCCGAGGAAGTGGCCAGAAAGACGGTTGAGGAAGATTAAATCGGAAGAGGTTGAACTGGCGAAATGCGGATGCAACGCAGGTCGCGTATTTTGTAAGGAAGGTTGTTGATGCCAAGCTTTTCTTATCTGGTAAAAGACAGCAAGGGGAATAAACACGAAGGTATGATATCGGCAACCAATCTGGATGCGGCGCTGAATAAACTTCGTGAAGCGGGTCAGACCGTCATCACCATAATTGACGCCGGCAAGGCGGAAATGGGCAAGAGGAAGAGCCTGCTTGATGAAATTGTTCTATATATTCATAAACTTAAGACCGCCGTACCTCTCGGCACTCTTGTATTTTTCACAAGGCAATTATCCACCATGGTTTCCGCCGGTCTGACCATTGAGAAATCCCTCAACAACCTTCTTTATGAAGAGACGCAGAAAAAGTTTAAGCGAGTGGTGGCGCAGCTTTTGAACGACGTGAAAAAGGGCTTTTCGTTGTCCGACGCTCTGGATAGGCATCCGGGCGTGTTCTCGCCGTTGTATATTGCCCTTGTCAGGTCGGGTGAGGTATCCGGGTCATTGTATGGGGTGCTGGCGGAGATGGCCGATTATCTCGAGTTCATACAGGATACCAGACGAAAGATAATTTCGGCGATCATGTATCCCACTCTGGTAGCCGTAATTCTGACTTTTGTAACGATTATTCTGGTGGGTTATGTCGTGCCCCAGTTTGAGGCGGTATACACGAGGTTTGGAGCGGCTCTTCCCATCCCGACCCAGATCCTGATACAGGTGTCTGAAATTGTGGGCGGCAATATTATCACGGCGTTGCTTGCCGCCATTATCTCCGTAATTCTAATCAGGATCGGGACTTTTACCGAGACCGGCAGGAAACTGGCTGATAGAGTTAAGCTTACCCTGCCTCTATTTAAGCATATAGTGATGAATTCTCTAATGAGCAAGTTCTGCCGGACCCTGGGTATGCTTTTATCGGCCGGTGTGCCGGTTGTGGACTCCATGAATCTGGTCTACCGAGTTATGGATAATATCCATTATAAAGCCGCGGTTCGCCAGGCCAGCGGCCTTATCAGAGACGGTTATTCCATTGCGGCGTCTCTTAAAAAGACCGAAGCCTTCCCCAATACCCTTCTTTCCCTGGCCGCCACAGGGGAGGAAACGGGCGATATGGATAAGATGCTTTCCAAGGCGGCGACTTTCTACGATAAACAGCTCGAAGCGGTTATCATGAGGATGACGTCCTTGATTGAGCCGCTTCTTATAATTCTGATTGCCATTGTAATCGGAGCCATAATTATCGCTATTTATTTGCCCTTCTTCAAGATGGGATTGACTTTCAGGAAAGGTCTTACATAAAAACGCTTTGCTTGAACGCCACCGTTTCTTATTATGGAACGGTGGCTTTTTTATTTGAGAAAAATGAGCTTTATTTCCGACAGGCTAAAGGAACTATTCCCCTCAGAGCATTATAGGCTGCTGCAGAGGATATTGTCGCGAAAAGGATTATCTAAGAATATCAGGCTTTTATGCTCTTTAGCGTATTTGCAGGCGGAAGGAGACTGGACAAACCTCAGGAGAGTTCTCGATCTTTATATCGAAAATGAGGGCGATCTAATAAGGGCGTATGAAGTCCTGCTTCAGGGTTATCTCTTTTGCGGATACCCCAGGGCGATCGAGTCTTTTTTCTGTGTGAACGAGGCTTTAGACGGAAAGAAGAATCTCGATATATCGAAAATAAAACCGGGAATTCTGGCTGACAGCGATAGCCTGTTAAAAAGGGGGGAGACTTTATCGAGAATCGTGCATAAAGACAAATATGATAAAATTAAGCGAAAAATAGACGAACTGTGTCCGGACCTGGGTTATCTGATGATCGCCGAGGGGTACGGTCATATTTTATACAGGGAAGGGCTGAATTCGAGGCTTCGCGAACTGGCCATCGTGGCCACTCTGACGTCCCTGGACGCCGGTCGCCAGCTTAATTCGCATATCAGGGGGGCCAGAAACGTCGGATGCGGCGATCTTGAGATATGCGAAGCGATCGTTACCGGAATGGCCTGGATTGAACCGGGGAAAATAGAAAAATCGTTGAAATTATGGTCGAGTATTGCGGGCGGGGAACGCCCGAATTCAATTGACAATATTATTTTTTGGCGCGTATAATATATTATGAAACTGGCACTTAAGATTCCGTCATATATTCTGGGCATTATCCTGGTGGTTATTCTGGCCGGTTTCTACGTCTATTATTTTACCACCCTGCCGGAATCGGAGCTGAACGGCTGGATCGGTTCTTTGATCTCGTCGGAAGAGGATATTACCATCAGTGTTAAGAGAGTCAATAGAGACATATGGGATCATCTGATCCTGGAGGGTGTGTCGGTCACGCCCCGCCGGGAGGGGCGGGCTCCCGCGGTTTATATTTCCCGGATAACGCTTGATTATGATATATCTACTATCCTGCAGAATAAGAACCTATATCGTTCGCTGGTAATCGATACGGTTTTGATAGAGCTTCCTGCCTCATTTGGTCCCGTTGAGGATGTTGCGCGGGAGGAGAAACCGTTCAAATTGCCGGTGAACGCGTCGATTAACAGGGTCTATATTGACGTGATCGACGTTGCGCTGTCGGACGGCGAGAAAATCAATTTGAGTGATCTGGCTCTTTCGGCTACTGCCGGAGACAATCAGCTTGATATCGATCTGGATAATATAACGGGCGAATGGCCCGCGCGAGATATTCATGTCTATTCAGTTTCCGGCGATTTCTCATACAAAATTGATGGAATCACCATAAGCGATTTGAATATTACCACGAGCCGTTCTTCGATAAAACTGGAAGGAGTGGTGGGCCGGAGTTTTATTGACGATATGGATCTGACGTTTGACTGCAATCCCATCAATCTTGTTGAAGTCAGGAATTTATCCGGCGTAAAGATCGATGGGGATTTAAGGGCGAGCGGGTCGGTCAATGGCTCATTGAGTCATTTTGCCGGGAGCGCCCTGGTGAACGGCCTTTTTCTTGACCGGCCGTTTGAAGATCTGAATCTCAAATTCAGATATTCGGAAAAAGCCCTGGACTTCGAGAGTATAGACGGGAAGGTATTCAAATCCGTATTTAGAGGGAGCGGGAAGCTCGATTTCTCCTCTATGCCGGAGAGGTATTCATATTCAGGCAGAGTCGAACATCTGAATCTGGTTAATATCGGCCCGGAGCTGGAGACCGATTTCACGGGCTACGCCGATATGCGAGGCAGGGGTATGGGCGCCAACAGTTTCTTCATGCGAATCGACTGCGAACTCGCCTCCGTTAGAATAGAGGATTACTATTTTGACAGGGTATCGGGTCCTATAGAATTCGATTTATCCAGGATCGAGTTTCTTGACGGATTCGAAGCCCGCTACAAAAGTACCATGGTTTCCGGGACCGGGGGTCTGGAATACAACGGCGATATCGATATTCGGGGAAAAGCCGAATTTCGGGACCTGACCGATTATACCGACCAGATTTTTATAAAGAGCCTCGGTGGCAGGGGGATGGCCGATTTTCATGTTACGGGTAGTACATTGGATTTTGACGTCGATGCCTCATTCTATTCTGATTCATGCTGGACATACGGGCTTGAAGCGGGAGAATTGACTCTGGACGCCGATTTGAAGTCGTTTATCAGCCATCAGGTGGGTACGGTTGACGGAAGGTGGACGGGTGGCGAGCTGTATTCGGTCGCGACCGATTCCGGTTGTTTCAGGGCCGTCGTGTCGGGCGACAGAGTTTTCATAGATTCAGCACATGTAAACGCTCCGGGCGGCGGTGTCTGGTTCAGGGGAAATTACGACGGCACCACGGTTCCGCCGCTTTTCACTGTCGATACACTTACGGCTGACATCTACGACAATATTATATCATCGGATCATCCCTTGCTGTTTGCGCTCTATGACCGGGAGACGGAATTCAGCAGGTTTAGATTGCTTTCCGGTACCGGTGCAATCGAATTGAAAGGCGTGGTAACAAACGATCTTGAAATGGATCTGGAATTTCTGGCCGAGGGATTTCAAATAGGACCGCTGCTGGAACAAATATACCCGAAAAGGAGAATCGACGGGGTTTTTTCCGGCAACGCCAAATTGACCGGGAATTTCGACAACCCTGAAATTGCAGCCTCTATTAAGGTGGATAGTTTTAGAGTTGACGACGTTTTCGTCGGAAAATTAGAGGCCGAAGCCGATTACCACGAAGGTTATCTGGTTACGGAAAGGGGTCGTCTGGAAACCTCACAGGGGGATTACGAGTTTTTCGGAAATTTGCCGATGAATCTGGCGTTCAGTGAGGTTGAGAACCGGTTCCCGAACGATTCGATCGACATGCAATTGACCGCCAGAGGGAATCGCCTGATTTTGAGCGAGGTTTTTATTCCGGCCATAGACAGTTTCTCCACGGATTATTTATTTGATGTATCATTTACGGGCACTTATGAAAATCCACTGGTTACCGGCACCGGTGAAATAAAGAACGGTTTTTTAAAGACGCTCTACCTGGAGACCCCGCTGGACAACGTTCAGGCAACGATCAATATGGAGAACGAGATAATTCATATTGTGGATGCGTCGGCTACGGTGTTCGTCAGGCAAACCGAATTTGAGAGAGCGCTGAAAGGCCTGGGGATTGACAGAAGCGATGGGAAACCGATAGTGCGGGCCGGCGGGACTATGAAACTGGTGGGACTGGGCAGTTTTTTATATGACATAGATGTAATCGGCGAGAACTTCTTTTTCAAGTCTGATCAATACGATCTGAGCGGGATAACCGATTTCAATCTTTCTGTTATCGGCCCGACGCCGCCGACAATCAAGGGCGATATCGATATTACCAGATTGGATATAAAAGAGGAATTCGAAAGTTTTTACGACCCGGAGTTTGAGCTGGCCGATGCCGCCATCGAGGATTCGTCTTTATGGAATCTCAACCTTGATATCTCGGCCAAGAATAACATCTGGATCAAAAACAGCGAGGTTGATGCAGAGTTCAAAGCAGATATCCACGTCGAAAGAAACGTCGGCATCCTGGGGATTCTTGGGACGCTGGAGGTAATAAGGGGAGATTACAAGGGGATCCTGTACAGCCTGACCGGCAGGAAGTTTAAGACCCGGTCCGGGATTATGACATTTAATAATGTCTCTAATATCAATCCTGAAATTGATTTTGTTGTCACCACGCGCTTGAAAAATCCCGGAAGCGAAGCTTCCATTACCGAGGTTGAACTAAACATCACGGGCACGTTGTTCGAACCGAGGATTAATACGACCGAGGCCTCCGTCCTTTCCAGAGAAGACGTCATCAGGTTGCTGGTGGAAAACAACCTGGTAACCTCGGGAGGGACCGGGAATGTCGTCGAGAATGCCGGGGTTTTATTCCAATCTATGGGCGTTGATCCGTTCACGTCGCAGGGATTACTGGAGGAGATTGAAATAGGCGCGGACGAAAGAGACCAGGAAAAAACCAGGATCTCGGTGGCAAAGTATATTTCTTCGGATCTGTATCTGATATATTCCCAACGTTTTTCGGCCGATGATCCCGGCAGAACGTTAGGCGTCGAATATTACCTGAACAACAATTTTCTATTAAAAGCTTCCCAGGGACAGCAGGGTTCAGATTATGAGGGGATTTCGCTCGACATTAATTTTAATTACGAGTTTTAGTTTCATATTTTTCTGTCCTGTATTTAAAGCTTACGGCCAGGATGATATGCCTGTAAGAAAACCGTCCCAGTATAAAAGACAGGTGGTGGAAGATGTGCGTCTTTCGGGGGTACGGTCTTTTTCAACTTCGGAAATAAAAAGCCTTCTATTGACCAAGCCGAACCGCTGGTTTAATATTTTTAAAAAAAGAAGGCTGTCCAGGTCAAACGTGGCGGCGGATATCAATACTGTAGAGAGATTCTATGAACGCAGGGGCTATCTTTTTACCGCTGTCAGAGATTCCATAATAATAAAAAACGAAAGTAAGGCGATCGTAATCTTTATAATAAATGAAGGAAACAGAACCTATCTTACGGGCATTGGCGTGGAGGGTGGAATTCCGGAGTTAAACCGCAAATTGGATAAGACGCTGAAGGATCTAAAACCGGGAGAACCCCTTAACGGCATCCTGGCACGTTCGGCCGGCTTTGTCTTGAGGGATATATATCGGGATTACGGCTATCCTTATGCGAAGATCGAACGAAGATATGTGTTCGCCGACGATACCTCGAGTGTTAGGGTGATTTATGCCGTTGGAGAATTCGTTTATACGGTCAACGGTGACGTGTCATTGGAAAGTGAAGGCTATACGCATCCGGATGTTATCAGGAGAGAATTGACCGTCAAACCGGGGAAAATGTACAGTGAAAAGGATATCATTGAATCCGAACAGAGACTTTATTCCAGCGGATTGTTCAAGATAATAAACCTGAGGAAAGCCGATTCAACGGCTGTAATATCGAACGATACATGCAGGGTCGATTTCAATCTCGGCTACGTTGAAAGAAAATCATACTTCGTTAACGCCGGTGTGGGCGTCGTGCGTGAAGAGGATTTCGAGGTGGTCTTGAGGGGTTCGGCAAGACTGGGGTACAGGAACCTTTTCGGGACCGGGAGAAAAGTATTTATCGGATTCAAACCGATGTTTCAACTTACCGATCCCGAGGGACCTCTCAAGAGTTTCAGCTGGTCGGCGCTGGGACGAAAGGTGGAGATCAGGCCGATAAAATCGACTTTTGAGCTGAATTACGTGGAGCCGTGGCCATTTAATTTAAGGGTTCCGACATCTTTCGCGTTTACATACGAGCCAAACACCCTGAATCCTATATTTGAATACAGGTATGATCGTAGCGCGGCAGAATTATTGCTATTCAGGGAGCTTGATCGGTTCACGACGGCCAGACTGAACATAAGGACGGAATACATTGATATAAAAAATGTCCCAGAGGATCAACAGGAGGCCTTCCGGCAGGAGGGTGATAACCAGATTCGCCGGAAGATCTCGCTTTATGGTGACAGGGACACCAGGGATAATCTTTTCGTTCCTCAGCGGGGATCTTATTCTTATGTGGGGATCGATTATGTCGGTGATATTCTGGGAGGGGATTTTAATTATCTGAAAGCTCAGTTTTCCTGGGGCAGGTATCAGATTCTGGCAGGCCAGAATATAATCGCCACCCGCCTCTGGGTCGGCTGGCTGAATGACCTGGGCAAAGAGGGCAGATCGAGCGTAGAGGACAGGTTTTTGCTGGGCGGCGCTACGACCATCAGGGGATACGCCGAAAACACTCTCGGCCCGGTTTTTACCGAAGCGGACGATCCCGGCGACAAGCTCGGAAAGCCCAAGGGGGGACGGTACATGATGCTGGGCAACCTTGAAATCAGACGGCCCCTCTTCTGGAGATTCGGCGGTACGGCATTTGTCGATGCCGGAAATACGTATTGGCATTTTGACCATATAACACCGCTTTCCATCGCCTTTTCGTCCGGGTTGGGATTGCAGTTTTTTACTCCCATCGGCCCCTTAAGGCTTGATTACGCCGTAAGGCTCAAAAAGGAGTTCGATCTGAGCGCCGGGAATATACACCTGTCGATCCTATATGCGTTCTAAGAAGCCAAAAATAGGGATCACTCTTTCCGCCACCAAACGATTTGAAAAATGGCGTTGGCCGTCGCGTCATGGATTCGACTACCTTAAGAGAGAATATCATAAATCAGTTATCAATGCGGGCGGGGTTCCGATATTGCTGCCAAACACACTGATGTCGGCGGCAATAAGAGATTATGTCGACTTAATTGACGGTTTGCTGGTTTCCGGCGGTTACGACATACATTCGAAATATTTCGGGCAGAGACCGCACCCGAGCATAACGCTATCAGCGCCGGAGCGGGACGAGTTCGAAATTAAGATTATTAAACTGGCATTAAGGAAAAACATCCCGGTTTTCGGAATCTGCAGGGGCTTCCAGGTTATAAACATTGCCATGGGCGGGACGATTTTTCAGGATCTTTCGTGCGCCCCGTTTAAGACATTGAAACATGCCGACCCCCGGGAGATCGGAAAAGTTTTTCATAAAGTGAAGATCCAGAAGGGTACGATATTATCCCGGATAATAGGCTCCGAACAGATTGAGGTAAATTCGAGTCATCATCAGATTATAGATAAGATCGGCAGAGAACTGAAGGCGGTGGCGTATTCGTCGGACGGTGTCATTGAAGGGCTCGAAGGCACCGATTTCAGGCTCCTCCTGGCGGTGCAATGGCATCCGGAGATGAGCCCTAACCGATTTCATAGCAAGAGGTTATTCAAAGCCTTCATTGAAGCGTGCGTTTAAAAATAGACTATAAAAGTCTTTGTTGACATCACCCCTTCTTATTTTTATATTCCTCAAAAGACGACAGGAGTGACGAATGAGAACAGTTTACCTTGATCATAACGCGACAACACCCGTTCACCCGGAGGTTTTGGAAGCGATGCTCCCGTATTTTTCGCAGGCGTTCGGCAACGCGAGTTCGCTTCATGAAAGCGGTCGGGAGGCCAAGGCGGTACTGGAAAACGCCAGGCAATCGATCGCGGAAATCATGGGTTGCAGAGCCCCGGAGATAATCTTCACATCGGGCGGAACCGAATCGGACAATTTTGCCATAAAGGGAGCAGCTTTTGCCAATAGAAAAAGAGGGAAGCATATTATAACGTCTTCGATCGAGCATCACGCGGTGGAGATATCCTGCAGGTTTCTCGAAAGGGAGGGATTTGAGGTAACATACCTGCCGGTCGATTCTTACGGTTTTGTGAACCCCGATGATCTCAGAAAGGCGATCCGTCCCGATACCACCCTGGTAACGATTATGTACGCCAACAATGAGACCGGGGTAATCCAGGATATCAAAGCGCTCGCTTCGGTTGCTAAAGAGGCAGGGATCTGCTTCCACACCGATGCCGTGCAGGCTACGGGCAAGATCCCTTATAAGATTGATGATATCGGATGCGATATGCTATCGGTGTCGGCTCACAAGCTTTACGGCCCCAAGGGGGTGGGGTTGTTGTATGTCAAATCGGGGACCGATATTATTCCGTGGAACGAAGGCGGCGGTCATGAGAAAGGGATGCGGGCCGGGACCGAGAACGTGGCCGGGATAGTAGGACTCGCCGAAGCCATCAAGGTCGCTCACAAGGATATAACCGCAAGAACCGAAAAGCTGAAAAAGATATCCGGGAAATTCTATGAGTCGGTAAAAGAGAGAATCCCCGATATTCAGTTTAACGGCCATTATGAGAAACGGGTGCCCAATACCATTAACATATCTTTCAGGGCTATCGAAGGCGAGGCGATTGTTCTGAGCCTGGATATGAAAGGGATAATGGTATCTACCGGCTCCGCCTGCACCTCGGGGGCTACCGATCCGTCGCATGTGCTGAAGGCCATGGGGGTATCGCGGGAGCTGGCTCAGGGATCGATCCGTTTTTCTTTCGGTCGCAGCAACAGTATCGAAGACGTCGACTATGTTGTTGATATTCTTGCTAAAGAAGTGAACCGCCTGAGAAGCATCTCCCCGCTTTACGCAGATTCCGGCGGTTAAGAGCAGATAATTGCCTGACTTCTCGCGATCGCGAATCCCATAATGAATAAAAATAAAGCCAAAGTATTGCTGGGTATGTCCGGCGGGGTCGACAGCTCGGTATCGGCGCTTCTACTCTTTGAAGGCGGTTATGATGTCGTCGGGATTTCAATGAAACTGTTCGATTATTCCAGGCTGGGGATCAGTACTCGCATGGGGGGTTGCTGCGGGATCGATCTGATCGATGACGCCCGGATGGTCTGCGCGAAGCTTGGCATACCGCATTATGTCCTCGATTTTTCGGAGGCCTTTCGGAAGCACATTATAGATAATTTTATCTCGGAATACAATAAGGGACGTACTCCCAATCCCTGTATCGCCTGCAATACCTATATAAAGTGGGGCGAAATGCTTAATTACGCCGGAAAGCTGGAATGCGATTTTATCGCCACCGGTCATTACGCGAGGATTGTCGATGTTTCGG
>CP070813.1:2139196-2163896 GCA_020344055.1 Candidatus Zixiibacteriota bacterium | reverse complement strand
GTGAAACCGATAGATTTCGAGCTATTCGCCTGGGCAGAGAAACAGCGACAAAGCCTATCCGAGGTTATCGCCCTGGCCTTGCGGGACTATCGCAAGAAACATGATAGATAAAATTTGGGCTATTTTTATCTGGTTTGCTTGGATAAATTGAAGATTTAATTCACGGAGAACGTCTGATTTACTTAAAACACTTGGAATGGCGAAAATGCAAGTTGTTGTTAGACATAAAAATGGAGCCGAGGGGGGTCGAACCCCTGACCTCCTGAATGCCATTCAGGCGTTCTCCCAACTGAACTACGGCCCCGAAGAACTATCTCTTTTTCGCCTGTCTAACCCGCCGGAACTATTATCGGCAAAAGACGGCGAAACTTACGCCAATATATACCTCTGCCCCCCCAAGTCAAGGTAATTGGCCGGATTTATTCTGCCGGATACTACCTGCAGTCATCACAGCGGCCGTAAAACTCAAGCCGGTACTCATCAACCTCTATCGGTTTGCCGCCGACATAAACGTTGGAAGCGGAAACCTCGAAGGGTTCATCAATATCCACGACTTTGCCGCATGTCATACAGGAGAAATGCTGATGATTATCTACGCTCGCCTCAAAACGAGAAAAACTTTTACCGAAACAAAGCTCTCTAACCAGACCGAGCTCTTTGAGCAGCCGCAGGTTGCGGTAAACGGTACCGAATGAAATGTGCGGCATACGCTTACGAACCATCTGATAAATCTCGTCTGCTTTGGGGTGACGTCCTTTGGCTTTTGAAAGCTCATCAAGGACTATCTCCCTCTGACGAGTCATGCGATAACCTTGCTGCTTGATTTTTTGATTCAGCGTTTTGATATTTTTATTCATTACCCACCACCCTTCATCGTGAAAACCACATCACTGCAAAAATTATAGTGTTTGTGAAAAAAATGTCAAGAATAAAATTATTATGACAATCATTATTTTTAGTAATAAGAACGGCGGCAATTGCGCGAGCTTGTCATCTGCTTATATTACATGGAGTTAAAGATGCTCTGAAAAACTGTAATAAGGTTGACGTGTTCTCCCGCGAGATCCGAAAATTTCAGGTAACTCTCGGGGAATATCCCCAATTGCAGCGTCAATATCAAGGCGATCAGGACCGCCACCAGCAGGGTCGGAGAAAATGCCATCGCCGGAGGATGTTCGGCTTCGGCCGGTTTCATATACATAGTGACAACCACATAAATATAATACCACACCGAAATAAGGCTGTTGATTACTCCGATTACTGCCAGCCAGATATATCCCGAATTTAAAGCGGCGATGAATATTTTATACTTACCCACAAAACCGGCGGTGGCGGGAATTCCGGCAAGCGCCAGCATGAAAATGGTTAAAGCTATTCCTGCGAAAGGATACCGGAATCCGAACCCGGCATAGTCGGAGATATTCTCAAATTTCTCTTCCCTGCCGGCAAAGAGGATTATAACCGCGAAAGCCCCGATATTTATTATGGTATAAACAAGGAGGTAAAACATGGCCGCGGAAAACCCGGTTTTACCTCCTACCACCAGCGCGATCATGACATAGCCAGCGTGGGCGATAGACGAATAGGCGAGCATGCGCTTAATATTCTTTTGGGAGATGGCGAGAACGTTGCCCCAGGTCATGGTCAGGACGCATAGGATCCAGAGAATCGAGGTGAACTTGTCGTTCAGGACGGGAGCGAAAACGGTAAATATCCTGAACAGGGCGGCGAAACCGGCAGCTTTGGGGCCGGCTGACATAAAGGCGGTAGCCGGGGCGGGCGCGCCTTCGTAAACGTCCGGCGCCCACATATGGAATGGAGCGATGGCGACCTTGAAGCCGAGGCCGATTAATATCAGGGCTATCCCCGCCAGGGCCAGAAACGTGGAGGCGCCGCCGGCGAAACTGAATCTCGAGGATATCTCGATCAGGTTGGTGCTTCCGTAAGCCCCGAAAATCAACGCGATACCGTAAAGGAAAAATCCGGACGCGAAAGCGCCCAGGAAGAAATATTTCATGGAGGCTTCGCGGGATCGCAACCGTTTTCTATAAATTCCGGCAAGAACATAGAGAGGTATGCTCATAACCTCGAGTCCGAGGAAAATGGTGATAAGGTCGGTCGACGATGCCATAACCATCATGCCGAAAGTGGCGAAGAAAACCAGTATATAGAACTCGCTCAAGCCTTTGAGTTCCCGTCCCACATAGGTAGAGGCCGCGAATATCGTCAGAAGCGTTCCCAGGCAAAAGATAATCTTGAAGAAGAAGGCAATTCGATCTCCGATGACGATTCCCTGGAAGCTTACGTCCGTCAGGGAGAAGGATTTAAAGGTTAAGCCCAGAGCGACCAGAATCCCGATAAAACTTACGGCCGTCAAAATGGAATTCCGCCCTTTTTTCAGAAATAAACCCGAGACGAGGATCACGAATCCGGTAACCAAGACCGCTATTTCAGGAGCTATTATTGTCCAGTTAAATCCCATATTGCCTATTCGCTTTTTCCTTTTTCCCGTGCATTTTCAAACGATGAATTGTATACCTCGAAAGCGGCTTCATCTCCAGCAAGCGCCTTCGATTTGACCGTTTCAATAACCTTTTTGACCGAGGGTTCGATCTTATCGATGAAAGTCTTAGGGTAGATTCCTATCCAGAAAATCATTATTACAATCGGCAGGGCTATAAAGGCCTCCCGGCAGTTCATATCCGCCATTTTCCTATTCTCTTCTTTGTCGCATTTACCGAAGAACACCCTTTGCACCATCCAGAGCATATAGACGGCGGCAAGGACGATCCCTGCGGTTCCAATAACCGCATAGACGGGATTGGCTTTGAAGGTCCCCAGCAGAATCAGGAACTCGCCCACAAAACCGTTGGTACCGGGCAATCCTATGGATGCCAGAGTGACAATCATAAATATCGTCGCATATAACGGCATAACATGGGCGATTCCGCCGAAATCCGATATCAAACGGGTATGTCGCCTTTCATAGATTACGCCCACAAGGAAAAACAGGGCGCCGGTGGCGATACCATGGTTAATCATCTGCAGAATGGAACCGGTTACGCCCTGGGTGGTAAGGGCGAACATACCCAGCATAACGAATCCCAGGTGCGCAACCGACGAATAGGCCACAAGGGACTTAACGTCTTTCTGAACCATGGAGATAAGGGCTCCGTAGGTGATACCGATCAACGATAGAATCGATATCAGCGGGACGAACTGCAGGGTGGCGTCCGGGAAAAGCGGCAGGCAGAACCTCAGGAAACCGTAGGTGCCCATTTTCAGGAGCACCCCGGCAAGTATCACGGAGCCCGCCGTCGGGGCCTCCACGTGGGCATCCGGCAACCAGGTATGGAACGGGAAAAGCGGGACTTTTATAGCGAACGCCAGGGCAAAAGCCAGGAACAACCAGACCTGAAGATCGGGGGTGATTTTCATATTCAGTATGGTCATCAGATCGGTGGTTCTGAGAAGAGGATCGGGCGACGTCATTACATACAGCTTTATGATGGCCAGAAGCATCAAAAGAGATCCGAACATGGTGAATAAAACGAATTTGACGGCGGCGTAGATTTTTCTTCCCCCGCCCCAGATTCCTATCATGAAATACATGGGAATCAGCATCACTTCCCAGAATATGTAGAACAGGAACAGATCCGTGGCGACAAATACGCCGAGCATGCCCGTCTGCAACAGCAACATGGATATCATGAAGCCTTTTACTTTTTCCGTTATTGAGGTCCAGGTGGAAGCGATGGCGATAGCCGTGAGAAACGGCGTCAATATCACCAGCAGGATTGCGATACCATCCACGCCGAGGCTAAAAGTTACGCCCAAAGACTCTATCCATGGAAACGGCCCTACCACGAACTGCATATCGGTATTGGAACCGTCGAATTTGCAGAATAAAATAATGGTCAGGATGAAATCGACAGAGGTCGCGATCAGCGCGGTCCAGCGGATAGCGTTATGCCAGGTTTTATCCAATAGAAGGATTACGAGGCATCCCAACAACGGCAGGAAGACTATCCATGTTAAAATGGGCCATTCCATTTAGTCGGCGCCTCCGATAGCCACAAGCCTCATTCCAATCCTCCCCGGCTTTCTGATAACAGCGTTAGCCAATTTATCGATAAACCTCCATAGCCAATACGGCATCCAGCGGCACAGCAGATAATAAACCAGGAGAACGGAAAATCCCCTGTTGATAAATTTGGTGACGGACGCGATTTTAAAATTGTTCCCGGTAAATATGCCCCCCAGACTATTCTCGTCAAATGAATGCAGGTGCGCATTAACGGGCGTCTTTTTGTTACAATGAATGCAGAGATAATAGACAATATTCTCTTTATAGGGAGTCGATACAAAAACCTCCGCGCTTTCCTTTAATACCCTTCTGAGTTCAACGGTGGCCTTTTCCGGGAATTCGAGATGCTCGTAGACATCATTGGAGGTAGCCCCGTGAAAAGCGGCGACTTTAAAAGGCAGCCGATACAGATCCGCGACTATGTATCCGCCCCTGTTTTGCGGGTCATAACGGGCCCTTATACTTTTTAGATTTTTCAGCGAAAGATCTGCAGCGCATACAAAAACATCTTTATCCAGGAAGGCGTTTGATATCCAGCCGTTGCCCGAACCGGCATCAAGGATCGATTGCCCGGATTTAAAATTGACCGCCCGGGTCAAAAACTGCATTCTGCGTCTTTCCTCCTCCCTGACGGCTGGATTGTCAACGAGGAAATAATCGAATTCCTCGGCGTCGGCCTTATAATGTTCGATATGATTCTGCAGCCTTTTATCCATGTATCAACAAACCTACCTGAACATCACATATCCCAGTAAAATTATCACGCCCACGGCGAAAACGAGAGCATAGTTCCGTAAAAATCCGGTATGGATAACGCGGAATTTCGACGATAGCCATCCGATAACGATCGCCAGACCGTTGGCGAAACCGTCCACCCCGCGAAGGTCCGTTACCTGCCAGAAAAACCGGCTTATTGCGATTACGGGCTGGACAATTACCGCATTGTAAAATTCATCTATGTAATACTTATTTAGAAGAGTATTGTAGACTCCGGGAAACTTAGCCGCCAACTCTTTAGGCCTTTCAGGATTGACGATATAGAACATAAATGCTACAAAAATCCCGATACCCGCGGCGATCACAGAGGCCAACATAAGGTTATATTCAAGATTAATAGAATGGTGAACGGCGGCGGATTCGCCATGACCTCCGGGGAAGACCGGATGCAGGAATTTCTCAAACCAGGCGCCGCCGCCCAACGCATGAGGCAAACCGATATAACCGCCAACAATCGCGAGAAAGGCAAGAATCATCAACGGAACGGTCATAGATGCGGGAGATTCGTGTACATGTTTTTCAACCTCGGGATCGATTCGGGATTTGCCATAGAATGTTAAAAACAACAATCTGAACATATAAAATGCCGTCAGTATGGCGGCGATCAAGCCAATAACCCACAAAAGCGGATGTCCGTATTGCGAAGTAAAGGCATTGTAAAGGATCTCATCCTTGGAAAAGAAACCGGATAACAGCGGGACGCCCGAAATCGCCAGGGTGCCAATAAACATGGTAACAAATGTATAGGGCATATATTTTTTCAGGCCGCCCATTTTCTGCATATCAAGCTCCCCGGCGAGGGCATGCATGACCGAGCCGGCGCACATGAAAAGCAGCGCCTTGAAGAAGGCGTGGGTCATCAGGTGGAAAATACCGGAGGCGAAAGCGCCGACTCCGCAGGCCAGGAACATATAGCCCAGCTGGCTGATGGTGGAATAGGCCAGCACCCGTTTTATATCATTCTGCACAAGGCCTATGGTGGCTGCATATAAGGCCGTAACCGCGCCTATAATCGCCACCACCAGCATGGTAACCGGCGCCAGGACAAATAAGGCGGAGAGTCGACAGATCATATACACGCCGGCCGTTACCATGGTGGCGGCATGTATCAGGGCCGACACCGGCGTGGGGCCTTCCATGGCGTCAGGTAACCAGACGTAAAGCGGAATCTGGGCCGATTTCCCCGTGGCGCCGAGGAATAGCAATAACGTTATCAGCGTAACAATCCCCCCGCCTGCCAGGATCTCCGGCGATAAATGAGCGATCTCCATCAGACTAATGGTCGGATGTCCCGCCGCGGCGAATGTCCAGAAAAGCAACATTACCCCCAGCGCGAATCCGAAATCGCCTACCCTGTTTACGATGAACGCTTTATTGCCTGCGTTTGAGGCCGAATCCTTGTGAAACCAGAATCCGATAAGAAGGTAGCTGCACAGGCCTACGCCCTCCCAGCCGAGATACAAAAGGAGGAGGTTGTCACCCATTACAAGCGTTAACATGGCAAAGACGAACAGGTTCAGATACGAGAAGTAACGTCCCACACCGCCGTCGCCATGCATGTACCCGACAGAGTAAACATGAATCAAAAATCCCACACCGGTAACCACAAGCATCATCACCGCGGCCAGGGGGTCGTACAGGAAGGAGAAGGCGGAACTGAAAGATCCCGATACGACCCAGTCGAACCAGGACGATTGCAGGGATCGAGCATGTTCTGGCAATTGTATCAAAAGTATAAACGCCCAGGCCGAAAGAACAAAGGAGCAGAAAATCGTAAACGAGCCGATAAACCCGACAGTTTTCTCCGGAAGCTTACGATTCAATATCCCGTTTAACAAAAACCCGATCAACGGAAACAACGGTACGAGTTTGACGAGTATTTTTATTTGCTCTTCCAAGTCATTACCATTTCATAATGTTCACGTTATCCACGTTAACGGAGTCTTTGGCCCTGAAAATAGAGATAATGATGGCCAGGCCCACCGCGGCCTCGGCGGCCGCCACGGTCATTACCAGGAGTACGAAAACCTGGCCGCTGGCGATGGAGGTCTGCAAAACCTCCGGTATTCTCTGAGGAGGGATGGCCGTGATAAATTGAGATAAGACGGTTTTGATATTGCTGGCGAATGCGACAATGGAGAGGTTCACGGCATTGAGCATTAGTTCGATAGACATGAAAATCACAATGGCGTTCCTCGATTTCAGGACGCCCCAAACCCCGATGCCGAATAGTATGGCGGAGAGAATAATGTAATACTCCACGGGAGCCATCAGATTTCTCCCTCCTCGTCCTCTTCCAGAAGCCTTTTCTTTGAAACCACCAGCGCCCCCACGATAGCCGTCAATAACAGCACCGAGGTAACCTCGAAAGGATAGGCGAATTTTTTAAATAGTGTCTCCGCCACCGATTCGGCGGACAAATATTCGTCTATTGATTCGATTCCTTCGGATTCTACAATTTCAGATATGTCCTTTTCCGGAATATCGGTATAATCTTTCATGGCCCAGCCGGTAATGAAAACGGCCTGTATCAAGATAAGCGCGGCAAAGGCGAAGCCGAGATATTTCTGAAGTGTTTTGGTATCAAATCCGAATTCATCTTTTCGCAGATTCAGAAGCATTATTACAAATATCACCAGTACCATTATAGCGCCGGCGTATACAATGACCTGCAGGGCGGCGATAAACAGCGCGCCCAGAGTAACAAACAATCCCGCTATACAGCACATCACCAGGATAAGATATATGGCAGATGCCAGGGCGCTTTTGCGCGTTACCACCATCAACGCCGCGAACATCGATATCAACGCCAGAATCGCGAAAATCACCATGAGCTCGTTCCAGACTGTATCAAGAAATTCCCTTCCTTATCCTGACCATTACAAGCTAATGATCCAGCGGCTCGGCCGGGACTTTAAACTGCTGCCTTTCCTTTCTAAATAACGGTTTGATATTTTTAGCCACCCGGTCCTTCTCGATTTTATCGTAATTTCCCAACAGCATCTCTTTGGTGTATATAAAATCATCACGTTCGTAAGAGGAGAACTCGAACTCGTGGCCCAGGAATACGGCCTCCTCCGGGCAAGCCTCCTCGCAGAAACCGCAATAAATACACCTCAGGGTATTGATCTCGTATATCTTCGCATACCTGATACCATCCGGCGTTTCGGCCGGCTCCATGTATATGCAATCGACGGGACAGGCGGCGGCGCACAGACCGCAACAGACGCAGCGCTCGGACCCGTCCTCGTATCGAGTCAGGTAATGCAGCCCGCGATAGCGGTCCTCGAATTTGGGCCTGGTTCGAGGATACTGCTCCGTAACCGGCTTTCTGAACAGGTACCTGAAGGTGATGGAAAGCCCTTTGGGTATCGCCCATAAAACGGTCTTTAAAGCATGCCACATTTTCAATAATCCTACAACGCTACGATCAGAGCCGAAACTATTACATTGACTATTCCCAGGGGGAACAGAATCAGCCACCCGAACCTCATGAGCTGGTCGTATCTCAGACGGGGCAGCGTGCCCCTGATCCATATATAAATAAACATAAATATCACGACCTTTATTACAAACCACAGGACCGGCGGTAAAAACGGCCCGTTCCAGCCGCCGAAAAACAGGCTGGAGGCGATAGCCGATACCATAATCATATTGGCGTATTCACCCAGGAAGAAGATCCCGAATCTCATACCCGAATATTCGGTATGATAACCCGCCACCAGTTCCGACTCCGCCTCCGGTAGGTCGAAGGGATTACGGTTAGTCTCCGCGATGGCTGAAATAAAATAGACGAAAAAGGCGATCGGCTGTTTGAAGAAATACCAGTTGAATATGGAACCTGACTGCTGCCTTACGATCTCGGAAATCGAGAAGGTCTGGCTCAGAAGCAGAACGCCTACAATGCCGAGTCCGATAGAGACCTCGTAGCTGATCATCTGGGCCGTCGAGCGAAGCCCCCCCAGAAGGGAGTACTTGGAATTGGATGACCACCCTGCCAGCACCACTCCGTAGACTCCCAGCGAAGTAACGGCGAATATATACAGTATACCGATGTTCAGATCGGAAATGATGAGCTCGACCTGCCGTCCTCCTATGCTTACCAAATCGCCCACCGGAATAACGGCGATCGACATACAGGCCGTAACAAAGGCGATAATCGGCGCGATAATAAACAGGAACTTGTTAACCATGCCGGGCGGAAAGGTCTCTTTAAACAGGAGCTTGACGGCATCGGCAATCGGCTGCAGAAGCCCGAAGGGGCCGGCAACGTTAGGCCCTATCCGATGCTGAATATGCGCGACCACCTTTCTTTCCATGTAGGTGGCATACGCAACGGCCACCATCAATCCCGCGAAGATCACCGTCACCTTCAATACCATTATTAAAATATCAGCAAACATCAGATTTTTCCCACTGATACAAAAGTCACCTTTTCATCACGCTTCAATAACCGATTGACCGGATTATCCTCAAAAGAATTCAGGATCAATATCTCACCCTTGTTTACCTCATTCGTTATTTTCACCTTGATATTGATCCCGGTTTCTTTATTTCCGATTCTAACAGCCTGCCCCGCTTCGACTCCCTCTTTAGCGGCGTCATCCGGGTGCATCCAGGCTTCCTGTTTGCCCGCGATGTTCATCAGGGTAGCGGACTTTTGAGTTATCCAGCCGGAATGATGTACCGAAGGTGTCCAGTTGAGTATATAGGGCAGTTCCGAATCCGCTTTGGGCGGAATTTCCGGAGATGTTTCTTTTATTTCGAGCTCTTTTTTATCCTTCAATCCGACAATCAGTCCCTTTTGCGGAATATTCGTTATATTCGAATAATGAGTCAGATTTTTGGCGATCTCCTCACGAACCTGGGAGTCATGATACCAAACGTTACCCGTCTCCATCACATCCGAAAATTCGCCGAGAATCGCCCACACCGGTTTCATTTCATAGTGAATATTCTCCGGGCCAGCCTCAAATCTCTGGATACGCCCTTCCATATTCATAAAGCTTCCGCTATAATCTGCCGGTAACGCCAAGGGAAATACCAGCGATGCCAGGTTGGTCAGGGAATCCATAAAAGGCGAGACCACGACCAAAAACTCGAGTTTTCTTAAAGTATCGATGACATATCTCCTGTCCGGAAATTCCTCTGTCGGATTTGAGCCGAATACAAACAAAGATTTTATGCTGCCGGAATTGATCTTATCCAGGATATCGGTAAAGGAACGGCCGGGGCTGCCATAGAGACCGAACCGGGTTACGCCCATAAAATTGACCTGCGCAGGCACAATGGATAATCCTGCACTACACACCTTTTTAAGTTTTATCATAGATGATAACAAGGCCGCCCTGTACGGATGATTGAAAAATGCCCTTCCCGATATGATATGAACGGAATCTGAATTTTTAATATCTTTTGCGAGATTATCCAGTTTGCTTTTATCTTCGATCAATCCCTCGGGTACACGAAAATCAGTTCCCTGAATTCTCGAATGCAGGTATTCCAGCGCAAACGCTTCGGAACCGGCGGAAACGCGGATATTCGTTACCGGGAAATATCCCAGCCTTTTGTGATAGGACGTAATAAAGACGGCCCTGGCCTTGCGTTTTGAAATCGCTTTCCTGATCCTTAGGGAAGCGACCGGGAAATCACTGGCCGGATCGCAATCGACAAAGATATAGATTCCTTTGTTTTCCAGGCCGGATATTTTGCCTTCCAAGCCGATTAAATCCAGGACATCGGGAGTTAAGGGCTCGGCGTATTCAGTCTGGAAATCGATATAATCGGTCCTGACGACATCTCCGAAGAATCTCCTTATGGCGTAGGCCTCTTCATTTGACAGAGAGCCTGAACCGACGGCCGCAATTTCAGCTCCCCTGTTATCGTCAATGTATTCTGTCAGATACTTGACCGCGACGGCGGTGGCCTCTTCCCAGCCGCAGGGTTCCAGGCTCGAATCCCGCCTTATGTGCGTCTTATAAATTCTATCCTTATTCGAAGTTATATCGAAACCGTAACGGCCCCTGTCGCAGAGCCATCCAATATCGATTTCATCGTTTCTGCGCGCCATGTGACGATATACTTTGTCTCTCGACCATTCCACGTGCAAGTTACATCCAACGGCGCAGAGGCTGCATACGGATGACGCTTTTTTCAGAAGCCAATCGCGGATCTTATACCTGAAGGATCTGGATGTAAGCGCGCCCACGGGGCAGTATTCCACGGTATTGCCGGAATATTCGTCGGCGAAATCCAACTCTTTCATAATTCCGATATAAGAACTCGCTCCCCTCTCGAAAACGCCCAGATCGGCCTCCCCGGCGAGATCGCGTACGATTCGAGTACATTTGAAACACATAATACAGCGATTGGCATTGTAATATATCTCCGGACCCAGGCGAAAATCATCGAATTTCTGATCTTCCTCCCGATTCATTACACGGATCTTATTTTCCTTATAATCAGATTCTGTCGGTCCATAAAGAAAGGTATTATCCTGCAGGGGACATTCGCCGCCCTTGTCGCAGGTGGGGCAATCCAGAGGATGGTTTATCAACTGGAATTGCAGTACGCCCTTGCGAGCGGTTTTGACTTTATCCGACTCGGTATGTATCACCATGTTCGGCGCGACGGGCGTGGCGCAGGATGCTATCAGTTTGGGCATTTTCTCGACCTCCACAAGGCACATCCTGCAAGCCCCGACCGATCTCAGCCGGTCGTCATAACAAAAAGTGGGAATCTTGACGCCTATTTTTTTCGCCGCCTCAATAATGAGCGTCCCCGGCGGAACCTCGACCGCCTGATCATTTATCGTTACGCTTATCTTGTCAGCCATGCTCTAAACAAACCTCGGCGCCATGCTCACCATGCATTTTTTATGCTCGATATGATATTCGTATTCCTCCCGGAAATGCTGCAATGTCGACCGTACGCCGGGAGTAGCGGCGTCGCCCAGAGGACAGATGGTATTGCCGTCGATATTATCGCAGATA
Organism: Candidatus Zixiibacteriota bacterium; assembly: GCA_020344055.1. Taxonomy (GTDB): domain Bacteria; phylum Zixibacteria; class MSB-5A5; order UBA10806; family UBA10806. Next base: position 2,152,040 of record CP070813.1, on the reverse strand, counting down.
TGTATCAATTCGTCCAGGTCTTCCATGGTCCCCCTGCCATGTTCGATGCGGTCAAGTATCCGCAGAAGCCAGTAGGTGCCCTGGTGGCAGGGGGTGCACTGGCCGCAGGATTCGTGCTTGTAGAAACGCATCATATTAAGGGCGGCCTTGACCATGCAGACCGTCTCATCCAGAACAATCACTCCGGCCGAGCCCAACATGCTTCCCGCCTCGGCCAGCGATTCGTAATCCAGGTGAACGTCGATCTTGTCCGCCGTGAGGACAGGTACCGATGATCCCCCCGGTATTACCGCTTTCAGGTTGCGATCCTCCAGGATGCCACCCCCGTAGTCATATATCAATTCCCGGAGAGGTATACCCATAGGCAATTCGTAATTGCCGGGTTTGTTTACATGGCCGGACAGGCAGAATATTTTCGTGCCGGTCGACTTTTCGGTACCAATGGAGGCGTACCATTCTCCCCCGCGATTCACTATGTGAGGTACGTTTGCCAGCGTCTCAACATTGTTAATAATAGTGGGCGCTCCATAAAGCCCGGATATCGCCGGAAAAGGCGGTTTCACACGGGGATGACCCCGGCCACCTTCAAGGGAGGTTAAAAGAGCGGTCTCCTCGCCGCAGATGTAGGCTCCCCCGCCCCGGTGTACGATAATATCGATGTCTATACCTCTCCCGAGAATATTTTTACCGATATAACCTTTTGCCCTGGCCTCCTCTATAGCGCGAATAAGTTGTTTAGCTGCATAAGTGAATTCGGCTCGAATATAAATAAAGGCGGTCCGGCACTTAATGGCGTAGGAGGTGATTAACGTTCCCTCTATAACAAGGTGGGGGTCTTTTTCCATGAGTTCGCGGTCTTTGAAGGTGCCGGGCTCGGACTCGTCGGCGTTTACCGTCAGGTACACCGGTTTATCGGAATCTTTGGGCAGAAAGCTCCATTTTCTTCCCGCGGGAAATCCCGCTCCCCCGCGACCTCGAAGCCCGGATTTAATCACTTCTTCAGTCACTTCCTCGGGAGTCATGTTGGTAACAGCTTTCTCAAACGCCTTATATCCGCCGTTTTTCAGATACGTTTCGATCCTGTCCTGGCCGGGTTGATCTATATTCTTAAAGAGTATTTTTTCGTACTCAGCCACTCTTCGCCTTTTTTCTCAATTCATCCAGAATGCTATCGACTTTCGCCCGGTTTAGATTTTCATAATAGGTATCATTTATCTGCATCATGGGGCTCGTGCCGCATGATCCCAGGCATTCAACTTCCGTAAGTGAGAAAATACCGTCCTCGGTGACCTCACCCATTTTAATATTTAGCTTCTCTATAAGATAATCTACCAGCTCCTCCGCACCCCGAAGATAACACGAGAGAGTACGACAGACCTGTATATGATACTTGCCGACCTTTTCTCGGGGAAAGAAGGTATAAAAACTGGCCGCCTGATGAAAATCTATCGGCGGTATACCGACTACCCCGGCGGCCTCATCGATTGCGGCGGGTTTCAGGTAGCCGAACTGATCATATACGACGTGCAGAACCATCAGGACAATCGACTTCTTTTCAGGATAGAGATTTTCCAGCCGTCTCAGTTCTTTTACCGACTTTTCCGATAGAATTATCTGAGATGTTTTTTCCACGTTCAGACTCCGGCTTACCTGTCGATCTCTCCCAGGACGATATCCAGCGATCCCACGCAGGCGATAACATCCGCCACCATCCTGCCCCTCACCAATTTGTTCAAAGCGGAAATATTGACAAAGGACGGCGGCCTGAAATGAACCCGGTACGGCTTCTTGGTGCCGTCAGAAACGATATAACACCCGATTTCCCCTTTGGGCGATTCGATGGCGAAATAAACATCACCCTTCGGGGGGCAGAAACCATGAACGTAAATTTTAAATTGATGTATCAACTGTTCCATACCCTGGAGGACCTCGGGCTTGGGCGGCGGCGCGATCTTGCGGTCGGCGGTGATAAACGGTCCTTCCGGGATACCCTCCACGGCCTGCGAGACTATTCTCAACGACTGCCGCATCTCGGTGAGGCGAACCTTGTACCTATCGAAAACATCTCCGTTTTTGCCCGTGGGTATATCGAACTCGAATTTATCGTAATAGGAATAGGGATTTGATTTGCGCAGATCCCAGGCGACCCCGCTGCCCCTGATATTGGGGCCGGACAATCCCGAATTTATGGCCTCCTCGGCCGATACGACCCCCACCCCGATCGTGCGGTTGCGCCAGATCCTGTTTTCCGTAAGAAGACCCTCGTACTCGTTTATTTTCGCAGGAAAAGTATCAAGAATCTCCTTTACCCTTTTATCAAAGCCGGCCGGGATATCATTGGTCAATCCCCCCACCCTGAAATACGAGGCCATCATCCGAACACCGGAAACAAATTCGTACATCTGAACTATCTTCTCACGCTCCCTGAAACAATAAAGAAGCATGGACATGGCGCCTATATCGATGGCGTGCGTACCCAGCCACACCAGATGGGAGGCGATACGGGTCAGCTCGGTCATAATGACACGCACGTATTCGGCGCGCGGCGGGACCTCGACCTCCATCAGCTTTTCTATGGCCCCGACATATACGAGATTGTTCGAAAGTGGCGCCAGATAATCCATCCGGTCGGTCATGGTGAGAGCCTGGGTGTATGTTTTGGCCTCCATATTTTTCTCGATACCGGTATGCAGATAGCCGATTATCGGCTTGGCCGCGATCACCGTCTCGCCGTCCAGCTCAAGAAGAATCCTCAGAACCCCGTGCGTGGCGGGATGCTGGGGACCCATGTTGATCGTCATGGTTCGGGGTTCAGCCAACTACTCGTCCCCTCTCCATGGCGATCTATGCCTTGAATCGATATGATCTTTGTTATGAGTGAAGTGCGGAACCTCGTAGGTAAGCGGAAAGTCCTTTCTCTGGGGGTGGCCGATCCAATCCTCGTCCATAAGTATACGGGTCATATCGGGATGCCCGGTAAATTTTATCCCGAACATATCGTAGACCTCCCGTTCCTGGAAATTCGCCGTGTCCCAGAGCGTGGTTAAGGACGGCGCCTCTCCGCCGTCATCAACGCGGACCTTGATAATCACGCGAAGGCGTTTGGGGATGGAATAAAGAACATAAACGAGCTCGAATCTCTTTTCCCTGATTCCCAGATAGTCGGCCGCAGTTATGCAGGAAAGAAAACTGAATCTCAATTCGGAATCGGTCTTGAGGAATCTGCAGATCTCTATAAGATCGGAAGCTTTCACCACTACATTCGGGTCGCCCCTGAAGGAATAGAGCTCGACGATTTTATCAGAATATTCCTTTTTCAGCCTCTCCTCGACGACCGATGACATCAGGATCTGCCTTTCAGTTTTTCTTGCTCGATTTTTGCTCTCAGCATCATGATACCGTCGATCAATTGCTCGGGCCGAGGGGGGCATCCCGGCACGTACACGTCCACAGGTATGACCCGATCGACGCCCTGTACGATGGCATAATTGTTAAATATCCCTCCGCAGGAAGCGCACGCACCCATAGAAATCACATACTTGGGATTGGGCATCTGATCGTAGAGTTGCCTTAAAACGGGAGCCATTTTCACCGACAACCTTCCGGATACGATTATCAGGTCGGCCTGCCTGGGAGAGGGTCTCATTACCTCCATCCCGAAGCGGCCCAGATCGAATCTCGACGCGAAGGTCGACATCATCTCGATGGCGCAGCAGGCCAGCCCGAAACCCAAGGGCCAGAGCGACGATTTCCGGGACCAGTTGACCGCCTTCTCCACCGTGGTCAGGATGATGCCGTCGGGGATATATTTTTCTATTCCCACTTCAACGCCCCCTTCTTGACTATATAAAAGTAGCCCAGAAGCAGGATGCCTATAAAGACAGCCATCTCGATGAAAGCGAACATCTTCATTTTCTTGAGGATTATCGCCCAGGGATATAGAAATACCGTTTCGAGATCGAAAATAATAAACAGGATAGCTATGAGATAGAATTTGACCGGGAACCTCTCGCGGGCATCGGTCTCCGGTACAATGCCGCATTCGTACGGCGTAAGCTTCCGCCTGCTCCTGGATTTGCGGGCCAGGAGCTCCGGCAGAAACATCATAATAAGAACGGTTATTGAAGCCAGAAGAAAAAGGACAAAGATCGGGAAAAAGATTTTAAACATCTATTCAATCCGCGTGATTTTTTTCACAACCGATTCTCGTTAAAAAGCGGAACAGGTTTCTATCTTGAATTGTTTCCAGATCCTTTCCGCCGATAAAACTTGCCAAGTATAAGTTTGACGCCGGACTATTGTCAATACCTTTTTGGGAGGCTAATTTTGTTTAATATCAGCAACCAAAATGGAATTTTCAAGAGAGTGCGGACGTACCCTTATTATATTTCCTCTCAAGCTCTTATCGCCTGCAGCGTTGACTCGCAGATAGTTTTCGGAAAGGCCGGTAAGAACGCCGTTATTATCTGTCGTCCTATTTTCAAATAAAACCTGGAGGTCTTTGTTAATGAACTTTTTCAGATGCTCGATCTTTTTTTGAGCCCCCAACTTCCGGAGTAAATTTGTTCTTTTCTTTATTATTTCAGGAGCCACTGAGTTATTCATTTCCGCCGCCTTCGTGCCGGGGCGAGGGGAGAACGAAAAGACGTGAAGATGATGTATGCCGGTTCGCTCTACAAGATCGACGCTGTTTTCAAACTGTTTGTCGGATTCTCCGGGAAATCCCGCGATTATATCCCCGCCAACCGTAATGCCGGGAATAGAGCTGTTTAATGATTGAATTATGCCCCGCAGATCCTCGCCGGTATATTCTCTGCCCATCTTTCTCAAGATAACGTCGTCGCCCGATTGGATCGATAGATGCACATGAGGACAGATCCTTTTTTCGGAGAGAATTCGGATAAGCCTATCATCCACCTCGGTGGGATACATGGATGATAATCTTATTCTCGGTATATCAGTATCCGTTATGATTTTTTCCAATAGATCCGGAAAACCGACATCGCCGTATTTATATTTTCCGATATGAACGCCGGTCAAAACGATCTCCAGGTAGCCGTTTTGATGAAGCCTGTTAATCTCATCTATAATAAACCGGGGTTTCCGGGATCGGAGCTGTCCCCGAGATATCCAGATGGTGCAGTATGTACATCTTCGATCGCAACCCTCCTGGATTTTGATAAACCCCCTGGTTAGCCCCCTCATATTGGAGATAATAAAAGATCCGTATTCTCCGGCGTCGTCTATTGCGGGCTTCGCCCCGTTCCCTGCTATAAGATTGATTATCCTGCCCGGTATCTTTTCTTTCTCGCTATTGGGGATTAACAGGTCAATGCCGATTCCGGAAACCTTTTCCGGTTTCAGCTGGGCGTAACATCCCGTAACCACAATTTTCGCGGCCGGCGATATTCTTTTAGCCCGCCTGATCAGGTTTCGCGATGAGGTATCCGCCTTAGAGGTCACGGTACAGGTATTAATAACATAACAATCGGCCTTATGATTGAACGATACGATTTCAAACCCCGATCGCTCCAGAGCCTCGGAGAGAGCCTGGATCTCGTAATTGTTGACCTTGCAGCCTGTAAAACTTAACGCTACTTTCGGCATATTATTCGCCTATACTTTCATTCTTCTGGAGTTCCACCAGGCGTCTATCCGGGGACCATAGATGAACGCCAGGATACCGAGAATGAATCCCGCTACAAGATCGATCACGTAATGATGCCGGAGATAAATGGTCGAAAGCAGCAACCCCGTGCAAAACGGAAGCAGAACCCAGAAAAGCCAGCGGACATACTTGTACGCCAGCATCAGCGAGATCAACGTCACCGCGGCATGCAGGGATGGGAAGGCCGCCCGGGATTCCCTGGGAAGCACGTTTATCATCGCTATGGCAGTATCCGCTAGAGGGGTGCCGTTGAATTTAACGGTGAACAGGTGTTGCAGGGTAATTCTGGGCGGCACCGCCGGAAAAAGAACATAAAGCAGGTAACCCGCGTAAAAGCAGAGTATCACGGAAACCATTACGGCGCGGAACTCCGTCTTTCGTCTCTGCAGATAAAGCGTAAGCGCGACCGCGGGAGCGAAAGCGAAAAATAACATGTAGCAAAACGAGAATATCTCAGTCAGTAAAGGATGAATAAACCGTTCCGCCCAGACACAGGGTTGCGCTCCGAATATCCACTGGTCGATGGAGATCAGATGATGATGAATATCATTTGGATTGGCGAAATGTATAGTATCGTGGAGATTCGTGTAAATGGCGATGCAGAACGCGAACGGGAGGCTATCCCGAAGGAAAGTCCAGTTGGGCCGGTACTTAATAATCAATAACGTAATTATTACCGCGACTATTATCCCGAACACCCGCTGTACGTCGCCCACGAAAACATTGGGCACGTCACCAATGGATTTGAAGAAAGTGTAGGCCTTAAAAGTAAAATAAAGCATGGGAAAGAAAAAGACCAGCGCGGTGAACTCCTCGATCCTAAGGCGAAAGATCCAGGTATACCAGGGACTTTTCAGATCCTTGCTATTCCCGTTTTTTCCTCCATTTACAGCCTTTTTTTCGACCACGGCTTCCCTCATGCCGGTATATATAAGTGATTGATAACAAAAGGACAAAGGAAAATTAAAATTCGCAGGTAAGCACCCCTTATCGATACATTATTATGGATACGATCGGACTTTTTATTTGTTAATAATCCGAAGGGCTGTTTAAATGAAAATTCTAATCATCGGCGGGACGCGGTTCATGGGCCCGCATGTGGCGCGGAGACTGTCCGCAGAGGGCTACGATGTTACCGTATTCCACCGCGGTACAACCATCGCAGGGTTTCCGAATAGCGTTGGAGAGATTCTCGGGGATAGGAATAACCTCAGAGATTTTTTGAAAGAATTTGAAAAGCTTAAGCCCGACGTTATTTTAGATATGATCCTCCTGACGGAATCCCAGGCCAAGGAACTGGTGGAGGTGATGTCCGGGATTGCGGGGCGGCTGGTTGTGGCCAGCAGCTGCGATGTTTACCGGAATTATAATATGCTGCGGGGTGAGGAACTGGATTCAAATCCAGTAGAAAGACTGACCGAAGATTCCCCTCTGCGGGCGAAGCTTTACCCCTATCGAAAAGATGTGCCCGATGAGAATAATATCTTACATAACTATGATAAAATATTGGTTGAACGGGCCGTAATGTCTGATCCCAATTTGCCGGCGACTGTTCTGCGTCTGCCGATGGTTTACGGTCCCGGTGATTACCAGCACCGGTTTTACGGGTATATTAAAAGGATGATCGATAACCGTCCCGCCATTCTTATAGATGAAAACCAGGCCAAATGGCGGATCACACGGGGTTATGTCGAAAACTGCGCCGAGGCTATCTACCTGGCAATCATGAATGAAAAAGCCGCGGGCAGGATATACAACGTGGGCGAACCGCAGGCTTTGCCCGAAAAAGAATGGATCGAAAAATTAGCGGAGATAATGGGATGGGGCGGAAAAATTATATATACGCCGAAAGATAAATTGCCTGACCATCTGAAAGGGGATGAATACTGGCAGTATCATCTCGATGTCGACACCTCGCGCATAAGAAAAGATCTCGGCTTTATTGAAAAAATCGATCGCGAAGAGGCCTTAAGACAGACTATTGAGTGGGAGCGAAATAATCCCCCGGCGAAGGGAATTGATGATTCCGAATACAAGGCGGAGGATGAGGCCTGTGGGGGGTTTATTTGTTAAACCGGCGTATGATTAACGTCTCGAAAATCGCAATTCCCAATACATAATGAAAGGCAGTCATCGCTAGGGATCCGTTTAAAACGGAGCCTGAAGCAATCTGTTTCAAACACCTCTAAGATTTATTTTGGAGATTGCCACGGCTCACGTCTTCGACGTGAGCCTCGCAATGACGTCTTTTTTGGTAGAGGGTCGGTTCATCCGGCTGAATAGTAATCGGGGCTTAATTCAATGTCCACAAAAGCAGGCAAAACTCAGAGCCCTAAGGACTCCTGACAAATGAATGATGGAAATGTCGGGAGCCCCGCCTTTAGCGGGGTTCCTACCTTGCATCTACCTATCTACCTCTACATTTAGAACATAAAAAAGGCGGGCAAAAGGCCCGCCTTGAGAGATCTATTTCAACTTCATCAGCTTACCGCCTCGGCTCCCTTGTCGATAGCTTTCTTATTCATCTCCACCATCGACGCGCTGGCCCGGACGTAGACCTTTTCGATGCTGTTTTTTAGACCATCGATTGAAACGGCGCCGGTCTTCCTGGCGTAAGCCCCCAGGATAACCATATTCGCGGTTTTGATATTGCCGACCCCCTCCGCCAGATCGCTGACAGGAATCTCGATGGCGGCGATATCGGTACGAGTCGGTTTGGAGGCTACCAGCGAAGAATTGATGATCATTAAACCATCGGGCTTCAGCGAATCCTCGAATCTCGCCAGCGAGGGTTCGTTCATGATCAGAAGGGAGTCGGGATTGCCCACGACCGGCGAGGCCACCGGGTCGCTGGATATTACCACCGAGCAGTTGGCGGTACCTCCCCTCATCTCCGCGCCGTAGGCCGGGAAAAAGGTGACTTGTTTGCCCTCTATCATACCGGCATAAGCGAGCATGATGCCGCCGGAGATGATTCCCTGCCCGCCGAAACCGGACATTATTATTCCCTGAAACATGCTACGACTCCTTTTCCACGGCGACTTTTTCTTTCTTGGCCCGCTTGGCGTCCTCCGGTTCCCTGTAAATCCCGAGCGGGTAATAGGGAATCAGATCCTTCCTGATCTTCTCGATCGCCTGCAAAGGAGTCAAATGCCAGTCGGTGGGACATTGCGACAGGATCTCTACCAGCGTAAATCCGCGGCCCTCGAGCTGGTATTCGAATGCCCGCTTGATAGCTTTCTTGGTCTTGACCACGGCCGCCGGTTTGTCGACGGATACGCGTTCGAGGTAAACCGGACCGTCAAGGGCGGCAAGCAGCTCGCAAACCCTGATGGGGTAGCCGTTGGCCTCAACTGTCCTACCGGATGGCGAGGTCGTGGACTTCATCCCCAGAAGGGTGGTCGGCGCCATCTGCCCGCCGGTCATACCGTAGATGGCGTTGTTTATGAATATGATGGTAATATTTTCCGATCTCATTGCGGAATGGAGCATTTCAGCCGCTCCGATTGAGGCCAGGTCGCCGTCACCCTGATAGGAGAATACCAGCCGATCGGGCCGACATCTCTTGATCCCGGTGGCGATGGCGGGTCCCCTGCCGTGAGCGCCCTGGATCATGTCGCAGTTAAAATATTCATCGGCAAAAACCGAACAGCCGACGGGGCCAATACCGATGGTCTTCTCCTGCACGCCCAACTCCATGAAGCATTCGGCTACCAGTCTGTGAACGACGCCGTGACCGCAGCCGGGGCAGTAGCGCATGGGGATATCGGTAAGACCCTTCGTCTGTTCAAAAACGACTTTTTCCATTCTTATCTCCAGTTCGAATTATTATTCCTCTACCTGTTTTGTTTTATCGCCGGAGAGTATTTTTCTGGTAAGCTCCAATACTTCTTCACCGGTGGGAATACCCCCGGCCGGCCGTTTATGAAGATAGATTTCCGATCTGCCGTTCAGTGAAAGTTTTACATCTTCAACATATTGTCCGAGGCTCATCTCGACCACGAAGAACTTCTCGACCTTATCCCTCACTTCACGAAAAACGCTCTTGGGGAAGGGCCAGAGAGTTATGGGCCTGATATATCCGATTTTCAGTCCCTCTTTTCGTCCCAGAGCCATGGCGGACTCGCAGACTCGAGCGGCGGTTCCATACCCGGTAAGGATAATATCGGCATCGTCGATATTGACCGCTTCGTACCTCGGTTCTTTTTCTCTGATTTCATCATATTTTTTCTCGAGCCTGAAATTCCATTGCTCCATTTTACCCGGCCGGAGATCGTATGATTTAATTACCCGTCTTTTTTCCGGCTTCGAACCTCGCAGGGCCCAATCGGGAAGATCCAGAGTCGAGGGGTCAATGGGATCGAATTCGAACGTAACCGGTTCCATCATCTGCCCCAGAATGCCGTCGGCAAGCATCATAGTGGGAATCCGGTATTTGAACGCCAGCTCATAGCAAGTTCTGGGGAAATTGGCCATTTCCTCAACGGTTTTAGGAGCGAATACGATCACTCTATAGTCGCCGTGACCTCCTCCGCGAGTGGCCTGGAAGTAATCCCCCTGTGACGGGGCGATATTACCGAGCCCGGGACCGCCTCTCACAATATTGGTATAGAAAATGGGCAATTCCGCCGCGGCACAATAAGATACGCCTTCCTGTTTAAGGCTGATTCCAGGCGACGAGGACGATGTCATAACCCTGGTTCCGACGGAGGAGGCGCCGAAAAGCATGTTTATAGCCGCCACCTCGGATTCAGCCTGGATAAAAGTGCCGCCTTCCTCGGGTAGTCGCCAGGACATATATTCGGGGATCTCATTCTGGGGAGTAATGGGATATCCGGCGAAAAATCTGCACCCGGCTCTAACGGCGCCCTCTGCAACCGCCTCGTTCCCTTTCATCAATGTTCGCTCAGCCATTGTTATCCCCTCCTACTTGTATACCGTGATGGCGACATCGGGACAAACGAAAGCGCAGAGCCTACAGCCGTTGCAATTTTCCGGATTTACCATAACAGCGGGATAATATCCGTTGGAGGAGAATGTCCTCGAAAGCCCGAGCACCTTTTTGGGGCAGGCGGGAATACAGAGTTCGCAGCCTTTACATCGTATGGTATCTACATCTATTTTAGGCATTAACTAACCTCCTCGAGTTAAAATCTATAATTGAGATAAAAATAACCCCTCGAAACCGGATGGTCAAGGGATTTTGTAATATTTTTCACAAACTCCGCCTTCGAGAAAATCTTAAAGGGCCTCAATCTGATTTTCTCAACAAGTTGCGTAACAATATATTACACTTATTCGTAATATTGTTTGTAATTACATTTACAGATTTTTACGATGCCCTTTTTATACTTAATCGCGCCATTTTCGGCAGCCTGAGGAAATACAAACATGGTAGGTGTGATGGGTGACGCGCATACTTTGCATTCCTCTACGTGCGACTTTTTCTGAACTTTATCAGCAAAGGTCTGTCTTTTTGCCATAATTCCTCCGTCTTCCCAATATAGTATCGTCAACTATAATGGCAAGGTAATTTTTTGCCAAAGCTTTCAAATCGATTACCCCGGATCCATAATAATCGATTATTCCACCCTAAACAGGACGCCTACGGCTTCATATCTGAAGGGACCGATCTCCCGGAATGAGGTCTCACCTATAGCTTCGACAAGAATATGGTTGACCTGACCGGTTCCCGGCATCCGGAATCCGGTAACTACACTGTCATTCACCGGCGTAACGGTAACGGTTTGATAGCCGTTATCGCCGGGGAATCTTACCCTGAATACATCATCGAGATTGGAGCCGCTTATGGTCACCGTAAGGGATTCGCCCGGCGCGAAAGCGGGAATATTATCCAATGTTTTTAGACCGGGCATTACAATCAGATCGGCATAAGAGGCGGAGCTTATTCTGACCTGGGTGATGCCTCCCGGGTATGTAGCGGAAAAAGCGATATCGGAAATTTGAGTCAAAAGCCAGCCGCGGCGATAGTTGTAGTCGGAGCCGAATTTCTTAAATCTCGCCGATATCTCTGCCCGAATGGCGAACTCCGTGGAAAACCGGATGGGCGTCTGACCGCCGCCGGCGGTATCGATTCCGATAACTTCCAGAGTACCGTAAAAGAGTTTGATTTCCTCCACGTCGGCCTCGGGTAGAGTTCCCAGCGTATCGTGAAAATCGGGATACTCGATATCGATAATCAAATCCAGGGAATCGTAGGTCAGATTGAACCAATAATGTTCTACCTGCAGTTGAGCCGGCAAAGGTGACAGCGTATCCGGGATAGAGAAATCCAGAAGATTCAGATTAAATTCGCTGGCCCGGTCGTAAATAATAATATGATAGATGGCGTCATGGTCGTTCACGTCCGGAGGCCTGGTCACGTCCGATCCGTTACACGCGATAAATGCCAAGACTATTAAAGATCCCATGATTGCCGATTTAAGCATAATAAGCCTCATTTCATTTTTCTTAACCGTGATATCTCGTCTCTCAGTTCCGCGGCTTTTTCGAACTGGAGCTCTCTGGCGGCTTTTCTCATCATTCTCTCCAGAGTCTTCAACTTCTCTTCTATTTCCAGCCGCGCTACCGTGTCGATTTCCTCGCGGGCGGTTTTTTCCGGTTCCGGCGATTTGACATCGGCGAAGGAGGTTGTTTTCAGAATGTCCTCGCGCGACTTATATATGGTTCTAGGTTCGATCCCGTGGGTTTGGTTAAACTCAATTTGCACCGTTCGCCGTCTTTCGGTCTCGGCCACGGCTTTTTTAATGGAATCGGTAACCGTATCGGCGTAAAGGATCACTTCGCCGGCTTTGTTGCGGGCGGCCCGACCGGCTGTCTGGATGAGCGATCTTTCGGAGCGTAAGAATCCCTCTTTATCAGCGTCAAGTATGGCGACCAGCGACACCTCGGGCAGGTCCAGACCTTCCCTCAAGAGGTTGACGCCGACCAGAACGTCGAACTCCGCCAGTCTCAGATCGCGGAGTATTTCGACGCGATCGATGGCGTCGATCTCCGAATGCAGGTATCGCACCTTAATTCCGAGGTTCTGAAAGTAATCGGTGAGATCCTCGGACATCCTTTTGGTGAGGGTGGTTACCAGCACCCTCTCGCCCCGGGCGGTTCTGGTTTTGATCTGTTCGATCAAATCATCGATCTGCTTTTCGATAGGTTTCA
>CP070813.1:2113695-2139096 GCA_020344055.1 Candidatus Zixiibacteriota bacterium | reverse complement strand
GTGCTGGATACTCGGAAAAATGAAAATGAACCATCAATTTTACACAATTAACTTGACGTGATCTTTTTTGCAATCATAAATTAATGCCATTGACTTTACTGGACCAATTATAATATATTTGTGTTAACCTAATTATAAAAGGGATCTTAGAATTGACAAATCGCAATTATTGGCTTGACTTATTTACAGGGAAAACCTGGTTGGAATTTCTCAAGGCCGGAGGCAAGGTTTCTGGATTTTCTGAAAATCGTTGGAAAACGGTCCAAAAAGTTAAACCGGGAGATTATTTAATATGCTATCTGACAGGTGTATCGAGATTTATTGGCGTTCTTGAAGTAATATCTAAACCTTTCAAGGATACTACCAAAATTTGGCGTGACAACCTTTATCCAAGTCGACTTAAAGTCCAAACGGTAGTTGCTCTTGAGTTCGATAATTCAATTCCCGTAAAGAAACTTAAAGATAAGTTAAGTTTTTTTCAAAATCTAAAAAATCCCAACGCTTGGACTGGTCGTTTTAGAGGTTCTCCGTCAAAATGGAGTAAAGAGGATGGTCTGGCGGTTTTAAACGCTCTTTTAGGTGCAAAGAAGAATCCAGAAAAAATACCTATAGATCAAAAAGCATTGCTCTATAGGCCAAAGGCTATTAGGGGCAAAAAGCGCTCTTACACTTTGCCGCAAAAGAAAGAAAAACTTGACGATAAGGGTGAAACTAAGGCTGTTATAAGAGATCATTTGAAAATGCAGCATTTGCTATACGAAATTGCGAGGAATATGGGCTTAGACGTTTGGGTAGCAAAAAATGATCATGGGAGGAAGATCGGCAAAAAGAAATTTGGTGAATTTCCCGGAATAAGAAAAAAATTGACGCTGCATCTAGATCCGGCTACGCTAGGGACCATTGAGCTAATTGACATATTGTGGCTCGAAAAAAATGCGGTATTGGCAGCATTTGAGATAGAACATACAACTTCTATATATTCGGGATTGTTGCGAATGTCCGATCTGATAGCAATACAGCCAAATATAAATATACCGCTATATATTGTTGCGCCTGATAATAGGAGAGATAAGGTTATAGACGAAATTGGCCGTCCCACATTTTCATCTTTGAATACCCCATTAGCCGAAATATGTAGATTTATATCTTTTGAACGATTAAAAGACATGTTTGAAAGGCACTCTGAAGTAATTCAGGCTTTTAAACCGTTAGAGTTCTTGGATATCGTTTCAGAAACCTGTGAATTAGAAGACACCTAAATTGTAATTATTAAATATCATATAATAGAAAAGCGTACAATGTCGTTTATCTTATGAATAGATCAGGAAGGCTAATGCGCTAGAGAAAATAACTACGCGAATAAATTAATTGGAGGATTTTAAATGGCTATTTGGACAATTATTTTTGGAATTTTCACATTGGCGATTCTCTTGGCTCAATATTTACTTCAGAGATCAAATTTCCGTTTAGCATTATATGATAAGAGATATGCCGTATTTTTGTCAGCCATGGAGTATATATCTAAAATTGTACAGTCTGCAAGAGTAGAGGATGATGAACTTATGAAATTGCTGAGAAATTCCAAAGACAAGGAATTTCTATTTGGTTCGGAGGTTGGCGATTATATCCAATCTCTTTATTCTCATGGAGTCGATTTAGAGAAAGTTCGTTCTCTATTGGATGTTGAAAAAAACCAAACACAGCGTGAGCGGTTGGTCACCCAACAAACAGAATTATTTAGGTGGTTCAAGAATCAATTTGAGGAGGGGAAAAGATGTTTTGAACCATATCTCGCGATTAGAAGTAAATAGAGGGAGCAGCATAAGTAGGTCGAAACCCTCGCGGTTTCGACATTACGCTGGATTCCTGATCTTTTGAGGTCACAAAATGTGATCTCAAACAAGATAAAGATATAAGCCGGTTTTTTGAGGTGCCAATTCGGTACCTCGTAATTTATAAGGTCGCAAAATGCGACATCGAGGAAAGGCTGCCGAAAATATTGTCAAAACAATAACGTTATCGTATGTTTTCATTGGGATAATTATTATGATTATTGTATGTTTAAATATGCAGATGTGGCTTCACAACGAGAGGAAAATACACCAATGCCAAAAACCGATCTCGAAATGCTTCGTCATACTCTGGCGACACTGGCTTACAGGGCCGCCAAGGCAGTAAGAACCGCACCCGAATCGTTCGCCGACTACCTTCCGGGGCCGACATCCAATACTCCCCTGCAAATACTGGGGCATATGGGGGATTTGATCGACTGGGCGTATACCATGATATCGGGCACCCCCGAATGGAACTCTTCGACCCCGAAGGACTGGCAAAGCGAGTGCCGGCGGTTTTTCGATTCGTTGAAGAAATTCGATGACGCCCTGGCGTCGGGGACCCCTATAAATTATGAATTGGAGCGTATATTCCAGGGGCCTGTGGCCGATGCCCTTACCCATACCGGGCAGCTGACCATGCTCCGGCGTTTACACGGCTCTCCGATGAAAGGGGAGAACTACAGCCGCGCCGATATCCGGATCGGCAGCGTAGGTATGGAGCAGACCCCGCCCGATCCGCGGTACGAATTCGATTAAGAATTTTCGGGCGTTCCCGAAGGTCTACCATAAGGGTGAAATATGGCAAATCCGAATTCGGGATCGAATCCGGAACGATGACGCGGCGTTTTTTTTTATTGCAGACGGTAAAATAGTCTGGTATTCTTTCAGCTGAGGGAAAATGAGCGTTCCTGCGGGTTTATAAAACTGAGAAATTCAGGAGGTGGAGATGAAGCGAAAGGGTTTTTTCCTGTGGTGGTGTGTTATTGCATTAATCCTGCTTGGTTATGGCTGCGCAAAAGAACCTGAAAATATCGCTATTTCATCCGATGGGATCGAGATCAGTTTCGATCAACAGGGCGTTGGTGAACCAACGCTTATTTTTATCCACGGCTATGCCAATATCAAAGGTATCTGGGACGCGCAGATGACCCATTTTGCGGAGAAATACAGAGTTGTTGCCATTGACCTTCCCGGTTTTGGCGAGTCCGGCTTTAATCGGGCCGACTGGACCATGGCAGCATTCGGTCAGGACGTTAACGCGGTTATTGAAAAGCTAAATCCGGAGAAAGTTATACTTATCGGTTTCTCCATGGGGGCGCCCGTAATTATTGAAGCCGCGAAGCAAGCGCCCGAAAATCTTATCGGCCTGGTGCTGGTAGATGAAATAAATAATATTGAAATGGAATATTCGCCCGAAATGCTTGCCCATATGGATAGCGTGTTTATGGACATAGTAACAAATCCGACCAACGAGAAATTGCTGGCCGGCGGATTCTACAAAAATAATCCAGAGGCATCATATGAGCGGGTTGTCTCCATGCTATCTGTGCATAAGAATACTTCCAGGATCGGATGGAGGGAATCCTTTTATGAAATCTTTCGGTGGCTGAATGAGGATTGTATCGAGGCGCTTAAACAAATTCAGGTCCCCATTATTTCGATCAGTTCGGATACGCCGCCGACGAATGTGGAAGCCTTCGAGAAATATGTATCTTCCTATAAACTCAAGGTTATTCCGGATGTTGGACATGTTGTAATGTGGGATAATCCCGAAGAATTCAACCGTTTGCTCGAGGAGAGCATCCAGGAATTTATAGGTGAGTCTGAATAAGACGGGCAGCGGGGAGACCAGCTCCCCGCCTACTTATTTTGATATTCCTCTATAATTTCCATTAGTATACGTGCGGCTCTGGCGGTCAGTTCGCGGCATTTGATGTAATCATCACCCTGTTCACCGAAACGATCGAGAAGTACACCACAATTGGTGGTGCCGAATTCTTTTTTAAATCTCTCTCTGTATTTTACAACCATTTCCTTTAGGAGCTGTATATCACCCTTGGGGTCGGTTCTGCCGTACAGATACCCCAGGGCCACGATGCCGCCGGTTAAAGCCCCGCAGGCCTCCTGGTGACTGGAACCCATGCCTCCAATTAATCCTGACGTTAACCTGGATAAAGAACTATCAACGTTATTGGTATACTGCTCCGTAATCGATTTGAACACCGACTCGGAGCACCAATAGCCCGATTTGAAATATTCGAACGCCTGTTTTTCGACTTTTTTACCGGACATCCATTTACCTCATTGTTGGGCTCAAGCCAAAATGATTTTATGAAAACACACTCTTCATGTCATTAATTATTATGCAAAATTGGATTTTTTGTTTCGGATTGAATTGTTATGGTAGTGAGTCCGATGCCGACGCGCTGGGATGTACCCCGGCCATAGATAAGCCGATATAGCAACATTTCTTTACCGTAAACCGTATGGAAGACGGATGTCAGGCCAAAGCTGTCAATTATTGTTTATGAGGAGCTGATATTATGAGAATAGGAGAATTCACCGAGCAGGACGTGCTCAAATTATCGAGAAAAGCCTATGAACAGGGAGACGCCAAATTCGACATTATCGCGGATAAATGCGCCCTCCTGGTAATCGACATGCAGGACGAATTCGTCAGGCCTCACTGGTCTCCAGATTGGGTGCCCGAGGCTACCAGGCAGGTTCCTCGTATTAAGGCGCTTATAGAACATTGCCGGAGCCGAAGCATTCCGGTAATCTATACTATCTATTCAAATACCCATAATTACCTGGACCGTCCCATATCCGGGAAATTTATGCCGGGACGATATTATGATCTGGATATCGATTTTTCGCAATTTTTCGTAAACAGCCGGATCTGGCACGAACTCGCGCCAAAGGAAAATGAAATAGTGATAAGGAAATCCTCCTATGGAGCCTTTTACGATACCCCGCTGGAGACTGTACTGAAAAATATGGAAAAGGATACCGTAATAATATGCGGCACGGTGACGAATTTTTGTTGCGGGGCAACGGCCAGGCAGGCGTATGAGAGAAGCTTCAAGGTGGTGGTCGGCAGCGACGTCTGCTCAACAGACGATCCCCGGATGCAGGAACCGGAATTGCAGGTTTTGAGGAAAGGATTCGCCCGGGTCCTGAATGCGGGGGAAATAACGAAGGCGTTGAAATAAAACGGCTTGACCGGTTTGGACATGGCTATATCAATCTACAATCCACAAACATAACGGAAACTTTTAGGATCGCGAATCGTAATCCAGGTAGAACATAAACCGGAGATAGGATTTATGACAGTAGCCGAATTAGAGCATTTTCGAGATCTGCTGCTCGCCCGCGAGGAGAGTCTGGAATCCCTAAAGAACACGGCGTTTCTCAACCGGGATCAGTCCCTTAAAGTCCAGGCGTTGCTGACGGAAATCAAGGAGGCGCTGGAACGGGTCGAGAGTAATACGTTGGGCATCTGCCGGGTCTGCCAGGGGGAAGTTGAAAAAGACCGTCTTGAGATCCAGCCCGCGGCGGAAGTCTGTCTGGGTTGTATCAGCCGGAAGGATCAAGCCCTGCTGGAGGAGGACCTGCATCTGGCCAGTAAAGTTCACCGGGCGCTCTTGCCGCAGGCGGTGGCGCGGATCGACGGTTTCGAGGTGGCGGTCAAGTCCCTGGCAGCCCGCATCATCGGGGGCGATTATTATGATTTTCTGCCCGGCCGACAGGAGAATTCGGTTCGGATCGTTATAGCCGACACCATGGGAAAGGGGCTTCCTGCAGGCCTTCTGATGTCCAATGTGCAGGGGGCTCTTCGGGTACTTGCCGATGATATACCGTCGCCGGCCAGGCTTATTGCACACCTGAATCGATGGATATGCAGAAATGTGCCGGTTACCAAGTTCATATCGCTGTTTTGCCTTAACGTAACGACCGGCCCGGGAGGGAAGTTCACTTTTGTCAACGCCGGTCACTGCCCGCCGGTTATGTTCAGATCTAACGGTGACATAGAACGTTTCCAGCCCACCGGGGCGGTTCTGGGGGTGACGGAAAAATTCGATTATCAGGAAGGAGTCTCAATCTTTCATCCGGGCGACCTTATGCTTCTATATACCGACGGTATAACCGACGCGAGAAACGCCCGGGGCGAAATGTTTGAAGAACTTAGATTGCTTGACTACGTCAGTCAACATCTCGATGAATCGCCCGCCGATATCGTTTCTGGTTTGCTGGACGAGATCAGGATTTTTTCGGGCAAATCTGATTTTGACGATGATCTTACCGTAGTCGCTTTGCGTCGACTGGCTTAACGATAAATAATCATTCTTCGGGACGACGATCTAAAACCGTATGCTCATCTCTTCGTTATATCAAGACCTCCTGTGAAATATTAAGATCAATAATAATGAAAACCGTAGCTCAACAAAATGGATAACGCGCTGGTTTTAGGTTGGGGTTCGGGATCGTAGGGGTAATAATAGGAGTCGGTTTCCTCCTCAGTTATAAATCCATACATAATGTCAAGTTTTACCTGGCTATGTTTTTTGAATTCGTAGCCACCGCTGATTAAAAAACCGGCGCCGCCGTCTGTTTTATCTATTAAAGGATTGTACATGATCGACGCTCCAAAACTTACTCCTAAGAAATAAGACGGTACGGTTTCGCTGAAATAGTAATCTCCCCCGAATCCCAGAAGAGAATGACTGGACCCATAGGGTATGAAGGGCAGGACCAAAGGGGCGACCATGATGTAGAAAACGCCGACAATACCGCCATCGGACATCTTGTCGAAATAACTATTGTAATCATCGATCATTTTCGGGAAGTCAATTACAGCTATTTTATTGATCAAATACAACTGGTATTGATTCGAGCCGCCATAACCGAACTTGGCCTCGAAGTTGAAAGCCCCCCGCGTTACCTGGTCCTTTACGAGATAATCGCTGAAGACTGTGGTCATACCGAAACCAAAGTTACCTTCAAACGTGATTCCCTTCCGGTTTCCATCGAATATTCGGAGCGCATATACCGAATTTGCCATAGATAAGATGATAACCGTCAAAATGAAACATTTTTTCACTTCCGGACTCCTTTCGAAAGCCGAACCAGCCAATTAATAGGGACATTACACTATATTAAGATTCAGTCAGGAAATCAACCGGAAATCCTGTCTGTTGTCATAAAGAATATATATTCGGCGGGCGAACGTTGGTGGAGTTGACGCTGGCGGGAATCTTTTTTTGCCGTGGCCTACGTTAGCGCAAGGTGCCGCGTGCCGGTTGCCATGTCCTAATAATCTATGAGACTGATAACCCGGTTGCCCCGCGTCTCGTACTCCACTTTTACTATTAACCCCGGCATAAGCCTTAGTTTATTAAAGTGGTCTCTTCCGAGCTTGAATTCCTCGAGATTCTCGTTTTTACATAATTCCAGGCCGACGTAATACCTGATATCCTCGAAATCCGATTGCAGCCGGCCGCTCAGTTCGTCGCTGATAATAACGTTTAGGGTATCGGGAAATACACATTCCGCGTAAACCGTATCCACAACAGCCTGTTCTCCCAGGTTATGAGTTAGCACCATACGCTCATCACCGTTTTTGATACCCATCACCTTTTTGTATTTGATTTCCCCGACCTCGATTTCCCGGGATGAACAGCCGGAAACAAGCAGGCCGAATGTTGCAGATATTAAAGTGAGATATACCAGGCGCCTGACCGCGATTGAACGACACCGCGACCCGAAAACCATGGATAAAATCTTGAAATTCGTCAAAGTCCGGTCCTTTCTTTTACAGATTTTATTATTAATACACCAGTACTGCCATGTTATTCAAAATTTCTCAATCGGAATTTTCCGGCGTGGAAGGAGAATCTTCCGCCGCCGTTAATTATTCTTGCCAGAAATAGCCTTTCATGCTACAATAGCCCGCGGGAAGATGAACAATTTTAAGCTATCCAGACTATCGAAATTATTCAAGACGGTTCTGGTGCCGATATCCATAATCTATATCGTTATGTTCATATATGTCGCGGTTTCCCGTATCGAGTATCCCTTTGAGCTTAACTGGATAGAAGGCGGTTTTCTGGACGTTGTGGAGAGGGTACTGGACGGAATGCCCATCTATACCGAACCCACGCTGGAGTATGTCCCCTTTATATACACGCCTCTGTATTATATTCTGGCGGCGGCCGCCGCCGGAGTGACGGGTCCGGGATTCCTGGCCTTGAGGCTGGTCTCTTTTGTATCGAGCCTGTTATGCCTTGTAATTATATACTTCTACGTAAGTCGCGAAACCAAAAACAGGTATTCGGGCTTTATCTCCGCGGGCCTGTTCGCCGCTTTTTATAACGTTAGCGACAGCTGGCTGGATATCGGGAGAAACGATCCACTGTTTTTGCTTATTTTATTGTCGGCGCTGTATATTGTTAGATTCTATAGAAATAATAAATCATACCTTTTGGCGGGAATTCTCCTGTTTTTAGCGTTTTTTGCCAAGCAATCTTCCCTTATCGTAATAATCTTTCTTCTTGGTTACGCTGTCATATTCAACAGGAAAATCATATTGCCCGTTATAGTGGGCGCGCTGGTCCTGCTTGTAGGCAGCACATTCTTTATGGACAGGCTGTATGATGGCTGGTATTCGTATTTCGTTTTTGAGTTACCGTTTAATCACGATATAACATTATCGTATATCGCTCTATTCTGGACCGAGGAATTATTGAGGATATGCATGGTGCCCATCGGATTTATAATCTATAATCTCTATCTGAACTTCCAGTCGGTAAGAAAAACCCCGGGCTGGAGATTTAATCTATTCGCCGCCGCGGGCATGATATTCATGGCATGGTTTCTGCGAATTCACTCGGGAGGCGGCGCGAACGCGCTTTTACCGGCCCTCGCCATAATAACTATCATATTCGGAATCAGCGTAAACCATCTGTTGATCAGGTCCAGGCAAAAGCTTGGCATAAATAACAATAAGATAACCGAATTAGCCTATTTTCTCATTATATTACAGTTTATCATTCCGGTCTATAATCCCTTCACGCTGATCCCGTCGTCGATGGACAGAGCCGCGGGAAACAATATAGTTGAAAATATCCGGAAGATAAACGGGAATGTATTTATTCCTTCTCATGGATATCTGGCGGTAAAGGCCGGCAAGAAGCGGTACGCGCACGCCATGGCGATTTATGACGTTCTCAGAAGTAATGACGATGAAACCGCTGAAAAGCTCGGCGAGGATATAAGACAGGCGTTTAAGAACAGCGAATACACGGCGGCCATCTATGATTACATTAATTCGCCTTTCAGAAGTTATGATGTTGACACCAATTACGTGTTCGAGAAATATATGGTACCTAACGATAATGATTTTTTCCCCGTTACCGGAACGAAAATAAGACCGCAGTATCTCTTTGGCCTGAAACATCCCCGCGTCGATGATTTTCCGGTATTTGAGATGATAGGCCCCATGCCCCTCGATACCGAGGAATAATTAAGGCAAATATCAATAGATATAGAATTTTGACCTGCTTTTCACCGAAACCGCCCTATTTTAATAAATTCAAAACCTCTTTATGTTCCTTTACGTATATAGGCCAGAAGTGCGAAAACCGGGGAACCGCAAACCAGGGAGATAATAATGTCATCAAAAATCGATGTTGAGAAAATGGCTGTTCAAAAGGCTATCGAGGACTGCATCAAGTGGCCGTTTCCCGCAAAAGATAAGGACCGGCTCGTGGGCTCCTGCGCGCACGATTCCTCATTTTTCATATTTCATCCGGATTCCAAGTCCACCGTAATTGGCTGGGATGCCTTTCAGGAAACCATAGACGAGGTTTTTATGGACGAGGAGTTGAAGCCGACCAGCACGGATATAAAAGACCTCAGAATTAACTTGTCCCGGTCGGGAGATGTGGCCTGGTTCTCCTGCCTTCTGGATGACATCGGCGAATACAAAAGTAGAAAATGGGAATGGATCGATTGCCGCTGGACCGGCGTTCTGGAAAAGCGCGACGGTAACTGGTTAATCACCCAGATGCATTTCTCGCTGCCGACCGACAGGCAGGACGATACGTCGGAATAGAATACCGACGGCACCGTTAAAAATATCACAGGTTTTTTTCTCAAATATTCTCTGGAGCGGTGATTTCATGAACTGGAATAGAACCGAATACCTCATGGCCGAGTCCGACGACCATCTGGCAATAGCGAAGCAGTTGTTCATGGAATATGCCCGCTCCCTGGAATTCAACCTCGGCTTTCAGGATTTCGAGGAGGAAATAGCCGAAATGCCCGGCCAATACGGCCCTCCTGATGGATGTATCCTCCTGGCATTTTGCGATGATGTGCCCGTTGGATGCGTAGCCCTGCGTAAGCTGGAAGAGAGGATCTGCGAGATGAAGCGGCTTTACGTAAAGCCCGAATTCAGGAGATTGGGAATAGGCAGAACCCTTTCAGTGAAGATAATCGACGAGGCGAAACGCTTAGGTTATGATAAAATGCGTCTGGATACGCTGTCGACAATGAAGGAAGCGATATCCATATATCGGCAACTGGGCTTTCACAATATCGAGCCGTATAGGTACAATCCGTTCGAACATGCCGTTTTCCTGGAAAAAGACATTTAAAACTAAGCCTTTGCCAAATTCCATATACTTTGATAAAATAACAGTATTAGACTATTTCTTTGAAGGAGCGCGGTTTTAACGGCTGTAATGCGCGATGGTAAAAACCTATTTTTCTAAAGAGCGATTACTCAATCCTTTTGCCATAACCTTATACCTGTCCCTGTTCAAGTTTCTGCTGCATATCTTTACGAACGGCCAGTTCGGCTATCATCGTGATGAGCTATACTATATAGCCTGTAGCGAACATCTCGATTTCGGCTATGTCGATCATCCGCCCCTGGTCGCCTTTTTAGCGCGGTTCTGGATCGTGATATTCGGCGATTCCCTGTTTTCCATAAGGTTTCTGCCGGCGCTCGCCGGGGCCGCCGTTGTCTTTTTGACCGGCCTTATTGTTCGGCAGTTCGGTGGGAAGGCTTTTGCAGTAATTATGTCCTGCCTTTCCGTTATAATCGCTCCCGTTTTCCTCAGTACCGACCGTCTTTTCACGACCAACGTTTTCGATCAATTATTCTGGGTTATGAACATATTGCTCATAATTAAAATTCTGAAATATGATAAACCGAAGTATTGGATGGGGTTCGGCATAATAATCGGCCTGGGGCTTTTAAACAAGCATTCCGTCCTATTTTTAATTGCCGGTATCGCCGTGGGCATGCTTTTAACACCACAACGAAAATACTTCCGGAATAAATACCTCTGGATCGGAGCGGGCATGGCTCTTTTTATTTTTGCTCCCAATCTTATCTGGCAGATAAAGTACGGCTGGCCCACCATCGAATTCCTGCGGGAAGCCGAGATCAACCGCGTTATGGGAGGATCGCTTCCGGATTTTATAAAACAGGTTGTACTCTCGTATCATCCCCTGACTCTGCCCCTGTGGGTGGCCGGTATTTATTTCCTGCTTTTTTCTAAAGAAGGGAAAAACTACCGATTGCTGGGGATTTTGTCCGTAATTATACTGGCGGTATTCGCGGCACAGAAATCAAAAGACTATTACCTGGCGCCGGCGTTTCCGCTTCTATGGGCATCGGGAGCAGTACTGCTGGAAAATCTGATCCGGAATATAAAATTAAAATTTTTAAAGCCTGCGATAGTCGGAATATTGGTTCTCGGCGGGGCGGCGCTGGCCCCCCTATCGATCCCGATTCTGTCGTTTGACAAAACGGTTGAGTATTGTGAATATGCGCAGGGCGGGCTTCACCCGGTGTACGCCGATATGCTGGGATGGGAAAACATGGTAAAAACCGTCGCCCGCGTTTACGCGAGTCTTCCCGATGACGAAAGAAGAGTATGCGCGATCATGACCCAGAACTACGGCCAGGCCGCCGCCATAGATTTCTTCGGTCCCAAATTCGACCTTCCCAAAGCAATCAGTCCTCATAACAGCTACTGGCAATGGGGACCAAAAGATTATAGCGGTGAGATAATGATTACCGCCGGTATCAGCCCGGAGGGCCTGAGCCAGGGTTTCGAATTTTACAGGGTGGCAGACATGGTAGTTAACGATTACGTAATGTGGTATGAGACAAATCAGCCTGTCATTATCTGGAAAAAACCGAGGATGCCGCTGGCGGCCATGTGGCCCTATCTAAAACTGTATTATTGATATCCCTATTTCAACAACTGCATCTTGAGAGATTTCGATATTCCGCCCGCCTCAAGCCGCGCGAAATATATACCCGATGAAACATTACGGGCGTTCCAGACGACGCTGTGGTTGCCGGCTTCCATCGATCCCTGTTTCAGATTTTCTATTTTCTGCCCGTTGAGATTATAAACGCTCAGATCGATATCGGCTGGCGCCGCCAGTTCGAATTCGATGGTCGTCGAAGCGTTAAAGGGATTGGGATAATTTTGCGAAATGCCGAACACCAGGGGCAGTTCCTTTTCCGACTCATCCGTGCCGGTCGTTGTCAGCCTGAGTATTTGCAGGGATGCCTCGTCGGCAACGTAAATATATTCCTCGTCGGCCACTATTCCTCTGGCGTTGCCGGGCGTCAGGTAATATCCTATAAGGGACGGATTCATGGGATCGCTGATATCGTAGACCTGAATACCGGCCTCGTAGTTGGTCACGAAAGCTTTGTCATACGCGCAGTAAACACCCAAACAGTTACCCGGAGTGGGCTGGAGCGTCACGGGAGCGATGTTGGCCGGGTCGGTGATATCGACAATGTGCAGTCCGAAAGCCCAGGCGCTGATAAAAGCGTAATGACTGTATAAATCTATTCCCCGCCGGGCGTATCCCTGGCCGATATATGAGTCCAGATGGAGGGGATTAAACGGGTCCGTAACATCGATTGTTTGAAGAAGCGTAGTATGATCGGTCATATATGCGACATTGCCCCGGACCACAATGCCGGATGCCGAATAGTTGTCGGAATAGCTGGAAATTATAGTCGGGTTCGCGACATCGCTGACGTCGATCATAAACAATCCGGCGTAACCGTCTGCGACGTAGGCGACGTCGCCCTTTACATAAACGGCATAGGCCCTATCGCCGAAATCGATTCCCCCCACATAATGAGGATCTGCTGGATATGAAATATCGACAATCTGCAGCCCGTCCCAGTCGTTGGCCAGGTAAGCGTAATCACCCTTTATATCGAAGTCTTGGGTGGAGTGGGAGTGGTTCAGCAAACCGACCATTTCTATGTCTTCGGGATTCGATACATCGAGAATGATAAAATTGGGGAACGCGAAATGCTGGCAGACATAGACCAGGGGCCAATCCGCCATCACCTCGAACGAATTGGCCAGCTGGTAGCTTCCCGCATACTCGATATTTTCCGAATACGCGGGTGTAACCAATAAAGCCGAAAGTGCTAACGTCAATAAAGGTAATAAGACTTTCATCTGTCCTCCCCGTCAAAATGGTTTGGATGAGGCGCCATAGTAGAAGATCCTATTATTAATAATAGATATATAGGATCTACTTGTCAAGTTTTTTCGCCAACTTCCTCCTTTTTTTTGAAGAAAACGCCTGAACCCCGGAACCAGACCTGCGTATATTATGTTCAGGATTATGAATATGATAATCAATAACAAAATCAACGAAGGGAGACAGCCATGAGAAAGCTATTTGCAATCGCCACCATGTTGGTTTTTGTTTTCACGGTATCCAGCGTATATGCCTGCGGTGAGAAGAGTTCTTCCGCCAAAGCTTCGAAAGCCTCCTACGGTTCGGAATACGGTTCCAAGGCGACCAAAGCCTCCACGACCGAATCCGGTACTGAAAAAGCCGAGGTTACAACGACCAATTACAGGGCCAAGACCGCCGATGGCAACAGCGGATGCCACTGGAAAGGTAACGCGACCAAAACCGGCGTCATGAAAGCCGACACCGGGGCCGATAAAGCGGGTTGTCCTGCCACCAAAGATTGCCCCGTGCCCTGCAATAAAGAGTCCAGGGTAGAGAAAATGAAGGCCGAGGACAGCGAGGCTCCGAGCGACGATTCTCAAGCCTCTATTACCACGGTGACATCATCGTCAAAATAGAGAATGAATTTGCTGCCGGGCTCGATGCCGGGCCCGGTTTTTTTATCTTTTGCATTAAACCGGAGCTATAAGAAGTTGATTTTTCGAGCCATAAAAGGAAAATAGGTGGATTCTTATAAGAAGGCCATGGAGAAGATGAACGCGGTCTCGGAGAAAATGACGCGCGGAGAAGAAACGCATGTCTGTAACATGTGCGGGGAATTGAACTCTGTTTACAAATCGGGAGCGGAATGGAATATGGTCAATTCAGATAACGTTTTTGTCGGTATCACCACTTCCGGGAATTCCGAGACCGTGAAGATGATTCATGCCTGGGAGGAAAGGACCACCGAGGAGATGCTGGACATGGCGCAGGGTGAGCACTCCGGCCACAAGCATTAAAATCTGATAACTAAAGTCTGTTTGCCGTCCGCGCCCTCCGGCGCGGATTTTTTTCGTTATCCGGATTATTAATATTTCATGGTGTCGATAATATATATATGGGCAGGTTCAAATACAAACTAGCGCTGGTGCTGGGCGGGGGAGGAGCAAGAGGTCTGGCTCATATCGGCGTGATACGCGAGCTGGTAAAACACAAAATCGTGCCGGACCTGATTGTGGGGACCTCCATGGGAGCGATTGTGGGCGGAATGTACGCCCAGACCCTGGATATAGATTATGTGGAAGCCAAAATTACCGAATTCGTCGAAAGGTTCGGTACCAAGGGGAAATGGCTGGGATTTTTGGACCGCGTGGAATCGGGCAATAAGGAAGATCTGTTTCACGATGTCGCCAATTACATAAAAAAACATTATATGAAGTTTAAGGCCCTGACCACCATTTCGCTGGAGGAAAGAGATCTGCTTTACGAACCCCTGAACGAGTTTTTTTCCGACGATCAGATTGAAAATACCAAAATCCCGTTTGCCGCCGTTTCCATCGATTTATGGGGCGGCAGACAGATAGTGGTGGATAAAGGAACGATTATTGGCGCCGTTTATTCCTCGGCCGCCGTGCAGGGCGTTTTTCCCCCGCTGGAATACGGGGATAAGCTTCTGGCCGACGGGGGACCAGTGGCCATAGTACCTGTAGAAGCCGCCAGAGCCATGGGCGCAAAATATGTGGTCGCCGCGGATGTCTCCATGAAGCTTAAGCGCGAGACATCGTTCAACAATGGTCTCGGGATAATTTTAAGATCCGACAGCGTAAGCCAGGAAAGGCTGAAAAGTTTCGATCTCAGTATGGCCGATCTGGTCATTTCGCCCCGGGTGAACGCCGTCCACTGGGCCAATTTCGGGAAAATTAAATTCTGCATAAAAAGAGGCGAGATGGCGGCCCGCGGCGTTTTGAAGGACTCCTCGTTCGAGAATAGGCTAAAACCATGGTGGAAAAGGGTTATACACTTATCAGGCTGAAATTTCGGGATTGACAATAAAGGGATAAATCGATCGAATATGGATCGATCAGCGGCTAATAACTCGAATCTTCATACTCATCGAGTTCATCTTCAGTCTCGATGTCGTTGCCGTACTCATCATAATCTAATTCTTCATCGGCGCTGGTATCGGCGTCCGCACATTCCTTGCTGCAGTAGACTTCCCCGTTATGGTAATAGGGCATATCGCCCACGTCTATTCCGCAGAACAAGCACTCCATAGGAGCCTCCCTTAAAAGCCGCCCGGGATTTCTATGTTCCCGATATAGACTTTCCCGGA
Organism: Candidatus Zixiibacteriota bacterium; assembly: GCA_020344055.1. Lineage (GTDB taxonomy): Bacteria > Zixibacteria > MSB-5A5 > UBA10806 > UBA10806. The sequence goes on along the minus strand of CP070813.1, from coordinate 2,123,412 downwards.
TTTTTCAATTTTATATCGCACTATTATTCTTCGTCATTTCCTCTCAGGAGTTTATTAATCCCGGAATATGTTTTTACTTCGTCTGTTGATTTCGATCGGTCGATCATAGCCCAGTTTTCTTGACAGCAACAAGCCTAACCCTTCCAATGTCGATTACGCTTATATTTTCAAATATTCGACTTTTGTCAATAAAAATTTATTTTTTTTTGGGTCTCGGGAAATAGTAAAAAAGGGGAAAACGGTCAAGTAATTGAGCTGCCGGCCGAAATCTATAATGGCATATGATCTGGACAAAAAAAAGGATTTTAAAAGAGTTCGAGATTGCCCGCTCCCTGGTTCCGGGGGACGAAGAGATCTTTGAAGACGAGATCGCCTACGGCAGGTGCGATGATAGACGGGCGCTGTTTCTGCCCACCACAAAGCGTCTAATAATCAGTCAATTGAGATTTCTGGGAGGGAGAAAAATAACAGATTTCTCCTGGGGGAAATTCAAACATCTGAGGATTAACGAGGGGTGGGCCTCGTCTACCATCGAACTTGAATACCGCAACCAGGACAGGATTTTGAAACTCGAAGGACTCAACAGGGAACAGGTCAGGAACTTCTATCGCAGGGCCCGGGGGAGAATCACCAAATATAATAATAAATATCAAATCTCATCGAGGATCTGCCCCCAGTGCCGCGAGACAATCAGTTTCTACGCCAAACAATGCCCGCATTGCCACAGCGAAATGGTCACCGATCCCGAACTGTTTTAGCCGATTCCGAATTCTGCCGAGCAGCGTGAAAAATGCCCTTTTATATATTTTTATTTAGAAATAACTTGTGAAACCTATACCGAATGTTGTAAGTTACCGTATAGAAGTCGAAAGAAATACTAAAATATCTTTGTTTGGGAAAGGGAATAGAGATGAAAAGATCGACAATGGCCTTAATCCTGATTACGATTTTCATGGCATCGTCAGCGCATGCCATCGAGGCTGCCGGTACTTTTACGGAAGCGAAAGCGACGGCGGCCAAGAATAACAAACCGCTCCTGGTGGATTTTTTCACCACCTGGTGAGGGTCATGCAAGAGGTTCGCTCGTGCGGCGGACGAAGACGTTGATGTTCAGGCCTCGCTGGAAAGCGTGGTGCTTTACAGGCTGGATTCCGAGAAGGGGGAAGGTATCGAGCTTTCCAAAGAGTTCAATATAAAAGGATATCCCACGTTCGTAATGTTGAACGATAAAGGCCAGACCATCGATCGCTGGATCGGCTATTCCAAGGAATACCTTTTGACGACCATGGAAAGCGCCATGATTGACCTTACCCCGATTCCGGAAAAAATGTCCCGGTTCGAAACCGATCCGAATTTTAACGACGCCCTGGTTCTGGGCCGTTACAGTCGTTCGCTGACCGAATACGCGGACGCGGTGAAATATTACAGGGTGGCGCAAAAGTTAAACGAGGACGCGAATAAAAGTTATCTATATGAGATATTCGACAGTGTTGCCGATGGCGTCAGCAAGGAGATATTCACCTTCGATGAGGCCCAGGCCGCGGCGGACGCGGTCCTGGCTTCGGCGAACTCCGATGCCGATGATAAATACGGCGTTGCCAGGAAAATGACCGCCCTGGCCCGGAAAGAGGAGAAGCTGGCTCTGGTAGCCCCTTATCTTGAAGCCGGGATCAAGGCTACGAAGGGAAGCGAAGATCCGGATGACGCAAAAGCCTACGCTACGTTGATGGCCGATTACAGTCTTTACGTCAGCGGGGACTCCGACGAGGCGATAAAATATAAGAAAGAAACCATGCCCGAAGGCTGGCTGGAAAATCCGGGCAATTTAAACAGCTTCTGCTGGTGGTGTTTTGAGAACAAGGTCAATCTGGAAGAGGCCGAGGAGCTTTCCCGCAAATCGGTCAAGCTGGCGGAGGCCGGGAAGCAAAAGGCCATGTATCTCGATACCCTGGCTGAAATCTGCAACGCTCGCGGCAAACATTACGAGGCCGTCGAATTTATGAAAATCGCCGTCAGCGAAGACCCCGATAACGATAATTATAAGAAGCAGCTGGAGAGATTTGAGAAGTTAGTAGCCTCCGAAAATTGATAATTTCTGCATATTAATGGCAGGGGTCGCCCACGCGACCCCTAAATGCCTTTATTTTTGACCCGCGCCTCTCTTTTCAAATTCGCAACCAGCTTTTTCACAAGTTCGCAGGACAACTCGGTAAGGGCATCGAATACCGGGATTCCGAAAAATAGAACTCCCCTGATGGCGTCCGCCGTGGAGATCCGGTATTTTTTTGAGAGATCTTCAAGCTCGTTTCGGGTATCAGGATCGATCCTTAACTGCAGATGTCTCCTATCGTCATCCATTGTTTCCTTCCTTCGTATTGCGCATATGTTTCAGATGTGCTTTGAGAACCTGCGGCGGATGAAATTTCTCGCCCGTGGCCCTGAACACTCTCTCTGTGGTTTTTTTCCATGATTCGTTTCGGCTTCTGAACTTAAGTATTTTCTCTATCGTCGCCCTTTTCGGGTGGGCGCATATTCCGCAGAAACTGGCGGTTTCCAATCCCCACCTTCTATTGACAAATTCCGCCAGTTGAATCCTCAATTGCCGTTTGGCCTCGTATATCATACCGACGATCTCTTTTTCCGGCCTATCGAGTCTGCCGGCCATCTCCCTGGTTGACACTCCCTCGTAGAAGCGCATTCTTATTAATTCGCGTAAAGCCGGTTCCAGCCTGTCTAACGCCTCACTCACTTTCGACTCTAATTCCGGATCGCTTTTCGGCGGCAACCGATTTTCCAGGCCATCGAGTAAATTCAGATCCATGAAAATAATCCGATTCAAGCAAACCCCGCTTTTTTTATGGGAATTTGCTTTGATGAGATCTTTCGCGGGATCACTTTCGGTTCACCGGGCTTTCGCCCCATATAGATTTTGGGGAAAAATATCTTTCGGGTGAATAGTTCATCCGGACCGGGCAATGGGTAATCCTGAAAATAATAGATATGATACTCTATTATTGTCGGGGCGGTTTTCCGCATTATTGTAATCTTTATTTTAAAAATCGCTTGACCGGTGCAGGTATTTTGTATTATTTGGTAATGTACGTTAATGAGAGGCGCTGCATCCGTTAAGCTTCCAAAGGACGGATTGCTTTAAGTGAGGTTTTAATTTTTTATCTGGAGGATTCCTTTGTTGTCAGTCGGTAAAGTCAAGTGGTTTGACCGCAAGAAGGGATATGGTTTTATCAGCGCGGAAAGTGCCGAAGGCGATATTTTCGTGCATTATTCGTCCATTAACGGAGACGGATTCAAATCCTTAACCGAGGGAGATGACGTTCAGTTCGAGCTCACACAAGGCCCCAAAGGTCTGCTCGCTCAAAATGTGGTAAGGCTTAATTAGCTTTAAGAAGATTATTCCAGAACGTTTATAGACTGATTCAGAAAAGCCGGCCCGGTTTATCTATACGGCGGTTTTGAACGTTAAAAAGTTGACATTATAGGCCTTTTTTGTTTATATATTATTGCTCGGCTATTAATAAAGGAGGAATAATGAAGAGGACAGTGTGTTTCGTTATGGTGGTAGGCGTTTTCTTTCTGATTTTGGCGGATGTCTCCAGCGCGCAGTATATAAGCGTCAGGCAGAATTTCTGGGGCACCCTTCAGTATACCAAAAACGGCGTCGACTTTAAGGAATTCGGCGGGGGTTGGAAGAACTTGCTGGCCGAGACCGAGTCCGTGGAGGAGGCGCATAAGAATATCCGGCATTCAAGGAATGCCCGTTATGCCGGTGTCGTTTTCGGCGTGGGAGGAGGAGCGATTCTGGGGTATGCCGCCGGACTGGAATCGCGGAACGAGGAAGTCGATGTCGCTTACTGGATTATCGGGGGAGGCATGGCGCTGACCTCCCTTATCTGCGAGCTGGTGGCCCGTCATAAAATGGATAAGGGTTTGCTGGCCTACAACAAGCATATCGGCGGTTATTCCTCGAATAATTCCGGGGCAAACAGGTTCGATTTCGGCTTTTCAGGGAATGCCGTATCTATTTCGTATTATTTCTGGTAGTTATGGCTAAGCCGGATTGGAAAATATGATAATGAAAAAATCGACGGCTTGCATATTGGCGGCAATTATTTTCAATATTGCCATATACTACGGCGATTGCCGCGGCCAAACAACATTAAAGGAGAGGATTCATTTCAATTTGGGGGTGGGATGGGGTAATTATGATATGAGGAGGGCTGAAATATTTATAGTGGCTCCGGGTGAATACATTTACGATGAAAATTTATATAAAAGAATTGAAGGAGGCCGAGAATTATACTGTGAAATAGCTTTTAAATGTATGCGAAATATATATTTCGTTCCCGGGATAATGTATTCCAGCGGCGATATGGATTTATCCGAATGGTACAGGGGTCTTTTCAATGATCAATATACTCCTAGGCCTCAGCCTATATTATATGAAGCTGCACTTATTGCTCCCTATTTAGGAGCACAATATAGGAATGCAATTCATAATTTAGACTATTCGATCGGGGGTAGTATATATTATGGTTTCGGTACACTTAAAGCACATGTAAGGTCATATATTAATCCATATATTTTCAGGGTTTATACTCTGAAATCCGAAGGATTTGGCCATTCTATTTCTATTGGTTTGTCATTTAAATTGGGTGAGTATTTCGCGATTGAAAACAGACTTGGCTATAAGAACCTGATTACTGGCATCTTAGAGGATTCGCACGGCAATGAATTAAATAATTCCGATTTAAACTTTAATGGCTTTTTCATCCGCGGGGGGATATCGATCAGCCCCTGGAGAAAATAGGAAATGGACCTTGTCGGTTATAAGAAAATTAAAGGTATTTTTCCATTATTTGTCCTCATTTTTCTATCTACCTTGTCGGCCGAAACCAACGATCATAATATTCCCACAAAAAGGTATTGTATTATATTATCAGGTAGCTGGAATTCTCTGCGAAATGAGAGATTGAATAATGATTATATAGAGACCTGGGGTTCCTGGGGATTTCTGGATGATAAGATAAAATCGGGTTATGGCTTCTCCGCAGAATTATTATATAGTTTTTTTCGGGAAGTTTCCATTGGCGTGGGTCTGATTTATATTGGAGGTTCGTCCAACAAAGACCGTGTGATTGGGTATGCCGGTGATGATTCGACAGTATACCATGATTATTTAAAATCCAGGATTTATGGTTATTTGCTTTCTGCAAGATACTACATTCGCCGCGAAAAAATAGATTTTTCATTTGGTATCGGCGATTCTTTCCTTTTCGGCAAGGTATCCAGACATCATACCTCTACTAGAGCATTCAGAGGCATTTCTTTGATTGAGAACGATTATTATTCAACGGGGATTGGGCTACAGTTATTTTTCGGAGTCCTCTACAGATTAACAGATTTAATATCATATAATATGGAAACCGGTTACAGGTATTTTAAAACCGGCGATTTAGTTGAAAAAGGTTCTAAACTAGCTATGAGATCAGAGTACATAATCGGTACCGAACCTCCCATCAACCTCGATTACTCCGGGCCTTATATCTCCGCCGGGCTGATGTTCAGGGTTTTCTGATTCAAACCGTTTGACAGAACAGGATTTTAAAAATACTATAGATCCTATTATGAAGGGCGGAAATATCTCCGGCCCGGCACTGCCACTAAAGGGAAAGGTCAGATAAGATGAAAACTGGAAAGCTCATCGCCGTTATTTTGCCGGTATCGATATTTTTCATTTCCTCCTGCTCCGACAGACCCGATCAGCAGGCCGTCATAAAATCATATCCCGTCAAAAACCTCGACGGTCTGTTGACCGCGGATGGCGTGGAGTTTGATCCCGAAATCTCCTCCGACGGCGACGGCTCGATAAAAATCATCGCCCCGGAATCGACCACCGTGCGCCTTTACGAAACCGGCGATATAAATATAGAACAAACCCGGCTGGTCTACCGGGCGAAGATCCGCACCGAAAGGGTGATCGGCCAGGTATTCCTGGAAATGTGGTGCGCTTTCGAGGGCAAAGGCGAGTATTTCTCCAGGGGGCTCTGGACGCTGGTCAGCAGCGATACGGACTGGACGGACACCGAGACTCAATTCTATCTGAAAACCGACGAAAATCCGGATAATATAAAATTGAATCTGGTCATAAACGGTTCCGGGACGGTCTGGGTCGATGATATTAAACTGGTTAAGCATCCGTTGACGCGGGATGAGCAGTTATAAACCCAGAATAAGGGTCGAATCTACCACCGTTAAGAGGTTGCTGGAACTTGTATCCCTGGCCGGCATAATCTATATCGCCTTTGTTTTGCTGCGAAACTGGGACAATATACCCGCTGAGGTTCCCAGCCATTTCGGCCTCGACGGCCGTCCGGACAGCTATTCCGCGAAATCATCCCTTCTGCTGCTTCCCATTGTCGGCTTGGTCGTTTACCTTACCTTGACGGTTCTGGACAGATATCCTTATATGTTCAGTTATATATGGAAAATCACGCCCGAAAACGCCTATCGCCAGTACCAGCTGGCGGGAACCATGCTGTCGGCCATGAAGGCCGAGATCGTCTGGATCTTCAACTATATCGTGCTAACTATGATAAAAATCTCTAAGGGAAATGCCGAGGGACTCAGCCCTCTTTTTCTGCCGATATTATTTGCGGTGATATTCGGCCCCATCTGTATTTATCTTTATGTATCCTACAAGGAGCGATAACCCGAGGAGATCCGGCCGCCGGGCATAGTATTATCCGGCGGGATTATTCATAATGAGGGCAAGGGGCGCCTTTCGGCGCCCCTTTGTTTTCCGAGGGTTCAAGACAGCGTTGCACCGGAAATAGAGGGTTTCTATATAAGCGCGGGAGTTAACAGTTTGACCATGTCATTCCCGAAATCTCTGATCGGAAATCCATGAGGACGGACTTTATGGATGCCGGATCAAGTCCGGCATGACAGCGGGGCGAGGCAACCTCGCCCCTGGCGCATAATTAGCTACCGTCAAATCCCGGAGAGATTTGATCTGTAATCAGGCATAAAAAAAGACGGCCCCGCCAAAGGCGGGGCCGCCCTGAAGTTTGCCTCCCTCTCTCTCCGGAGTTAGTGAGAACAGGAATTGGCAAACGTTATATACGCCTCGTGCATTTTATCGAATGACGCCGTCACTTTTTCATCGTCCTTGCCCTTGCAGGCTTTCTTGAGATCCTTGACGGCGCTTAATAGCTCTTTTTTGCGGCTGTCGAAGGTCTTACGGCATTCCTTGGGGCATTTGTCGTATCCCTCGCACCTGTATTTATCCACAGCCTTGGATGCCTTAAGCAGGCCCGGCAAACCTTCGCGGACCGCGTCGTACTTCTGTTCGCTCAGCGCCATGTGCATGGGATGCATCGATTCGTGAAAATCCCTGAGAGCCGCCTTTTCGCCGACATCGGGGCAGGCATAGCCCGTTTCAGCCGATTCTTTCGATTCATCGACGGAGGCCATTTGTACGGAGGCCGCCTGATCTTTTTTGGCGGGACATCCAGCCTTGGTTTTGGCCGCTGGGCAGGCTTTTTTAACCGCCTCGCTGCAGCCCTTGCCGTCACCCGCCCAGGCCAGAGTCGATAAAAGGAATAAAAACGCAATGATAGAGAATAGGACTCTTCTCAAGTTCTCCTCCCTTGACATCTTAAATTTTATTCTTCGATAGTAAAAAGTTCTTCAACAGGTTTCTGTAAAGCCCGCGCCAGCTTGAGCGCAAGAAACGTAGATGGTACGCAGGAACCTTTTTCGATCGATATGATCGTTTGCCGCGAAACCCCCACCTCTGCGGCAAGATCCGCCTGAGTCAGACCGGTCTTGCGTCTTTGAGGCCTTATCTTTGTTATGAGTTTCATTGCAAGCCCAATATAATCAATCGACTTTTCCATGTCAAGCAAAACTTACTACATGGGGTCATATAAATTGAAATCCGTTATATACTAATAGATTACGCGCGGTAAAGCGACTTTTACAAGCCCCAAACTGACCCATCGGTCAATGTCTACAGGTGATTACTACTTCAACAAAAGCATTTTAATCGCCCGGGAATCGCCCCCGCTTCCCAGCCGCGCGAAATACAGACCGGACGGTGCGACGCCGGCGTCCCAGGTTATCGCGTGTTTTCCGGCTGGCTTGCGCTTATCGCATAGAATGGCGATTTTTTGGCCAAGGACATTGTAAATTGACAATTCAATCTCCGTCGGCTCCGCTAAGGTGAATTCTATGGTGGTGGAGGTGTTGAAGGGATTGGGGTAGTTCCTTAATAGAGTTATCCGTGATGGAAGGGTCATGTCTTCAGTAATGTCAGCAGGATTCCCGTAGAAAATGGCTCCGGGGACGAACTGCGGAGTAAACGATTCTACTCCACCTATCAGCCCGAATAATAATGACCCATTAATAGGATCATAAGTGGTATCTATCGCCACGATTTGCGGGGGCGCCAGGCTGTCAATCGTAAACCTGATTTGCCAGCAGCGCAGCCTGATACCGTACGTATTCAGAAAAAACAGACCGTCGCCCCAACCAACCATCCCTATGTAGTGTTCATCGACCATAATTGAATATGAATTATACCAGTATGTAAGTGGATAATAATACAATATTTCTGAAGGCACAATCCCCTCCGACCCGGACGACCACGTAATGGGCATGGTATAGAACATAACTGAATCGTCCGTAACCGCGTAAATATCAACATCCACATACGATTGCCCGAGATCGGCATACACGCTATCGACGATTACCGTATCCGGCATTCCGGGATCCTGGGCTACCACGACGGCCGCGGATAGAAATAGCACTGTAATAATAATTAACTTCTTCATATTTCCCTCTGCGTTTTATTTCAATAACTGCATCCTTTTTTTCTCGGTTTTTCCTCCGGATCTCAAGGTATAAAAATAGATTCCGCTGGGCAGATCTGAGGCCTTAAACGTAACACCGTTCGTTCCCGCTTTTTGGTCGGTATTGACGAGGTTTCTTACTTTACGCCCCAATAGATCATAAATATCAATGCTTACATGCCCGTCTTCGGGCAGATAATACCTTATTACGGTATACACATTGAACGGATTGGGATAATTCTGGTAGAGGGTTAGTTGCTGGGGGAGAGGCTGTGTCATATCGGAGACATCGGAGGTGGTGCCGTAGAAAATGACTCCTGGCGTAAATACCGGTATTAATGCTTGTGTACCTCCTATCAGGCCGAATAACAAAGAACCCATAATAGGATCATACGTCGTGTCTATTGTAACTACTTGAGGTATTGCCAGCGAGTCAATGGAGAATGTTAGAGTCCATAGATGATCTCTATAGTTACCTGTGATAACCGGAGGGTTATCGGGTCCACTAACGTCGGCCCATGCCAAAATGCGCCAAAATCCCTGATCATACATCAATGTGTCGTAAACGTCGTCCCAATATAGAAGAGTGTTGTGATAGGTAATATGAGAGGGATTTATGGAGGAATCCGGTGAATACCACGCTAAAGGCATGTTGTAAAAGAAAACCGAATCATCGCAGGTCACATAAACTCTGAGATCCGCGACGCTGTCGCCCAACTCGGCATAAACGGTTTCGATTATCAGGCTATCCCTGACGCCGGGATCATCAGCGAATGCGGAACCGGCTAAAAGAAGACATGTCAAAAAAACTATTAAATATCTCATAATTCCCCCAATGTTTTTATTT
>CP070813.1:2088069-2113595 GCA_020344055.1 Candidatus Zixiibacteriota bacterium | reverse complement strand
GGGGCGCTGTTCGCCGTTCTCTCATTCCCATTGGTTCTGCCGCTTTTGATGATGGCGATATCCGGCACCAAAAAAGCGCTAACTCCGGAAACGGCAATCTCCCTGGCCAGGATGGAGATCCAGGTGCTGGCTTCGTATATAGTAGTGATGACGGTTCTGGGTTTTATCCTTTTTGAATCGGTCTGGAACGATTAGAATACAACTAAGATAATCCGATATAATAGAGCAAGTTAATTGAAAAAAGCATCGTAATTTAAAATTGACATAATTGGTGCTTATTATTATTTATGTCGAAACAAATCGCAGCGGGGCGGTGTTTAAAGGAAACGGTTATGTGGTGGAAAATCTTAATTCTTCTGGTAATGGCGTGGGTTTGTATCGGGGCCTGGATATTTCCCGCTCCTACCCCCGTGGAATTCAACGCCGAGGTATTCAGAATCATTTACTTTCATTTTCCCATGGCCATAGCGACGGTGATCGCGTTCGGTATCGGTATGTATTACGCGATCAAGTATTTGCGAACCAGGGACCTGAAATATGACCTTAAAGAAACGCTGGCCGCGCGTCTGGGCATTATCTTTTGTATCCTGACCACGATTTCCGGGGCGATATTCGCCAAGCATACCTGGGGTTCCTACTGGAACTGGGATCCGCGGGAGACGTCGATATTCATGCTGCTTTTAGTTTACGCGGCTTACTTCGCCCTGAGATCGGCGGTCAGCGATCCTGATCAGAAGGCGAATCTATCGGCGGTCTATTCCATCCTCGGATTCGTCGCCACCATATTCCTGGTATTTATAATGCCGCGTATCATACCGGGGCTTCATCCCGGCGCGCCGAAACCGACGGGGGCTTCCGAAGGTTCGATTATTACTTTCTCGCTTGAAACCGGGACTGTGCTTTTCCCGTCGGTTCTGGCTCACGTGGGACTGATGCTCTGGATATACATGCTTTCAATAAAAATCTCTTTATACGGCAAGGAGTACGAAAATGTCTAATTATATACCGATGTTCGTTGCGCTTCTGGGATGGGCGGCGTTATGGGGCTATCTTTTATCGCTGGATTCAAAGGTTAAGAGGTTGAAGAAAAATGACTAAAAATATCAAAATGACTATTGCCATCGTGGTCGTGGTTATAGCCGCCATAGTGGGATTGAGCAGTCTATTCACCGGCGGCGGTATGATCAGCTACGTCAGTTTCAGCGAGGCCAGGGCCGCCGGAGGTAATGTTCAGGTTATGGGCGAGATCTCCAATAGCGGCGCCTTATACGATTCAGAAACGGGAACCTTCATTTTTTATATATCCAACGATACGGGCGACAGGATGAAAGTAATTTACGGCGGTACCAAGCCCGGCAATTTCGATCAGGCCACATCGGTGGTCTGTGTAGGCAAGTATCGGAACGACGCTTTCCACGCCGAAAAAATACTGGTTAAATGCCCGTCAAAATACCAGGATCAAACCGTTGATGGAAGCGCCTGAACCGGGGCGAATTCAGCGCGATAAATGGTGAGGCAACTATGGATTTAGGCAGCTTTTTCCTGGCATGGTCTGCGGTGCCGCTGGTTCTTTCCCTGACCGGCTACCTGCTTGTGGCGGCGGGTGCGCGCGATTTCAGAATCGGCGCCAGAACCGTTTACTGGTTATTATTCGGAATGGTGATGACCGCGTTTATATATCTTTTCTATTTATTCGCCACCGATCAATTCCAGTATTCATACGTCGCCAGCTATTCCTCCAGCGAACTGGCCAACAGCTGGCCGCATTTTTATAAAATAAGCGCTCTCTGGGCGGGACAGCAGGGCACCTTTCTTCTGTGGCTTTTATTCGGAGTTGCGCTGGGATTCTGGGTAAAAGCCAAAGCGAAGGAAAACGAGGGCTGGGTGATGTTCTTCTATATACTCGGCCAGACTTTTCTTCTGGTTCTTACCATTATTTCGAATCCGTTCGAGAAATTGAGCGTCGCCCCTGCCGACGGCCAGGGATTGAATCCGCTACTGCAGAACTACTGGATGCAGATTCATCCGCCTATTGTATTCGTGGGATTCGCGGCGGCATGCATACCGTTCGCGTTCGCCATGGCCTCACTGGCCACCAATCGATACGGGGACTGGGTCAAGCAGACCCTGCCCTGGACGGTTTTCACCGTAATTACTCTGGGACTGGGGATTTTTCTCGGCGGGTACTGGGCGTATGAAACGCTGGGATGGGGCGGGTACTGGGCCTGGGACCCGGTCGAGAATTCGTCGCTTATACCCTGGATGGTTTCCGTAGCACTGGTGCATGGGATGGTGGTGGAACGATCGCGGGGAACCTGGCGGCGCACCAACATGTTCCTGGCGATAACATTATTCCTTTTGATAATATACGGGACATTTCTGACAAGGTCGGGCGTCCTGGCAGACTTTTCGGTCCATTCGTTCACCGACCTCGGCTATAATAACATCCTCTGGGCCTCGATAGCTTTCATGGGAGTTATCTCCTACGGCCTGTGGGTCTACAGGGCTGTGAAGATGAAGGTCCCGTCGGCATCGGGCACGGAGATACTATCGCAGGAATTCACCACTTTCTTATCTATGGTGTTGCTGTTGCCGTTTACCATGATTGTGCTGTTCTGGACATCTTTCCCTCTCATAACCTCAATAATGTCTGAAATCCCGCTGGTATCAAAGATATCGCCGACACCCGCGGCCATCGACACGGCGAATTACAATATGGTCGGGATTATATTCTCGATAATTTTCTGCGTAATTCTCGGTTTTAACGCTCTTCTGGGATGGAAAAAAACTGATCCCGCATTAATAAAAAGGAAAATAGTCCTCCCTCTCGGCATCTCTTTCATCGCCTCGGTTCTTTTTATAATTATCGGATTTTCGACTATAGCCTCGTTCTGGTCCGCCGACGGGACGGGAGAAATCTCTCTGAAGGTAATCGTAATGGGGGTACTTTATTTTCTATTTTTCTTTACGGCGGTTTTTGCGCTAGTGACGAATATATGGATGTTGATTCCCAGGTGGAAGACCGGATTCAGGTATACGGGCGGATATATTACTCACATCGGATTCGCGCTTATGCTCATAGGCATTATTTTTTCGTCGACTTTCGGCAAAAGCCAGAAGGTGGCCGTTTCCCTCGGGGATTCGAAAAGCGCTCTCGATTATTCGGTATATTTCAAAGCCCATGAACCTACTATTCCGAAAGAGCAACGATCCTATTTCGAGCTGTCCAGGGGCAATAAGACTATCCAGGCCCACACCGACTCAAAAGAGATGGCGCGAGGTAACCAGATTCAGTACGTCAGAACCCCTTATATACATAAATACCCGCTTTCGGATCTCTATCTCTCCGTCGAGAATCTGACAATTCCTAACGCCGATGATATAAAGCCTTTTAACCTCGCGGTGGGAGAAGAAAAAAACATATACGGAACGAAAATAATATTTAATGGATTCGATTCGGATAAGAATCTCAAACGCCTCGCCGACTACCAGCCGGAGGTCGCTGAAATAACAAAGGGTAATTCCACTGTAATCGGCGGCAGGAGCGTAAAATTCATCAATTTCGAGATGAGCCAGCACCAGGATGAGGGAGGCACTCAAATCGGGGCGATCCTGGAGGTAAAGCTTGACGGTAAAACAAAGACCGTAACTCCTTACTATTTTCTGCAGGCCAGCGGGCAATACAGTTCGCCGGCGGCGGATTTTCCGGGCGGAGGAAAAATATCCTTGATTCAGATCCTGGCGGACAGAGGCTCAGTGGTTCTATCTTATTCGCGGATGAGCGAAATACCGGATATTGAACTGGGCGCGTTGGTAACCGTGATCTCGGGCGCCGATACTGCCCTGGCGTTACCCATTTTTGACTCCGGCAATCCGCATTCTTCCGATTCCGAAGCGGAAGTGCCGGACGGTACGCTGCGCATCGTCGACATAAATCCAAGAGAAAACCACGCGCAATTTATTTTCGATCCGGAAAGCCAGCCCCTGCTCGCTACCGTGGAACTCTCAACAAAACCGATGATAAACCTGGTCTGGATAGGCTTTTTAGGGATAGTAGCCGGCGCCGCGGTGGCTTTTTTCAGACGAATGGCCGAACGGCGAAAATAATCAATATTCATAATAGCGGGACGCTCACAAACGAGCTTTTTCTTAACATATAAATCAAAAAAGATTACATCATCTATGACTCCATATTGATATGCGGATGTTTTTTATTGCAGAAGGTTCTCATTATTTTGTATAGTAGCGTTTAATTGTCAGGAGGGATTTTGCGTTTAGGCATCGACATCGGATCAGTATCATTAAGCGCCGCGATTCTGGACAGCAATTCAAAAATCATAGATACCGTTTATAAACGTCATAGAGGCGATCCAGTTGGATGCAGTATCGAGGAGCTTTCAAAGCTCAACGACCTTTACGGCGATATCGGGTACTGGGGATTCACAGGCAACGGGGCGATGCAGGTATCCAGATCGCTTAAGGCCAACTATGTTAATGAATTCTCATCGATCAGCGCCGCCGCGGGGAAACTGCTTCCGGGAGTCAAGACCATATTTGAGATGGGTGGACAGCAGGCGAAATATATCCGCCTCTCCCCCGCCGAAAACGAAGATATGCCGACGCTGGACGATTTCGCCGCCAGCGGCCTGTGCGCCGCCGGAACCGGCTCATTTCTCGATCAGCAGGCTACGCGTCTCGGCGTAAATATAGAGAGCGAGTTCGGCGAGCTGGCGATGGAATCCGGGAACCCTCCCCATATAGCGGGACGGTGTTCGGTTTTCGCCAAATCCGATATGATTCATCATCAACAGCGCGGCGTTCCGACGAAAGATATAATCGCCGGGCTCTGTTATGCCGTCGCCAGGAATTTCAAGGGGACTATCGTCAAGACAAAGAAGATTCAGACGCCCGTCGCCTTTCTGGGCGGCGTAGGATTAAACCCCGGCGTTGTCAAAGCCTTCAGGGATGTATTCGGATTCGACCATGGGGAAATCATAGTCCCCGAATGGTGCGTTTTCGGCGGGGCTGTGGGAGCGGCTCTTCTGGCTACCGAATTCAAAATGGAAACGGCGGTTTTGATAAAAAGCCTGGAACGGCTCAAAACGGAATTTGAATCAAATATCCCGAGAGCGTCGATCATGAGCTACGACAAGGGATCGACCCGGCACTATGCTCAAACAAAACGCGAGATGAAAACGCGCAGCGATATAAAATCGGGATACCTGGGAGTGGACGTCGGATCGTTATCGACAAACGTGGTTCTGACCGACGGCGCCGGCCGCATAATCGCCCGACGATATCTGATGACGGCCGGCAAGCCCATAGAGGCGGTTCAGAGAGGGCTGTCCGAAATTGAGAGCGAAATCTCGAAAGATTTCGAGGTCCTGAGCGCCGCCTCCACCGGTTCGGGACGTTATCTGATTGGCGAATTGATCGGGGCGGATATAATAAGAAACGAGATAACCGCCCAGGCTACCGGGGCGCTGTCATTCGTTCCCGACGTGGATACGATTTTTGAAATCGGAGGACAGGATTCCAAATTTATTTCACTTGAGAACGGCGTGGTGGTCGATTTCGAGATGAACCGGGCCTGCGCCGCCGGGACGGGCTCATTTCTTCAGGAGCAGGCGGAGAGGCTGGGTATCGACATAAAGGAGGATTTCGCGAATCTCGCCCTGAAAGCCGATCGGCCGGTAGCCTGCGGGGAACGATGCACGGTCTTTATGGAATCGGACCTGGTACGATTCGAACAGGGGGGCGCGAATCAATCGGAGATCGCCGCGGGTCTGGCATACGGTGTAGTGCATAACTATCTGAATAAGGTTGTCGGTAAAAAGAGGATCGGCGAGAGAATTCTATTCCAGGGGGGCGTGGCCTGGAACCGGGCGGTCGTGGCCGCCTTCGAGACGGTGCTGGGCAAGAAGATTATGGTTCCCCCCCATCACGATATAACCGGGGCGGTGGGCGCGGCCCTTCTGGCCAAAAACGCAAATATAGAAAAATCCGGTTTCAAGGGTTTTGGAATATCAAGACGCAAAATAAAGCAGGAATCGTTTCTATGCGAGGACTGCGCCAATATATGCAACGTAACGAAAATCGATGACCAGGGCAGAGAGCTTTATTACGGGTCTCGCTGCGAAAAGTATGATCTTAAAAGAAGAGAGAAGAGCAAACAGGTAAACCCGGTCACGATAAGAAACAGAAAATTCTTCGCCGCTCCCGGAAGAAAATCCAAAAGACGTGAACTGAAAATAGGATTGCTTCGAGCTCTTTCCAACTGGGAATTCTTATATCTATGGCGAAGATTTTTCCTGGAACTCGGATGCCGGGTATATATCTCCAGGCAAAGCGCCGGCGAAATTATTAAAAAAGGAGTGGAATCGGCCGGATCGGAGACCTGTTTCCCGGTCAAAGTTGCCCACGGGCACCTGATCGATATGCTGAAAAGAGAGCTGGATTTTATCTTCCTGCCGTCAATAATTACCGGCGCGGATCCCGCCCCCCAGGGGGTAAAAAATTACTATTGCCCTTACATACAGGCTTTCCCCTACATGGCGAAATCGACTCTTAAGGAACGATTGAATGGTACCAGGCTATCGACTCCTGTTATCCTTTTCGATGAAGGCGAATCCTCCGTGATCGATTCGCTTTATGGCTCGCTGAAGGAATTCGGTTTTTCGAAATGGGAATTAAAAAGCGCTTATGAATTTTCATTAAAGCAGCATGAGATTTTTAAAGCGAATCTCATACTGGATGGCAAAAGATATCAAAAGGACATATCGGAAAGGAATCCGGGAATACTCCTTATAGGAAGGCATTACAACAGCCTGGACCCGGGAGTGTCGATGCGTCTCGCCCAAAAATTGACCGATCTCGGAACCACCGTTATTCCGATGGAGATGATAGAGCTTCCCGATGACGACTACCATTTTATCTACTGGCAGAGCGGCCGGAGAATCCTGAAGGCGGCCAGGTTCGCCAGGGAGACGCCCGGCTTATACCCTGTCTATGTCAGCAATTTCAGTTGCGGTCCCGACTCCTTTATTATTCACCATTTCAAAAAAGTGATGGGCGAGAAACCTCATATGATCCTGGAGCTGGATGAGCATTCCGCGGACGCCGGCATAATAACAAGATGCGAGGCCTTTCTGGACAGTCTGCCCAAAAAAGAAAAAACTTATGGGGATTTTATTCCCCTGGCAGGCTCGGATGGACACAAAAGAAAACTACTTATACCCCGGATGTCCGATCACGCGGAATCATTCGCGGCCGCGCTCAGGGCCTGTGGAGTCGATGCCGAGGTCCTTCCCGAGACCGACAACAGGTCTCTCGAACTGGGACGCAGACTTACGGGCGGGAGAGAATGTTATCCCGCCGTGCTCACCGCCGGGGACCTGGCGAGAGAACTGGAGAAACCGGACGTCGATCCCGATAAAGTGGCCTTCTTTATGCCCACGGCGGGCGGGCCCTGCCGTTTCGGTCAATATCATCACCTTCATAAACAGCTCATGGAAAATCTCGGCTATGAAAAAGTCCCGATATATTCTCCATCCTCAGACAATTCCTACTCCGATTGGCCGGGGACATCGAGAAAATTCAGGCGCCTCGCCTGGAAGGGATTTCTGGCCTCGGATTATCTGAGAAAATTCCTATATAAATCGAGACCTTACGAGATCAACATGGGCGATGCGGCCGCCATATATAGTTATTATCTGAACCGGACTATTGAAAACTTGGAACAGGGCGGCGAAAATCTTGCCGAAATTCTTCGCGACGCCCTGTTCGATTTCAAAAATATTATCGACGAAAATATACCGAAAAAACCGATGGTGGGGATTGTGGGAGAAATCTATATCCGCAACAACCGGTTCTCAAACAACCGTCTCGCCGATAAGCTGGAATCGCTGGGAGTGGAGGTGGATATAACCAGCTTTACGGAGTGGATATCATTCACAACCGAAATGTACCGTCGTGATTCCATTCGAACCAGGTCCTCAAAGGAATTATTGAACGCTTTAATCAAGAGCTTTTATCAAAAAAAAGACGAGAAACGGGTATTAAAGTTTATTCATAACGGTTTGAACGTGGAAATCGACAGCCCGATTAAAGATGTGCTACCCTATGTCGATCCTTACCTGCCCATAAGCGTCGGCGGAGAGGCCATGCCGGCGATGGCCAAGGCCATCGAATTAATTAAGACGGGGTATTCGGGAATCGTCAACACTATGCCTTTTACATGCATGCCGGGAAACATAATCGTGGCGATATCGTCAGAGATCGCCGAGGATCTGGACGGCATCCCGTGGTTGAACATGGCCTACGACGGGTCCGATGGAGACCACGACCTGGTAAAACTCGGCGCGTTTGTCGAGAGCGTCAAATCGCGTGCGGCCGAAAATGATGGCTGATTTTCGAAGTCAGTCTTACTGTTTCTTTACAAAACCCTCCGGCACTTCAAACATACCATCGTCAATTGTTGAAGCATCGACAGAGATTATCTCATCGGTTATGGAGATCACCGTAATACGATTGCCGGATTCTCCCTCCTGGCCTTTGCCCATGAGGCCTTTCATCATACCGGAAAGATCCGGTTCATCATCGCCCGCTTCCCCTGAGGATGATTTCTCAACCAGCATTTCCATTTTTACCTGGTATCCTTCCATCTCCTCGATTTTCCTGGCGCTCTCCTCGAACTCATCTCCAAATCCGGAAGAGTATTCCTCCATTTTCATGGAACCGACGTCCTCATCGATTCCGGTAATCTCGGAGAATTTTTTGTGGAACGCCTCGATTTCATCGATATTGGGCAATTCCGTGGATTTCCACATTTTCAGGGTCACAAACATCGAATCGGAATTATCCTCTTTATTGACCCCGGTGGCGTTAACGACCGCCTTACTGCATTTTAAACCATTTACCTCTTCGCTTTTTTTGGAGATATCAACGGTAACGGTCCAGGTGTAATCCTCTACTTCGTCGTCGGGAAGTGACCCTGACTGAGGAGATTCGTACTCTTCATAATCCATTTCCATCGGTTTCAAAGACTTGAGAAATATTTCCCGATAGCTTTTATCCTTTTTGTCGAGATCCCACCTGACCTCTTTATCGAGGCGGAAAATCTCGACCGTCTCGGAGGTCATATCTCGCCCGCTCATCTGAAACATCTGGCTTTTGAAAGAGGTGGTCGTTTCCGTACGATTTTTATCTCCCTTAATATAGACGGATGATTCCGACTCGCTGCTGCCGATACCGAGCATCTGCCCCATGGTGGCTTTGGATTTTATCATTACATCGGCGCTCACGGTATGCGAGAGTACAAAGAGCATCAGCGCCAGAATCAAAAAAACAGGTTTTTTCATTATTCCTCCCCGGGTTTAAAATTATATTAACGTTAAAATAGGGATAATCTTTGTGCCATTTCAATAAAAACATGGAATATTTTTGGTTGCAAAATTACCGTAAATATCTCAAGTTAAGCTTCTATAAAGAGTTAACCATGGACAGGACAACCGTGAAACCGAAAAAAAGGAATAATTGGCCGAAGCCAATCGTATAGATGACAGGACAGGAATTGCCGGCGGCCGGCGATAATGAGCTGGCCGCATCGGCATCGAAAGGAAATGAGAGGGCTTTCCGGGAGATAATCTCCCGCTTCAGGCCGAGAATATTATCGATCTGTTTGAAGATGTTGAAAAACAGCACGGAAGCCACGGAGGCGGCACAGGATACGTTTGTAAAGATATACTTTCATCTAAAGGATTACGATCCCGAAAAGAGCTTCTCGTCATGGGCCGCTTCCATCGCCATGAATGAATGCCGTGACCGGCTCCGAAAAAGGAAGCGCTACAGCCAGACGTTCAGGGAGCTTTCGGATATAGACGTTGATACGAGGCAAACGTATGCCGATGAAGATTATGAATCGCAAAAACGGGTGAAGCGGGTCGAGGACGCCATCGAAAAGCTGCCCGAAAAATTGAAAGAAGTTCTTGTGTTGAAGGCCTATGGCGATTATTCCTACGAGGAGATCGCGGGGATCTTAAAAATAAAAATCGGTACGGTTATGTCGAGGCTTTTCAGGGCCCGGGAAAAATTAACCGAAATGCTGGAAAAGGAAAATTTGATTTGAACGGTTGCGATAAAATAGAATCCCTGCTGTGGGCAAGTATAGAGAGGACGCTTTCGGAAAGCGAAAAAGCGCTCATTGAAAAGCATCTTTCGGAATGCGAAAAATGCCGGGAGGTAAGGTCGACTATAGAGGCGATTGCCGAATCGAAAAAAGCCGACGAAAAAATCATAGCCAGCGTCGGGGCGGAGGCTTTTGAGACCGCCGTTTTTCAAAAGATCAGGGCGCGGGAAAGCGAGTTAAGATTCAAGCGCGAGGAACAGGGTTACATGTTCCGCCTGTACTTCTCGGTGGGGCTGGCGGCGGCCATAGTGGCATTCATGGTATTGTCCCTGGGAGACCTCGAAAGATATGTCATGCCCATAAAATTCGATTCATACAGGTCAACGCCCTCAGAAAAACGATTCGACGCCGTCCAGGTTATTCTAAGACCCTCAGAGCCCGATGAACCCGGGAAGATCCCTGTACCCCCATCCCGAGAGCAAAGGTCCGCGACCGATGAAAAGGTTATGAAGATAATGCCGCCTCCGGCAATAGAGAAAACTATCGATACCACCAAGCCAACCATCACGGCGATGGCGGAAGAAGAGCCCGTAACCTTACCTGAAAAAGAACTGAAAGTTGTGGATAAAGATATAGAAAGCGGCCTCACAATCGTCGATGCCGAACCTTCCATAGATAAGGGAATGACGGTTCCGGAATTATTGGGAAAAAAGGCCCGGGTCGATGGTCAATTGGAGACGAAATTCGAGGCCGCCGAGGAAGCGGCAACGGGAGATTTTTCTATACTCTCCAGGCCGGTATATAAAGCCGCTCCCGAATCGGTGGTAATCAATTCGATATATCTAAGCGATGAATCGATCCCCATTTTCTCACAGCAAATGAGAGCGTTTTTGCCGGAGGTTGTCGTCGACAGCGGTATAATCCAGGCTGTTGAGACACCCCATTCAATACTCGTAACCGTTGACAAAATGCCGGTACCGATAAAGGTTGTTCCCCCGGAGTATCCCGTATGGGCGAGGAAAAACGGTATCTCCGGTGTGGTCTGGGTCAAGGCCAGGGTTGACCAAAACGGCAATGTTGAAAACGCCGAAATAATATCGAGCAGTATGCCGGGATACGGCTTTGAGGAAGCATCCCTGGAGGCGGCCAGACAATGCCTGTATATCCCCGCCGAAGCCAACGGATTTAAAATCGGAATCTGGGTTATCTACCCGGTGAAATTTATTTTTAAAAATAACAATTCCGATTAGTACATAAAAAGGCCTCTTCTTTCGAAGAGGCCCTATGCGGATAAGTTTTGAATATCCTCTGGAGGGGGGCGAAGACATCCAAAAACAAAACCCGCGGTTACTGTTTTATTGTCAATCGACGGTTAATTCATTATCGCTGCCTACAGTAACAATTTCAGTACTGACAGTAAGTTTCTGCTGCTCCTCGTCCGTAAGATCATCTGCCGTAGTCGGAGCTTTAGCGCCGCATCCAGCGATCCCGAAAATCAGCATTCCGGCAACAAAAACCGCCATTATTTTTAATATTCTCTCTTTCATGATTGTGCCCTCCTTTTAAAAAGTCAAGTATTATTTTCCTTTTTTATCATCTTGAGAATCAAGCTGTCTTATGAGCCAGGTCGGCTTGAACGCCTTTTTGAATCTTTTAATTCGCTCTTTTGTAACCTTCTGGTATTCATCGGATTTGGTTTTTTCCGAAAGTTTCTCCTCAGTCTCCTCCAGAACCCCATTCTTATCCTGATTGTTAATATCCTTTATCTGGACCTCGTTATCCAACTAAACCGCCTCCTTTAACTCCAATCGAAAAACTAACTTAACTTCAACATCTTTCTTGAAACCGATCTTTCGCCGGATGATACTTTATAAAAATAAACTCCCGACCCGACCTCCTTGCCGTTTTGATCTCTGCCGTCCCATCTTAAGACATGAGTCCCGGGCGGTAAGATATCATCTGCCAAAGTCTTAATCCTTTGCCCCGTTATATTGTAAACCTCCAGCCTAACAGGTGCTTCTTCAAGGACTTCAAACTTAATTGCCGTCGCAGGATTAAACGGGTTCGGAATGTTTCCCAGTAATCTTATTGGGCCGGGAAGCAGATTATCGTGGTCAGTAATCCCTTGAGGGGTGCCGACAGTTATGTCGGCGGTCATTGTTGCCCCTGAATTACTTATATTAACAACAGAAACGGATGTTCCGGTTCCGGAATACGAATTTGAATTGGGGGATGTCGCGCCGGAAAAATTACGATTCACCGTACTTCCGGGAAAGGGATCGGCATTATCCGCATAACCTATTTTCTTCTCCATTTCCCAGAGATTATCAGCCTGCACCAGCGCTACCTTGTAATGGCTGGGGTAACCAGAACCCGGCCACCATTCGTCGGTATTTCCGGCCTTATTTTCATCTATATGCCAGATCAGCATACCGTCGCCGGGGAGATAGGTATCATAACCGGTTTTCTGCCTGTTTTCGACCAGGTAGTACTCATTCGCGGGTGAACCGTTGGTCCAGAGTTTATAAATGTTCTGGTTGGTTTCGACCTGCGGAAAACTGACGCCATTTTGATCATATGTCGGTACCGTGGGAGTTATGAAGCCGAGAAAAATCCTGGACCAGGCATCCGGATGCGACGGCGAGCCGCCCATATACGAGGGGCCGTTCCAACTCCCCCCTGCCATGATGCTCCAATCGTCTATTCCATGCGAGGAGCCGTCGGTGTCGTAAAGATCCGGCAGACCGAAGACGTGTCCCAGCTCATGGCAGTATACGCCCAGCGTAATATCCCCGGATGTAGACCAGAATTCGGGATTAATGGAATAGGTACTTATATAAACGCCGTCTTTCAACCTCGCCGGTATTTGCCATTTATGCGACCAGACGTCGGTGGTATCACCGGTATATTCAGCGCCGGAGCCGGCATGCGTCACAATCAGGCCGTCTACGTATCCATCGCTGTCGTTATCATACTGTGAGAAATCGATAGAAGCGTCTATGGAATCTACAATGTCTTCCACAAGCTTTTGCGTATTGTTGGGGTAGGAACCTGTACCGTAATTGTTGTTAACGTAATAGGCATATGTTTGTGGCGCTCGAACCCATCCGATACTCGACGGCCAGGTCGGGGAGGTCAACCATAAGGTATTATATGAGACTTCCTTATAGTAATTATAGACGGTCCCGCTGATATCGACGTAGACGAGAGTATCGAAATCGCCGGCCGGAGTCGAGGCGGTATTGTCTGAGAAATCGACAAGCACGGTCAGGATTTTGAAGTTGCCGGATACTCCGGTCTTGGCGTTTGGGATTATCCTTTTCAGGATCGGTTCTCCCCCGGTATTCAATCCTGATTCATATACGTTAAAACCGTTTCCCATAAAATTCGGTCCGGCGATTTTTCCGCTGGAGATCATATCCGCCACCCGGGGATGAGGAGGCATCCCCAGGGCGATCGACGTCACAATCAATAGTATCGAGATCACAATTATCGGAAGAACAAAAACCCTCATTATGATGGTTCGAAGCTCATTCTGGTTCGAGTATTTAGTTATCCTGAACATGGGAATCTTTCCTCTTTAAACCTTTAGAAAAATAGCCCCATACCAAGGGCCAACCTCGCTCCCTTGGTATGAGTTGGAAACGGCGATCCGGAATTGGCGACAGCGATATCGAAATGATAGGGACCGAAATGGAATCCCAATCCAAACGAATACAGCGAACCCTGCCTTCCTCCGGTGGAAAAGCCGGCCCTCAGTGGCAGGAAATTCAGCGGTTTGTATTCGAGTCCGGCGGCTATTCTGGGATTGACTCCGGTTCCGGGGCGGGTTTCCAGCGCCTGCTCCCAATCGAAAGAAAACAGGAACTGCCTGAACTGTTTTGTTAGCCCAAGCCTCATTTTAGACGGCAGATCAGATGAGAAGGGGTCGGCGGCAATGGTTGTATCGCCGGAAGTTATAAGGGAGTCGCTGACGGTACTGTCGGCAAAATCTGATGCCGTAACAGGCTCCATATTAAAATTATAGATCGTCATTTCGGTTTCTTTGTCCCAGATCAGTCTGCTATAAGCGTTCTGCCAGGCCGCAGAAAAATTCCAGGTATGACCGAACTTTACGGCGACACCAAGATCTACGGCGTAGCCGGAACCGCCCGTCGATGATATTATGGCCATATGCGCGCCGCCTACGAAACCGGTATCGGTGGTGGAAATACTGCCCTGGGATTCAACGATCTTTTGATAGATAAATCCTCGAAGATAATGGATACTTGCCCCGGCGGCGAATTCTCCGTCTTCCCATTGCATGAGTTGATGACCGTAAGAGGCGGCGATATCGGCGATTCCGTAACCTTCGCCGTTGGTATTTTCTAATGAAATTTCATCCACGACCGCATTGCCGTAAAGCATGAGCTCAAGGGGATCGCGGTCCATGTTGGCGCTGGAAACACCATAGCCTTTCGAGGCCAGCGCGAAGTTGCCGACCGAAAAATTTAATGCGGAAGCCTCGCCAATGGCATCGAGCCTGAGACCCTCGGCCGGTATTGAATTAAGTATTTCTTCCTTGTCGCCGTCGGCCAAGAACTGACCATTATACTTATTATAATCGGCCAGGGTGAAACTGTTGTTTCTTACTCCGGCTCCCGCGCCAAATATCCCGATAGAATATCTATAGCTATCCGAAAGGCCGAGATTGGCCGGATTCCAGTAGGGAGCGTCGATTCCTCTCGCCACGGCGGCATAGGAACCACCCATTCCGAGCGCCCTGGCGTTGGAGATACCCCGACCCCATGCCAGCCCGCCGGAGAGCAGCAGAATCAGAACGCAAAGCCCTATTATTCCCAGTATTTTTTGTATTCTAAACATTAAGCCCTCCTGATATTAGTCCCAAAGGTTTTCGCCGAACTGGACCTCCATGGTCGCGTCGGATCTTATTTTTATATAATCTGTCCCCATGACCTGAACACCGGAGCTATCGGTCGCCAGAAGAGTAAGTTGCTGACCGAAGTAAACCGTATCGTTATCGAAAATGGCCAGGTCGCCGGAATCCAGCGTATAGGATATCTGCGACAGGGCCGATTCGACTACCCTTCCTGAAGGATCCGTAATCCCTGCCTGCAGAGTGTCGGGACCGAGAACCAGCGTATTGGGATCGTCATAAAGCCCGCTGTCAGCCACGGTTCCGATATAGACCGTCAAGGCCACGCCAAGAGGCAGATGCGACTCGATATCGACATCCACCGAACCGTACCTGAAGGTCTCCGCAAAATCATCCGGCCTGGAATCGGGATCGATTTCATTTTCGGAGATATCCATATCGATCGAAATCGGTGCAAATATGGCAAGGGCAAACGGCGAATATATTTCTATATCGCCGTGTATATAATCGTTGGCGGTGATGGTCGCGACCTGGTAGTCGGGATTGAGGACGGCTTCGCCGGAAATCAATATGGTGGCCGGCGGAGGATTCAGCAGTATCGAAAGTTGGTCGGAATCGACCAGTATGGTGGTCAGCTCCGCGGGATCGCCTACGGACTGTTTGCCGGCAATCCTTCCCGCGATATTAATCGATCTTCCATCACCTGAAATATCTATATCGATGTCAGCGTCTACGGTGCTGTTATTATAGAGATTAAACGTCAATTCAGCCTGTGTCAGCCGTGCTTGATCGAGCCCTTCGGGGATATCGAGATCCTGCTCGGTACCCGGAACGGATATAACGGTCGGCTGAATCTGACCCGTTATTGACTCAAATATTACGGTAGACAGGTCGGCGTCCACGATAATACTGTCGCCGGCGCCAATGGTGTACTGAGACGGCGCCGAGGCCGGTACGGTGGCGCTGAAATCCACAATGACATACTGCGCGGACGGACTGTCTACGGGCGTGAAGCTATAACCTGAAAGATCTTCGGAAATGACCGTGACGCTGTTTCCGGAAACCGATCTCGATATGGAATAGTCGATGCCGCCATTTTGAATACATGACGATGATATATCGACGTTAAAGGGCAGCTGAGTGGCATTTACAATGGTCAGCTGTAGAGTGGCTGATGCGATTACCGAAGATTGGATTATGGAAGAATCATTCAAGGCCGTCAGTTCCGTCTGAGATCTGGTTATTTCCGGCGTCTCCGCCCTGGCCGCCGAGACTGTAATATCCGACGGGAACGATACATCAACGTCAACTGCGTGCGATCCGGCGCCGACTAATACTCCTCCCGCAATGGTGGCGCCCTGGAAATTAACCGATAAAGCGTTGGAGATCTGTTGACCGTCGAGAGCAATGGTATCCACTTTGGTAGAGTTATCGGGAAGACCGCCGGGGAAATTGGAGACGCCGACGACATGATCATCGGCGAGATCGGTCATGGTAACGATGAACGTATCGAGATCGCAGTCAAGCGTATTGGTGAATGAGACAATCATATCGCCGGATTCAACCACCATCCAGGTGAAATTATCGATAGTATCGAGCGGCTGGTCATAATCGAAAGATGCCGGCGGTATTACGCCCATACTGACCGGCAACAGATCGTAAACGTCGGTTGACGCCGTCGCACCGGCCGGGGCCGAAATATCTACCACACCGACGGAATCCTTTAAAATTGCATTCACTCCATTTACTGTCAGGTTATTATCCACCCTGACCGTATCCATATCCTGAGATACCGCGAATCCCGGATTACCGGCGCTATCGGGCACCAGATTGAAATCGTCGATATCTTCCAGAATTTCGTTGATATTGTAGGTCTTGTTGGCAATAGGCACATTCCATGTTGTCATCCAGGATGGAGACTGCGGCTCTTTAATGGAACATGCCGTCAACAAGGTTATTGCCAATGCCGGTAAAATTAGGGCCGTGGCCGGAAATCCAAACCGGCGAATTTTTCGTTTTCTCATATTACCCCCCTGGTTTTTAGCTTTTTTGCGGTAATCATGCGCAATCGGCATGCCACCGGGCCGCCACGAATTGCATTGTGGAACATACGGTAAGCTGTTGTTTATAAAAGAGTTGCAGACCCGAATTCAGAGGGCGTTATTCTATTGGCGAAAATATGAATTGATTCTCTCTATAAGTATGGTATCGATCCCACAGTTTTCCTTATCCGGATATAATAAATCTATGATGGTTGACTTCGGTGATGATCAAATCTATATTTAAAACGTGAGGAAAATCGAAAGGATTTTATATATCCTTTCGCTTCTTCGCACAAACCACTGGTTGAAAGCGTCGGATCTCGCCAGAAAATGCGGGGTAAGCGAAAGAACCGTATATAGGGATATTATTTCTATTTCCGAAGCCAATATCCCCATCTATTTTGATGGGGGTTACAGGTTGTTGCATGACGGTTTCCTGCCGCCGGTAAATCTCACCGACAGCGAAGCCGATTTTTTATTAAGTCTCCTGAGATCGACTCTTTCCGAAGGCGACAAGCCTTACGCCAAAACCGCCAGGGTTGTCATAGACAAAATCAAGGCCGGTAGGTCATCACCGCAAACTGCCAAACCTATTTCATTGGGTGAAAAAACCCTGGAGAAGGACTACGAATATAAGAACACTCAAAAAATAGAGGACGCCATACGGGAAAAAACGGCGATTGAAATTCACTACCTTTCGTTAAAGGGGGAAAAGACCAAAAGGATTATCGATCCCTACGCGCTGACATTCCGCAAGCGGGCCTGGTATCTGATCGGATACTGTCATTTGAGAAAGGATATAAGGACTTTCAGGCTTGGAAGGGTACAAAAGGTCAAGGCATTATCGGAGAATTTTGAAATACCGGCCGATTTTTCGATTCAGGATTATTTTCAATCCATGTGGGGCGTTACCAAGGACCGGCTTCATCACTTTAAGGTCCGGTTCTCAAAAGAGGCGGCCATAGCCATCAAGACCTCGCGGCATCATCCCGATGAAAAAATAACCGAGCTTGAAAACGGCGATGTTTTGTACGAGCTGATCGCCGGAGGCGACGAGGAATTTATTCGCTGGGTATTGAGTTACGGAAGAAACGCGGAACTAATATCACCAGAAATATCCCGGAAAAAAATACAGGCACTACTGAGAGATACGCTGGAAAATTATAAATAAATTTAGGAATCACCGGGATTATTGACCGTTCGTAAATACTCTTATTATATCGTTGTAGGTTACAAAGATTATAAGCAAAAACAGCAATCCCATTCCGATCTGCTGCCAGAACAGCCTCTTTTTGAACGGTATCGGCCTTCGGCGAATACCCTCGATTCCCAGAAACACCAGATGACCGCCATCAAGCACCGGAACCGGCAGGATATTGAGGATGCCCAGGTTTATGGAGAGAAAGGCGGCCAGGTTTACAAGGTAGGGCAATCCCCGTCTCATGGCTTTACCGGCCTGGTCCGCGATCATTATGGGACCGCCGAGGTTTTTGACAGATTCCTGACGGGAGATCAATTTCCAGATAAATTCCACGGTAACGGCGGTAATAAAGACGGTCGCGGTTCCCCCGTCTCTTAACGCCTGAAGAAGATTGGTGGAGTGGAAATCGAATACCGGGTCTACCCCGATTCTGCCTTCGACTCTTGTAACACCGAGCGTATCTACATATTCCAGCCTGAGGGTATGTAAGGTCGCCTGAAGATTTTCATCGCCGCGACGGTATTCAAACAGTATATCCTGATCGGGGCGCGCTTTGATATACTTTGCCATTTCCTCGAATCCGGAAACCGAATTTCCATCAACCGACAGGATCACGTCGCCTTCTTTCAAACCGGCCTGGAAAGCAGGGGTGTCCGGTCCCACCGAACCGATTTCGGTCGAATCGGATTTGGGAACGGGATTCCCCCAGGCCCAGAACATGATTATAAAAAGCAGGAGGGCGGCTATGAAATTCATAATGGGGCCGGCCGTTATTATGATAGCACGTTTCCAGACCGGGGCCGACATGAACTCGTCCGGTTCGCCGGTCGGCTCGGCTTTATCATCGGCGAAATCGGGTATGTCGCCTTTCATGCGTACGTAACCGCCCAGCGGTATGGCGCCGATGCAGTATTCGGTATCGCCGATTTTTTTCGAAAAGAGGTTAGGAGGAAAACCGAGGGAGAATTTATCGACTCTTATACCCGAGCGTTTGGCGGCGATAAAATGCCCCAGCTCATGGACGAAAACCAGCAATCCCAGGATGCATATGAACGGCAGTATCCAGTCAAACATAATTTTCCCTCATCCAGATATTATAAACATCCCATCCGGAATAAAGTTCCTGCATTCCTCTCGCGATCAAGAGCGTAAGCCATTAATAATCTCTTCGGCAATTTTCCTGCCTTTTTTATCGGCTTCCATGATAGCATCAATATTATCTACGTATTCAGGCTCGGAATTATTCAAAGTTTTCTCGACAACCCGAAAAATATCGTTAAATTTTATTTTTTCCATCAAAAAAGCGTCCACCGCCGCCTCGTTCGCGGCATTGAAGACAACGGGAGCGCTCTTCCCCAGGTTCAAGGTTTCCCTGGCAAGATTTACAGAGGGGAATTTCTGGTTATCAATCGGCTGGAAATCCAGAGAGAATCGATTTTCGAAATCAAGATCAGCACGATCCATTTCCCGACGCTGCGGATAAAACAAGGCGTACTGTATGGGCAAACACATATCCGGCTTCGAAAGCTGGGCGATAATGCTGCCGTCGATAAATTCCACCATGGAGTGTACAATCGACTGGGGATGAATTACGACATCGATCTTCTGATGAGGAAGATCGAAAAGAAAAACGGCCTCGATCACTTCCAGGGCTTTGTTCATCATTGTGGCCGAATCGATAGTTATTTTTTTGCCCATGTTCCAGGTGGGGTGATTCAAAGCCTGCTCAACGGATATTTCCGAAAACTTTTCCGCCGGATATTCTCTGAACGGCCCGCCCGAGGAGGTGAGAATAAGACGACGTACGTCCATATCCCGTCCCGATTTCAAGCATTGAAAGATCGCCGAATGTTCGGAATCGACCGGGATAATTTCGGCGCCATATTCGGCTGCGATTTTTTTGACAAGCTCACCGCCAGCAACCATTGACTCTTTGTTTGCCAGGGCAATCCGTTTGCCTGCTCGGGCGGCCGCCAGGGTCGAACGCAGACCGGCAAAACCGGAAACGGCGTTTAATACGATATCCACATGGGGATGGGAGGCCAGATCCTCCAGGCCCTTAGCGCCCTGAAGTAGTTTCGTATCTTTCGGAAGCGAAGATTTTATATGGCGCGCCTGTTTATCATCGGCCACGCAGACGATATCGGGGTTATGGTTTTTTATTTGCGATAATAGCGTTTCGGTATCGCTATGGACAGAAAGGCCGAAAATGTTAAACTCCTCCGGAAACCGGGAAATTACCCAGAGTGCGTTTTTCCCGATTGACCCGGAGGAGCCTAAGACGACGATATTTTTCACATTGACTGCGTTTACTCTTCGGGAAGACTCTCGACCACAGTTAGTTTTTTCATGATTACAGGCTCGACAGGCTTTTCTTTAACGGTTTCGACCTTGCCGATCGTATTGACAACATCCATTCCGTGAACGACTTTCGCAAAAGACGAGAATTTCTGTTCATCGAGAAAGGTGTTGTCTTTGAGGTTTATGTAAAACTGGCAATTTGAGGCGCCCTGCGGAGAACGGGCCATAGCGACAGTTCCCGCAACCTGCGGAAACGGTGATTTTTCGTCGGGCAGTCTTTCCGTACCCATGCTGCCCATGCCGGTGCCGGTGGGATCGCCGCCCTGAACGACAAAACCTTTAACCACCCTGTGGAAAATAAGACTGTCGTACTTGCCTTCCTGGACCTTGGTCAGGAAGTTCTGGGCGTGAATGGGCGTTTCTATCAGGAAAACTTCAAGATAAATATCGCCATGATTGGTTTCGATTTTGACAATAGGATTTTTCTCCGGAGCCATTTTTTCCTCTTCGGCTTCCTCCTGGGCAATGCAGTATCCGGCGATCAGGCAAAGCGGCAGGATCAATAAAACAATTTTCTTCAACAACTTAACCTCCTCATTTATCATTTTAAACAATTATCGGTTTCTTCGATACTATTTTACTCTCGTATCCACAAAACGATCCCTGCAAAACTTTAATGATTTACAAAAATTATGGTCGAAAGTCCAGATATTTATGGCCAACAATTCCAATAATAAACCCTTATTTCAGTTACGGCATAAAGAATAACGGGCGGGTCAATTTCCCGCCCGTATCATCTCATCAAAAAATCAAATAAAGATCGATCCAATCACCGCCAAATAATCTGGTATCCTATACGACTCCCTGGTCAAGCATGGCGTCGGCGACTTTTATGAAACCGGCGACATTGGCCCCCATAACATAATTTCCGGGATCGTCAAATTCTCTGGAGGTTTCCAAAGCGCTTCTATGTACGCTGCGCATGATGCCGTGGAGTCTTTCGTCGACTTCCTCACGGGTCCAGCTGAGCCGCAGGCTGTTCTGCGACATTTCCAGACCGGACGTGGCAACGCCACCGGCATTGGCCGCTTTTCCGGGACCGAAAAGGACCTTCTTTTTTATAAACAGGTCTACAGCCTCGGGTGTGGAGGGCATGTTAGCCCCTTCAGAAACTACATAACAACCGTTATCGAGCAATGTTTTCGCGTCATTGCCGTCAAGTTCGTTCTGGGTAGCGCATGGTAGAGCGATATCGACGGGAACGTTCCAAACGCCTCTGCCTTCATGATATTCACATTTAAATTTCTCGGCATACTCTCTAATTCTACCGCGACGGACGTTCTTAAGCTCCATCACATAAGCGAGTTTCTCCTCGTCGATACCGGCTTTATCGAAGATAAACCCGCTCGAATCGGAGAGAGTTACAACCTTTCCGCCGAGCTGATTCACTTTCTCGGTAGCAAACTGGGCGACATTACCCGAGCCTGAAACGGACACGTTTTTACCCTCAACGGACTCCTCGCGGGTTTTCAGCATTTCTTCGGCAAAATAAACCGTACCATACCCTGTTGCCTCAGGGCGGATCAGACTGCCGCCCCAGTTAATGCCTTTACCCGTCAGGACTCCCTCGAAGGCATTACGTAGTTTCTTATACTGACCGAAAAGAAAGCCTATTTCTCTCCCACCGACGCCGATATCCCCGGCCGGAACGTCGGTATCCGGCCCGATATGGCGGAAAAGCTCGCTCATAAAGCTCTGGCAGAAACGCATGACCTCAAGATCGGATTTGCCTTTGGGATCGAAATTGGCTCCGCCCTTTCCGCCACCCATGGGAAGCGTTGTGAGGCTGTTTTTGAATACCTGCTCGAACCCCAGGAATTTCAGGATGCCGAGATTTACGGTAGGATGAAAACGCAAGCCGCCCTTATAAGGACCGATGGCGCTGTTAAACTCCACGCGGTAACCGATGTTAACGTGCACCACTCCGTTATCGTCCGCCCAGGGGATACGGAAAATAATCACTCTTTCCGGTTCCACTATACGTTCCAGAATGCGAGCTTCGGCGTATTTGGGGTGGCGGTCGATAACCGGCATTAATGAATCTACCACTTCACGGACGGCTTGATGGAATTCCGGTTCGCCGGGGTGATTGGCGATAACGTTTTCCATGAAAGCGTCGGCTTTGTTCGACATGATATCTCCTTGCCTTTTACGACACCCCCTATTAAGAGGGGGGAGATCCTATTCAATTATTTTTCGCTCGGCAGTCCGTAAGGGGGACATAAAAAACTCACCGAGTTTGTTCCAAATTTCACAAATCGGTCACAATGATAAAAATTAGTCTCGTTTAGTCAAGAAAAATATTCGAATTTGCGTCTATTTTATCTTAATTTTCATAGGGCAAAAGTAAATCCCCAAACATCGTCCGCAGATCGCGCAATGCGGATCAGGCGACGTCATAACCCGTTGTGGCAGTGAGAATTAAAAGCCAACGCGGCAGATCCGCCAATTTAGATGTTCTTTCATGTTAGAATATAATAGGGGGTAGATAAGAAAACCTGTCGTTGAATTTCGACAGGCTTTAATAAAGTATCTTGTTTTACTTAAAAGCAGGATCTTATCTTTTTCTTTTGGCAGTTTTCTTCGCTTTTCTCTTAGTTTTTTTCGCGACCTTTCTTTTGGCTTTGCCCTGTTTCAGGGCCGCCTTTACCACCTTTGTTAAATCTCCGGGGTCTGCAAGAGTATAATTGACACCTTTTCCTTTAAGAAGCTTTTTGGCCTTATCATGTTTGGCCCTGGGCACGATGAAAACGGTGGGGATCTTGTAGGCCTTTAAAGATGACAATATCTCTTCTACGATTTTCGGTTCCATCGACAGGGCAAAGAATTTATGGAGATACCCGACCACAACCGAGATGTGATCGGTTCTGGTAATATGGGCGATGAATTTCCCATGATTGTCCCAACCATTTGAAAGTGGAAGCGTATCGACTCCGTCAACAAGAAGATTGGTTAATAATTCGGAATTGGTTCCCTCCATGTACCCGATTGTTTTCATAAGACCTCCTTCGCTTTTATTAAAAACCGGGATTGTTTGGAACGTGTTCCGAAAATAAATTCAAACACTTGCTTATAACGCTTTTATAAAATTATAAAATAATATTCACAAGCGTTTTCTATAACGGGATCAAATCAGATATAAACGAAAAATCCCGGATTATAGACACACGATTATTGTAATCCCGGTATTTTGTAATCGTCGGGATACTTTATCTCATAGGCAAAAGAGATTTCCTTCTTATGATCGGGTTCAAGATCAAAGATCCAGCGCAGAAAACCTCTGGAAATATCAAGCTCGTCCGGTTCCGTTTCGGGAGAAACCTTCGTTAATTTCACATCGATTTGATCGTTTTGCGAAACCGGATATTGATCGAGAACGGTGATCTTATGCGCGGCTTGCTTAAAATTCTCGACGGTAATTTTAAAAGAGTACGACAGTTTGTCTTTCCTGGATAACATCCCGCTTTCGTCGGTGAATTTCTCCACCAGCTCGCGGTTGATCTTAATTTTATCGTCGATTCCGAGGTACAGGTCAAATTTCTCTTCGGGAACGACCATTGGGATTATGGTGGAATGAACGAAATTGCCGTCGAGGAACACGCTGGCTACCCCTTCCAGGAACGGGAAATTGGTTTTGTTAGTCAGTTCCGTCTTCAAATAGGCGAACGGGCTCTGCCGGGGACTCGCGAAATACTCCGTATCGCCCGCCATATTTACGGCCTTTACCGAGACCTTTTTGGGCGTATTGTTACCCGGGATGTTTTCGCGTTGAGCCAGCACGAAGGAGGTCGAGATCATCTGCTCGGTCACATCGGATATTGCCCACTGAGTATCCATATTTTGGGAAACCAAGCCTGTGGCTGTTTGAAGTTCATCACCTTCCACCATGAGTGACATTTGTTTTGTTTTTAATTCACTTGATGTGACGTATTTATTAATCTCGCCCCGGCCGCCGCGTGCGCCGAAGCGGCCAACGTCATGCAATCCGATTATCCACGGCCTGGGATCCGGCGGCCGCGCACTCAGGGAAGGCCTGGCTGTGGACAATTCCATACTGACATTATCCCAGTTTTCACCTGTGTTTTGCCTGATCTCAGCGAACATCAGCATATCGATGGTGTCGGCGTCCGACTCGGCCCTGATATCATAAACAGGTTTCCAGGTGGCCCCCCGTACAATGTAGGAGAGGTTGAAATCGAAATACCCGGGGCTTTCCATGTGAAGCTCGACCATGACAGTTTTCGAGGAATTGGATATATCAGCGCTGAATTTATTCAGCTGTTTTGTTACAATTTCTTTTTTCTCCGCGATGGATCGTTTTTCTTCGTCAATTGACCTTTTCTCCGCGTTGATTTTATCCAATTCACTTTCGATGAAATTCACCATCTCGGCCCATTCCGCCGCGGTCGGCTTTTGCGCAGCGACAGCGGTCGGTACCGGTTCCAAGGACTTGGCGCTGATATTATCTATGAATTTCTGTTTCTTTGAAAGAACCTCTGAGCGATCCAGAAGCTCTTTCTCCCTTTTCTTAAATACCTCGAGCTCTGATTTTAGGCTTTTAATCTGCCCTGATAAGGTTTCCTCGAAATACTCCGTCTCTACCCATACTCCGGAGATTTTCGCGCCCGGTGTACCTTTGCCGGAAACTCTGACCGATTCATTCAACAGGCCTGCAGGCAGATCCGGTATCTTGACCGTCATTTTACCATCTCGAAAATCACCTGAAAAAACTCGCTTCACCATTGCCCGATCGGCAAAAACCGTAACCGCGTCAATGGTTGATGACGCGGTAACCGACGGCGATTCATCCGCCGGGATATCGGCTGCGGGCAGTATTAAAACCAGCATCGCGAGATACATCCTAAGCATGATATCCTCCCGTCCCAAGGTTTAAAATCCCAGGGAAAATGAAATTTGTTT
>CP070813.1:2062135-2087969 GCA_020344055.1 Candidatus Zixiibacteriota bacterium | reverse complement strand
AGGTTCCTACAATGCCTCGGTCCTCCTGAATAACGGTAACGGCACCTTTCAGGCGGCGGTCAATTACGGGGCCGGAGCTGAACCCTCTTCAGTTTTCGCGGTTGACCTCGACGGCGATGGTGACAATGATCTGGCAGTGGCTAATGCCGGCTCCGATGATATTTCAATATTAATAAATCTTTCAATCACCACAGGTATAGATAATTCTCCCGAAACATCTTTACCTGAGAGTTTCAGTATTTCCCAGAACTACCCCAATCCCTTCAATGCCACCACTGCTATACGATACGATCTGCCTGAACCGTCTCATGTGATCATCGAAATATTCGATCTCCTCGGTCGAAAGGTTCAAACGCTGGTCGATCAACGTCAGCCGGCCGGTCATCATCAAGTAACGTGGAATGCAAAGGATAAATCATCGGGCATATATTTCTACAAACTCAAAGCAGGAGATTACACCGAAATCAGAAGCATGCTGCTTCTGAAATAGGCAATGCCGTGTTTCGGGAACTATGATTCCCGAAACAAATAAAATTCAAAAAACGGGTCATTTCGACGAGCCCGGCAACCGCCGGACGACGACGCAATCCATCGAAATCATCATGGAAGTATCATATCCTGAGGTATAAGGTTCCGCGACAACAAAATAAAGGACTGTCATTCCCAGACGGAGCTTGGGAATGAAAGGAGAAGATTGGGCAGACATCTATACTATGTTTGTTTTTCAATCTCGTTGAGAATTTTAAGACGTATTTCTTTAATCTGCCTATTATTGGGGCGTGTAGTACCATAGCATAGAAAAAAGATTGGTGATGTACCGCTTCCTTTAGAGTCAAAAACAGCTGGGATTAAACCTTGTTTGCGCAATTCTTCACTTACGAATTTGGTAGCTAAAACAATCCATCCCCAGTTAAAAGGAGTGGTTAGAATAGAAGTAAGGAAAAGAGTAACGAGACTACCCAAGGTCAAAGAAAATTCTATTGGATCTTCAAAAGATAACCCTGGGATAATCTTTTTGAAATAAGTTCGATTATCTTGAGCGTCAATTATACGCCTTAATATTTCACGGCGAATAGGTAAGGTGTGGTTTGAATACAATAGCGTATGGAGTTTTTTCCTTTCTTCAGAACATAGAAATTTTTTAAGACGTTTTTCATTAGTCAGCGGAGTAATCCTTTTAAGCAGAGATAAGGCTTCACTAACCTTCGTTGAAGCATCATGGTCATCTGGCACGTGAACTTCAGTAAAATCTAGTTTTAGTCCAGCCGCCTGCAAATCATGCAAGAATTGATAATATTTCAAATCAAGTGCCGATCCAGAGGCATCACATTCCTTCACGGCTTCAATATGATTAAAAATATCTCTAAGAATTGTTTTTGCTGGGTCGACGCCACGCGTTTCATTTATTGAAGCCCTCTCGAGAATGCCTGGCGGTAGTGTCTTTGATTGATAAAGTCGATATAGCTTCTCCCTTAATATTTCATTTTCATTATCGGATAGACATTCTTCAGCTTTTTCCCACCCCCTTTCTGGTGCGGATATAATAACTCGTTGTTGCTGAATAGGCTTTGAAATATCTTCATGCGCAATACGGCAAATCACCTCATCGTAATTCTTATCCCATATCTTTGCAGCATCCCAAGCATGATGCCTTCTAAAGGTCTTATCAGTCAACCATTCTTCGCGCCCCATTATTTGAATTGGTATTTCTTCATTTTCAATTAATCCAATCAATCCTTTAGGACTAATAATGCTCCTATCTGATTCATACGCTTGCCTTAGAAGTTGGCAGGCAGGTGTCCACAATACAGTTGCCTCTGCCGCACAGAGAAGCGGAGCCAATGTTTCAGGCCCGCCAGCTCTAAGTTCGTTGGTTAATTGAAATACTTTATACAACTATATTTCCTCCTTATTACTTAGCCCTGCTAGTTACCGCTTGCAGCCACCTCATTAAATCTACGGAAACTCCACCTTCTCAAACCACCGCGGATCGAAATCCGGGAATAAATCATCACGCTTCTCGAGATCGGCAAGGTACTCCCGCTCGCCATCCGAGAGGCTGTCCGACCGGTCGGCCATCTCCGCCAGCCGGTTGAATGCCTCATGATGCGCCGCCACCCTGGTTTCAGCGTAATCCCTGGCCGCCCAGGTCGATATCAGAAACTGCCAGTCCGACGCTGAAAGCAGCAATAGCTCCCGCCCCGCCTGAGCGATGATCCTTTTTCCTAGCTCCCCGGCGCTGGCGTATCTTTTAGCCAGCGCGATCATCTTCAGCTCATCTTCGTAGATATGCTTCCAGGTCCACTCCGTCCACTCGTTGAGCCAGATATAATGATATCCCCCTTCGCCCCACGAACCTTCCGGTAGCGACACGATCTTGGAGGGCTTCGATAATTCGTAAAATTCTCCGGCGGTGGATAAACCCACCTCATCGTCGGAACCCAGCTTTTCGATAGTCTTCTCCAGAAACCTCGGTCCCTCGAACCACCAGTGCCCGAAAAGCTCGGAATCGAACGGCGCCACCAGGATGCCCGGGGAACCCGTGGATTTATGATGGTTACTGAGGATTTCCTTGACCAGGTGAGCGAAATGCGAGGCGTTCTCCTCGATCCTGCCGGTTACCCAGTCCGGATTGTATATCTGCTTGTCGGCCAGGTCGCTTTTGGCCGAGGTTACTTTCCAGTAACGATGTCCGCCCGGAAATCTCTTTTTATGGAAATCGAGGTAGTTGCCGTCTCCCGGATATCCCCATTCGCCGGACCATACCTGCAGACTGCTCTGGGGATCGCGGGTAAACACCCCCACCGGCATTTTTCCCTCTTTCGATCCCACCAGGTAGACGTTTTGAGGCGATTTCTCCTCATCCTCATCCCGCGGCACGTACTGCTTTTCGAAAATCCCCCAGAGCGTTTTTAACGCCTCGAACCTATCCACGTATACGCCTATGGCTTTGCCGCCTTTTAAGGTCGCGCTGTCGATGAAGAAATACTCAACTCCGTTCTCCGATAGAAACTCCTCAACCCCTTTTCTGGGATAGCTGTCCGGCAGGCCTTCTGTCTTAACCGGCGGGCTCCATTGGTATGACGGCCTGTAAGCGCATTCCGGAAGCCATATCCCTCTGGGCTCGCGCCCGAAATAACGCTTATATGAAGCCACGGCCGTTTTAACCTGAGCCTGACAAGAAATATCCTGCGAGAGGAGAGGCAGATATCCATGAGTGGCGGCGCAGGTAATAATTTCTAAATGACCATCATCCTGAAGCCGACGGAATTCCCCGACCAGGTTATTATTATAGCGGTTGTTGAAGGTCGTTTTAATTTCCCTGTAATAATCCTCCCACATCCTCGCCAGGCCATGATATTCGTTCTGCCCGGTGCGGTAGAACTCCGTGGCGTCGGCCGCGGCGGCGTCGATCTTCTGCTGTAGATAACCGTTGAACTCATCGATGAACGACTTGTGGGCAAGCTGTTCGCATAAAACGGGGG
This sequence comes from Candidatus Zixiibacteriota bacterium, assembly GCA_020344055.1. Classification (GTDB taxonomy): domain Bacteria; phylum Zixibacteria; class MSB-5A5; order UBA10806; family UBA10806. Next base: position 2,084,484 of record CP070813.1, on the reverse strand, counting down.
AGATGCCGATGGTGAATTTCGGTGAAATTCCTTTTGCCGCCAGCCTGTTGCAGGCCATTAAAAGCGGAATATATGTCTCGGCCGCGGCCTCGTTCAACCAGTCGGTGCCGTGAGGCCACCGGCCATGTCCCAGGACATAGGGAAGATGCGAGTGCAGCACAAATGTGAAATATCCCTTTATCATTTTGCCGCCTGGAATCCGATATTCTTGTCCGCGCCGCCCGGAAGTTTTATCTCCCCGTACTGATTCTCATATTTTTTCAGGTTTTCCTCGAGCGCCCGCTTCAGCATTTTGGCGTGCGCGGGAGTCATTATTATCCGCGATAAAACCTTGGTTTTGGGAGCGCCCGGCATCACCCTGGCGAAATCTATTATAATCTCCTGGGGCGAATGGGCGATCATGACCAGGTTTGCGTAAATCCCCTCCGATTCTTTTTCCCCGATCTCGATGTTTAATTGTCTCGGTTTCTGCTGCAACGTTTCCTCCCTATTTAAATCTAAAATTAAAACCTAAATAATTTGATTAAGAAATCAAATTTTAATATAATTTGCCGTTATGTCAAGACGTTTAGAAAATACAATTGTCAAAAAAAACCGCACCCTCAGGATTATTGACAGCTTCCCGAAATCTAAGGTGATGATTCTGGGCGACTTAATGCTCGACCGCTACCTCTGGGGAAGCGTCGAAAGAATCTCCCCCGAAGCCCCGGTCCCGGTCGTTCATATAGAAAAAGAAACCAGCAATCTCGGCGGAGCCGCCAATGTTGCCGCCAACGTCAGCGCACTGGGAGCCCATCCTTTCCTTGTAGGAGTTATCGGCGAAGATCAGTTCGCGTCGGAACTGAAGAAAAACCTCCGCGGCAAAAGACTTCCTGCTTCCGGCCTGGTCATTGATTCCAAAAGACCCACCACTGTGAAAACCAGGATCGTCGCCCACAGCCAGCAGGTGGTCAGAGTCGACAGGGAAAACCCCGCCGAGATTGATTCCGATCTTGTGGACCGCCTGTTGTCAAAAGCCAAGAGCTACCTGAATCAGGTCGACGGGATACTAATATCCGATTACGGCAAAGGGGTAATCACCCGGGAATTGCTCGCCGAGATTATCCCCATGGCGGTTTCCGCCGGGAGATTTATCGCCGTGGATCCCAAGGAAATCCATTTCATGAATTATAAAAACGTCTCCGTTATCACGCCCAATCATCACGAGGCGGGATTCGTATCCGGGAGAAAGATCACCAATGAGAAAATACTGACGGAAGTGGGATGGAATCTCCTGAAGACCCTGGAGCTGGAATCGCTTTTGATCACCAGGGGAGAAAAAGGGATGACTCTTTTTGAGAAGGACGGTGACCTCACCCATATCCCCACCGAAGCCAAAACCGTTTATGATGTCACCGGCGCCGGAGATACCGTCATCGCCGCCCTCTCGGTGGCTAGAACCGCCGGGGCCTGTATGAAAGAGGCGGCCTACATCGCCAATATCGCCGCCAGCCTGGCGGTGGCCCGTTTCGGCACCGCCAGGATAACCAGAGACGAACTGCTGGAAGTAGTTAATAATAAAAAATGAAATCGAAAATAGTCTCCCGGAAAATGGCGGTTGCGATTCGCGAGAATCTTAAACGCCGGAAAAAAGTTGTCGTTTTCACCAATGGCTGTTTCGATATCATCCATTCCGGCCACGCCGTCTATCTCGATCGCGCCCGCAGGTTGGGCGATTTCCTCATCGTCGGTCTCAATACCGATAAATCCGTTCGACGCCTTAAAGGCAAAAATCGACCCATTATAAGTTTCCGTGAAAGGGCCCTTCTTCTGTCATACCTTTCGCCGGTCGACCTGGTCGTAGGTTTTGGCGATGATACTCCCCTGAATCTGATCAACCATCTGAAACCCGACATCCTGGCAAAAGGGGCCGATTATCGAATTTCCGAAATCGTGGGGGCTCCCGAGGTAAAAAGCTGGGGTGGACGGGTCGTAAGGATCCCTCTTGTCAAAGGCCGCTCCACCAGCCAAATAATCAAGATGCTAAACCCCATCGATTTCAAATAACCCGCTGCTATAAAATGTGTTATAATGGCACCTCATAAAAGTGGTTGACATTCACAAGCGCGAATTATTATGATTTAACTCCATCGGGGTAAATTGCGGTTACCCCGCGTAGTATGCTTGCGGGGAACATATTCCCCATAATTTTAGTAAGTTAAGCGTCGTCGAAATGAAAAAGGATAAAACAACACGAATTGCGGATTTCACTATTGATCCGATTTCCAGGCAAGGGATGTTGCAGGATGCCCTTGACCTTGCTCTGGAGGCCATTAAAAACGGTAGCTTTGAGACCGATCTTTATTTTTTCGCCGCCGATATGGCTTATAGAACGGGCGATATCCATAAAGCCGAACAATTGATCGATAGGTTACTGGCTCTCGATCCCGATCATGTCGAAGGATGGACGCTTTTCGGAGATATACATAACAGGATAAATAACATCGCGGGCAACTTAGACGCTCATCATATTACAGAAACGCTCGTACCTGATCTGACAGCTGAAGAAATTAAAACATTTAACTTTTTTAAAAATATGGATAACAAAAGTAAAGACGGCAAAATTGAAGAGCCCAAAGAAAGCTTGAATTTCGATACAATTACATATGCTGATATCTGCGCCAGGCAGGGTTATTACAATAAGGCGCTTAAAATTTATCAGGATCATTTGAAAAAGAATCCCCATGACGAGGGATTGAAAAAGAAGATCGCCGATATCGAAAAAAGGCTGAAGGATGACTGATCAGCGGATACAGACGGCTTTCTCGCTTCTGAAAAAGAATAAAATCGATTGTCTGCTCGTAACCGAGCTGCATCACGTACGATACCTGACCGGTTACAGCGGCTCAAACGGGATGGTATTGTTAATGCCGCCCAAAGCTTATTTCTTTACCGATTTCCGATACAAAGTGCAGGCGCAAAAAGAGGTGAAAAACTGCGCTATCGTTATCGCGGAACAATCCCTGATCTCGGAACTTCCCAAAGTTCCGAAACTTAATAAAAAAATCAGGATAGGACTCGAGGCGGAATTCGTTTCGCTTTCACTGCAGGAAAAACTGAAAGATCTTTTGCCCAAAGCGGTTTTTAAATCAACGGAAAAACTCGTTGAATCCCTGTCGGTTACAAAGGACGGCGATGAGCTGAAAAAGATTAAAAAGGCCATAAAAATCAGCGAAAAAGCCTATACCGAAACCCTCGATTTTATAAAGCCGGGAGTTAAAGAAAAGGATATCGCCCTGGAATTGGAATATAGGATGAAATCCTATGGCGCCGACTCCTCGGCGTTTGAAATAATCGTCGCTTCCGGGCAGCGGTCGTCAATGCCCCATGGAGTGGCCTCCGAGAAAAAGCTGAGAAAAGGTGATCTTATAACCGTCGATTTCGGTTGCCTCTACCAGGGATACGCCTCTGATATTACCCGGACGGTGGTGCTTGGAAAAGCCGATCAAAAACAGAAGAAAATTTACAATATTGTGCTGGAGGCTCAGCTTGCGGCCTGCAAAGCCGCAAAACCGGGTCTGGCTTGCAGTCGTCTTGACGGTGTAGCCCGCGACATAATAATGAAAGCCGGTTATGGCGATAATTTCGGGCATGGATTAGGACACGGCATAGGGCTGATCGTTCACGATCTACCTCAACTTAACGCCAGGTCCATTGAAACCCTTAAACCCAATATGGTAATTACCATCGAACCGGGAATTTATATTCCCAACTGGGGCGGAGTGCGAATCGAGGACGATGTGGCGGTTACTCCGTCCGGCGCGCAGATCTTAAGCAGGTTGCCAAAGGAAATTATCGAGCTTTAGCCCGGTATAGCCAAAAGAGGGAAATTATGAGACCGTCCAAAATTAGATCGCTTATAAAACTTGTCGAGGAATCCAATATAAACGAATTGGAGGTTTCCAGTTGGGGGCGGAAGGTCTGTATACGCAAAAGGATCGGGGGCGGTAATGGCCAGGGTTCTGCAAACCCCGGCGCCAATCCGGCTCCTCCGGGACAGTCCGAAGTCCAACTCGAACTCACCACCGAATCCCCCAAAGAACCCGAAAAAAAGGTAAATCTGGTGGAGATAAAATCCCCGATGGTCGGAACATTCTACCGGGCCCCGGCCCCGGACGCTCGCCCTTATGCCGATGTGGGAGAAAACGTCAAAACCGGCCAGGTGGTCTGCATCATTGAAGCCATGAAGCTTATGAACGAAATAGAGGCTGAGATTGCCGGGAAAATAGTCGAAGTCCTGGTGGAAAATGGGAAGCCGGTTCAATTCGGGCAATCCCTGTTTTTGGTGGAGCCGCATTAATCTCTCGGCTAATTCATAATTCAAATCTGTCGATATAAGTAAAAAGCCCGAATTGTCGGGCCATTATATGCTAAACATCGTTCCCTCAAGGAGTGATAAATGACTTTTAAACAGATGATTCAGGAGATGCTTGATAAAAACGCGTCCGACCTCCATCTTAGGGTGGGGTTGAGGCCCACTATCAGATGCGATGGTAGGCTTCAATCGATTGACGATCAGATTCTGCTCCATGATGAAATGGATAAGGTTCTTTCCCAGATCTTGACTGATGATCAGAAGACCAGATTTCACCAGAAAAGAGAGATGGACCTGGCCCTGTCGGTCTCGAAAATGGGCCGGTTCAGGATTAACCTGTACAAGCAGCGCGGTACTATAGGCGTAGCCATAAGAAGAGTTAACACCAAGGTGCCGACATTTGAAGAATTGAACCTCCCCGATGTCATTAAAAAGATCGCGGACTACAAGAGGGGTCTTGTAATCGTAACCGGCACGACAGGTTCGGGTAAATCTACCACCCTCGCCTCCATGGTTGAGCACATTAACGAAACCCGCACGGAAAACATCTTAACTATTGAGGACCCCATAGAATATATCTATCGCGACAAAAAATCGATCATATCTCAAAGAGAGGTGGGCGGCGATACCGAAAGCTTTGCCGCTGCGCTACGTTATGCGTTCAGGCAGGATCCTGACATTATTCTGGTGGGGGAGATTAGAGACGCCGATACCATGGGTATCGCCCTGACAGCCGCCGATACCGGGCACCTGGTCTTAACCACTCTGCATACTTTGAATACCTTGGAGACGATTTCGAGAATTATTTCATTTTTCCCCCCTCATCAACACCAGCAGATCAGGCTGCTGATGGCGGGTACCCTCAAATCCATTATCTGCCAGAGACTTCTGCCCAGAGCCGACGGCCCCGGCCGGGTGCCGGCCGTTGAGGTATTGGTTTCCTCCGCGTCGATTCGCGAGGCCATCACCAATACGGATAAAACCACCACCATTATAGATCTCGTGGAATCGGGAAATATACAGTACGGAATGCAGAGTTTCGATCAATCCATTATGAAATTATATCGTTCCGGATTAATAAGTTACGAAGAAGCCCTCGCCCAATGCTCCAACCCTGATGATTTCGATCTTAGAGTTAAGGGAATAACATCCGCTTCCGACAAAGGGTGGTCTGAATTCGAAGAAAGTTCCAAACCCGGCGAGGACATCTCGTTTTGATCCATAAGGAAATCCTTTTTAATTTAAGCCGGATCCATTTCCGGCTTTTTTTTGCCCGAATTCATTGTATGACTTTAACCTCTTGTCCAAAATCTGGTTGATTGTCTCTTGAAATATGATATATTACCTGCCTGAATTTTTTGACCGGAGGGCTTTTGTTTAAAAAAATTTTGGTTGCCAATCGCGGAGAAATAGCCTTAAGGGTGATTCGGGCCTGTAAAGAGCTCGGTATCTCATCGGTTGCGGTATACTCCGAAGCCGATACCGACTCATTGCATGTCAGGTTCGCGGATGAGTCAGTCTGCATCGGCCCGCCCGCCCCGGGAGAAAGCTATCTCGATCCCCGGAAAATAATATCCTCAGCCGAAATTACCAACGCCGAGGCTATCCACCCCGGTTATGGGTTCCTGGCGGAAAATCCCGATTTCGCCGAAATCTGCGAATCCTGCGAAATGAAATTCATCGGGCCAGCGCATGACGTAATAAGAGCTCTGGGGAATAAATCCTTTGCCAAGAAGACCATGAGTCAGGCCGGAGTTCCCATTATACCCGGTTCGGAGGGCGAGGTCTCCAGTTTAAAATCGGCCCATGAAGTAGCCGCCGAGATAGGTTACCCCGTAATTGTGAAGGCCTCGGCGGGCGGAGGCGGCAGAGGTATGCGGGTTGTCCAATCCAGCACTCAGCTTGAAAAAGCTTTCGACATGGCCAGAACCGAAGCCGACCTGGCTTTCGGCAATCCGGATGTTTATATAGAAAAATTTATTGCCGATCCCAGACACGTGGAAATCCAGATACTCGCCGATTCGCACGGTAACGTGATTCATCTGGGGGAACGGGATTGTACGGTTCAAAGACGTCACCAGAAATTGATCGAGGAATCGCCGTCGCCGATCATGACCATTTCGCTAAGGGAGGAGATGGGACGTTCCGCCGTCGAGGGCGCTGCCGCGGCCCGTTATGTCGGGGCCGGTACTTTTGAATTTCTGGTAGACTCCGATCTCAACTATTACTTCATGGAGGTTAATACCAGGATCCAGGTGGAGCATCCCGTTACCGAGGAGGTTACGGGAGTGGATTTAATCAAGGAACAGATTTTGATCGCGGCCGGCGAAAAGCTCGATATCAAGCAGCAAGATATTAAAATAAATGGTCATACCATCGAATGCCGGATCAATGCCGAAGATCCCGAAAGGAATTTCATGCCCAGCCCGGGAAAGATAACCGCCTTTCATATGCCCGGCGGGCATAATGTGCGGATAGATACTCATGCCTACGCCAACTATGTTATCCCGCCCAATTACGATTCATTGATCGCCAAGCTGATAGTATCGGGAGACGACCGGAGGGAGGCCATAAGCAGGATGGAAAGAAGCCTTGAAGAATTGATCATAGAGGGTGTACCCACCACCAGGGAGTTCTTCCAGGCGGTTTTCAAAAATCCGGATTTCATTTCCGGAAATTATGACAACTCTTTTGTTGATAAATTTTTGGCGCATGAAAAAAGCGAGCCGGAAGTTAAAGAAGGCCTGACGGCCGGGGAGGAAAAGTGATTCCTGACGATTTGAAATATTCGAAAGAGCATGAATGGGTAAAGATTAACGGGGATATCGCCGTCATTGGCATTACCGATTACGCTCAGGGTGAGCTTGGCGATATCGTTTTTGTTGAGCTCCCGGCGGTGGGATCGAAAGTCGAATTTATGAAGCCCTTCGGGACCATTGAGGCGGTAAAAGCTATATCGGATCTGTTCAGCCCGCTTACCGGTGAGGTAACCGAAGCTAACGGCCAACTCGAATCCGACGCTTCCATCATAAACAGCGATCCCTACGGTGATGGATGGATCATTAAGGTCAGGATGTCCGATCCGGTTGAACTGGATAAGCTCCTTTCGGCTTCCGAATATAAAGCTGAAATAGGCGAATGAGTTTTATTTCCAACTCCTCGAATATCCGGCGGAGAATGCTGGAAGAGATCGGGCACGAGGATTTCGAGGACCTGATTAAATCCATTCCTGCCAGCCTTCGACTTAAAAGACCACTGAACCTGGCCGATCCTCTTTCAGAGATCGAGCTCGTTGACGCCATTCAGCAGGTGGCCGGGAAAAATAAAAAGGCCGTCTCTAATTTCACCGGCGGAGGCGCCTACGATCATTTTAGCCCGGCCGCGGTCGACCATATTCTATTGCGCTCTGAGTTTTATACCGCCTATACTCCCTACCAGGCCGAGGTATCCCAGGGCACTTTACAGGCCATATATGAATTCCAGACTTTCATCTCCCGCCTAACCGGCCTTCCCGCAACCAACGCCTCCATGTATGACGGCGCCAGCGCCCTGGCCGAAGCGGTCTCTCTGGCGTTGACCAAGACCGGCCGCAATGAGGCGCTTATTTCTCGATCCGTAAATCCATTCTATATGGAAACGGTCAAGACCTATCTTTCTGGAAGAAAAGTCAAGATCAAGTCGTTGAATATATTTGACGGCTCTACCGATCTTGAGGATTTGAAAGCGAAGTTGTCCGAAAAGACCGCCGCCATAGTAATCCAGAATCCAAACTTTTTCGGCTTGCTGGAAAAAGCCTCCGAGCTATCCGCCTTCGCGAAAGAAAAAGGAGCCCTGTTTATTATCGTATACGACCCCATTTCTCTGGGCGTCTTATTATCGCCGGGCGAATGCGGCGCCGATATCGCCGTGGCCGAGGGACAATGCCTCGGGATCCCCTTGAACTTCGGAGGGCCGTATCTGGGGTTATTCTCCGCCAGACAGGAGTTCGTGAGGAATATTCCGGGCCGGCTTTCGGGAAAAACCAGGGATAGTAAAGGCCGGTTCGGTTACGTTCTAACCCTGCAGACCCGCGAACAACACATACGCAGAGAAAGGGCCTCTTCCAATATCTGCACCAACCAGGCTCTGTGCGCGCTGGCGGCAACGGTTTATCTCTCGCTTCTGGGTAATTCGGGGCTCGAGAAGATCGGCAGACTCTGCCTTTCCAAAGCCCATTACGCGGCCTCGAAAATCTCTCAGCTTCCCGGCTACAAGCTCAAATATAACGCCCCCTTCTTTAAGGAATTCGTCGTGGAAACCCCGGTTTCGCCTCATCGTATTATCACCAGGCTGGCCGGCAAAGGCATTATGCCGGGCGTGGATATCGGTAAATACGTGACCGGTCTGAAAGGTTGTCTGATGATTGCGGTTACCGAAAAAAGAACCAGAAAACAGATAGATGATCTGGTTTTTGAACTGTCGAAATTCGCCTGATGGTTTAAGATATTATGGAAAGTGACGTGGTATTGATTCTTGAAACCAAAAATTATATGTACATGAATTTGGTGAAAGAAGCGCTCGAAAATCGGGATATTCCCGTATTGCTAAAATCGCCCATGGGATATTACCTGCGGGGAATGTTTCCCATTGATCAGGGATTTTTCAATCTCAGGCTCTACGTGCAAAAAGAATTTGAATCCGAGGCCAATGAAATTGTCCAAACAATCGTACCGCCGGAGGAAATGCTATGAAGATCTCAATTAAGTTTTCAGTTCTTGTTTTTTGGGTAATGACGATATCGTGCGGGAAAAAAGAGCCAATCCCGACACAGATAAATTTCATAACCGATTATAATCAGGCCGCGTCTATCGCCGAAAAATCCGGAAAACCGATGATAATCGATTTTTACGCTGATTGGAGCCCCTGGTGTGATTCCCTGGATATTAACACCTATTCTGATTCTCTGGTGATTTCGCTTTCGGTGAGCAATGTTTTTGTGAAGATAGATGCTGAGGTCGATACTGCCCTGGCCGACCGATTCGGCCTTTCAGGTTACCCCACTATCGTCATAACCAAATCCGGCGGTCAGGAGATAGACCGTATCTGGGGATACCTGCCGGCAACCGAATTTTACAATCAGGTTCAACTCTATCTGCAGGGCAGGGAAACCCTGGAGGACTATTTGTCTCGCCTCGAGGACGAGCCGGAAAATCTCGAATACCTTTCCATGATAGGGGAAAAATACGCCAGCAGGTCAATGTATGACAAGTCTGTCGAATATTATGAAATGGTGGCGGAGTTGGACAGTGATAATGAAGACGGTTACGCGGCCAGGGCCCTGGCCTCTATCCATGATGTTCAAGGCCGCGCTAAAGATTATAAAACCGCATTGGAAACCTGCTTGAGGCTTTTGAGGACGTTTCCCGATTCGCCGGAATCCGACGAGGCCGCCGCGCTTCTGGGTTTTTATACCGCCCAGGACGGAGACACGCTGGAAGCGCTGAAGTTGTATAAAGGGTATCTAAAAATGAACCCCGATAGCGAGAACGCCCAATGGGTCAAAAAACGGATTGCTGATCTGGAAGGCGAATAGTGGATGAGTGAGCTTTACGAAAAACTGATATTCGACCTGTCCTCGGATGGCCACGCCGGAATCTCCCTGCCCCATCTCGATGTGCCGGAAATAGAAATATCCGATATTATTCCCCCGGAATTTTTACGAAAATCGCCGCCTGTGATGCCCTCGGTATCCGAACCGGATGTTATGCGTCATTTCGTGGCCCTGTCGCGCAAAAACCATCATATCGATAAAGGATTCTATCCCCTGGGGTCCTGTACTATGAAGTACAATCCCAAGGTTAACGAAAATCTCGCCGGGTTGCGGGAATTTGTCGACGCTCACCCTCTTTTCCCGGAAAATGCTGTCCAGGGGACCCTGTCGCTGCTATACGAGCTCAAGGACCTGCTTTGTGAAATCGCCGGAATGGACTCGGTTACCCTTCAGCCCGCCGCCGGCGCCCATGGCGAATTCACGGCGCTTCTGATGATTCGGGCTTACCATAAAAAGAACAAAAGAAATCCCAATAAGATCATTCTCCCCGATTCGGCGCATGGAACCAACCCCGCCTCGGTCGTAATGGCGGGCTACGAGGTGGTACAGATAAAATCCAACGATCGCGGCCTGGTCGATATCAACCGGCTCTCAGATCATTGCGACGATGACCTGGCGGCCTTTATGCTTACCAATCCCAATACCCTGGGCCTGTTCGAGTCGGAGATCCAGAAGATAGCTCATCTCGTTCATGATGCCGGCGGGCTCCTCTATATGGACGGCGCCAATCTTAACGCCTTGCTGGGCCTGGCTCGCCCCGGGGATATGGGCTTCGACGTCGTGCACTTTAACATGCACAAGACCTTTTCAACGCCGCACGGCGGGGGAGGCCCCGGCGCGGGAGCCCTGGGAGTGAAGTCGAACCTTGAGCCTTTTCTGCCCGTTCCCGTGGTAAGCAGAAAAAAGGATCGCCGGGGAGATCACCTCTATTTCCTCGACTATAAAAGACCCGATACCATAGGCAGGGTCCATTCTTTCTATGGCAATGTGGCAAACCTTATAAGGGCCTACTGCTATATCAAAAACCTCGGCCCCGAAGGATTGAAAGAGGTCTCCGAGACGGCTATCGTAAACGCCTCATATCTCAGGGAAAAGCTCAAAGATATGTTCGAATTGCCTTATGACGGCGAAACCATGCACGAATTCGTGTTATCCGGAAGCCGTTATAAGGCCCGCGGTATAAAGACCCTCGATATCGCCAAACGCATACTCGATTTCGGTATTCACGCCCCGACAGTCTATTTCCCGCTCATTGTTTCGGAAGCTTTGATGATTGAACCGACCGAGACCGAAAGCAAAGCCTCCCTGGATAACTTCGTCGAAGTCATGAAGACTATTATCGGCGAAATAGAAAGCGATCCCGAAAAGGTGAAATCCGCTCCGCACGATACCCCGGTCTCCCGCCTGGATGAAGCAATGGCGGCCCGGGAAATCGATATCTGTTATAACGAATAGACAATTCGTTTTTGGTTCAACGTTTTGTGATTGATGTTAATAACATATCGGTAAATTATAAAAGCGGGGATAGGCAAATCCCCGCTTTAACGTGTTTGAGCCTTAATGTGGAAGATGGGGCATATATTTCTATACTGGGCCCCAACGGGTCGGGTAAATCTACCCTCGTAAAAGCCTTGTGCGGACTCGTTCCTCTGGTCGAAGGGAACATAGAGATCTGCGGCAAAAAACTGCTGCCCGGCGTTTTCGTAAAAGAGCTGTTCGGGAAAGTCGGTGTCGTTTTCCAGGAACCGTCGGGGCAGTTCCTTATGCCCACTGTACGGAAAGAGATTGAATCTCCCCTGCAAAATCTCGGCCTGGATTACGGGCAACAGCAAAAGCGGTTTGATGAGGTCGTCGAAAGGTTCGAGCTGAATAATATACTGGAGATCTCTCCGGAAAATCTCTCTCCGGGGCAGATGCAAATCGTTAATCTTGCAGTAGCTTTTTCAGTCGGGTCCGAAATCCTGCTTTTGGACGAACCCACAACTTTCCTCGACCTGAAATTCCGCAAGCTGTTTCTCGAATACGCTCAGCAGATCAATAATGACCGCAGAACCATTATCCATGTCACCCAGTATCCCGACGAGTCGCTACTATCAAAAAAGACATTGATCATGGATTCCGGTACGATTGTCGACGAGGGAGAATCGTATAGCGTTCTTTCGGATGATGAGATGTTGAAACGGTATAAGCTGTGCTCACCGCGCGAAATTCAATTCAGGAAATGCTTCGGCTTTGATTTTTACGATGATGCGAAAACCGCCGAATTCATCGGGTCTTTAAAAAAAAGCCGTATTCCGGAATCCGCTCCGGTATCGGAAACCAAATCGATAATTTCGGCAAATGATCTGTCGTTCTCCTACCCTCAAAGCAATTTCTCAATACGGATCGATGAGCTGCATTTGTATAAAGACCGGGTTACCGGCTTGATCGGACCTTCAGGATCTGGCAAGTCGACCCTGGCTTTACTGTTGGCGGGGATACTCAAACCTCAAAAGGGAATTATCGGATATGAAGAAGAGAGGATAACGAACCTTGGCGCATTCCGAAAGATTATCGGTTTGAGTTGGCAGATGCCCGACCCGGTGTTGATCGGCCCCACCGTTAAAGATGATCTGTTGCTGAATCCGAAGAACCACGATAAAAATAAGGTGGATGCTGAGCTTTTGCTGGAGAATGCCGGCCTGAGGGGATTCGGCGATAGAATCGTCGATACCCTTTCCGGAGGGGAGAAGCGGAAATTATCGCTGGCGTCGGTTCTGGCCGCCGGACCCGAATACCTGATACTCGATGAACCGGCGGCCTTCCTCGATCCCGTATCTCAGATGGAGCTAAAAAAAATAATTATGGGGATTCTACATAATTTAAAAGGAGCGCTGATCATAAGCCACGATCTATTATTCCTGTCGGATCTGGCTGATAGAATAATCGGGCTTAAAAACGGCAGAATCGCCTTCGACCTGCCGGCCGAAAAGTTTTTCTCGGGTCCCGAATACAGCCGGGTTATCGATCTGGAAGCTGATAGAATGATAGAGTTTCGTAATAAACTCGCCGAATCGGGCCTGGAATTATCATGTAAGTCTCTGAATCCTGAAACGATAAGAGGGTTTTTGGATAATTCCGCTATCAATTCCGATGATTTCTCTTGACATTCCGCGAGATGATTTTTAATTAATCCCGACGCTTTTCGGGCGCTGTTATAAAGATGACTAAGATCGCTTCAAAATCACGATTGATCCGCCCACAAGCGGATTTTTTTTACCGGCCGGGTTCCACGTATTTCAATAACGGAGGTTAAATGGCGAAAAATATGACGGTCAGGGTTATATCCGATAAATCAATCTCACTCGCCCTCAATAGAATCGCTTATGAAATAATAGAGAAAAATAAGGGTATCGAAAACGTCGTCATCATCGGTATCAGGACCGGCGGCGCCGTTTTGGCCGAGAGGTTGAAAAAACTGCTTGATGGAATCTGCGATGCCGACGTTCCTCTCGGTATAATCGATATCACCCTCTACCGCGACGATATCCAGGACAAACTCGACCAGCCGGTTATTCAAAAAACCGAAATCCTGTTCGATCTTTCAGATAAGGTCGTAATCCTCGTTGATGACGTCCTGTATACGGGACGGACGGTCAGGGCGGCGCTGGACGCTATCATCGATTTCGGACGTCCCCGGGCAATACAGCTGGCCATACTCGCTGATCGCGGCCACAGGGAGCTTCCCATCCGCGCCGATTATATCGGAAAGGAAATACCTACATCCCGATCCGAGCGAGTCGAAGTCCATCTCAAGGAGATCGACGGCAAGGACGAGGTGATTATAGATAGAAGCGGCAGGGGCGGCGTATGAGCCTGAAGATCCATCACCTGCTCGGCCTCGAAGGCGTTTCGGCCGCCGATATCCGTCTGATACTCGATACCGCCGTCTCCTTCAAGGAAATCCTCGCCAGGAAAATCCCCAAGGTGCCTACCTTGAGAGGAACCACCGTCGTAAACCTTTTCTATGAACCCTCGACCAGGACAAGGCTTTCGTTCGAACTCGCCGAAAAAAGGCTGTCTGCCGATACCGTCAATTTCACCACCTCCGGATCATCGGTCGCAAAAGGGGAATCGCTTAAAGATACGGTCTGGAACATAGAGGCCATGAAGATCGATATCATCGTGATTCGTCATTCGGCGTCGGGCGCCCCCCATTATCTTGCCTCCTGCTGCAAATCCACCGTTATAAACGCCGGCGACGGCGCCCACGAGCACCCTACCCAGGGTCTGCTCGATATGTTCACAATAAAAGAGAAATACGGGAAACTCGAGGATTTGAAGATCGTGATCGTCGGTGATATCAAGCATTCCCGCGTCGCCAGGTCGAACATCTGGGGTCTTTTAACCATGGGGGCGAAGGTCGCCGTCTGCGGGCCGCCCACTCTGCTGCCCGTTGAAATGGAAAAATTCGGCGTAAAAGTTTACGATGATCTCGATGAGGCCTTGAGGGGGGCTGATATAGTCAATGTCCTGAGGCTTCAAAAAGAACGGCAGAAGGGGGGCCTGTTGCCGTCCCTGAGAGAATACAGCCGCTATTATGGAATAACCAGGGACAGGCTCGATTTACTCAATGAAAATTTTACCATCATGCATCCGGGACCCATGAATCGCGGAGTCGAAATATCATCCGAGGTTGCCGAGGGACCTTATTCGGTTATACTTCCCCAGGTAACCAATGGCGTGGCGGTCAGAATGGCGGTCTTGTATCTGCTATCCGGTGGAAAGGGCAAAGTCGATGAAGAATAATATAATTCTTGCGGGCGGGAAGATAGTCGATCCGGTAACCGGGTATTTCGGCCCGGCCAACGTTTTTATCTCCGATGGTAAGATCGAGAAGGTGGAAAAACGCAAAAAGGACAAAATTACCGGCAGGAATGTAATTAAGCTTGACGGCAAGATCGTATGCCCCGGTTTTATCGATATGCACGTTCATCTCCGCGAACCCGGAGATGAGGATAAAGAAACCATAATATCGGGAAGCGAAGCCGCAGCCGCCGGTGGATTCACCTCTATCGCCTGTATGCCCAATACCAGGCCGCCTCTGGACAACGCCGGCGCCATCGAATATGTGAACAACCGCGCCCTGATGGCTCCGGTGAAGGTCTATCCCGTGGGAGCCTTAACGGTAGGCCAGAAAGGCGAAACCTTGACAGAGATGATGGAGATGTCGGCCTGCGGAGCGGTGGCCTTTTCCGACGATGGATCCGGCGTACAGAATAATGACCTTATGAGACGAGCCCTGGAATATTCCAGAACCTGCGGTACGCCTATCATATCCCATTGCGAATACTCCGACCTCGCCGCCTCGGGAGTGATGCACGAAGGTTTTATCTCCAGCAAACTCGGTATGAAGGGTATTTCCGCCGTCGCCGAGGAGTTAATGGTAATGCGGGAAATCATGCTGGCGTCGCTGACTCAAGCCCGGGTGCATATCGCCCACGTCTCCACCGCGGGATCGGTCGATCTTATCCGCAAAGCCAAAAGAGCAAAAGTGCCCGTAACCGCCGAGGCCACCCCGCATCATTTCACTCTGACCGACGATCTTATCCAGTCATTCGATACCAATCTGAAGGTTAATCCCCCCTTGAGGACAAAAAAGGACATAGATGCCGTCATAAAGGGACTCGCCGACGGCGCCATCGACTGTATCGCCTCGGATCATGCCCCGCATTCAATCGAAGACAAAGAGCTCGAATTCGATTACGCCCCCTTTGGCTTGATCGGGTTGGAGACAACTCTGGGTATGGTCATAACCCGGCTTATCAACAAGAAAATCATATCCTGGGTCGAGGCCGTGGAAAGGATGTCCACCGCCCCCGCCAGGATTCTCGATATCCCCGGCGGAACCCTCAATGAGGGCGAACCGGCCGATATTACCGTTATCGATCCCGATCTCGAATGGACGGTCAATCCCGACAATTTCAAATCGCTCTCCCGCAATACCCCCTTCGCCGGCTGGAAGCTCAAGGGCAAAGCGGTGATGACTATAGTCGACGCCAATATTGTCTATTCAACGATATAAAAATGTCCGTCTACCGCGATAAAATAAAACTCTCCACCTCCGGCTTCTGCGATATCCACGATATTACCGCCGAGGTATCCGGCATTCTGAAAAAATCCGGCTTCAATCAGGGGATCTGCTGTGTCGCCGCCGTCGGTTCCACCTCCGCCGTAAGCACCATTGAGTATGAGCCGGGGCTGTTGAAAGATATACCAAGGTTTTTCCAATCCCTTTTGCCTGACGACGTTCCCTACGAGCACGATAAAACCTGGGGCGACGGCAACGGCTTCTCTCATATGCGGTCCTTTCTTCTGAAAACCTCCGCCACCATACCGTTCAACGACGGCAAGCTCGATCTCGGCACCTGGCAGCAAATCGTGTACCTCGATTTCGACAACAGATCAAGGCGTCGCGAAATAACCGTACAATTGATAGGCGAATAATGAACATCTCAGAGAAATTGGGCTTCAAACATATCGAGTGGACTGACGATCATCTGGTGGTTTTGGATCAGCGAAAATTACCTCTGAGCAAGGAATATTTCCATATCGGATCTATTGATGACGCTATTTTCGCTATCAAGAATCTGGTCGTCAGGGGCGCGCCCCTGATCGGAATCACCGCAGCCTATGCTTTATGCCTGGTCGAGAATCAAGAAAATCGCGATTCTTTTTTCGCCACCTGCGAGGCTCTTAAATCCGTTCGCCCCACGGCCGTGAATCTATCCTGGGCCGTCAATAGAATGATAAATGCCTATGAGACCCATGTGGGGGATGATAATCCGGCCCGAATTTTATTGGATGAAGCCGCAAAAATACACAGGGAAGATTCGAAAATGTGCGAGGAGATAGGTCTGCATGGAAATGATATTATTCCTGACGAATGCCGGATTCTGACCCATTGCAACGCCGGGGCCCTTGCCACCGGCGGAATAGGGACCGCCCTGGGAGTGATTTATACCGCCTTTTTCTCCGGTAAAACCATCGAGGTGTGGATTAACGAGACCCGCCCCGTACTTCAGGGCGCCAGGCTGACCGCCTGGGAGCTTGCCAGAGCCGGTGTTCCGCATACCCTCATCAGCGATAACGCCTCCGGCAAGTTGATGTCCGAAAACAGGATCAATCTGGTAATCGTGGGCGCCGACAGGGTCGCCAAAAATCTCGATTTCGCCAATAAAATCGGCACCTACAATTTAGCGGTTCTGGCCAATTATCATAATATACCTTTTTATTGTGCCGCGCCCACCTCGACATTCGATCATAATTGCCCTGATGGCGGTTCGATAGAGATCGAAAAAAGAGACGCTGATGAGATACGCAAAATATTCGGCGCACAGATATCTAATCCCACAACACCCGCCTATAATCCCGCCTTTGATGTCACTCCCGGCAATCTTCTAACCGGCATTATTACCGAAAACGGGATTATAACTCCTTGATACCCGGACGGAGAATTCTAACCTATAGAAATATCATGGGTTAACTCTAATGTTTGTGACAGATCTGTCGAAATAGGCTATAAGAAAATGTAGGAGAAGGCCTTAGTATCCGGTTTTTTAGATAAATGTAGAGACTGCAAAAGATAAGCTGATGATTTCTCTTGACATATGGAAACCGGGAATTAAATTAGAGGGTTTGTAAAAATTGGAAAACCGGGCCTTGATGGAGCCGTAATGAACACGAAAACTTTCGTACCTAAAGAGGATCGCCAAAAACAGAAATGGTATCTGATCGATGCCGAGGGCAAGGTTCTGGGTCGTCTGGCCTCTCGAATCGCCGGCTTGATAAGAGGTAAAAACAATCCGCTCTTCACTCCCCATCTCGATATGGGATCGTACGTGATCGTTATAAACGCCGAGAAAGTGGTGCTGAGCGGCAAAAAATGGAATATGAAAAAATATTATTCCTATTCCGGATATCCGGGCGCGCTCAAGGAAACCCCTGTCCTCCATCTCTTGGAAAGGCATCCTGAGAGAATTATCGAAAAAGCGGTTAAAGGCATGATTCCTCACAACAGGTTGGGGAGACGTCTTAACAGGAAACTGTTTGTATATGCGGGTGATAAACACCCTCATCAGGCGCAAAAGCCTGAAAAGATAGATATTTGACGATAACTTATCTGGAGGTAATTTGACAGACGGTCATTTTGCGGCAACTGGACGCAGAAAGAACTCGGTGGCCAGAGTAGCAGTCAAAAACGGCGGCGGTACTATTACGGTAAACGGAAAAGACTTAAAGTCTTATCTTTGCAGGGATACGTTGGTTATTCACGCTCTGAAACCGCTCGATGTGGCCGAATTAATGGGCAAGATCGACATCAGGTGTGACGTGAGCGGCGGTGGCCTGACCGGTCAGGCCGGCGCCATAAGACTCGGTATCGCCCGGGCTTTAGCAGAATACGACCCGGAATTACGCGGGCTTTTGAAAAAGAACGGATTGTTGACGCGCGATCCCCGTATGGTGGAACGTAAAAAGTACGGATTGGTTAAGGCGCGCAAACGCTTCCAGTTCTCAAAAAGATAATTTTTTAACGACGCACATCGGTGGACTCGGGATGCGGTCTCCCATCCGTGAGGGAGTCATTTCGGGAGTGAAACCGGTGGAGGAGAAACCAACACATGTCAAACTTAACGGTCAAGGATCTGCTTGAATCAGGGGTTCATTTCGGTCACCAGACCAGAAGATGGAACCCCAAAATGAAAAAATTCATTTTCACATCTAAAAACGGTATATACATCATCGACCTGAAAAAAACGCTCTTGTCGCTTAACAGGGCCTGCATGAGAGTACGCGAGGTGGTCGAGGAAGGCGGCAAAATCCTTTTTGTTGGCACCAAGAAGCAAGCCAAAGATGTTATAAAGACACAGGCACAAAGATGCGGTCAGTTTTACATTACCGAAAGATGGCTCGGCGGTATGCTTACCAATTTCACAACCATTAAGAATAACGTCAAGAGATTGAAAGATATTGAGCGGATGAAAGAAGACGGTATATTCGAGAAAATCACCAAAAAGGAGGTCGGCAAGCTCGAGAAAGAGGCCGCCCGCCTGGACAAGTTCCTTTCGGGTATCCGGGAAATGTACACGCTTCCCAAACTGGTCTTTGTGGTTGATACTAAAAAAGAAAGAATTGCCGTGGCCGAGGCCAACATCTTGAAAATTCCGGTCATAGGTATAATAGATACCAACTCCGATCCCGATCCTATCGATTATCCGCTGGCGGCGAATGATGACGCCATTAAGTCGATTTCGATTATAACAAAAGCTATCGCTGACGCCGCCATAGAAGCTCAGCACAAGGTCGGAGTTGAAGAAATGGAGGGCAAGCCCGGCGAGGTTGAAACCGTTACATCTGATGACAGCGGGGAGACGGAATAAATGGAAATTTCTGCCAAACAGGTAAAGGAACTGAGAGAGATGACCGGCGCCGGAATGATGGATTGCAAGAAAGCTTTGCTTGAATCGGAGGGTGACACGGAAAAGGCGGTCGCCGTACTGCGCAAACAGGGCCTTTCAAAAGCCGCGAAAAAGGCCGACCGTTCCGCCAACGAAGGTATAATCTATTCGTATATTCACCCCGGCAGCAAGCTTGGAGTCCTGGTCGAGGTAAATTGCGAAACCGATTTTGTGGCAAGAACAGAGGATTTTCAAACTTTCTCCAAAGATATCGCCATGCAGATCGCCGCCGCCAGCCCGCTGGTGGTCGAAAGAGGACAGCTCGACCCCGCCCTGGTGGAGAAGGAAAGAGAAATTTATAAAACTCAGGCCCTTGAAGAAGGCAAGCCCGAAAAAGTGGTCGAGAAAATCGTTGATGGACGTCTTGAAAAATATTATCAGGAGGTTGTGCTCCTCGATCAGCCGTTTATTAAAGACCAGGACCTGTTTGTCAAGGATTTACTGACCAACGCCATCGGAAAGATGGGCGAGAATATTAAAATAAAAAGGTTCGCTCGTTTTAGATTGGGGGAATAATTGGTTTCCGCCCCGAAATCAGGTTCATCCTCGAAAAAGCTTTCATCGAAAGTCAGGTATAAGAGAATTCTCTTAAAACTGTCGGGCGAGATTCTCATGGGGCGTAAGTCGGGGAGAGCCTTGGACGATAAAACCCTGAAAGCCATATCCGGGCAGATTAAGGAAATCGCTGATCTTGGAGTCCAGGTCGGCGTCGTTATCGGCGGCGGCAACATCTTCCGCGGCCTGGAAGCCGCGGCCGGCGGCATGGATCGCGTCAGCGCCGATTTCATGGGCATGCTGGCGACCGTGATCAATTCCCTCGCCATGCAGGAATACCTTGAAAATCAAGCTGTCTTCACCAGGGTCTTGACCGCTATTGAGATGGCCGAGGTGGCGGAACCTTTTATCAGAAGACGCGCCGTGAGACACCTCGAAAAAGGGAGAGTGGTTATATTTGCGGGAGGGACCGGAAATCCCTATTTTACCACCGACACCGCGGCGGCCTTGAGAGCCAGCGAGATTAACGCCGAAATAGTCCTCAAGGGGACCAAGGTGGATGGTGTTTATGACAGCGATCCCGTCAAAAACAAAAAGGCAAAAAAGTATGATAAGCTGTCCTACCTGGATGTCCTGAATAAAGGTCTGAAAGTTATGGATGCTACCGCTATTTCAATGTGTATGGATAATAAAATTCCCATAGCGGTTTTTAACCTGTATGAAAAAGGGAATTTGCTTCGTATAATTAGTGGAGAGAAGATCGGAACATTAGTGGTGTAAGGTGGGAGCCCATGTTGAAAGACAACTACAATAAATGTAAAAAGAGAATGGAGAAATCGCTGGAATCCCTGGGCCGGGAACTCACCGGCATAAGAACCGGGAAAGCGACGACCACGATTCTCGACGGTATAAAGGTTGATTATTATGGTAATCCCACGCCCCTTAAACAGGTGGCATCCGTCTCCGCCCCCGATCCCAAGCTCCTCGTGGTGCAACCCTGGGAAAAGACGGTAATACCTGATATCGTGAAAGCGATTCAAAAAGCCGATCTCGGGTTAAATCCTGTCACTGAAGCTAATGTAATCCGTATCCCGATACCGCCTCTCAACGAGGAGAGACGCAAAGAGATGGTCAAACTGGTTAAGAAGTTTGGAGAGGACGGCAAAATCGCCATCCGGAATATCAGGCGTGATATAATAGAGATCCTGAAAAAGGGTCAGAAAGATTCAATAATTTCCGAAGATGAATACCATCAGGCTCAGAAAAATATTCAGGATATAACCGATGAGCATATCGCCAGGGTGGATGAGATGATTGAGGATAAGGAAGCCGAGCTGATGGAAGTTTAGCGGCCCGTATGTCATGTGTCCCGAAGAACTTAAATCATCTGTAATGTCGGCCGGAAAACTGCCGGATCATATCGCCATAATTATGGATGGCAACGGCCGCTGGGCCCGAAAACGCGGCCTGCTGCGCACCGCCGGTCATCGCGCCGGGGTGAAAACCGTCAAGAAAATAGTGCGAATCGCCGGCGAGATCGGGCTCAAGTATCTCACCCTTTTTACGTTCTCAACCGAAAACTGGAAACGCCCCAAAACTGAGGTCACCGCCATAATGAGGCTCCTGGAGCAGACCACCAGGAAGGAACTCTCCGAACTCCTCGAAAATAACGTCAGGTTGATCGCCACCGGCAATATAGAGAACCTGCCTCCTAAAAAACGGGAGGTCTTGCTTGATGCTATCGAACGCACCAAAAACAATACCGGACTGGTTTTGAATCTGGCTTTAAGCTACTCCGGTAGGGCCGAGATAATACAGGCCATAAAGAATATAGCTGCGGATATATCCTCCAAGAAAATAAAGCCCGAGGACCTGAATGACCAACTGTTCTCATCCTACCTGCAGACCAACGGCCTGCCCGATCCCGACCTCTTGATAAGAACCTCCGGCGAAATGCGCATCTCCAACTTCCTGTTATGGCAGACCGCTTACACCGAGCTGTATGTCACCGATATCCTCTGGCCCGACTTTACAGAGGAAGATTTTCTTAAAGCTATAGCCGATTATCAGCGTCGCGACAGACGTTTCGGGATGGTTTCCTCCTCCAAAAAATGAGCAGGAATCTCGCTCAAAGACTCGTCGTTGCCGTTGTCGGAATTCCCATATTGCTGTTTATAGTCTATAAGGGAGGATATTACCTTTATATCTTTTCAATGCTGGTAGCAATACTCGGAAGCTGGGAGCTCGCCGCCATGTTTCTCTCGAAAAATATCGAGATAGGGAAAAGGCTGGCGACTCTGCTTTCCATAGCGATTGTCTCGGTTTTTCAGTTCTCGACCTTTGGCGAAACCGGCCTGCTTATCATGTTTATGCTGTTTTTCCTCGCGGCTTCGTTGAAAATGATCGAGACCGG
>CP070813.1:2035942-2062035 GCA_020344055.1 Candidatus Zixiibacteriota bacterium | reverse complement strand
GTAGGTCAAATCCCCCCGGGATTTGACGCCCTGATGGTCACTAATATTATTACTTTTCTCGTAAAGCCGATACCCTTCCGCGTAATTTCTTTATCAACTTCTTTTTATCCATTTTCACTTCAATCAATTTTGGCTCAGAAAAAATATTCACGATGTGAATTCGGCCATTAAGCATATCCAAATAAGTGAAGAATTCGTCTTTAGTCATTTCATCAAAGCCTTTTCGAGTATCGAAGATGCCACCTATTGCCAATTCTATTCTATGTTTTCTTTTGTATATGTCATAGTAGAATGGTCGAAATATCTCGCTTTCAAACATCACTTTATCGTTGAAATAGTTCGTGGTGTTTATAGTTCTACCACTAATAAGCAAAGTCGAATCAAAAAATACTATTTTAGACGTATCCAGACCTTCAATGGCAATCTCAATGTGCATTTGATCGGACCAGCCATAGAATCTAATATGCCCAGTGATATTCGCCACGATAGGACTTTCTTTTATCTTAAGAGACTTCTCCCATTCGCCATTATACCCAAATAGGATAGAGTAATCAGGCGGCGGGCAAGCAACCGCGAATAGAAAAGAAAGAATAATGCTTAAAGCGAGAAAATCTAATTTACGGCGTCTGATCATCTGCCGAATTTTGAGATCACTTCGTCGTCTCACTGCGTTCGACTCCTCGCGATGATGGTGTTTGCGTTGGGGGATGAACCCCCAACCTACTGCCTGTTCGTAGGTCAAATCCCCCCGGGATTTGACGCCCTGATGTCAGGTCTCGGGGAGACCTGACCTACGGCTTATTTTCTTGACGTTAACCATTTTCTTGTAAGGCCGGTACCCATTTCCCCATTTTCTTTATTAGTAATCTCTTATCCACCTTTACATCCATCACTTTGGGCTCGGAAAATATCTTTTCTATTCGGATTCGTGCTTTAAAGGTATCCAGATAATCCATAAATTCATCCCTGGCCATATGGCTATACGTTTCATGCATATTCAAATCGGCGTCTAAATATATTTCTACTCTATCTTTCTCTATATAAACTCTGAAAAATGAGAATGGAAACGCCTCACTTTCAAATATAATTTTATCATCGAAGTAAGTTGTAATATTCACTGGTTGTCCCATAAAATTCGTTGTATCGAAAAATACAATCTTCGAAGTATCGAGACCCTCCAATTTAATTTTGATATC
Organism: Candidatus Zixiibacteriota bacterium; assembly: GCA_020344055.1. Lineage (GTDB taxonomy): Bacteria > Zixibacteria > MSB-5A5 > UBA10806 > UBA10806. The sequence continues at coordinate 2,060,839 of CP070813.1, read as the reverse complement.
TAGATTGTCCGGCCAATCCCAGACAATATGATCTCCGCTAATTTTCATTTTGACGGAATCTTCTTCGATTTTCAGGGATTTACGCCATTCGCCGTTGTATTTAAACAACAGACTATGACGCGGCATCGGGCAGCCAACCACAAATAATAAAGACAGGATTATACCTAAAGCAAGAAAATCTAATTTAAAACGTTTGATCATTTGCATAAAATTGAGATCGCTTCGTCGTCTCACTGCGTTCGACTCCTCGCAATGACGGTGTTTGTGTTGGGGGATAAACCCCCAACCTGCTATTTTTCGGGTCGATCTTAGATCGACCCCTACGGCCCCGATAATTATTAAGATTCCTGCTTTTGCAGGAATGACAATGCCGCTTGTGTCATGCCGGACTTGATCCGGCATCCATTTTTTGCCTGTCTTCGAGATTGCTTCGTCGTCCTTCGGACTCCTCGCAATGACAGTTTTGGTATTATTGACATAATCAAAAAGGGGGCCGGGGCCCCCTTCGGTTATCTCAAAAGCGTGCTGGCTATTACCAGTCGCTGGACTTCCGAGGTGCCCTCGTAGATCTCCATGATACGTTGATCGCGGTAAAGCTTTTCGATCATGGAGAACTCGCCGATATAGCCATAACCGGCGTGGATCTGCATGGCGCGATCGACGCAGAACTTGGCCACTTCTGAGCAGTAGAGTTTTGCATGGGAAGCTTCAAAGGAGAATCTCTCCCCCCTATCTTCCAGTACCGCGGCCTTATAGGTCAGCATCCTGGCGGCCTCGAGCTGGGTGGACATATCGGCGATCATCCACTGAATGGCCTGAAACTTGCCGATAGGCTGGCCGAAGCAGATTCTCTTCTTGGCGTACTCGATCGATTCGTGAAGGGCTCTCATGGCGATACCAAGACCCTGGGCGGCCACCCCGACCCGGGCGCCGTCGAGGGTGTTCATGGCGATCTTGAATCCCTTGCCGACTCCGCCGAGCAGATTTTCCTTGGGGACGCGAACGTTATCGAACCAGATACGTCCGGTGGTGGCGGCCCTCATCCCCATCTTCTTTTTCAGAGTGGCGGTTTTCAGGCCTGGTATATACTTGCCATCCTTTTTGGTCTCCACCAGAATGGCCGAGATCTTACGGGAGGCTTTGCCTTCATCGTCGTCGCCTCCGTATTTCAGGAAAAGTACAAATACGTCGGCTACGTCGCCGTGCATGATAAATATCTTTTCGCCGTTGATTACAAAATCATCGCCGTCCACAACAGCGGTGGTCTTCTGGTTTACTGCGTCGGAACCGGCTTCTGGTTCGGTCAGCACGAAGGCCGGTATCCATTCGCCGGAGGCGCACTTGGGGACGAATTTTTTCTTCTGCTCGTCGTTACCGAAAGCATAAATCGGGTAGGTGGCCAGCTCGGCCACGGCGCTGAGCAGGCAGATGGCGGGATCATAAAAGCAGAATTCCTCGATCATGGTCGTATGTTCCAATGCGGACACTCCCCCGCCGCCGTATTCTTTGGGCATTCTCATACCGATAAAACCTGCTTCACCCAGTTTTTTATACAGATCCATGGCGAAACGATCGGGATCGTCACGATGATCCAGTTCTTTTGACACGGGTTCGATATGCTTTTTGGCGAACTCAGCCACCCTGTCCCGCATGATCTGCTGATTTTCATCAACGTTGTATCTAATCATGTTCCCTCGCTTATGAATTATATTTTATTTATCCTAAACTATCTTATCTTCTTTCAGTGTTTTCGGGAGTACCTCATTGAGGTAATCGATAATCTCCTGTGTGGAGGCTCCCGGCGTGAATAAAGCGCCTACCCCCATTTTCTTGAGTTTCGCAATATCCTCGTCGGCAATAATGCCTCCCCCGAAAAGCAGGATATGTTCGGCGCCGGCCTCCTTGAGGCCTTTCAGAACCTGGGGGAACAGTGTCATATGCGCGCCGGAGAGGATGGACAATCCCGCGGCGTCGACATCCTCCTGAACCGCCGCCGCCACAATTTGATCGGCGGTCTGACGCAGCCCGGTATAAATCACCTCAAATCCGGCATCCCGCAAAGCCGCCGCGATGACTTTAACTCCCCGGTCATGACCATCGAGACCGGGTTTTGCTAGCAAGATTCGATATTTTCGATCCATCGTATTACCTTATCGATTACTGATTAAAGCCAACAGGAACCATTTCAAGGCGGGAATATAATATTTTTTAAAAGGTTACGCAATAAATGGATAATAAAGAATCCTAATAAATATAGATATCTGATGAGGGTCAGGGACTTACAGAGAAGCGGCCGCCGACCTTCACATAATAGACCGTGATACCGTTAACCGTATGGGTTATAGTTTGATCGAACAACGGCCGCGTGGGATCGTCGGGATTGGGTACATCGGCAATATAATGGACAGTGATATAGTCGCCTCCGGGGAAAATATCGGTGTCGCCGCCATCCAGAAGATTAATGAAATAATACCTGAGACCGCTGGACAGGGAGCGGTTAAGAACCGTCGTTATTTCTTCCGGGCCTCGCGTTTGAGTAAATTCCATAAGCCGGATTCTTACGCCGGATTGATTGAATATGCTGATTTTGCCTTCCCTGAGATACACGGGACGATAGGGTTCGTTATTTTCAGAACAACCGATACCGACTGCCAGCCCCAAAAGCATAGCGAAAATTGTAACTCTCCTGATCATTACATAATAGGATAATAATTAACAAATCACCTGTCAAATAATTTCGTCAACATTTTCTAAACATTTACGTATACTTACGAGAAATAAGGAGGATAGTTTTGGATAAGATAAATATCTACCAGGTGGATTCGTTTACGGGGCAAGCGTTTAAGGGAAACCCTGCGGGGGTCTGCATATTGAAGGAGGAACTTTCCGACGGCCTGATGCAATCAATAGCGTCGGAGATGAATCTTTCTGAAACCGCGTTTTGTATTCCGCAGGAGGGTATAGAATTCGATAAGGCTGAAAGGTTTGATCTAAGATGGTTTACTCCCGCTGTTGAAGTTAATCTTTGCGGCCACGCCACTCTTGCCACCGCCAAAATATTGTATGATGAATATAAAAATCACTCACAAGCATTGCATTTTTTCACAAGAAGCGGAGAGCTGATCGTCGAAAAAACCGGCGGCAAGCTTTGCATGAATTTCCCCGCTGATCCTACCGATGAGATCGAGATACCCGGGGACGCCTTAGACGCCCTGGGAATTGAAAAACCGGCGCATACAGCTTCAAGCCGGAATCTGAGAATGAAACTCATCGAGGTCGAAAGCCCGGAAATCGTAAAAAATCTCAAGCCGAATTTCGGCAATTTGGAGGCGATCGGAGAAAAATTTGAGAATTTCGGTTTTCTGGTTACATCCCGCTGGGGTGAAGATGGGTTTGACATAATTTCGAGGTTTTTCGCTCCGGTATTCGGAATTCCCGAGGACCCGGTAACCGGGGCGGCGCATACGGTACTGGGCCCTTACTGGGCGGCGAAACTGGGCAAAAGCACGATAAGGTCCTATCAAGCATCAGCCAGGGGCGGCGACGTGACGGTGGTTGTAAAAGGCGACAGGGTGGACCTGATCGGTGAAGCCGTGGTGGTTATAAAAGGCGAAATCCACTTTTAGCAATCCGCGGGGAGACAAACTCCCCGCCGGCAGATACCTTCTTCAACTGATTTAATATTATTGACTTGCGTTGCTGATAACCTTATAATAGGGCCTTAAATGGAGATTGGATGTGATTAAAAAGGTAATAAAAAAGGGCATTTTAGACGACAATTTCGATAGGACCGACCTGGCCTACTGGCTGTCGAAATCCTGCAGAGAACGCATTGAAGCCGTTGAAATTCTAAGGAATCAATTCGATGGAAGTGCAAAGGGACTTCAAAGAACTATTAGAATTATTCAACGCGCGCAAAGTTGATTACGTAATTATCGGAGCCTACGCGCTGGCGTTTCACGGGGCGCCACGCTTTACCGGTGATATGAATATACTGGTAAAACCGGAAGGCGATAACGCTCGAAAAATCTTAAGCGCGCTCAACGATTTCGGGTTCGGCGATCTGGAATTATCGAGCGACGATCTTACGCTGCCTGGAAGATTAATCCAGCTGGGAGTACCCCCTGTTCGTATAGATATAGCGACCTCCATAACCGGCCTGACCTGGGAGCGGGTCGCAAAAAATAAGGTTTCAGGCGATTACGGCGACGTGCCGGTTTATTTTATAGGAAAAGAAGATTTCATCGCCAATAAGAAAGCCCTGGGGCGTCACCGCGACCTGGCCGACATCGAGGCGCTGGGGGAAGCGGCGGAATAAAATTTGCGGGGAGAAAAGCTTTTATAGCGGCGTCAGGAACCTCTTCCTGACGCTAACCGTGAAAAATACGTGCACCTCGCATTTGTTTTCAAAAGTCCCTATAAGTAGAGAGGCGATATTCCCACCCCGGGGTATGCCCCCGCCTTTGGCGGGGAAAGGACATCGCCCAAAGCGAGATGTGTAAATGCTGACAAAACCTCACACAGAATCCCGGTGCCTGACACAAAACGGCGTCGTTAATCTCGCCAAAACAGTAGCTGGGGTCTTGGAAAGACCCCGGGCTAATGCAAAACCAGATAAGGAGTCCCGCTTATTACGGGGCTCCCCTGGTAAATCAATATCCTTGTCACTATTATTCAGGAGGCTTCATCATTATGACGGCTGAGTGAGGAGTGACCGGGGAGACATGCTCCCCGCCTGCAGTTAACAGTGGCGTCAGAAGTTACTTCTGACGCATTCCTTGAAAAGCGGGATCATAAAATGAAGAATACTTATAGTATTCCGGCCTTTCGACTAATCCCGCTCTGCGCGCCGTAAGGAATCCCTTCCTTACGGCATCCTGGCAGTCGTCAGGAAAGGATTCCTGACGACGCTATAGCTCATTTTATTATTAGTAAAACTGCCGGGGCAGGCGACCCGGCAGCACAATTCAATTACAAATTAATATTGCTATATCAGCGGCGGCTCGGTGTAGGTGCCGAAGACCTCTGTCAATACCGAGGTGATCTCCTCCTCGGTGGTGTAGCAGCGCACGCAATCCATGAGCGGGGGCATGTGGTTTTCACCGTCTTCAGCCGCTTTTTTCAGCGCAGCAAGGCAGGTTTTCACGCGGTCGTTGTCGCGATTTTCCTTCACCTTTTTCAGTGACGCCACCTGGTCTTTCTCCACCTGCTCGTCGATCTTGAGGATCGGGATGGCGATCTCCTCCCCCTCCTCGACGTAATCGTTTACGCCGACTATGATCCGCTCTTTTTTCTCGATCTCCTTCTGATACCTGTAGGCGGCCTCGGCGATCTCACGCTGGAAATATCCCTGCTCGATACACTTAAGTACCCCGCCCCTCTTCTCTATCTCGGCGAAATAATCCTCGGCCTCTTTCTCCAGCTCATTTGTCAGGTTTTCCACGAAATAGGAGCCGGCCAGCGGATCGATGGTATTGGCAACCCCCGCTTCATGGGCAATTAACTGCTGCGTTCTGAGGGCTATATGCACCGCTTTTTCCGACGGCAGGGCATACGTTTCATCCATCGAATTGGTGTGCAGTGATTGAGTGCCGCCCAGGACGCCCGCCAGTCCCTGGAATGCGGTTCTTACAATGTTGTTTTCCGGCTGCTGAGCAGTGAGGGAGCATCCCGCCGTCTGGGTGTGGAATCTCATCAACCAGGAGCGTTCGTCTTTGGCTTTGTATTTCTCTTTCATGTGCCGGGCCCAGATCCTGCGGGCGGCGCGGTACTTGGCGATCTCCTCGAAGAAATCGAGATGGGAGTTGAAGAAGAACGATAATCTCGGCGCGAAAATGTCTACGTCCATACCGGCGGCGATTCCGGCCTCTACATAGGCGAAACCATCGGCCAATGTGAACGCCAGCTCCTGGGCGGCGGTGGAACCGGCCTCCCTGATATGATAGCCGGAGATCGATATGGTATTCCACTTGGGCACGTGATCGGCGCAAAACGCCATCATATCGGTGATCAGCCTGATGGACGGTTCCGGCGGGTAGATCCATTCCTTCTGGGCTATATACTCTTTCAGAATATCGTTCTGCAGGGTTCCGGTCAGTTTTTCCGACGGCACCCCCTGCTTTTCGCCCACGGCGATATACTGGGCGAGAAGAATAGTCGAGGTGCAGTTGATGGTCATGGAGGTGGAGATTTTATCGAGGTTAATCCCCTTAAACAGGATCTCCATATCGTCCAGGGTATCAATGGCCACGCCGCAGACACCGACCTCGCCCATAGAACGGGGTGAATCGGAATCGTAGCCCATCAACGTGGGCAGGTCGAAAGCTACCGAAAGCCCGGTCTGCCCCCGATCCAGAAGGAAATGATAACGCTCGTTGGTCTGTTTGGGGGTACCGAACCCGGAGAACTGCCGCATGGTCCATAACCGGCCGCGATACATGGAGGCGTGCACGCCACGGGTATAGGGATATTCGCCGGGGTACGCTATATCCTTATCGAAATCGATACCGGCGGTATCGACGGGAACATACAACGGCTTGATCGGCCTGGAGGAGGTGGTCATGAATTTTTTATCCTTGGAAGCCGACTTCTCGAATCCTTCCAGCCATTTTGAATATCCCGAAACCTGAGTTTTATTTTTCGTAGATCTTTCCATCTTATTCCTCGCTTTTATCGTCGATCAAACGCCGGGCGAGATCGTAAGGGTTTCCGCGCCCGTTGAATATATCCTCAATATAACCGGATAGCCTCTCCTCGGACAAGATATCTTTTCGCAATCTGTTTTTCAGCCTGTGTTCTACAGTCTTCATTATATCATAACGGATTTTTCTTCGGCGATGTTTCATAAAGAATTCATCCGATTTTATTCTCTCTATTTCCATGTTTATCTTTTCCATCAATTGATCGAGTCCGACGTTGTTGACCGCCTCAGTCGCGACGATCGGGAATTCCCGGCCGCTTTTTTCACGCTTGACATCCATAATCATATTGATTTCGGAGACTATCCGCCCGGAGCCCTCGCGGTCGGCTTTGTTGACGCAGAATATGTCTGCTATCTCCATCAGGCCGGCTTTCAAGGCCTGCACCGAGTCGCCCGATTCCGGGACCAGCACCACGATAGTGATATCGCAGGCCTCGGCCACGTCGAGCTCCACCTGCCCAACCCCCACCGTCTCCACCAGGATTATATCCTTGCCGAAGGCGTCCATGACCTTGATAACCTCGGAGGTGGAGACCGCCAGCCCGCCCATGGAACCGCGGGTGGCCATGCTGCGGATGAAGACATTCTTATTGGCGGTCAGGTCCTGCATCCTGATCCGGTCCCCCAGAAGCGCGCCGCCGGTAAAGGGGGAGGTGGGATCGACCGCGATCACACCCACGGTTTTGCCCGAATCGGTGAGCATGGCGCAGAGCTTGTCCACCAGGGTCGATTTGCCCGCCCCCGGCGGCCCGGTTACCCCGACCGAGGACGCCTTGCCGGTTCGGGGATAGAGCTCGGCCAGGATTTGGTCGGTCTGCGGCCCGCGGTTCTCGATGTGGGTGATTATTTTTGCCAGCGCGATGGCGTCGCCGGCGTAGAACTTTTCCAGGGTCGACACGGCCGTCCTTTCGGTATTCAAATCCCGTTTCTACATAAATATATGATAAAAAGAAGCTTAGATCAAGCGGGCATTGTAAGGAAGTGTCCAAATTATTAATTTATTGACTTCTATGAAGATATTCAGCGATATTTGGCAAGTAAAATGGGGAGGCAGAAATGTTCAGGGTAATAAAAAGTCTAATTATATTATGTATCGGTTTGTCTCTTATTCTATCTCTCACGGCATTGGCGCAACCTGAGGTTATCGGGGACGGATGGATATTGAGTCCCCCATATGATTGGAAGAAGGTCCCGATATATAGGTATGAAGATATCGGTAGTTATTTTGATACCTTGTCGGTCATAACATTTGAGTACTTATATCCCTATGATTATCAGGCAAATTGTCATGTTAGATTTCCGGACGGTTGGAGTCTTTATTATTCAGTCCCATCTCCTAATATTAACGGTATAGAGTTCTATGCAGATACCGCCAATAATCACTTTTATTATGATAGTTTTGATAATGTCTTAATTTTCCAAGGTTTTGATCCGTATTATTGGATATGGAGGAACTGTCCGGGCCGGCCGGTATTCGACCAGAGAAATAACTTACACATGATTTGGGAGGGTGGAACAGACACCCTGTTTTACGGATATTCGACGGACACTTTAAATACTATTGAGGTAATAGATACTCTTACAAACATGCCGGCATTTTTACGGTTGACCACCTCCCCGGACAATGGCATCGTTGGAGCAGTTTTTTACGATAGGGATGCTGATTCTCTATATAAATTTCTTGCGTATACAGGCCAGCATTTGGATTTTTCAAGTCAACCTGAATCGTATTTTTTCGACGCTTACGACTATTACGATATAGGGGCATTCTATGATATTATGCTAGATTGGCAGGGAAGGATTTGCCTCGAGCTTAATAAAGACTATAATAACCCATGGCTTTGCTGGTGGGGATGGGGATGCCATTATTTCTGGAATGAGGAATACGGCTTCAGGTTTCTTCGCGAGTCATATGATGATGTCTTGGACGGTACAATGTTTGAAATTTGCTTCGGGACCAATGAGAATGAAATTCTTTTGATTGACAGTGGAGTCTATTACGCCAATTTACGCTTTTTCTATAGTCCCAACGGTGGGAATACATGGTATTTATCCGGATTTAGTTTAGGGTATGTCGAACATGGCTCTTCAAGAAGAATATATGGCGATACATTGGATTTTGTTTATTCGCACAATGACACCTGCTATTACTATGCAATTCCGCGCGATTCGATCCTTTACGAATTAACGGGAACTTCCGATAATATTGAATGCTTGCCGTCGTCAATTTCGCTTTCAAATTTCCCCAACCCCTTCAACTCCTCGACAACCATTAGCTTTAGCATAACCGAACCGGACGTAGTTAATTTAAGCATATATAATATCCAGGGTCAGTGCGTAGTCGATTTATTCCATGGGATTCAAGAGGCGGGCGAACATGCGGTCGTTTGGGACGCGTCGGATTACCCTTCAGGTGTATATTTCTCGAGGCTGGAGGCCGGGGGATCGTCGAAAACGGCGAAGATGGTGCTGCTGAAATAGACCAGCACAGGGGCGGGTTTAATGGAACCATTCGACCGTATAATTATGTTTTCCTTGGGACAGCGCAGTTTTACCTAAATCAAAGCGAACGACATCCTGGGAAGTTAACTGAATCACGACCCTCTTTCAAATTGGAGGGAAGTATTATGAATTGTCAAATTCAACTATCGATCGTGGCGGTTTTATCCGTTTGCGTCCCGGCCGCGGCGACTATCATTAACATTCCCGACGATTACACCACGATTCAGGCCGGAATCAACGCCTCCTATGATTACGATACGGTATTGGTTCAGCCCGGCATTTATTTCGAAAACCTGGATATTCAAAATATCAATATCACCCTGGCCTCATTATTCGCCATAACGGGTGATGAATATTATATCTGGTCCACCATCGTGGACGGGGACTACGCCGGATCGGTTATTACGATAGAGTGCGACAGCCAGGAAAAGGTGGCGGTCATAGGGTTTACCGTGCAGAACGGCTCGGCGATGTCGGGATCCGGGATGTACTGCAGCGGTTCGATCCTGATGATAGCCTACAACGACATCCGGTATAATTATTATTACAGCGATCCGTTATTTTGCGATGGCGGCGGGATCAGCTGTCTTAATTCCAGCGGCGTTATAAAAAACAATAAGATACGTTTGAATATAATTTTCGCCGGCGGCTGGGCCATCGGGGGCGGGATTTACTGCAACAATTATTCCGGGGCAATCGCAAACAATATAATATGTGTGAACGAGGTTAAATCGGCCTTCATCGCCGCGGGCGGGGGGATATATTGCCGTAATTCGTCGCCATTGATTATAAATAATGTTATTTATGAAAATAGAGCGAGATTATTATTCAATCCGTTTTCCGATACTACTTATGGCGGCGCTATCTACTGCGAAGGAGGAAGCTTGCCGACCATGGTAAATTGTATCCTGTTCGACAATTACGCTCGACTGGGACCCGAGATCTGGCCCTCGACGTTTTCGTCGATAACGTACAGCCTCGTTACCGGGGGCTGGTCTGGAGAAGGCAATATAGGTGGCGATCCATCGTTCAGGGAACCCTACGATCATAATTTCCACCTGATGGCAATCGAGTGCGGTAATTACCTTGACTCTCCCTGTATTGACGCCGGTGATCCCGATATAGTGGAAACCCTGCTGGACTGCTCCTGGGGTTTGGGTACAGGCAGGAGCGATATGGGGGCATATGGCGGAATAGACTCTGCTATAGTCAATATTGAAGATGAAAATTTACTAACACCATCCTCATATATGTCGATATCAAGTTTTCCCAACCCATTTAACGGGAAAGCGATCATCAGCTATAATCTGCCGACAAAGGCAGAATTTACCATCTCTATCTACAATCTCCTCGGCCAGCGTGTGGCTACTATACTCAAGAACGCCGGCGAGGCGGGCGAACATTCGATATGCTGGGAGGCGACGGATTATCCTTCAGGCGTATATTTCGCGCGGCTGGAGGCCGGGGGATCGTCGAAAACGGCGAAGATGGTGCTGCTGAAGTAAATCTATTCTATGGCAGGTCAGGTCCGCCTGAGGCGGACCTGACGAATCACCACGAATGTCAGGAGCCCTGCGGGCTCTTGACCTACCGCTTTTAGTCTCAAAAGCTGCATTTTAGGAATAAAAGATTGACATTTTTTAAATAATCCGTAAATTATAGCAAGAATTATCTATTAATTTCGGAAAATGAAAAATACAATTAAAAGAGCAATTAAACTGCGCGCAATTTTCTTAATTCCGGCCACATTCCTCACATTGAGCATTACGCCAAGCGCCGCTGAATTATATGACATAATGGGAAGACATGTTCTGACCACGGAAACGGATTTAGCCCTAAATGAAAGCAATCCTGTAGTCGTTTCAGTGGGCGACTACAATAGCCTTTATAACCATAGAATCAATCTGCCCGGGGGAATATACTTTATTTATGATGGTCATTATAAATTCCCCGCTCAAAACTCATATCTGGAGGATTTTTCATTTTTAGACGTTACGTCGCAGTTTCTTCCGCAGGAAGTCTGGGAAGATGGCGCAGTTCAGATCGGGGATATTAATGGGGACAATCTGGATGATGTCATATTCTCTCGCTACCCTATCGGCTTCGATTCGACGGAAGATTACCGATTAAGGGTCTGGATGCAAAATGAAGATAATACGTTTACGGATGAAAGCTTATCGAGAATTCCGGCGGTTTCAACTCCATGTTATGATTTCAGATTATTTGACGTCGATAATGACGGAGACTCTGACATTTTCACTTCGGGATTTGAAGCCGGCTTATATTATATCCCTGCCGCCCTATTTATAAATGATGGAACGGGTCATTTCAGCGACCAGAGCAATGTAAGATTGCCTCCTATTGCCCCATCGGCAATAGTTTATTTCTCCGACGCGGGAGACGCCAATGGTGACGATTTTCTCGACCTCATTGTAAACATCATACAATTCCCGGAACCGCCCGGGTATGAAGTATTCACGGTAAGGTTATGGCTTAACGATACACAGGGCAATTTCCATGCGGATACTCTCGGGAGAATACCGCCAAACAACGGTTACGGCTTTTTCATGCCGTTTTTCACAGACATAGATAGCGACTTCAATGAGGATATAGTGCTTGCGAACATGAAATTCATTGTTATGGGTCCGAGCGGCGATACCATCGAGGTGTTTTCCGGTCAGAACGCCTGCTATAGAAATACGGGTAACGGATTCTATGTCGATGAGACCGGTTCGAGAATGCCACTATACGATTGTGAAAACACCCGGGATATGGCATTTTCTGATATCGATAATGACGGTGATATTGATATCGCAGAAATAGGATTTTATTTCGGTCAGTATAATGAGCAAAACAGAATATTGTTAAATGACGGCTCGGGCTTTTTTTCGGTATCTCAGAACTCGTTTCCTCCCGGTTTAGAGGGCTGGTTCAATGACACGAAATTCGGAATATTAAACGATGATTCCTCGCCTGACATATTTATGATAAAGGTGATGCCGGGAACTCCCGACTACGATGTACTTCTATTGAATGACGGTTATGGAATGTTTATCGATAGCAGCGAAGTTCTCCCCTTGATCTCCGATTTCAGTTTGTCGACGAGCCTATTTGACCATCAGATTGACAATGATAAAGATATTTTCATAGTTAATAACGGTCGTGATCCAATGGATACCGTTAGACAGAATAGATTATACCACAATATGTTGTATACGCCTACAGCCGTAGACTTCCAATCTATAAATCTTCCACTCTCAATAAACTTGATAGAAATAATCCCCAACCCCTTCAACTCCTCAACAACCATTAGCTTCACTTTGAGCGAACCAAGCGTCGTTACTCTGAGGCTCTACAACATCCAGGGCCAGCGGATCGCGGAGTTGTTGCGGGGGATTCGCGAGACCGGCGAGCATTCTATAAGTTGGGACGCATCGGATTATCCGTCGGGGGTCTATTTCGCGCGGCTAGAGGCGGAGGGGTTTTCCAAGACTGCTAAGATGGTATTGCTTAAATAGACAGTTTTTAGATAATAATTGCCGCTGCTTACCTCGCAGTAAACGCGGTTTCTTATACGGTAGTTAACACAAACTAAGGGAGGTTTGAGTCATGGCTACTATTAGAATTGCGACTTTCAACGTGGAGAACCTGCTTCAGCGTTTCAATTTTTACAGCTACGGTCGGCTTACCAAGGAAAGGGCGTTGGAATTGATGGGTGTTGAAGCGCAGGACCAGGATTATATGCTATTACGAAAAGCGCAAAATGTAATGTTGACGGACGATGCCCGGCAGCAAACGGCGCAGGCGATACGGGATACCGGAGCCGATATAGTCTGCCTTCAGGAAGTCGAAAACCGCGATATCGTAGATGATTTCAACGAGTTTTACCTCAAGCGGACCATGAGAGTGCACTACGGCTGGAGGAGGGTCATCGACGGAAATGATATCCGGGGAATTGATGTAGGCGTGATGTCCAAGGGACGAATCAGCGTTATATCACATGCCGATATAACATTCGATGAATTCGGCCTTTTCACTGACGAACTGGCGGATTACGGCCTGAATGGAGGCGACTCGATCTTCCGCAGAGACTGCCTGGAAGTGAACCTGAAAGTCGAAGAAAAACCGTTGACCTTATTTGTTTGCCATTTCAAATCGATGAGCGGCGGCCGCGATGAAACCCGTTGCGTGCGGGAAGCTGAAGCAAAAGCGGTCCGGAAAATTATTGAAAATAAATTCGGGGGCGATGTATCCGATTCGGACTGGTCAATCTTAGGGGATTTTAACGATTACCTTTCCGGAAATCATAGTTTAGGCGCGCTTTTTGAAAATGACTTTTCCGTTAACCTCGTCGAGCGATTGTCAAACAAAGACCAATGGACGCACTATTATTCAACCGAAGACAGCAAACATCAGCTCGACTATATACTGGTCTCACCGGGATTGGCGGCGAAAAATCCTAAGGCGAAACCCGATATTATCCGTGCCGGTCAGCCCTATAGAGTTCCCGATATCGATGTACAGCGATACCCGCGTATCGGATTGGACCGTCCGAAGGCAAGCGATCATTGCCCGGTCGCGGTAACCTTAAAAATATAACGTTATCTACAAATGGCAGGGCGGGAACCTCCGAGACCTGCCCTGCTGTGAATCCGCTATTCTTTATGGATCCCGGATCAGGTCCGGGATGACACGAACGATTATATGCGGTCGTAATAAATTACGACACTCAACAAAGGCGTCGGGAATTGCATTTAGCGCCTGGTTGCTTAATCGCTTGGCCCGGAGCATAAACCGTCAGGAATGGGTTCCTGACGGCGCCTTGCGATTTAAAAAAACCGCCGCGGAAACGCGGCGGTTGCTAATATCAATCTAATGCAAGGTAATCTATTCCACCAGGTCACCTATGCGGGTCCAGCGGACACGTTCAGGGAGATGGTAGATATTATACGCTACCGATTCCAGTATGGAATAGGGATTGGAGGGCGAGATATCGGGCGGCCTGGAGACGTTTTCGGGGAGCCTGTTGGCGGGATTGGGATCGGTTACCTCCCAGGGATTCCAGGACCAGTGAATGATCATAGCCTTCCCCAGAACATCCCTGCGATCGACAAACCCCCAGAAACGGCTGTCGGAGGAGTTATCGCGGTTGTCTCCCATCATGAACAGTTTATCTTTAGGCACCGCTATTTCCGGCATATTATCGCGGTTCCCCGGACCCCAATCATATCTGTCACTGTAGTGGGGAAGGATCCGGATAGAATCAAGCTGTCCGAAAGGAGGCAATCCCATCGCCTTATCATCCACGTAAACCTGCTTGTTGACAATTTTTACTTTCTGCCCCTCCACCGCGATACATCGTTTGATATAATTGGTGCCCTTGCCGGCGTAATTCTGGCGGGGATCACCCGGATACTTGAAAATAATGATATCCCCTTGTTTCGGTTCCTTAATGGCCGGGAGCTTTATATTGGTAAATGGAATAGGCAGTCTCATGCCATAGATAAATTTATTGGCCAGGAGAAAATCACCCACCAGGAGGGTATTCTCCATGGAACTCGACGGTATTTTATAGGCCTCCACAATGGAGGTTTTTATCATAAGGGCAAGTATCAGGGCAATGCCCAGCTGTTTTGTCCAATCCCAGAGTGTCGCCATCGTTCGCTTCTCCTTAATGTATTTCAAATATTTAAGTTATCGGAACCATTCCAAATCTATTTTTAATACCGCGCCCATATTTAAAAGTTCCATAAAATTATGAACAAACCGCCCGGCCGTCAATCAAATATATTACATTGCCCGTTAATTTGCCTTGCGCAAAATATGACCGATATTTATAATATAATGGTAGTTATGGAGGTAAGATGATTAGCACGAGTAATTTCAGAAAAGGTATGAAGTTGGCGCTTGACGGCGAGCTTTTTATAATAGTCGACTTTTTAAACCAGAAGATAGGGCGCGGGGGGGCCAAGATGTGGACCAAGCTCAAAAACCTGAAAACCGGTCAAGTCTTGGAACGCACATTCCGCGGCGGCGAGACCTTCGAAGACCCTGATTTCAATGAGCAGTCAATGCAGTACCTGTATAATGAGGATGAGATATTCCATTTCATGGACTCCAGGACTTACGAGCAGTTCGCCCTAACCATAGACCAGGTAGGCGATTACAAATGGTACCTGCAGGAAAATACCGAATATAAAATTCTCTTTTTCGAAGGCGCTCCGATATCCATAAACATGCCCCCATCGGTGGTTCTGGAGATCATCGAGGCCGACCCGGGAGTAAAAGGCGATTCGGTCTCCAACCTCACGAAAAACGCAGTGGTCGAGACCGGGCTTAAAATAAAAGTCCCGTTGTTTATCAAGGTCGGCGAGAAAATCAAGATAGATACCTCGGAAGGCAAGTACCTCGAGCGAGTTAACTGAGATTTGCAAAGCGATCTATTACTGGGAGAACCGGCCGGGCTGATCGGTATCGACGAAGCCGGCAAAGGTGATTATTTCGGTCCCCTGGTGGTAGCGGCCTGTTTTTCCAACGACAAAATCGATATAGAGTTTGAAAAAAGCGGACTGAAAGAAAGTAAAAATATCAGCGATTACCGCGCCTTTATACTCGAAAAGAAAATCAGGAAACTCTCCCCTTTTGAAATTGTGGTCATAGGACCGGAAAAATATAACGAGCTTCACGCGAAGATGAGAAATCTAAACAGGCTTCTGGCCTGGGGTCATTCCCGGGCGCTGGAAAACCTGCTGGCAAAGACCAATCCTTGCGAGGTTGTGGCCGATCAATTCGGCGATAGGCGCCTAATCGAGAACGCTTTGATGAAAAAGGGGCGCAATGTAAAACTAACACAGAAGCATAAAGCGGAGTCAATTCCGGCGGTAGCGGCGGCCTCGGTGCTGGCCAGAGCGGAATTTCTCAGGCGGCTGGAGAAATTATCGAATCAGTATGGAGTCAATCTGCATAAGGGGGCGGGGTCGCCGGTAGATGAGGTCGGCAGACGGATTGTCGCAAAACATGGAAAAGAGGAACTGAATAAAATTGCCAAGGTCCATTTCAAAAACACAAAAAGAATTATCGCCTGATAAAAAGCTCAATTCCATAATTGAAAATCGAACCTCAGGGGCGGCCGAAATCGAGATAAGGATCATCCGGCTATTTGTGGAGATTATAAACAGCGGTCAAAGGGATTCCCCCCGTTACCTTCGTAAAGCGATTAATAAAATAAAAAAGCGGTTCTCCGCCATGGCGAATATATTGAACCTGGCCGATTTCACAGTGAAGTTGTTAAGAAAAAAAGATCTCGAATACCTGTCCGAATCGCTGAACGGCTACAGGCGAAATATCGAGCATAACCGCCGCCAGACCATAATCAGGGCGGCCTACAAAATAAAATCATACGGCTCGATATTCACCCTGTCGGGTTCCTCGTTGATCATCAAGGCCATACTGGAAGGCAAGAACCTCGGATGGAGAGGTGAGGTCAGGATCGTGGAGTCTCGTCCCAAAAACGAGGGCGTCGGGTTGGCCAAAAAAACCGCCGGATCCGGGATCAGAACCGTTCTGGGAGTCGACGCGGCGATGCCGGATATGATAAAAAATTCGGGCGCGGTTTTTCTCGGCGCCGACGCTGTAACTCAAACCTACTTCGTAAACAAAATCGGGTCGGATATCGCCGTCGAGTACGCGGCTAAGTTCCGCAAACCTGTCTATGTTGTCGCCGATGGAAGTAAATTTATACCAAATAATATATACAAATTTATCCCGGACAATAATCCTGATAGCGAAATAATCCCCCGGCGGATGAAAAACCTCGAAATCATGAATAATTACTTCGAAAAAGTGATTCCTCGCGGCAAAGTCCACTTTATACGCGCCGATCGAATAATATCGGCAGGCGATATCAAAAATCTGTTGAAACGCCGGACTTAGATTTGTAAACTTTATCGGGTATATATGGTATAAGGCGTTGAGACACCATGAAGACGATACGATCGAAAAATATTATCAATCGACGCGATTTTCTGAGAGTGTCGGGAGTATGCGCGGGATGCAGTCTGCTTCCCATATCCGTGGATAGCTCTCTTTCGGAGTTTCTCGGTTTAGGCAACGTCGCCAACGCCGACGAAATCGATCGCGAGACGCTCCTCGAGGCGGAGTACTACGTAAAGCACGAAGCCCGGGAAATCGAATGCCAGCTTTGCCCGAGGAAATGCCTGGTCGGAGACAAAGAGCGAGGCTACTGCGGAGTGCGAGAGAACATGGGAGGCAAGTATTATACGCTTGTTTATAATAATATCTGTTCGGCCAATGTAGATCCCATCGAAAAGAAACCTCTCTTTCATTTTCTACCGGGCAGTTATGCCTTTTCGATAGCCACCGCCGGATGCAACTTAAACTGCAAGTGCTGCCAGAACTGGCAGATATCGCAGTTCAGACCCGAGCAGATTAAGAATTTCAGGATGACTCCCGATGATATAACCTCCGCCGCGAGGCAGTATAACTGCAGGTCCATAGCGTATACCTATACCGAACCGATAATCTTTTATGAATACATGAAGGATTGCGCCATAGAGGGCAATAAAAAAGATATCGCCTCGGTCATGATTTCGGCGGGATATATCGAGAAAGAACCGCTGGAAAAACTTCTTCCCCACCTGGCGGCGGTAAAGATAGACCTGAAATCGTTCCGGGAGAAATACTACGACGAGATCTGTAACGGCAAACTGAAGCCGGTGTTGGATTCTCTTGTTATTATCAAAGAATCCGGTAAGTGGCTGGAGATAGTCTACCTGATGGTACCGACCTTAAACGATGATCCGGCCGAGATCAACGATTTATGCGACTGGATATTAAAAGAGCTGGGGCCGGACGTTCCGGTTCATTTTACCCGATTTCATCCGCAATATCTTTTGAAAGACCTCCCCCCCACACCGGTCAAAAGCCTGGAGGCCGCCTACAGGATCGCAAAAGACAAAGGGATAAATTATCCCTACGTAGGCAACGTCTACGGGCATTACGGTGAGGACACCTATTGCCCGGGCTGCGGGGAGGCCGTTATCAGAAGGAGCGGTTTTCGAATCGACAGAAACGAGATTATAAACGGCGCCTGCAAAAAATGCGGACAGGCGATCCCCGGCATCTGGTCTTGAAAAACGATAAATCCAGATTATCAGACGCCCATATCCTGGGGCTGGGCTCCATCGCCACTCAGACTGTCTATATAAAATTAATCCTTTCATCGCAGGTCGGCGGCGAGTTGTACGCCGCCCTTGCAATAGGCGGCTGGATAGCCTCGGTCGCCACCGGCGCGTTTCTGGGGAGCAGGATAAAAAAAGACAGGCGCGCCATCATCTGGTTGATATCCGCACTCTTAAAAATACCGCTGGCGTTTTTTATTTTTTTATATCCCTCTTTTTTTACGGGGATACTGGATCCTTTAAGATTCCTGCCGTTGGTCTTAATCGGCATAGCGCCTACAGGAATTCTTTATGGATTATTATTCCCTCTCTTGATCACATATTCGTCGAAAACATCGATCGTCTACAGAAATGAAGCCATAGGATCGATTATTGGCGGTATACTTATATTAGCTTTTTCATATTTATCGATCGGGGGTTTCGCCATACTATTTTTTCTTTTCGGGCTTGAGATCTCCAGGGCAGTATTCCTCAGGATATCGACCATATTGATTCCGGCCGTCTGCCTTATAGTCGGGCTTTTTGCAGGCCCGCGGCTCGATAAGGCGGGTCTGGATATCAGATGGCCCGGTTTTAAGACCGTAAAAACCGCGCATGGTTTCTCGGGCTTATGGGCGGTTCACTCTCGCGAGAATCAGGTCACCATTACTCACAACGGGGAACATCTCCAGACAATTCCCGACCGGCAATCGACGGAGGAGGCTCTGTTGTGGCCCTTTCTTTATAATCCGGAAGCCGCAGAGATACTATTAATCGGGTTTGAGGGAATCGAGGTTGAAAAGTACCTGCCGGAAGGAATACGGGTCACGAAATTGATAACAGACCAGGCGTTTCTCAAACTGGATATCCCCGAACAGGCCAATTATATCGTTGTCGATCCCTTATCGTATTCGTCGGATTTCAAATACGATATTATCAATATATTTCTGCATGGCGGAGGCGATCTCAGTGACAACAGATTCGAAACAGCCTTCTTTTATGAGAAATACAGTAATCTTTTAAAAGACGGGGGCATATTATACGTTAGCGCCGTGTCCGATGAAAATTATATCGCTCCGGAATTGGGACGATATTTATCCGCCATAAAAAATACGCTGGATGATTATTTCGAATCGGTATCCCTGATTCCCGGTTCGAGGATCGGATTTGTATACGGCCATAAGGCTGAAGCCCTGAATCCGGTCGAGTCGGTCCGTAAACTGCAGATTGCTTCTCCTTATTTTAATGAATCTCTCGTCGCCAACAGGCTCGCCCCGTACCGGATCGCCCGCCTCCAGGGCCAGATCTCGGATTATGAAATCAAAAACGATATTCTCAGGCCCTCGTCCGTAATCCATTACCTGCAATGGATCGGCACAATGTTCGGGCGTTCAAAATATCTATTTCAAATTTACCTTTTCCCCTGCCCCTTATTATTTTTCCCACTGTTGATTTTAATCCCCTTGATAATTCTGGCAATAAGAAAAACGGCCTTCATCTCTCTTTTATCGATAACATTTCTCGGTTCACTGGGAATGGCATCGGAAATTGCGGCCATATACCTATTCGAGATTTTATTCGGCTATCTGTATCTGCATATCAGTATGATTATAGCGGTTTTTATGGCCGGTATGGCGATAGGCGCCCATTACGGCGCCAGATTAAGATTCTTTACAATTATGGGCCCGATACTCATCTGCCTTATCTCCTTGCTTTGCCTGCCGCATTTAATTGATTCGGGAATTGGCTTGAAAATTTCGTTATTTTTATTATACATACTGGCGACGGCTTCAGGATTCTGTTCAGGAGGAGGATTCGCAACGCTTGCCGAGAGAAATCCGGATGACAGGAACGTCGGGGCAACCTTATACGGCGCCGATCTTTATGGCGCCGTGGCAGCCGCGGTATTGGCTCCGGGATTGTTGATCGCTTTCGGTGTTTCGTTTCTGTTTTTGGCACTGATCGCGATAGGTTTGATTATTTCGGCAACTTTATGGTATATACAAAGGTAAAAATAACCGAAACAGAATAATATGAATTTTTGTTTTTTAGATTGAATAGATTTGTGAATACGGAGGAGTTATGAAGAGGAAACTCAAAATCGGTTCGGCATTATTAACCATTATCTTAATAGCAACGTTTTTCACGTTTGCTTTCGCCCAGAGTTCCGGCGATTCGATATATTCATTGGTCAAGCTGGCTTCGGATATAGCGTTCAAGATAAACGCCCGCTATGTGGATAAACCCGATATTCAGGCTTTGATTCATTCAGGCATACGGGGAATGATCGAGACGCTAGACCCGTTTTCGGAATTTCTTGAACGAAGCGATTTTGAGCATCTCATGGAAACCACCTCTGGCAAATATTCAGGGCTGGGCATGACCATATTTCTCAAGGACGGCTGGGTGACGGTTGTGGCGCCCATGGAAGGCACTCCGGCGTATCGTCAGGGGCTCAGGGCGGGCGATCGCATCGTTGAAATCGACGGAAAATCGACCGAGGGAATGAACACCGTGGAAGCGTCGAAACTGATGAGGGGCGAAGCCGGAACGACGGTCATGCTCAAGGTGGAACGCGAGGGTATGGACGAGGATCTGGAATACACCATCGAGCGGGCGGTTATCACGATCAAGATGGTGCCGTACGCCGGGGTTATTGAAAAAGACGGCACGAAGATAGGCTATATTCGCCTGGCGAGATTCGGCGAGGAAGCCGATAGCGAGTTGATCGAGGCCATAGAAAAAGTAAAAGCGGAACAGATCGACGGATTGGTTTTTGACCTGCGCTCCAACGGGGGCGGGCTATTGAATCAGGCGGTCAAGGTGGCCAATCACTTCTTACCGAAAGGCACTGAAATCGTTTACACAAAAGGCAGGAATTCGGATCAGAACAGGAATCATTTTGCCACTCAGAATCCGGAAGTTCCCGATATTCCCCTGGTGGTGCTTGTCAACGAGATGTCGGCATCGGCTTCAGAGATTGTCGCCGGAGCTATCCAGGATTCCGATCGAGGAGTGATTGTTGGCAACACCACTTTCGGCAAAGGGCTGGTTCAGCAGGTCTATCAGCTTTCCGAAGGCACGGCGTTGAAGCTCACGACCGCCAAATGGTATGTGCCGTCCGGCCGCTGTATTCAGAAAGACCTGCATTCGATTCGCGACAGGGCCGATGAGGAAATCGCGGGGGTCGAGGTCGCCCCGGGGGATTCCGGCGAACTGGAGATATTTCACACCAGGGGCGGGCGCATAGTTTATGGCGGCGGCGGGATAAGCCCTGATGTCGCAATCGAGAAAGAGGATTTTAACCAGTTGAAAATTAATCTGGAAAGGCTCTCGACTTTCTTTGATTTCTCAATAAAATATACCACCAAATATCCGGATCTCCCTGCCGATTTCAAGGTAACCGACGAAATAGTGGAAGAATTCAGAAACCATCTAAAGGAGATGGATTTTACCTACAAGAGCAAACTCGAAACCGAACTCGAGGAGATGAAGGAAGTGGCCAAAGAACAGGGCACTTTAGAACTGTACGCCGAGGATTTCGAGAATATCCAGGCCAAAATAACCGCGGAAAAAGAGAAGGAATTTGACAGGAATGTCGACTTTATAAAGCGGGGCATCAAAAGAGATATTTTGACTCGTCTTTACGGGGAATCGGCGGTATACGAGAATATAGTTCTGGAAACCGATCCTTATGTCAAGAAAGCCATTGAGTTATTATCCAGACCCGACGAGTACGCGAGCATACTGGGCGGATAAAACAGGCTGAGGAAAACATTATGCAGGGCCGATTTGCAAAAATCGGCCTTTTTTTCTTTACTTTTAATATAATTTTTTCTTATATTGAATATAGAACGGCGGTGAAAAAAATATCATTATCGGTACATTTTTTCTTGACGGGGATTACATTATTGGATACAATTTTGTCTATGTTGGAGGGGACTTATTAGTTTAGCTGTATCCGATGTCCTCTATTTGTATTAAGCCGGCGCCGGACGATAACAGCGAAAAGTAATCGTCTTTTGCCGGATAATGATTGAATTTACCTTCAAAAGGAGGGGAAGGTATTATGATATCATTTGAAAAAGCGCAGCAGATAGTACTGGATAATACGCAGATCCTTGAATCGGTTAAGGTGCCAATCGTTGATTCGCTTGGAATGGTGCTTGCGGACGATATAGTCTCAAGAGAAGATATACCGTCGGCAGATATAGCCAGAATCGGCGGATTCGCCATAAGAAGCGCCGACGTGGTTAACAGCGATCAGAGATCACCTGTGGCGCTGATCCTCGATGGCTCTGTAAGGGCGGGCTGCTGCTGGAAAAAATTGGTGGAATCGGGTCATGCGGTTATGGTGGAGGCGGGAGCACCTTTGCCCGAGGGCGCGGACACTATAATCTCGAACGATTTTGCGGTCAGGGAGGACTCCAAAAGCGTAAAAATCTATAAACGCGAAAAGCCGGGCGAAAACATATTTATGAGAGGCGGGGACATAGAGGAAGGAGAGTTGATCTTCAGCAGGGACCGGATCTTAAGTTCCTACGATATAGGAATTCTGGCCACCCTTGGTCTGATGGAGGTTCCCTGCTATAGAAAGCCTAAAGTGTCATTCTTTACCTGCGGTGATGATCTGGTAATGCCAAACCAACCGGTAGGCGTGGGCAAGATCAGATCGGCCAATATCTTTTCGATTGAAGCCCACCTCAGAGAATATCATGCAATACCCGACAACATGGGCATAACCGGATTCGACGCTGAAGAAATCAGGAAAAATGTAGATAAAACAGGCAGCTCCGACATGTTGATCGTTTCGACCGGATCATCACCCGCGGTTTTTGATAAGATAAAAATGGTTCTTCAGAAAATAGGCATGGACCTGAAATTCTGGAGGGTCGCCATTCGTCCCGGAAGACCGTTGATCTTCGGTACCTACAACGGAATTCCCGTTTTCGGGCTGTCCGAGAACCACCTTTCCACCACCATAGTCATGGAGGAATTCGTAAGGCCGGCAATCATGAAGATGCTGGGACGTCGCGAATTGCGAAGAACCGAAGTGGTGGCGAGGCTCGACCGGGAGGTGAAAGGGGGCGGGGGGAAAACGCACTTTGTGGGCGCCGAAATCAAATTGACCGATGATGGTTTCCTGGCGATTCCGGACAATCACCGCCCCAGGAAGAACGTCCGGGCCTATATATGCGCCAACGGTATAATTGTCATCCCTCCGGAGATAAATTACATAGAGGCCGGGGAAATGGTTAAGATACAGGTGATCGGGGACCCGACAGATTTGAATTAGGGCCTGGGAACCGCTTCCGATTTAAAACGGCAAGAACCCTTTAATCTGCATCACGCGCTCTTAAATTCCTTGAACGGAACCTTTTTTCTTGATAAAGGCCATCAATCATAATTAATTAGCATTTCATCATGGAGATAAAACTGATTATGAGAGGGCTGGCGAAATCATACCCCGGCCGGCCCGTTTTTAAAGATATAAACGCTGTTGTGGATGGCGGAAACTTACTGATTGTAACCGGACCAAACGGGTCAGGCAAGACAACCCTGCTGCGAATTATCTGCGGATTGATTCGTCCTACCAGGGGTAGCGCGACTCTCGCCCTGAATGATAGAGAATTACGCGGGATAGAAATCCGCCGATACATCGGATTGGTATCGCCCGACCTCGTGCTCTATGACGAGCTGACGGCGCTTGAAAACCTGTATTTTTTCGGCAACATCGCGGGATTGAGATTCAGCGAAACCGATCTTGAGAATCGTCTCAGACGGGTGGGCCTGGATAAAAGGGGAAACGATAAGGTGGGCTCGTATTCCTCCGGAATGAAACAGAGATTGAAATATTGCCTGGCTCTTCTGAGAAATCCGGAGCTATTGCTTCTCGATGAGCCGACATCGAATCTCGATGATGAAGGCAAGGCGCTTGTTTCGGAGGTTATTAAATCGCATAAAGGTATTGCCGTAATAGCGACCAACGAAAAATCGGAATTGGATTATGGAGACCAGATCATCAGGCTCGGCCGGTAAGTCTTTCGCGGTATTTCTGAAAGACCTTAAAAGCGAGCTTCGAACCAGATACGCGATCAACGCCATTTTAATGTTCGCCCTGGTTACCGTCTTTGCCGTATCCTGGGCGATCGGCGGAGTCGGTCTGGACACAATTTTACAGGCGTCACTTCTATGGATAGTCATCTATTTCTCTTCCCTGTCGGGATTATCCCAGAGTTTTGTAAAGGAGGAAGAATCAAAGACCGCTCTGGCCTTGAGGTTATACTGTCCCGCGGCGGCGGTCCTGGGCGGAAAAATGATCTTTAATCTTATTTTGCTGTCGGTATTGAACCTGCTCACTATCCCGTTATTCGGGATTTTTATCGGCCTGGATATCTATAATTTTCCCCTGTTTATAATAATAATCATACTGGGATCTCTCGGTCTGGTGGCGACCACCACAATTGTGGCCGCCATAATATCAAAGGCGTCGGTAAAAGGGGCGCTTTTCGCCGT
>CP070813.1:2009616-2035842 GCA_020344055.1 Candidatus Zixiibacteriota bacterium | reverse complement strand
AGATAACGCAGAAACAGCTCATCGGCCTTGTCGTAATTCCCCTCTCTGGAGAAAACGTAGCCGAGGTTGAACAAGGGATCGAGATAATCTTCTTTGATCTCCAGAGCCCTATAAAAGTATCCTTTGGCTTTTTCGTGATCGTCCAGTCCCACATAAGCGCAACCGATTTGATCCAGCGCCATGACATAAACATGCCTGCGGTCGATATCATCCGGGCTCAGAATTTCTATGACTCTGCTGGCGTGCTTCAGGCTTTTCCCCGGTTCGGCGAGACCCCTGAATATCTGGGCGAGATTAAAATGCGCGAAAGCGTTATCCGGATTTTCTCTTAGCTGTTCCTGAAGGAGCTTTTCGGTTCTCTTTCCCTTGGCGCGCATCTCTTCCTCAGAAAGACCGTAGCCATGATGAAATACTTTTAGTTGTGTGGATAGAGTTACCCCGTCCATCATAAGCTGGTTATGGACTATTCCCGAATAACGATATTCTTTTTTATTCCTGAAAATCCTGTGCGAGTTCAGAAATCCGGTCCTGCCGCCTTGAATTTTATTGTAAACAACTAAAGAAACAGCGTCTATATCTTTTCGCCTGACCGCGCTCCGGATCATATCGTGCTCGGAAGGATCCAGCTCCTCATCGGCATCCAGAATCAAGATCCAGTCTCCGGTGGCGTAATCTATGGATTGATTTCTATGGTATGAAAAATCGTTTTGCCAGGGATGTTCGTATATTATGGCTCCGTATTCCCTGGCGATATCCATGGTGCGGTCCGTCGACCCGGTGTCGACAACGATTATCTCATCGGCCACGTCTCTGGCCGATTCCAGGCACCCGGGCAGGAACTTCTCCTCGTTTTTGACGATCATGCAAAGAGAAATTTTTTGCGGGTTATCATCGATAGTCTCTTTGAGTTTTTTCAGGTTATCGTTCGCAATCTCATGCTCGGCATCTATTTGAAGGGCTTTTTTAAAGCGTTCCTCGGCCCCCGAATAATCGCCCTTTTTTTCCAGAATTACCCCGTAATTTACCAGGGCATCTACGTCCTTTGGATTCTTTTCCAGAATCGTATCGAGGATCTCGATCGCTTTTCCAAATTTCTCCGCATCACCGTAAATCAGGGCTTTGGCGTTTATCAGGCCAACTTCATAGGGGAAACGCTTTATTCCGTCATCTATCACCGCTATAGCCTCGTCAAGACATCCCTCTTTCTGGAGATTGCTGGCGTAAATAATCCTCCGGAAATGATTCTCGGGATTTAAAGATACCGCTTTTTCCTGATAACGCAGCGATTTTTTAAAATCGAGCGTCCGGCGCGCGGAATCGGAAAGTATCCACAGAACGTCGGCGTGGCTGTTATAGGATTGGCTCAGGTGAGCGTTTTTCAGGGAATCACAGCTCTTCCTGATGGTTAGATACTTTTCCCCCGCCTTTAGCGTTTTTTCATACTCGGATAACTTATAAAATATGTTAGTTTCGAGAAAAGAGGCGTCAAGATAATCTCCGAAAACAGTCCGGGCTTCAGCCAGGATTTTCAGAGCTTTCTCAGACTTTTCTTTTTCAACCAGGGATAACACCAGGCCGAAATAGGCAGCGGCCAGATCCCGCTTATTGCCGGATTTTTCCGCCTTTTTAATAATATCATCATAACTATTTGACAGTTCCACGATCTTGCCTGCCGGCGCGGCGTTTCTTTCAAACTGCGATAGTTCTTTTATCTTAAAGGAGTTTTTATTTCTGCCCGTTTTTTTTCTTTTGCCCATCTGCGCTATTTTACCCGCTCAACATTCAGTGAATCCGTCAGAATATCGACTCGCTCTTTTATGAGAGCATCGTCGGGAAACAAGGTCAGATATTCCTTATAGAAATCCAGCGCCTCCGGGGTTTTATGCGTCTGCTCGAGGGCCTGGCCGCCCATCAGCAAAACCTCCCCGATCCTGTCGTGCGTCTTTTCTTTTAGAGGACTGAATTTATCACCGGCGGCATTGTATAATTCTATAAAACTTTTCGCCAGCTTTGGAATTCTTTCCGTTTCGTTGCCGACCGCCGCGATTACAATTTCAAAATAGACCAGGTCGAGATAGTTGCCAAGCTTGAGGCGAGCCTCATAGCAGGCCTTTCTGGCATCGTCAAATTTATCCATTTTCAGGTCGGACAAACACCAGATATAATACGCTTCGGCCGCAAATTGGGAGTGGCCTGTTCCGTGAATTGCGCTGATCGCTTTTCTACAGTAATCGACGGCCATGGAATATTTTTCTTTGCTGAAACTGTTAGCCGCCAGCTTCAAAATTTTTTGCAGATCCGACAATTTTCCCGATGATGCCGGTTGCGTGTCCTTACCGATTTCATCAGACCGGGTTGCGTTATTCATAATGTCCCTCTCATGATGTTTCCACAGTTTGCCTAATTCGAGATCCTTTTCTATCGGCTTTATATTTTTTCAATGCTTCCATCACGTTGTCTTGTTCATCATTTGTGATGCCGCCATATAACGGCAGGCTTATGAGGTTCCTAAACGCGCTCAACGATTCGGGGTACCGGGATTTATCAATACCGTACTTAGTCGAATAATAGGTCGTATGGGGTATGGAATAGGTCCCTATGCCGGCCTCGATATCATATCCTTTCAAATGATCGATTAATTTATCTCTATGGTCACGGGGAACAAACGCGACATAGGTCTGGTAGTTCAACCTTCGATTCGCCCCGGGTACGCAGGGGCGAAGGAATTCCATGCCATTCAGATTTTTGTGGTAATAGCCGGCGGTTTTTGAACGCTCCAGCAGGATGGAGTCAAATCGTTTCATCTGCGAAACCCCCAGAGCGGCCTGGAAATCGGTCATTCTATAATTGAATCCGGGCATTACAAAATCGACGCCACGGGAGATATCCTGGCCGTGGTTCCGCAATTTCCTTATCTCTTCGGCAAGCTGCAGATCATTGGTGACTACGGCGCCCCCCTCGCCGGTGGTCATAATCTTTCTGGGGTGAAAGCTGAAAATGCCCAGCCTTCCCAGGTTTCCGCACCTGACACTCCCGATAGAGGATCCGAGCGCGCAGGCGGCGTCCTCGATTACGGGGATATTGTATTTGGCGGACAGGGCGTGAATTTTATTGATCTCAACCGGCCACCCGAAATTGTGGACTATCATAATGGCTCTCGTGCGGGAGGTTATGTTATTTTCAATTTCGCTTACGTCGACGTTAAAACCGTTCGGCTCGGAGTCGATAAAAATCGGCCTGGCGCCGACGACCTCCACGGCATTGGCGCTGGCGGGGTAGCTGAAAGCAGGCACAATAACGTCGTCACCCGGCCTTATGCCCAGGGCGAGCAGACCCAGATGCAGGGCGGCGGTGCCGGATGAAACGCAAACCGCGTATTCGGTTTTGACATATGTGGCCAGCTGTCGCTCGAATGTTTCCACGGTCCTGCCACTCACAAGCCGGCCCGATTTTATAATGTTTACCGCTGATTCGATATCAGGATCCAGCAAGGCTGGCTTCGAAAGCGGAATCCGCATGGATTTTATCATAGTACCAATCCGCCGTTAATTTTAAACCCTCCTCGAGATCAACCCTGGGTTGAAATCCAAGCATCGATCTGGCTTTATCTATATTCGGGATTCTCAGCTCCACGTCGGCAACATCTTTCTCGACAAAAACGATTTTTGATTTGGAATAGGTTACCCTGATGGCGGCCAGCGCCAATCCGTAGATGGTGACCGTGCCCCGGGGATTTCCGATATTAAAACACTCGCCGATAGTCCTATCATTCTCAGGCACCGCCAGAATGGCCTCTACTATATCGTCAATATAACACCACGACCTGATCTGATCGCCGTTGCCCCGTATTACAAGATCTTCCCCCTTGAGCGCCCTGGTTATAAAATGATGAACGGCTCCCTCTCCCACCTGCCCGGGGCCATAAATGTTAAAGGGGCGAATGGTCGTCGTGGGGATATTCTTTTCCTTATAATAGCTATAGGAGAGGTGTTCCCCGGCGAGTTTCGAAACGGCATATGTCCAGCGCGCGTTTCCCACTGCCCCCAGCGAGGTGGAATCTCCCTCTTCAGATCTATAAGCGTAGGAACCGAAGACCTCCGACGTGGAAAAATCGATGAATCTTTCGAGGGAGGGCAGCTCCGAGGCCGCCTCCAGCATGTTTGAGGTTCCGATCATATTTACCCGCATAGTGTTTACCGGGGATTTAATCACGGTATCTATTCCGGCAATCGCCGCCAGATGTATGACAATATGAGCGCCCTCGATATGTTTTTTAACATTTTCGAAATCAAGAATGTCTCCGCGACAGGATACGAGATTCGGATGGTTTTCGAATCTTCTGCCGTTAAGGCTACGGCGCGCAAAGGTGTCATATATTACCATCTCATTATGGTCGATCAGCCGGGCAATGAGAGCCGAACCGATAAAGCCGGCGCCCCCGGATAAAAATATCTTCTTGCCCTTGATCACGCCGAACTCCCTACGTCAGAAGAAACTTGTCGCGGTTATCCACGACCCCGTGTCCGTTTATCACCAGATCGTAAATCCAGACATACTGCCTGATGAGCTTCATGGGGTCATGATGGGTTCTGGCCCAGATCTTGCCCGCGTTGCCTGTTCGAGTGATCTCATCCTTATTTTTCAGGAGATATTCGAGCTTATCATATAAGTTTTCCTCGGTAACGTATACAATAGGGTTATCGGGATGATAGCTGGTGGCGAAGTTGGATATCCCGCACAGGACGGCATGGCCCGCGGCCATGGACTCGATGGCCGACAGACCGTAAATGCCGACTGAGATCTGATCATAGGTCATATGGCAGCGGCTTTTTATATCCAGGCATTCCTCGTTGGTTTTGTGCTCTATCAGCTCCACCTCAAAGGGATAATTTTTCTTTTTGAGCCTATCCACAACCGAAAGAAAAAGGTCGGTTTTCTTGAACTGGCGGTTCGTTGGAGGATGGCAAATTCTTATCTTGTCAGTCGGCTCGGAACATTGTCTTATTCTCGACAAATCACACATGATATTGGTGTGGTAGAAAAACGGCGCGTTTTCCAGCATGGTATAATCCCAGCAGGAGAGTCCCAGGATCTTATTATCTTTATGCCATTTATATAATTGAACCGCGTTGGCCCTTATCTCGGAGCCGTAATATTGTATGAGGGAATTATCGGGTTTAAGGTATTCCTCCCAGTTTACCCCCTCGATATACTTGGGGAATCTTCCCATATGATAAAAGTCCGCGTTTTCAACAATATCCAGGGCGTCTTTATGGCCTTTCTCGCCGTCCCGGGAGAGAATCAGATCCCTGTCATAGGAAAGATAATCGTCCTGAATTATCACCAGGCGGGCTTTGTGAATTGTATACCTGTTGATCATCCTGAAAAGCAGGGAGAGCTGTCCGGCGATATTGAAATCCGCGATTATGGCTATATTTTCCCCGGTTTTTTTCTCCCGCAGCTCCTCGGGAACGTGTTTTAAGAAGATATCGTCCGCTTTCGAATGAGATTTTTTGGTGAGTTTCAGCGCGCCCGGGGATTGTCTTCGTTCGGACCCGGTGTCCGCTTCGGTTCGAATTGTGTTCACTCTCTCCGGATCGATATCTCTTATCGGGGCGGGATTTATATCGGTTATACTATCATTTGCGGAGGCGGCTTCCAGGAACTTCTCTATCCACGCCAATCCCTCGGAATAAGAATCGGCGTCGAAGCAGACTTCGAAGAGGTTCAGCAAAGCTCTTTTATAAAGGATATCGGCCTCCAGCGCTTTTATAAAATGCCCTTTGGCCAGATGCATTTTCCCCTGGGAATGATATAGCACGCCGAGATCGTTGTGGGCCGCGGCGTCGCCGGGGTTGATTTCCACCGCTTTAAGGAAATCTTCCACCGCTTCGGTCTTGCGGGACTGTTTGCTGTGAACCAGACCCAGGTTGTAAAAAGCGTCCCCGCAACCCGGATCGACTTCGATTACTTTGCGAAAAGTATTTTCGGCGTTAAAATAATCGCCGCGCCGGGCGTATATCGACCCCAGCGAGTTCAGCAGTTCGACGTTATTCGGAAATTGCTCCAGATGCGCGTGGATCGCGTCCTCGGCTTCCGAATAATCCTCGTTTTCCAGGAGTTTTGCCAGTTCATCTCGCGATATGAGTTTGGTCTCTTTTTTTTCGATTGTCTCCGGCATATTTTGGCCTCTTCTATTTTATCGTGGGCATTTGCTCTTTTTTGGTTTCCTCAGGCGGACGACCTCTTAAGTTGAACAGTATTAAGCGGTCTGTGAAAAGCTTTCCCGCCGGGCTCTATTCGTGATCCGACATTGAAGTCTCGGCCAGTCGCCGCTCCAGCTCGACGAAAATCGAATGTTCAGTATTGTAATTGCTGTCCGCCAAAACCAACTGAGCGGCATTCATGTTATCTTTGTTTATTACCAGCGGCGCCTGCAGGTTGGCCGACATCAACGACGGTTGTCCTTTCGGTATCGATACCAGAACGAATACGGCGATATTATTAATATTCCTGGTTTTTAATATCGCCAGATCGCCGGGATGAATCTCGACGATATAATCGGGTTTGAAAAATAAGGGATCTATCATTAAAAATGCCAGATCGGGGTCTTCGAGAGACTGCAGCCATTTAAAAGGCTCCTGTCCTTTCAGGCTAACAACTATGAACCTTAAATATGAATCAAACCCCAGAATCCCCCTGACCATGGTGATAATTTCGGGTTTTCCGTGCTTGATTTTGCCGAATCTCGATGTTTCCGCTATCAAAAATCCCCCTATCTGAGAAATTGAATCAACGACGGTTGGATCAACCTGGCCGCCGATGCAAGAGCGGCCTGATACGCCGCTTCTGCCGACGCCAGATCCGTTATAACCTTGGCTATATCGGCGTCCTCTATGTTGGACAGTTGCTTGGTAACCTGTAATTCGAATGTTAATTGGCGATATGAACCCATATCGGCCCGGTTTGCCCGGCCGCCGACCTCCGCCCTTTCAATCAATACCTTGTTCAGCGCGGTATCGAAGGTCTCGAGACATAATCCTATCTCTTCCACGTTATTGTTTTCCAGGGCCGTCTCCAGCACCATCAGGTTCCCCAGGATATCGGGTGATCCGAATATCCCGAGATCCTTCGCGGTCCGGCCGTCATCCGCCTCGACCACCACCAGAGACCTTTCATTAACTTCGGAAAAAATCTGAATTCCGGTATGCTGGTCGTTTACTCTGGCCTCGACCTTGATACCCGATGAGTTGATGAGATTTATGACGTCCATGATGGTGGCGTTGGGATCATTTCCCAGGGCCGTTAAATCTATATCCTTTATCATATCACCGTTTATTATCCTGATTTTTCCCAGAGGAAATCCCAGACCGGACCTGAGGGAAGAAAGCAGAGTAAAGTAGGCCAGCTCGGGATTGAGATCTTCCCCGACAAAATGCTCATATGGCGATTCGCCCCGGAGTCCTAGGTATTTCGCGGTCTCCTCGCCCGGCGCGTTTTCGACCACCTGGATATGCAGGGGCTGGAGGTCTTCACCCTCCATGACTGTTCCGAGCTCGCCAAGAATTCCAAGATCGGACGCCGTCTGCCCTCCCGGCGATCCTTCCGCGATGGTGATACCGAGGGGCGCCGCGTTATTGTCATTTAAAATCAGTATATTTTTATCGGGATGGAGCGAAGCCGTAACGTTGTTTATCCCCCCCGCTGGCAGCTGCGTATTTATGGCGTTTATCACATCCCCGACGGTGACACAGGCCGAAAAGTCAACGTCTACAGAAATTGCGCCGGAAGTGGTGAATCTCACCAGCCCCGGTGTCTGATCTACCCCCAACCCCCCGTTTAACAATGAAAGAGGAGTGTTCGCATTTATCAAATGATCAGATGTATCATCCAGGCCGATGCTGTTTCCGGTCACGCTTATGCTGGCGCTAAAATTGGGGATACCGGCGCCGTTCAAAGCGTCGAGAACGTCCTGGATATTTCTTGCCGCCGATACGTCTATGACATACTCACCATTTAACGTGCGAACATTGAAAAGGCCGGCGCCCAGATCGACGCCGTTTCCGTCATGAAGATAATCGAGCCAGAGATTTGGTTGAATCCCCGGATTTAAGTCGACTCCGTCTCCGAGAACCCGGCTGGCTTCGGTGAGGAAGTTTGCGCCGATGGAGTTTATATTCAGGTATGAGGCCGATTCCGTTTCAAGGAAGATTTTTTCAAAGTCCCCCCGGTATACGACCCCCATCGAAAGCACGGTGAATGGGGAAAGGTTGGTTCTGGTGCCGGAGAAAATATAGTTGCCCTCAAACTGGGTCTCGGCGGCAGTGATTATCTGTTCAAAAATATCCCTTATCTGCGATGCCCCCGCCGCACGGGCGTTCTGATCGTAGGTATCGTTGGCGAATTGAACCGTGAGCTCTTTACCGCTTGAAATAAGCTCGTTGATATTGGCCATGGCCTGGTCGGAGAAATTGAGCCAGGAGATGGCCTGATCGATATTTTTTCTGAACTGGGATATCTCCGATAAGTCGGTTCTGAAACCAAGGTCTTTTGCTATCCCGATAGGATCATCGGAGGGTTTATTTATTCTCCTGCCCGAACTGGCCATGGTCTGTAATCTTAGAAACCGCGATTGCGATAACGCCAGGTTTCGCGTAACAGTATTCATTATCATATTAGAGGTTATTCTCATTATGGACCTCCGGTTTTCTTTTCCCTATCGAGATTCGGCCAGGTTATTTTCTCCAATTCCGGGTCTGCGCAGGAAAGGCTCACGTTGTCTCCGGAAATATGCCATTGAAACAGACCGCACTTATGCTGCCAGAAACTCGACTTGCCATCTGAAAGCAAGTTTTCGGAATGATAAAATTTTGCTATTTCTGAATTCATTGCCTTTCGGTACTGCCCTTCTGTCGTTTTGCTTTGATAATTCTCGTCAATTCCTGTATATCGTCTTTAAGCGACAGGGAAGCCTTGATATTCTCGCTCTGGATTTTTCTAAAAATCTCCTCCCTGAAAACCAGGATATTATCCGGCGCCGTTATTCCGATCTTTGCCTGTTTTCCGCTTATTCCCAGGACCGTTACTTTGATGTCATTTCCAATTGCGATCGATTCCCCGGACTTCCTTGTCAACACCAGCATAGGGACCTCCATGATCCCGCAATACTCATACTAATAATTCCTGAGGCCCATCTCGTTAATAACGGTGTTCAGTGCCGAATCCATCACGCTGATCACCCGGGCGGCAGCCTCATAGGCGTGCTGGAACTGAATCATATTGGCCATTTCCTCATCGAGGGAAACGCCGCTCAAGGACTCCCTTGAATTATCTATTTGAGATAACAGCGCCAGCTGGTTGGCCTCGTGATTCTGGGCCTCTTTCGATTTAACGCCCACTTTTCCGATTATAGAGCCGTAATATTCGTTAAGGGTCGCCTGGCCGTTCCTCATCAAGAGCTGATCTCTCAACGCCGCGATATTCAGAGCATTTGCGTTATCGCCGGTTTCGCCGTTCAGGCCGGCTGCGATATTATTCACATCTGTCAATATCAGATAGTCCAGGGCTATATCGGCGGCCCCGGTGGTATCGGGATCGAAGAAATCGATACCGGTTTCGCCGTTCAGACCGTATCCCTGACGGTGTAAGTTATTAACCGCTTCCACCAGCGAGACCGCCAGGAGATCCAGTTCGGCCTGCTGATCGATAACCAGGGTGTCTCGAGCTTCGATAATTCCTTCGAGCTCGCCCCCCGGATTCAAAATATCGATGCCGGTGCCCTTAAAAAAGAGCCTGTGCGTTACGTTCGAGCCGGTGGATTCGACCTCCATATCGATTTCGAGGTTGCTGGTGCCGTCAACCAGGGCCATTCCGCCCATCAGGACGGTGTACGATCCGGACGGCTGTTCGAGAACGCTGACGTTGATCCACATGGAAAGCTGGTCCACAAGGTAATCGCGTCTGTCGCGCAGGTCGTTGGCCGCATGCCCGGTGAGCTCGGCGGCCGCTATATTTCCGTTGAGCTCCGCGATCTGTTCGGCGGTAATATTGATCTGCGACGCCAGAGTCGTAATATCGGCATCCAGGGAATCCCGAAGATCCGCAAGCTGCGTCGATAGCTGGTGGAAAGCGTTATTAAGAAGGTTGGCCTGCTCTCTCAACGCGACTCTGGCGGATTCGCTTTCGGGATTATTGGCCAGGTCCTGCCAGGCGTTCCAGAACTTATCCAGCTGCGCCGACATGCCGATATCATCCGGCTCCTGATATATCCCCTCGATTTGCTGCCAGGTACGGGAGAGAAACTGCCATTTGCCCAGGCGATGAGATTCGCTACGGTATTGTTGATCGAGAAAAACGGATCTTATCCGCCGTATCTCGTCAATATGAACTCCGGTACCGGCATGGCCGAAAAGCGATTCCATGGGAGCCGTTGTCGAATATATGGCATCCTGACGGCTGAAGCCGGGCGTGTTCACGTTGGCGATATTATGTCCGGTCAGGTTAAGCGATAGCTGCTGCGCCAGCAACGCCCTTCTGCCGATTTCCAATCCTACATTGGGTCCGTACATTTTACGCCGTCCTTACCAGCAAACCCCTGTTGTCGGAAGCGACCCCGTTTTTTCCGGTCGGATTATCATAGGTGACTCTGGGATTTTTTCTTTCATTTAGATAATTAACGGTCCGCCCGATTACATTCATTGACTGGTTTATCAACAACTCGTTACGTTCTCTCTGGGCCGTTGCTTTGACATGGGTATCCAGAATGGCGTCTCTTAAATGCTCCAGCTCCTGGAATTTATGTCCCTTGAACCGATCGAGAAGCTTGCTCAGAGTTATATCATTCTCATCCACCTTTAATTTTTCCGATATTCTCGCAATGACGTTTTTGCGGCCGTTTTCCAGCGTCATGGCCTCCTGCGCCAGAAGACTTATTTTCTCGATGCTGTCTTTCAATCCCTTTAAATCGTTCTCGATAAGATACCGCTGTTGTTCGATCAGTTTTTCGAGGTATATCCCGAACAGCTTCTGCTCCGCCCTGAGAATGCTTTCGAGCTCCCGTAATTCTTTTTCCATCATAATTTCCATCGGCAAAAAGTCGAGATTTATTACATATTTATTCCATGCTCATGCTCGACAGCACATTTTCAACATACTTGATCGTTTCGGGAAACGGCGGAACGCCTTTATATTTCTCCACCGCGGCAGGCCCGGCGTTATAGGACGCGAGCGCTTTTCTCAGATCTCCTCCGAACCTTTTAATCAACATGGAAAGGTACTTGGCCCCTCCCATTATATTTTGCGCCGGGTTAAACGGATCTCTGACTCCCAACATGGTGGCGGTTGAGTCTATGAGCTGCATCAGGCCTTTGGCCCCTTTACGGGAAACGGCCTCAGGATCTCCCGCCGATTCTTGCTTGATGACCGCCTTTATCAAGGAAGCGGCCAGGCCGAACTCGCTGGCGGCTTTTTCGATAGTCTCCTTATATTCCGATAAAAATTCTTTTTCCCCGGATCGACCGCCTGATTTATTTCCAATATCGATTGTGTCTCCCCGCGGCACAATCTCAGTCCCCGTTCGATCCGGTTCGGGACTTAAAGGTACAAAGCCACTGGCGGTCATCATATTTTCCGAAGGAGGGATATCTTTCAGCTCGAGCGCATCTTGGGAATCGGCGTTTTCCTTACCGCGATTGACCATCCCGGCATATTTCTGATAGATAATATCACCTATTTTGAATTGCCCGGTTTGAGACAGATGTTCGGCGAGTTTTTCGTTAAAGATCTCTCTGTAAATATCGCCGCCGAGACCGCTACCGAACAGATCGGAGTTTTCGGTGGTTTTATTCATGGCCTTGAGCATGTAGGAGATGAAAATCGCCTCAAAATCGCGGCAGGCCTTTTTTAATCTCTGGAGCTTTATCTCCTGCTGAGCGTCCGGAGGCGGTTTCGAGAGCTCGTCGAGTTTGGATTGCACCAGAAACCGGGCGATATTGGGATTATAGATTTTCATCACATAATAACCAGCTCAGCCCTCAGCGCCCCCGCCAGTTTCAGAGCCTGGAAAATAGCGATAATATCTCTGGGCGTGGCGCCTATCTCATTTAACGCTTCCGCCAGGTCGCCTATATCAGCTTTTTCCTCGAATTTAATAATGCGGGCTTCCTCGGCTTCGGCGATGATCTCCGAGTCGCGGGTCAGCACGGTTCTTCCCCTGGAGAACGGTTCGGGTTGAGAAACCTGCGGTTCAGCCTTAATTTCTATTTTAAGGTTGCCGTGAGCCAGGGCGACCGCGGACAGGGTGACATATTCACCGGCCACTATGGTTCCGGTCTTTTCGTTAATCACCACCCTCGCCACCGCGTCGGGTATCACCTCGAGCGATTCCATCCTGGAGATAAGGTCAACCATTCCCCCCGGAGTTCTGAAAATGGAGGGGATTTTCACCGTCAGGCTGCCCTCGTTTCTGGCCACGGCGGCACCCGGTTCGATAACGGCGTTTATTTTATCCGCCACTCTTCCGCAGGTGGTAAAATCGGGATTAAACAGATTTATGGACAAATATTCGGGATTTACGTCGACCGGGCGTTCCTTCTCAATTATGGCCCCGCCGGGTATTCTTCCCACGAGAGCGTAATTTTCGGTAATTCTGTCTCCGCCGGTCGTCTGGACGTTAAAGCCCCCGATGGAAATCGGTCCCTGGGCGGTTGCGTATACAATACCATCGGTACCGGAAAGCTGCGTGATCAACAGCATTCCCCCCTGCAACGAATTGGCGTCACCAAGGGAGGATACGGTACAATCGATCTTCGAACCGATCCGCCCGAAGGATGGCAGCTGCGCCGTGACCATGACCGCCGCCACGTTTTTTACTTTCACCTTTTCGGGAGAAAGGGTAATCCCCATTCTCTCCATCATATTCGTCAGCGTCTGGAGAGTGAAAATAGTGCTTTTGGAATCGCCGGTCCCGTCAAGACCGACCACCAGGCCGTAGCCGATCAGTTGCATATCATTATCGAGCTGGAAGGTGGCTATATCCTTGAGCCTTACGCCGGACATCGCCATCTGCCAGGCCATCAGCGACAGCGCAAGGACAACGACCGACATTTTTCTTATCCGTTTTTTCATAATTAGAACAACCAGTTTACGAGTCTTGTGAAAAATCCCGGGCGCGAGCCGTCATGCGACTGCCCTTTGCCTTTGTATGAAATTTCGGCGTCGCCGATCTGAAAAGAGTATATGGTATTGGCGGGGGTTATATCTTTTTCCCTGACAATCCCCGAGAGGAAGAGGGTTTCCTGATCGTTGTTGATATCCAGTATTCTATGCCCCTCCACCAGAAGATCGCCGTTGGGATTGATACCGACGACCTTGACGGTCATCCGGGCGGTCAGGCTGCCGTCTTTCTCGGTCCTGCCTTCGCCGTCAAACTCGCTCTCGTTTTCGGCCGCCATGCCGAATGGCGCGAAGAAATCGAGTCCTCCGATACCCGGTCCGCCTTCCACGGAAGCGGTGGTGGATTTCTTCGTGATCGACTTGGCCTTGTTTGAGGCCCGGGCATTTTCGGAGATTATCACTGTCAATATATCTCCGATCTTGTGGGCTTTGATATCGGTATAAAGCGATTTGCTGTTGGCCTCATCAAAAGGCCCGGCCGCCGCTGAAATGACCGTTAAAGAAATAATCGAAATCATCAACGGGATACACTTTTTCATATCCCCTCCTTATGCTTTATAGCCACGGTTGCCGAATCAACGACCGTGGCGTAAACCACTTTTCTGGTATCGATATTCATTACTCTGACCCTGTCTCCCCTAGCGCCTTCCTGTTTAACGACTCCGCCGACTTTCAGAGAAAACGCTCTTTCATCATATAATATTTCCACGACGTCGCCGGGGGAAACGACGGGTGGCGTTTTAAGCGATGAGAGCGTTATTATCTTACCAGCGGGTATAAATCTCGACGCGACTTTACCTGAAATGTTATCCTTAAGTTCCACCGGCTCATCGTTGCTTGAGGCGATGTCCCGGATTTCATAACCGGTGTTTTCGTCGGTGAAAGGCTCGCCCATCTTGATCGGAACGGAAGCCGTCAGGACCTCCTTCAATATCCCGACTCTTACGGTCCCATTGGTTCTATAGACCCGTTCCCCCTTATTAAAAAAGGAGAAAAATACCACCACCTGGCCCTTCGGCCTTTCTTTTCCATAGCCATTGATCTCCACGCTATCGGCTTCGGGTATCCGGGAAATATCGAGTCGGGAGAAGTCACAAACATAATCGGCGTTTTGCAGCGGAAAATGGCCGTACAAATGTTCGAGAACCGCCTTTTCGACGTCCGCCGAGTTTATGGAAAACAGAATAAAGGGTAGCAGAAATATCCTCATATTACCTCTTGAGGTTATTGGCGATTTCGGTCATCTGCTCGGAGGTCTGTATCGCTTTGGAGTTGATTTCATAAGCTCGCTGGGCGATTATCATATTAACCATCTCCTCCACGATTTCAACGTTGGACATTTCCAGGTATCCCTGGTTGATTCTCCCGAAACCCTCGAGCGTGGGATTTCCCAGGATCGGTACCCCGGATGCGGCGGTCTCAATAAAGAGGTTATGTCCGATAGCCTCCAGGCCGGCGGCATTAACGAATTTCGCCAGTTCGATCTGGCCGATTTCCTGGGCTTCGGAGTCGCCCGGAACCCTGACCGACAGCATCCCGTCATTGCTGACTGTAATAAGCTCGGCGTCCGAAGGAATGGTTATGCCGGGCTGGACAAACAGCCCGTCCGAGGTCACGATCTGACCGTCGGCCGAGAGTTTGAATGCGCCGTCACGGGT
Source organism: Candidatus Zixiibacteriota bacterium (assembly GCA_020344055.1). GTDB lineage: Bacteria > Zixibacteria > MSB-5A5 > UBA10806 > UBA10806. The sequence continues at coordinate 2,021,011 of CP070813.1, read as the reverse complement.
ATAGGCTACCTCGCCATCCGGGAGCAACACCTGGAAAAATCCCTCCCCGTCGATGGATAGATCAAGCGGATTGCTCGTGGCCTGAAGAGTACCCTGGGTGAACGATCTCTGGGTTGCCGCCGGTCTGACGCCATAGCCGACGTCAAGTCCGACCGGAGTGCTGGTGCCGGCGGCGGATTCGGCGCCCGATGCTCTCAACCTCTGATATAAAACATCCTGAAACTCGATCTTCGACTTTTTATACCCGGTGCTGTTTACGTTGGCCAGGTTATTCGAAATGGTGTCGACATTGAGCTGCTGGGCCGCCATTCCGGAAGCCGCGGTTCTCATAGCTTTTATCATCTAATCCTCCAGTCTAAACCGATCTTCCCAGATCGTTCACCGCCTTATCCAGGGTTTCATCCTGGGCCTGTATGGCTTTTTGTCCAGCCTCGTAGGCCCTGAACGATGAAAGCATATCGACCATCACCTCGACAACATTTACATTGGATTTTTCGAGGTATCCCTGGCGAATCCTATGATCGGTCGATTGTTGTTCCGCTATGGACGGGTCCACGGGCGCCAGGTAGGAATCTCCGACCTTTTTCAATTGATAGGGTTTTTCGAAATCGACAATCTTTATCCTTCCTACCGCGAACTCGTTTACCGTGACCGTACCGTCATCGCCGACGGTGAAGGAATCGCTCTGCAGGGTTAAAGGGCCGGCATCGGTCAATACGGGATTGCCGTTTTTGTCGACCAGAATCCCCTGCGGCGAAAGGGAGAAATCGCCGGATCTGGTATACATGGTGCCCGATCCCGTCTGGATCGCGAAAAAACCGTCGCCGTCAATTGCCAAATCGGTATTGGCATCGGTTTTTTCGAGATCGCCCTGCGAAAAATCGATATACACGTCGTCAATCATGGGGACTTCCCAGGGATGATCGGTAATTATCTCTTTCCGGCTGACTTCATCCAGAACCTGCAAAAATACTCCGTCTTTTTTAAAGCCGGGAGTATTAACATTGGCCATATTATTGGCGAAGGTTTCCTGTTTGAGAATTCTCGGGAGCATGCCCGAGGCCGAAGTGTAAATTCCCTTAATCATAAAATCCTCATATCGATACCAAAACCCTCGTTTTATAAAGCAATTGACATGCCTTGTGTGAAAAATCCGAAATTATCCATCCGGCCTCCCTGCTCATCTATATAACCCTGTGTTTTATATTAACTTGCATGGATCGGGAAGGTACCGCGATTTGCAGTGGCGTTTTGAGATCAAGGTACGTAAAGATAATATGGGAAAATCTTTCTGATTATGGGAGAATAAATTTCTATAAAAACGGCCCCGAAGGGCCGCACAAAATCATTGCGATGAATAAACGGGGTGTTTTAAGTCGTTGCTATCGGCTGCGTCGACTTTTCGCTTGAATTTCTCGCCGAAAGCAGTCGCCAGTAGGCTCTTTCCACGATGAGCGAAACCTCGTGACTCTTAAAGGGCTTTGAAAGATATTCATCGGCGCCCTTCATTAGAGCGTCTTTGATAGTGTAGGCCTCTCCGTATCCGGTCATGACTATAACCGCCATATCGCTCCATCTGCTCTTTACTTTTTCCAGAAGCTCGAATCCATTCATGCCCGGCATCTTGACATCGGAAAGCAACAGGTCGTATTTTTCATGCTCCAGTTTATCGAGAGCCTCAGCCGCCGACGAGGCGAGTGTTACCTTATAACCTTCCGATTCCAGAATTTTCAAAAGAAGATTCCGCATCATGGCCTCGTCTTCCACAATAAGAATTCTCACGTATTCTTTCATTGCGCCGCGCTCCTTATTTAAAAAATAATATTAGCCTAGACTTGTACCGCCTTTATTATTATCGTTCTGTATCAGATACAAATTAATTTGGCGCCGAATTATTTTGATTTAAGAGGTCAAATATCGCTTTTTTTATTTCGTTTACTTCAAACGGCTTATATATGAGCTGACTATCCGGGAAACCGCTTTCTTTTGCTTCATTTATTCTTACCCCCGAAATAAGCAAAACCGGCGTTCCGATAGAGTTTCTCCTCATATTTCTCAAAAGCTCTTCCCCGTCCATATCCGGAAGCCCCATATCGGAAATCACAAGATCGAAATACCGGGAACTTATCAAACTCCAGGCGCTGAGGCCGTTGCGCGCCGTCGAGACGGAGAATCCTTCTCCGGTTAATATCTCGGAGACGAAATCTCTAACGTCATCGGAGTCTTCTACCAGCAATACCGACGCCGCCGGTTTCAAACTATCTTTTTTTAACATTGGCCAGAAGCCTGACTATTTTTTCCGAATCTCTGATAATATCGCTCATCACCGAATCCATATCCTCCGGGAGGTTACCGTTTAAGGGTTTGCCGTTATCGTCCGTAAAATTCTTCCGGGAGCTTTTTTCGGTCCTGGCGGCATCAATTAAATGATTCATCTGTTTGACCGCCCGGGTGGCTTGATTCACCAGATTGGCGAGATTTTGATTTACCTCGACCCCGATTTTGTTGCTATGCGCCAGCCTGGCGGCGGCAACCGCGATATTTAGAGCCAGAAGCTGAATCTCGCCGGATACCGTTTCGATATAATCCAGTATCTCTTTTTGATCCGCCCTTCTATCCGTATTCAAACCGACAGCAACTCCTGAACCTTATCCTTCAATTCGGATAGATTTGACGATTTAACAAGATAAGCGTCGGCCAGCCAGGAGGTGAAGTTGTTTTTGTAGGTGGAATATGCCGAATTCAGGATCACGGGCACCTTGTTGGTTTCAGTCCTAATATTTTCCAGCACTTCGAGTCCGTCCAGATCGTCCATTTTAATATCCAGAATCACAAGATCGAGATTCGAGTTTTTCTTTATAAACTCCAGGGCCTCGGAACCGGACGAAACCGAATGTGTATTGTACCCCTCGATTTCAAATTCGCTTTCGTACAGGTTGCGAATATCCTCCTCGTCATCTACAATTAAGATATTTTTCACTTTTCCTCCTTGATTAACGGGAATTCGACGGCCAGCCACCCTCTGGACATTTCGGGCGAGCCTATGCCCATATCCCCGCCGTAATGTTTTAAAATTTCAAGAGCGACCGATATTTCCTGCGATCTAATACCGCTCTGCCCCGCGCGCATGGCATCAAAAAAGCTATGGGCGAATTTTTCATTCGCCTCGTCGCGGCCGACATATATGACGGCGGTATTATGTTGTTCTTTTATTTCCAGCCGAAGTCTCGATAAGCCTCCGGCCAATACTGACGCTTCCCTGAAAATTATCATCATGGCTTTGTGGAATAAACCCTGGTCGATAAAAATTCTCGATCCCTTAGCCTCATCATCGATATTGAAGCGCGGCATCTTCTCTGATTTAACCGAGACAAGCGTTTTAAGAGTTTCCAGAACCAGTTCGCCGATATTGAATTCTCCGTCCTTCTTCTCGCTCAGGGACACGATACTGGAGAAGCGGTTAAGAGTGTTTTCTATCCGGGCGGCTTGTTTGGAGATGATGCCGTAAATTCTCTCGTTTTCAGGATCACCTTCCATTTTTCTGAGCCTGGCATTGGCATGTCCCCCGATCACCGTCAAGGGATTACGAATCTCATGGGCAACCACCAGGGCCATTTTCGATATGCCCGTCAATTTTTCCGAACGGATAAGATTTTCTCTGGTTTTTATGATTTCCTCATTGGCCTCTTTCAATTTCGCAATCTCCCTCTGGAGTCTGGCGTATAATTGCGTATTGTCAATGGCATCGGAGGCATATCGCGCGAAGATTTCCAGAAGCTGTAAATCGGAGGAGGAGATCGGCTTATTGGTGATCAGATTGTCCGCCATAATGACCCCCAGCCACGAATCACGAGAAACCAGAGGGACAACGGCGAGGCTTTCGGCTCCCAATTTTCTCTTTAACGATATTTCGTGTTCATTCAGATTTAAATCGGAATCGATAACCAGGGCCTGTCTTTTCTCATAACACCTTTTCAAAAAACCGGAGTTTTCGGCAAGAGGTATTTTCAGGGATGTTACCAGCTGGTTAACGTAAGTGTCGAAGGGGCTTTCCCCGCTCCTGTAAAAACGTAATATTTCGGCCAGGGAAAGAGGTTTTTCAGATAGGTTTTCCCATATCTCACCCGCCTCCGCCGGCGAAGAAGGGCCGGTGGCCAGACAGCCGTGAAGATAAGTGCATGATTCATCCGATAAAAAAATAAATCCCCGGTTAAAACCGAGGCCGGGTCCGGAGGTCACGGCCAGCAGGATTATCCGCAGAATTTCATTCAGATTGGTTGTCTCGGAGAATGCTCTCACGGCCTGATTTATGATGTCGAGCCTCTCGATTTTCCTTTGCAGCGAAATCGCCGCTTCCACATCGCGGCATCTATCCACGAGAAAACATCCGATTGATGAATTTTCCCGGTCTATTTCCGGGAAGCAGTATAGATCGAAATAATAAGCCATCTCGTTGACGGTTTGCCTAAAACGAACCAGCGAGGGAATATCATTAAACGCGCTCTCGATTGCGCATTTAACATCGGGATTATCCAGAGGCAGAAGCCCATCGTTATTTAACAGACTTTTAATACAATTCCCTTCACAAAACAAGGAACCATAGCGAGATATTCTTCCCGCGGAGTAATTCCTGTCCAGCGTAAAGAAAGCCGCGGGCCTCGCCGTTTCCGAAGTATCCTGTTTTAACTCGCCCGTTAAATCCACCATAAAGCCAAATGCCGGTTTATCTGTATCGATTTCAACGATATTCTCCGTCCGGTCCGACGTCATATTCCTTTTCGGCGTTCGATTCGGTTCGGCAATTATCGGTCAGGGCGATGATGTTCGACGCCTCTTTATCAATAGCCTTAAGTCTTCTGATCACCGAACTGGATGAGTTTTTCATGGTCATTAAAAGAAACTGGGCATTCCCCGCTATTATCGCCAGTGGATTGGCCAACTTCTTGCTCAGGGATTCCAGAAGATCACCGCCGCCGCGGATATTTTCCATTTTTGTCATTTCGGTTCTGGTCTTATTGAGTTGCTCGTTTAAGGTTTCGATCTCCGCCCGGGCGCAGGTTTCGAATTTCTTATGATAAATTCGTTCCGACAACAGCGCAAAAAGGGTCGCGGCTATTCCGAGAATACTGGAATCCCTCCGGGCAAACGCCTCGGGCTCGTCATGCGCGAGATTAATAACCCCTATAATTTCTTTTCCGTATACGACGGGAACCGAGAGAAAGGACCTGATGTGAACCCCGCCCTTAGATTTTCTTAGATTGTTCAATAGTATCGGCCTTCTTTTCTGGGCTACCCAGGCGGATATTCCTTGACCCATATCGAACTCGACAAAATCAATTAAATCCACGCGGTGTCCGATGCTGCATATTTCATCGAGTTTTCCGGTCTCCCTGGAAAACATAAAAAGCGAGGCCGACCTGAAGTCGATAACTCTCCCGATAGCTTTCAGGGTCTCCTCAAAAGACTCCTCCGAAATATCCGCTTCCTGAATGGCTCTGGATATTTCGCTCAGGGCCTCCAATTCGCTGTCCAGGCCGAAACTGTCAATTTTGCCGGAATCGCGAGGTATTATTCCCTCCATATTTGCTCCTGTTCAAGTCTGAAATTCCCGCTCGGCAGAGCGGAGTTCCACAGATGACATGTTATCCTGAATATTTGCCGCCTTAATTTTCAAAACGCTATCGCTTTTCCGCCGTTTGCCAGTATCACCTTAACTGGTTGAATAGATGATTCGCGAGCTTTTTCGCCAGTATTTTTCTGGCCTCTTCCTTCATCTCAAGCTGTTCCGTTTGATTCGGGAAAAGAGCGGGATCGTACTTATCGTTATTGACATACTGCGCCACCGCCGGCGCGGAGGTTATGGCCGCGATCCTAAGTATGGAAACCCCGTTTTTCCCCTCGGGGATCTCGACGAAGGACTCGATAATATATTCCCTTCTATACCGGTTAAGAAAATACGGTACGGAAAGGAGTTTTCGCGTATGCCAGCGGTTTTTGGCTATCGTAACTTTAACCACACTCTCCCCGGATTCCGCCACCGGATCCTCATTCTCAATAATCCTGAGTCTTCCCATGAATCCTTTAAGGCGCATCTCTTTTTCAAAAGCTGAAAATACCATCCGGCTTTCGTCCGGGCAGGCGGGATCCTCCGTGCGCAGAACTACCGCGATATTCGTGGATGGTATCAATGAGGCAAGAACCGTTGAATAATAAATCAAAACTAAGATTATTACTGTTGGACACGACCGATAGGTTGCTTTCATGCTAAAGCTTGCCCTCTTTACGCATCTTCACCTGTTGATTGTATATGAACTGGATTATAAGCCGTTGAAGATTTTCGTCAAACGTCGCGGTCCCCGGCGGAAGATACTCGTCCAGTTTTTCCAGGCCGAACTCCGCCTTATTATCCCTGGTGATAAACTCCGATCCAACCAGCGACAATCCATTATCGGTTCGCTCCGATCGTTTGACCACGGCGAGGATATTTTCCAATGAGTATTGATTCTTGAGGTTGAATTTTACTATGAGCAGGGAATCCGATAATACTTGCTTTTCCGTTTCGAATAGGAAGCCCCCGGCGGAGATGTTCAGAAGAGAGCCCTGGAACGCCGGGCTCAACCCGATATCCTCGTTTTTCGGCGACTCCAGGATTCTATAATTGATCTCCTCCAATATATCCAGCCTTACGTATTTTCGACGCTGTTCTCTTCTGGTTTCGCCCACTCGTTTCACCTCGATAGATCCTGTGTCGTCGACAAAAAGATCCTTTATGCTTGCCTTAAATGTATAGGCGGCATCGCGCCTGTTGTAACGGATTTCCACGACATCTCCTTTTTGTAGATTGTATTTACCGCTCTGCCGGACGGGCATTTCAAGAACGTATGAATTCCGTTTTATATTCTCCACCCTGCTGACAAACTCCGATTTCCCGCCCTCCTTTTTCAAGGTCAGAATCAATCTGTCCCAGAGGGCGGGATTATCGTCTCTTACACTGACGCGGTTTCTCATGTTTTCACCCTATCGGTCTTCTTTAGAAGTCGGGCTTGTTCCAGGCATAGCTCGAGTATCTTTTGCGCGTTGGCAAAAATAGTCTTGTCGTTTCTGTTCCGATGCATCATTTCATGAGCTTGCTTGGACGCGTTTTTAAAATATTCCATGGCCTGGATGTTGTTCCCCACGCGCCTGGACAACTCCCCGATCATGTAAGAGGCCTGGAGCTGCTGGAGCCCTGCCTTGATTTCTTTGCTGTTCTGGTAGGCCTTGATATAGTATCTCAGAGAAAGGTCTAAAGACTCGATCTCATTTAAGGGAATGTCCCGCCACTTTTCCTGAATTTCGCTCAAAAAATCCTTAAAGGTGGGATACCCGGCAAAGTCATCCTGGCCTTTTCCCTCGGGCTTATAACCGGATATCTCTTCCTTGACCGAATTGAATTCAGATTCGATCCTGTTGACGTTCTCCCAAATTTCACTTCCTAATTTACCTATGTTTTCAAATCCCTCTTCCATTCCGGATGTCAGATTGCCCGAAGATTGATCCCGGGAAACCAGCGGCTTCAGATCACTAATTACAATATTAGCCAGCGGGCCTATAAGATTGCCTAAACCCTCCATATAATCTTTCAATCGGCTGATTTCATATTGGATATTGTTTACGGTTATTTGAGCCAACGATATGGTTTCACCTCTGCCGCCGGCCATCTCGCGGTATATCCAGGCTATGCGAAGATAATATCTGGCAACGTCAAGAGACGTCGGGCGCTCCAGAAGCAGCTCGTCATAGATGGCGATCAATAACTTGATGATGGCGGATTCATTGGGGAAATTTCTGTAATCGATATTTTCCCCGAGGACTTTTATGACACTGTCATCGGAGGCGATCTCTTTTAAATGCCTCTTTTTCTGGTTCGGAAGCCGATAAGTGCGAAAACCTTTATCTTCCTGCCATTCTCTGAACGCGGAGTTCATTTCCCGGGTATAATAGCAGTTCCTGCAGGAGCCGGTAAAATACAGAAGGGGGTTATATCCCTGAAAAGAAGGATTTTTCCAGACTCTGCCCGTGGGCGCGAAATCCGTATCCTTGCCGGATTCCGTATACGAACCCTGTTTTAAGATTTCAAACGAATTCAAGTAGCCGCAAACGGGGCATTCAAGTTTGGTGGCGAAGTAGGGCGTTCGATCGTTAGTCATTTAAAACCTCTTCAATAATAACTCCCTTTAGGACTATCGGCATCACCCCGATTTTCTGAAGGGATTATATGGAGCTGGGGTTATTCCCGGCCAGCCCGGCGGCGGCCAGTATCAGGCCCATTTCCGATCTGGAATAGCCATGGTCTTTTCGCACCTGATCGGGATTTTCTCCGTTGCGTAATTTTTCCATAACGGACTTTGCGCGGATGGCGCCGGAGTGGCCGTTTTGCGGCATGTATGATTCCGGGGCTGCAATAGCCTGATCCGGATAATTCTTCTCGATTCGCTGAATCCTTTCCAGCAAATCGTCAATGCATCGATTTAGATGTTTATATTTCTCATCCGACGACTCTTTGACGGTTCCCGAGCTCTTTATGACGAAATACAGCAGCGCAAACCCGACTGTCAGATTGATAAAAGCCATTGCCAGAATCAGGATGTCGTAATTCATTTTACCTCCATTTCAGGCGAGAAAATCGATCTCATTTCCTTTCAAACCCTCCGGCGACGAGACCGGACCCTTTTTATTTCTTTTTTTTCTCTTCCCGTCCTTATCCGGGTTTTCGTTCTCGTCAGAGTCCCCCTCAGCGTGAAGAATTATCTCGTCTTTTTCGTTCTTGCTATCTTTTTTCTTTTTGCGGGAGAGTCTTCTTTCGAGTTCCGCTACGAACTTTTTCTTTGTGGTTTCTTCGGTGCGGGCGTCCTTGGTTTGTCGGACCTCTCTGATCGGCTCGTTGCGGGTGAGATCATTATTAATTTCCGCCCTTTCCATCTTTGACCGCTCCAGTTAATTTCAAATAGCGAATTTATCCCGAATAAAACCCCTGAGCCGGCTTACGGCCCGGGTATGGATTTGCGATACCCGCGACTCCGATATCAGCATTATTTCACCGATTTCCTTGAGAGTTAGTTCTTCGTAATAATAGAGGGAAACGACCAACCGTTCCTGTTCCGTCAGGGAGCTGATGGAAACCATCATGTAGGATTTCAACTCCGCCAACTCCATATCCCGGAGAACATCAGGGGTTTCACGGTTTTCCACGGTTTCAATTCGAGGGACCTGGCGATTATCATCCTCGCGGCAGATCATTTCGTCAAGGGAAAGCAATGACGAAAAGCATATGTCTTTCTTTGCGGAGAATAGCTCCGAAACCGAGATGTCCAATGTCTCGGCTATTTCCTTGTCCGAAGGTCCTCTCCCCAGCTGATTTTCCAGCCTGGTAATAGCCCTATCGATGTTACGGGCTTTTGCCCTTGTGGATCTGGGTACCCAATCGAGGGAACGAAGCTCGTCGAGGATGGCGCCCCTTATCCGGGGTACCGCGAAGGTTTCGAATTTTACTCCGCGCCCCGGATCAAAATTATTGAAGGCTTCTATCAGCCCGATGACTCCGATATTTACGAGATCGTTAAGCTCGACGGATTTGGGGAATCCCGCCGCCATGCGGCCGGCCACGTTCTTTACGAGGGGTAAGTAGCTGTTTAAAAGTCTGTCTCTGGTTTCGTTGTCCTTTTTATCTTTGTATCTCTCCCATACTTCCAAAGCTACCATTTTCCTATCCTGCGCTATTTATGGGTTAACAGTTTTAGATCGTCCGGTTCACCGTAAGATGAATTGGTGCCGGAGAAGTTTGCTTTTTCCGTTTCATTTTGAAACGCCCGAAATGTTTCAAGACGGGCGTTTTCGGCGTAATCCGACGCGCCGAGAAAATCGGTTCTTTCGATATATTCGGTGGAGCCGTCTTCCCGGCATGAAAGAGTAAATCCCCCATCTTTAAATTTCAGATTTAAAAAGCCCGCTGTTAGAGAATCGAATTTACTTTTCAATGAAAATGCCTGCTCGGCGGAGCCGACGTTCGAGAAGGCCGTCGCCACCTTCTCTCCCACCCCTTCGGCGGCGAGGGCTTTTATAATACAGTAGCCCGATGCGATCGACGAAACGTCGGGTTCCATAATCAGAATGATATCCTCGCACATGGCTGCCGCCAGAAAGGAGATCGGATTCAATCCATACGGCGCGGATATAATTATGGAATCGTATCTCAATGAAAATTCGCTGACGCTATCGGAGATTCGCTCAAGCAAATCTTCATTTATCGCGGCATTTACCGGCGAGCGAAAGCGAATCATATCAAAATCCGAATCGCGGTTTGAAACCGGTTCAAAAAGATCCTTTGCCCCATATGAGGGATAATCGAAATCGCATGACTGTCCATCGAGATAAAATGAATTCTCCCGGGGCAGCCGGAGATCCAGGTAAAGTGTCCTGGTATTTCTCCCGGCTAACCTCTTAGCGAGGCCATAACCGGGGATAGATTGTCCGGGGGGCGGCGAACCGGTAAGTACCGCCAATCCTTTTGCGTGCGCCTTATTTCTCATGCTCTTTAATCTTGAGCCGTAAAGATTCTTTCCTTGACGGATTTGATGTTTGATACAAAAGCCACGGGATTAAAAAGACCGAATTTTCCGGGCAATTCCCTTGACGCGCTTTCGAAGGAGAATTTCAGGCCGAGCCTTACGGCCGCCCCGATAATTCCGCCTCGATAAATCGTCTGATCGAGCTTGGTTACCAGCACCTTATCGACTCCGATTTCAGAATAATTCCGTATGAAATCGGCAAGATCGGCGGCAGATAGGTCGGCCGGGACGGTCAAATGCACCTCATGCGGGCTGGCCGCGTTTACCATGGCTGCAAGATCTTCCGAATCCTGAGGGCCGCATACCCCGCTGGTATCGACAATCACCAGGCCCTCTTTGAAGGTCTTCATTAGAGCGGTCAGTTCCTGAGGCGAGGATACCGCCGTGAATGAACATCCGATTACGTTGGCCAGCGATGCCAGCTGTTCTTTGGAATCAGCCCTGAACGTGTCTGTCGTCACAAGGGAAACGACGTGGTTTTCTTCAAGGCTGTATTTAAACGCCAGCCGCGCCGCCGCGGAGGATTTTCCGCTTCCCGTCGGGCCCACAAGCATGACCACGGTCGGACCGCTCGCGGCCATTTTCACCGGCTCTCCCGGTCCCAGAAGTTCGGATAGAATTTCCATCAGGCTGTTCCAGCAGATTTCGGTTTTATCGCTATTAATGATTTTCTGGGGAATTTTCCTTACCAGTTCCGACGCGATTTCTTCGGGAACGTGCATTCTGACTAGAGTCCGGACATACTCAAGTACCGATGTTTTCGGCTGGGCAAAGATCGATTCCGCATT
>CP070813.1:1983158-2009516 GCA_020344055.1 Candidatus Zixiibacteriota bacterium | reverse complement strand
GTTACAACGGGCTGGATATAACTTACGGAGTAGCGTTTTTCAAGGGCGGCGCTTCACCTAATTGTCCTACCTGCCCGCACACCCCCCAATGGTATTACTGCGGGGATGTCAATGGCAGCTGCTCATATAACGGCCTGGATATTACCTACGGAGTGGCGTATTTCAAAGGTGGACCCGAACCGGTGCCTATTCCGGATTTCCCCCCGGGGGGAAATACTGATGTTTACTTGTTGAAGTTCAGTACGCGATAAACGATTTGCAAATCGCTCAATTGGTAAAGAAATCGAAGATATTGCCCAGCATGCTGGTTTTAGCTTTGAAGAACTCGGTATACTTGCATCGCGAACAGGTTACCCTTGTGAACCTGCTTCCCTGCACATCGAAGATCTTGCTCCAGAATCCCCCGGCCGCTCTAATCTCCCCGGTTTCGTATTGATCGTTCGAGCATTTCGGACATTTATAAATAAGGCTCTGCATAATACTCTCCTTTTATAACTTACGCTTAATAATATATACACTTACTTGAATGAATTATTCGATTAATAGTTCGCGAAAGGATTCTCGCAGCCGATCTCGTAGGGATCATATAGGACCGTGTATTTGACCTCGCGGCTCAAATCGGCGCCGTTTCGGAAAAAATCACAGGACAGCAGAAACGTGGTTACGGCGTATTCCTCGAAGTTTTTGAATTTATCCGAGAAGGGTGTTATTTTGTGAATATCCAGAAGCGAGTAAAACGGTCTGAGCATCCCGGCCCAGCCGCCGATCAGCCTTTGCTTGTTGGAAAAGGTTTTCTGGAAATCACCGGCGAATCTTTTCACTTCGGATTTATCGATCTTCATATAACCCAGTTTTTTTCTGATTATGGATATGATAATGTCGGAGGCGTCGCCTTTTCGCACCTTGAAGGCCCACCATCCGGCAACATATAACGAGACGCCTGAAAAAAGCGTTATAATCACAAACTTTCTTCTGCTGATTTTTTCGGCCAATTTTATTTCCTTAATCTACAGATGATCCACCGCCCACAGCGCCAGGGCCGAGAGAGTCAACGCGGGATTCGCGGGTGCGCAGGTGGGATAACTACCGCTTCCCAGGACCAGAAGGTTCCTGATCCTATGATGTTTCAGGTATCTATCGACCACGCTTGTTTCCGGATCGTCCCCCATGACCGCGGTACCCATTATATGACCGTCGGTAATGTTGATGATATCGCTGATTATAATATCCTCCACCGGCAGTGGTTTTAGAAGTTCGTTCAGGCGTTCCGGCAATTTTTCAACAGATCGTCTGGTATAATCGGAGAAATCAATATAAACTGTCTCCGGCAGTTCCGGATTTTCATCACTGATTTTAACGTAATTTTGCGGCGACGGGATATCCTCAAAAATAAATTTTAAATACATCCGTTGACGCCACTTCCCTTTCTCCGCCCGGAGACCGTTAATATGAGGTACATTATAAGATTCAATAAGGCAAGCGGCATAGTCCGATCGATGATCGCCGTCATAGAGCATATAACCATGACCGGTGATGCTGGTGCTTCCCTGTAGATTGTCGACACCGTCAAGCTCTACCCGGGCATTTTTGGAAACTTGCTCATTTAGATTTTTGCCCAGCATGGGATGATCCAGCCCGGATTTCAGAAGTATAAAAGGATTGAAAATACTGTTGGCGCCCAGGATAAAGAGCTCTCCCCGAGCTTTTTCGCTTACGCCGTTTTTCATGTATTCCACCGAGACCGCCGAATCGCCGTTTACGTTCAGGTTTTTCACTTCGGACTGGAGCGACAAGGTTATCCGGGGATCGCGATAAATATAATCGAGTTCGTTCAAGATCGTAAATTTAGCGTCGACGGGGCAGATATCGCATACCCCGGCGGCGCAGCAGATATTGCGATTTTTGGTCCCCTCGCGGGCGCGGGCGCAGGGCTGGGGAAAGTACCTGTCGGGATATGCTTCTTGAAGGATTTTATCCGGATCGGAGAGGAGATGAGGCGGCTGCGGATAGGGCCGGCTGCGAGGGAATAAGGCGGTATTATCGGGGCCGGAGACGGCCATAATCTCCTCGGCCCGGCAATAGTATTCCTCGATATCGTCATAGCTTATGGGCCAGTCTTTGCCCACGCCGTATCTTGACTTGAGCTTGAAATCGTTCGGGAGCATTCGAGGAGTACATCCCCACCATATTTTGGATCCTCCACCGTATCCCGGCGCGAAATACCATCCTTTATCCCGGTTGCGGTTTATAAACAGCTTACTGAAATCAAGGCTTGCGCTGGACTTGTTTTCCAGCTGCCAATCGAGTGAATCATATTTTCCGCGCTCCAGAACCAGGATACGTTCGTTTTTTTTGGCTTTTTTCAGGTATGAATAAAGAAAGAAGGACGATGAGAATCCGGTCCCGACAACGATCAGGTCAAAGCCTTTTCCCGGCGGTTGAGAAGACATAATACCCGAAAAGGATAGATATAGCCTTTATGGATGTCAATAGCTTTTTTTGCTTAAAATAAATATAATATTTGACATTTTATCGGGATCCGGTTAAATTATGGTGGTAATAAAGGAATGGTCCATCTCCCTCGTGGGCAAATTCCTTTTTGTTTTATTGAGGGATCAACAAATCCCCAACAGGGGCAAAAGGAGTTTAATGTGGCTACCGGTAAGGTAAAATGGTTCAATCGCCAGAAGGGATATGGTTTCATCATACCCGACGAAGGCGAAAAAGATCTGTTCGTTCATCATTCTAACATCGACGCCGAAGGATTCCGCTCGCTCAATGACGGCCAGATGGTCGAATTCGAAGTGCAGGAAGGAACGAAAGGCCCGGAAGCTATAAAGGTTCGCCCGATATAGATTTAATTAGACCGAAAAAACAGACATAAGATATATATAATTCCGGAAGTGGATGCTTATTTAGTATCCCGGAGCATTTCCCTCTGTACGGCTGTCGGTTCCGCCGGTGATCAGCCCGGTTTCGGGCTCGATCCAGATACATTGCGCCGAAGCCCATTCGTATGAACGAAATACGTCATGGCCTTTAGAAATAAGTCCTTTAATGGTATCAAATGAAATATCCGGCTCCACAAAAACGACATCCGGTTTCCATTGATGATGGACGCGGGGAAAGTCTACCGCCTGCTGGATATCCATTCCGAATTCAACCGTATTTAGAATTGTCTGTACCACCGCAGTAATTATCCTGGGTCCGCCGGGAGACCCGAAAATACCGGCAGGTTTCCCGTCCTTTAATACGAGTGTCGGAGACATGGACGAAAGCGGCCTCTTGCCCGGGTGGATAGCATTGGCCTCGGAACCGACCAGCCCGTAATAATTGGGAGTTCCCGGCTGTAGAGAAAAATCATCCATATGATTGTTGAGAAACAGCCCATACCCCGGCATGATAACTGCCGATCCAAAGGAAGTATTCAGGCTCGCGGAGAAGGCTACCATGTTGCCGGCCGAATCGATTATGGAAAAGTGAGTCGTTTCCGTGCTTTCATAACCCGGCAGAGTCCCCGGGCCCTGGATATCGGAAGCTTTATAGGGAACCATGCCGGCGCGCAGGCCCTCCAGATAAAGGGTATCGAGCAATCCCTCCACGGGAACCGTTACGAAATCGGGATCACCGAGATAGTAGGCCCGGTCGGCGAAGGCCCGTTTCATCGCCTCCACCAGTAGATGAATGGTTTCGGATGATCCCGCTCCCCAGTATCTCAGGTTGAACGGCTCAAGAATCTCCAGTATCTGAACGACATGGATGCCACCGGATGACGGCGGCGGCATGGAGTAGATATCATAATCCCGGAATCGCCCGTGGATAGGACTGCGAATGACCGGTCTGTATTCCTCGAAATCCTTTTCGGTAAGATAACCATTGTTCTTGTTCACAAACTTTAGCAGGTCTTCGGTAAAATCACTGCTGTAGAACCATCCCGCTCCAACGGCGGCAAGGCTGTCGAGAAATCGGGCCAGGTCTTTCTGCACCAGTTTATGCCCGAAGGTATACGGCAATGTATCGTTGGGTGGAAAAAACAGCTCTTTGGTCGAGGGGTATTGAATCAGCCGATCCTTGGAATATAGGAGACGCTCGGCGTAGGTTCGGGAGATATTAAAGCCGGTATCAGCCAACGCGACCGCGGGTTTGAAAAGCTCGTTCCAGGGGAGTGTGCCCCAGTTTTTATGGATAATGTCGAGGGCGGCGGGCAGGCCCGGTGTTGCCACCGCGGTCACTCCCTCGGTGGAAAGACCGGGAAGAACCGATTTACTTTTCTTATCGACATACATATCGCGCCGGGCTTTCAAGGGAGCCCGCTCGCGACCGTCGATGGCGAGAATCTCCCCCGTTTCGGCCCGGTAGAGCATTATGAAGCATCCGCCACCCATGCCGGAGCTGTACCCTTCGGTGACGTTCAAGGTTGCGCAGACGGCAATGGCGGCGTCTATGGCGTTGCCGCCATTCCGCAAAACCTGCACCCCGATTTCGGCCGCAATCGGCTCCGACGACACCACCATGGCGTGATGCGCGACCGCCGGTTTCGGCGAGGCGGCGTGGGATAGACCGGCATTTAAAAGTATTGCCAATAAAATTATCAAGGTTATTCGAACGCGATTCATATTTCCTCCGTTAATAATATTCATACCCGTCTTGAATCTTATAATATTTTACCGATTCTTGCAAGGCTCGAGTTAAGTAGCCGCATACTTCTTAGTTGCGGTCAATACAAGCAGTAGGGTCGATCTGAGATCGACCCTTACGAACAATAAAACTCCTAAAAACCGGTAGGACAGACATTCCTGTCTGCCCTTTGGGGCGATAACATCGATAACGGCCGGACAAGAATGTCCGGCCTACCAATGAGTAGAAGTAGGTTAGTTTTCCCCGAGACCTGCCTACGATGCGTCAAATCCCGGGGGGATTTGACCTATGGCCTTACAGCGGAAAAGATATCGTCAGGAAGGGATTCCTGACGACGCAAGAGAGAGCCGACTGCGTGGCCGAATCCAGAATTTTCCCCTGCGCTGTAAGGAATCCTTTCCTTACAGCAGAATAGATGTCGTCAGGAATGGGTTCCTGACGACGCAAGAGAGAGCCGGCTGCGCGGCCAAATCCAGAATTTTCTTGACATAACCACCGCCAATGGTATCTTAAATATAGAGTTAGGGATCTTTATCACAGGGGGCGGTTATACGTTATTTCAGTGTCATAATTTTTACAGTTTTTATCTCTACAATTGCGTTTGCGCAGGTGGATACGTTGCAGCTGGTGGAGATCGGCTCCATCCAGGCGCCATCGGCGATAACCGGGCTGTATGTCGAAGACCTTGACGGCGACAGCCTGAAAGAGATAATCATCTGTACCGACTATTACGTCTATATCTACAACAGCCAGACCTACCAAGTGGAATGGACCAGCCCGCCGTTGAACCATCCTATGGATTTATTGTTTGAAGATATTAATAGAAACGGTTTTATTGATTTCTCAGTAAAAGACAGCACAAACATTTATCTCTTTGATCCCCATACACCTCAGACAATCTGGACCAGCCCGGTGTTGGACAGCACCTATACGTGCTATACTATTGGGGACAGGAATGAAGATGACTGGATTGATGTGGCGATAGTGCGTAAGGAGCTATTTACAAGAATTTATTATCCTAATAATATGGATACTGCGTGGGTCGATATATATGATGGCCCTATATTCTCTGAACATGAGACCTTTTATTTTTTATTATGGAATTACAGTGTTGCGTATCAATATATATTAACTCGGAGAACGGAAATACCTTTTGTTATCTCTATAAACGAAATTTCAAGCACAATTGGAACCGATATTAAAATTTTAATATATTCATTTTCACGAGAATATATGCTATACTATTGGTTCCATACTGAAGCCTATAACAGTGGGTCATTAAGTATTTTTGATGCGGATAATTTTTCTCAAATTCAATTATCTGAATTCAATGGTAAGCTTCTATATTATGAATATCTTCATTCAGATAATACAGTTTTGCTTAATGCTATAACATATGGAAGTGATACTTCGCAATATTTGTATGGATATTACTCGAATAATTGGGATATTTATACTTGCAGTGCCGATTCGGTCATACGTTCTTGCACCTTATACAGATGGTATTCCTCTTGGCCGGACCTGCTGAATTGGGACGGCTTGATCATCGGCGATTTTGATTTTATAGACAACGCCCCTGAAATTAGCTACTCCGCGGAAGATACTCTCGTGCTCCTGCGCTTTCCCGAAGTCGATACCCTATGGATGCGAGAGGTTACTGATATAGATTCGGTATTATATAGATTTGTCGACAGCTCGCTTTACGCTTCGCCACAGGTAGTTTGCGCCATTGGGGATCCGCTTATAGAATATCAGTTCTTCAGCGGTTCTGATGGCTCTTTATCGGCAATATTGCCTGATTCCGGTTATGAACTTTCTAAGGTATCCGATCTCAATAATGATAGCCACGACGAAATCCTGTCAATCCAGAACACGTCCCTGCATATCTATAGCCTCGATTACGCAACCGCCATCGGCGAAGATATGAATCTCCCGCATCGCGCCTTCCTCCGCCCCAACTACCCCAACCCCTTCAACTCTCAAACCACCATCGAATACGGCCTGCCGGAAGCGGGGCGGGTGAGGATAGATATCTACGATCTGCTGGGGCGCAAGGTTGAGACGCTGGTTGACGAGGAGAGGCAGGCAGGGCGGCATCAGGTGATATGGGATGCGTCGAGGTATTCGTCAGGGATCTATTTCTATCGCATCGAGGCGGGGGATTTTGTAGATACGAAGCGGATGGTGTATTTGAAATAGCACAGTGTCGGGGGATAAACCCCCGACCTAGGGCATCTGTATTATATACGATTTTAACGATAAATATCAGGTTTTGGCGGTTTCTTCGTGGATTTCCTCGAGGCCGATGATTTTGCCGTCAAATACCTTGAAAGTGGTAGCCTCGCGCTCATTCTCGAAGTATTTGGCGGTGCCGGCCAATTTAATGGTTACCCCCGGGTAGGTTTTCCGGGCGACTTTGAGGTAGGCGGATTTCTTCAATCCGTCAATGGCAGCTTCGGCTTCCTTGATCTCTTTGCGCAATGTTTCTATCGTCAGTTTAATATCCGCCGAAAGCTTGTCGAGCTTTCGAAGCAGCTGTTCCTCCTGCTCATTTAGCCCGACTTTTTTCTTTTTCCTCAATAAAAAAGTCATCTTTTTAGAGATCTCTTCGCTTTTTTCGTTTATGCCTTCAATCTCCTTCTGGCGCGTCGAGATTTTTTCAATATGCCCGGACGTATCCGCCACAATAACCATGGTATCCACGTTCTGCGGCGTGCCGAGAGTGTTGACTTCGATGGCCGTGCCCGCGCGGGCCTCGCCGCCCGCCAGAATTCCTTTTCCTTTATTAACCAGCAACATTCCGGGGGTGTTAAGCCTGGCTCCCCTGGCTTCCTCATAAATCTCAATATTCCCGCCGCTTTCAATTCTCTGGCGATTGAGAAACTTAACAAAGACATCGCCCCCGGCCCTGATCAACCCGCCGCCCTCGCCGACAAAACCGCCCCCAATAGTTACCGATCCGCCAGCTTTGACGGTAGCTTCCTCCACGGTACCACCGATTTTGATATTTCCCGACGCCGACACCTTGAACCCGGATTTAACATCGCCGCTGATCAGAAGATCGCCTTTGATTTCTATATCTCCGGTGCTATGATCTATGTCACCGTCGATGCTGCATTTAGGGTTAACTTCGATTGTGCCGTCCGACCTCAATATTATGACGCCGTCAATCTCGGATATGATCGCGGTTTTATCGTCATTGTACCTGGTATTGCTGCCTTTCAGGAGTTTCGCCGATTTAACTTTTCCGGTTTTTACGGGTTGTCCGAGAACATTCATCCCGTCCTCGCCCGCTACCGGCGGGATCAATTCGGCGAGTTTTTCGTCAACCGAGATATTCTGAATTTTATTGAGACGATGAAAATCAAGGCACCCATCCTCCCTTTCTTTCGGCGCGTTGCTGGGATCGGGATCGAAGAAATATTTAATATAGCCGTCCTTTCCCTCGACCGCATTTTTCCCCGCAGCGGCGAGGATCTCCTGACCCCGGCTTTTGTTTTCGATGGCCGTTTTAATATTATCCTCGTTATACCCGAAAATTACTTTTTCCTGATTTAAAAACCCTATTACGTCTTTGATAGTCACGACCTCTTCCCCTTCAACAGGATCGATCGATAAATAGGCGGCCATTTTATCGGGGGAAATTTTAAGATTGAATTGCGGCATCTTGCCCGTCCTCGTTTCCCCCGTTATCGGATTTTATTTTCATACATATTTCCATGGCAAATGGATGCCCGTCGATCTTCATCGGTACAACCACGGTGGGGACTTCTATATCCTGGATTATTTTATGTTGCCTTCCAAGCACGACGGTAGGTATGGCGAGATTAAAATTAATGCCGTTTTGAGAAAATTCAGACGTGGCTCCCCCGGCGACGATATTGGCCAGTTCTCCGACTGCATCCTGCACCTCCGGGGTAATCTTGGTAACTTTCTCTGCCACGCCCCCCATCATGGCGTTAAATACTACGACAGCGGTCCCTGCCGGGAAACTCAAGGCCACGGCGCCAAGACAGTTTTTATCGGCAAACCCTATTACCCCGGAGACATCGCCCGAAGTTAGATTATCTTTTTTTATATAAGGGGCTGAAGCCTCAGGAGTCATATTCAACGTGGTCTGGATGGCGTTATCAATCGATTTAATAAACGGATTGATATATTCGGCCTTCATCATTCCTCCCGGTATCATCCATTCTTGATAGATCCCGTCGGTTTATATGGTTCAGGTTATCTCTTTTTATAAACCGTTAACAGAAATAACATAACCGTCTTTCTTAATATCGGAAAACCGGCTTTTCTTCTTAGGGTAATATAGATAATAATATCGTATTGACGTTTCAACATGGATTATTAAATCTAATATAGACGGCCAATTAAAAAAGCCCCGAATAGGGGCTCATTCAATTATCCGGGGAATTCCCGATTCTTTCATTAATTTTAACTTGTAATCAGATTTTCGAGCCGGGAAAGGGTAAGACGCGCTTCGCGGATCCGGCTTATATTCTCATCGGCGTCTTTGGTTACAGCCAAAAATCGCTTAAGCGCCTCCATCTGTTCTTTTGCCATGTTTTTTAATTGGTACGCCTCCGACAGGCGATAGAGACACAGCGCGTCATTTGGATTCCGCTCCAGGACTTCGCTCAAAACCGCAATAGCGCTATCGGGCATTCCGGCCTCAAGATACACCTCACCCATTCTTCTCAACGGATAGGCGAAATTATACGGTTTCAGCTGGTCCAGAACCTGTTTTAAATAGTCGACGGCTTCCGGATAGTATCCCCGCGCCAGCGCGATCCTGGATTCCAGATACAATTGAGCAAGTGGAGTGTGTCGCTCCACCGAGTCGGGATAATTATCGCTCGCCTGTTCTCTGGCTATCAAGCCTTTGACCATGCCCAATTCCACCAGAGCCTTATCCAAATCGCCGGTGAGGGCGTAAAGGCCTCCCAGTCTTGAATGTAAAGCGATATTATCGGGCGATCCGTTAACGGTCTCCTCCAGAATCGCAATCCCTTCATCGGCTTTATCCATATAATAATAACAGGATGAAATTTTCAGGTTCTGCTCGACACGCATTCTTTCATTGCTGGCCAGTTCGGCCGTTTTCATATAGGCGCCGATGGCATCGCGAAACATCCATTTCGAGGAATAAACGTCGCCCATATGGGTTATCACGAACTGGAGATTCGGTTTAATGCTGTCGGCAATCATGAATTCTCTCAGGGCCTCATCATAATGACCCAGATACATCAAAATCTCGCCCCGGGAATCATGGGGATTGGCCTGCCCCTCGGCGATCTCGGCATACTTTTTCAAATATTCCAGCGATTTTTCATATTCCCCCAAAAAGTAATAAATATAACCAAGAAGATTATAAGCCAACGCGTATTCGGGATTTATCTTCAATATTCGTAGCGAAGCCTCGGCGGCCTCCTCGAATTTTTGTTCTTCATACAGTTTGTGGGCTTGAATGTAAACCGTTTCGAAATGATCGGGATACCTGTCGATCAACTCCTTAGAGTATTTTTCAACCTCTTTCATATTCCTGTCGATCCTGGCAAAACCGTGCAATATCTGTAACCGCTCTATATCTTTAACTTTATCCAGAAGGGCCAGGGCTTTTTCCCGAGATTCTTCATATTTTTCTTTCCGGTCAAAATCATAAAAAAGGGTCGCGGCTCTAAAGTGGGCCATGGCGAACTGGGGATCGAGCTTGAAAGCTCGCTCATATTCCTGCAGAGCCTCCTTAGTATATAACTTGTTATAGTAATCCAGACCTTTTTCATAGGCTTTGTAGGCTTCGTCGGACGAGGTTGTGACCGGCCTGCGATCAAGTAAAGCATAAATAGCGGAACTGACCGCCAGGACGACAAACAAAATTAAAATTACCTTTTTATACATTATTTCTCTCCAGCATCCAATTCACTTTCTCCCTTGTATTTACATACGATTTCGGGCACGGGGAAGTTTCGAAAATATTGACGTTAACGAAAATAATTGTCAAATAATGGATCCCTTCCTCCTTTGCCGTACAAAACTATATCTTCCAATCTTTCAAAATACCATAGAATTTACGGTCGGTCAGGTCGATATCGAGGGGCGTCACCGAAATAAAGTTCTTCTGGATGGCACCGTAGTCGGTATCGGGGCCTTTATCGATGACCGTATAATGCCCGCCGATCCAGAAATACGGTTCTCCCCGGGGATCTATTTTTTCGGTGATTACATCGTGGTATACCCGTTCCCCGAGCCGTGTAATTCTGTACCGGCGGGCATCCGCCTTTTTATATTCGGGTACGTTAACATTCAACAGGGTGCCTTTAGGAATACCGTTCTTTTTAACCGATCTGACCAGACGGGTTGCGAATCTGGCCGCTTTATCAAATATCCGGCCGGTGGATACCCCGATATCGTTCGAGGTAATCTGGGAGATAGCTATCGACGGTATTCCCAGAATGGTTCCCTCCATGGCGGCGGCCACGGTACCCGAATAGGTGACATCATCACCCATGTTCTGACCGTGGTTTATCCCCGATACCAGTATATCCGGTTTCTTGTTAAGGATACAGTAAACCGCGATCATAACAGCGTCGGTGGGAGTGCCCGAGACCGCGTAGACATCATTGGAGATTTTTTTGGTTCTCAGGGGACGGTAAATCGTGAGGGAATGACTGGTGCCGGACTGTTCCCACATGGGAGCGACGATTACGACGCGGCCGATTTTTTTCAGTTCTCTGGCCAGCGCCTTTATTCCCTCGGCCTGGTAGCCATCGTCATTGGAAAGCAATATCAGCATAACAAACTAATTTAAGACGATTCCTATATAACGGCAAGATGAAATTAATTATAAGACCTGGCGCGTACGGGTCGGCGGCGGCGAATAACCCCGATTGTCCCTGCCAGGAGAAGAACCAGCGCCATGATTAGCATGCCCCACTCGGAGAGGGTGGGTATGGGATCGGGATTGGCTTCGAAATCGAGGCGGGCAAGGATGGCGGCCATGGCCGCCCCGGTGCGGGTTACCGAGGCCAGGAGATTCATATCCAGATTGCCGATGGTATCCGCCGTGGTATGGTAATAGGGATACCAGTCGGGGCCATGCCAGGCATCGATAAAAAATACGGCCGGGTATCCCCTGATGGCGAAAGAATAATGATCCGATCCGGATCGAGGTTCATCTTCATAAGCGGTTACGGTATCTACGTCCGTATACAAATCCATAACTTCCGCCGCCAGGGAGCCCAGCCAGTGCGATAGCGAATCGGAGAGGATATGCATATCATTGGCATAGGTACCGCGATAGGCGACCATATCGAGGTTGATAACGGCCATAATATTCTCGCCTGCGGTCTGCATGCTGTCGGCGTATTCATCCGAACCGATCAGTCCCTGTTCTTCGCCTGAAAAAGTAATAAACCTCAGGGTTAGCTCCGGCTGGTATTGACTCAGCACCCGTGCCGCCTCCAGGACCGATACCGTCCCGGAGCCGTTGTCCTCGGCGCCGGGGGCGTAGTTATATGGAACCTCGCTGACGCAATCGAGATGGCCGCAGATTATGATCACCGATTCCGGGGCAACCGTGCCGGGAAGTTCGCCGATAACATTTCGCATATCGCTACCCGACCATGAGAAATCGAAATATGAGGGTGTAAGCGGAAGATCATTGAACTCATGATAAACCGTATCCTCGGCCTGCCTGCATTCGGAGGTATAGGAGTAGCGGGTCGCGAAGGAGGTTATCTCCACCAGAGTGGATTCGCATGACCAGGGAGTGATTTCCGCGATCATGCCGGCGATATCCGGATCATAATTCACGTCAATAACCGGAGGGTAAATAGGCCTCTCTCTTATCTTTCGGGCGGTCAAGGAAATCCTGGTCAAGCCCCAACCATAATTGGGGAGGATTTCGGCTCCTGCCGGGTCGGTCCTGAAAATCGCATGTTCCCCGATCAGGATATAGGGCAACCTGTCCTTTAATTGATCCAGTTTTTCCCTGTCCAATATCCTCATCACGTAATAATCACCTTTGATATCCGGTAATACTTCCTGAGATTCGATTTCATATTCATCGATCTCTGTCTTTTTCACCAGCGTAAAATCGTCGCAGACGAATACCGGGGTTACGTCCGGAGGGATATCGGCGGCATCGATCAGACTTAGAATCGCATTCGAGGCGTTATCCTGCGCTATCGCCGGTGATACCATTACCGATGCAATCATGAAAAATATGATTAAAGCTCTCATCGTCTAACGTTTCCCGTCTACAATCTTCTTAAGGTTGTTCAATATAGTCAAAGCTTCAATAGGTGTCAACTGATCCGGATCGATCTTATCGATTTCATTTTTCAATCGGCTGTCTTCGGCCGAAAATAAGGAGATCTGGTAAGTGGCGGTTTCGGCGCGGGAACTATCATAGGCGCCTGAAAGGCCGCGGTCGGATTCCAGCCTGGTAAGGATTTCGAGGGCCCTGTCGAGGAGACGTTGTGGTAACCCGGCCAGCTTGGCGACCTGGACTCCGTAGGAATCATCGCAGCCGCCCTTTTCGATCTTATATAGAAAAACAATAGAACCCTCCCACTCTTTTACCGCTACCCGTAGGTTAGAAACGTTTTCAAACCTATCGGCAAGCTCGATCAGCTCATGATAATGGGTGGCAAACAGGGTCCTGGCGTTTTTACCTTTCACAGTATTGAGATATTCCATCAGCGACCAGGCGATGGCGAGGCCGTCGTAGGTGGAAGTCCCCCGGCCGAGTTCATCGAGCAATATCAGGCTTTTATCGGAGGCGTTATTGAGTATGGAGGCGGCTTCGGTCATCTCCACCATGAAGGTGGATCGTCCCCGCAATATATCGTCGGAGGCTCCGACCCTGGTGAATATCCGGTCGCATATCCCTATTCGGGCTGATTTTGCGGGCACCGGCGCCCCCATCTGGGCCAGAAGCACGATCAGGCCGACCTGGCGAAGATAGGTCGACTTACCAGCCATGTTGGGACCCGTGATGATAGCCATCCTCCTTTTTTCTCCGTCGAGATAGACGTCATTGGGAACGAATTTACCCGGCGGCATCAGCCTTTCCATAACCGGGTGCCGGCATTCGTTGATTTCAATCTTTAGAGTCTCATTCAATTCGGGAAGCACATAATCCGACTGCTCGTTCAACACCGAAAATCCCGCGATAACGTCGATAACCGCTACCGCTCCGGCGGCGGCCTGGATATGGGCGGTGCGAGCGGCGATTTTGCCGAGGAGGTCATCGAAAAGCTCTTTCTCCAGCGTTCCTCTCTTCTCCTGGGCATTAAGTATCAACTCTTCTTTGGCTTTCAATTCCTCGGTTATAAATCTCTCGGCCGATACCAGCGTCTGCTTCCTGATATAATTGCCGGGTACCTTCGACAGGTGAGGTTTGGTAACCTCCAGATAATACCCGAACACCTTGTTGAACCCGACCTTGAGAGATCCTATTCCGGTTTTTTCTCTTTCGGTTTTTTGAAGGTTATGGATGAACCGCCTAGCTTCGTCTATCTCTTCAACAAGCCTGTCGAGTTCCGCGGAATACCCCTTTCTGAAAAGGTTGCCGTCGGATACATTTACCGGCGGATCATCGACAAGAGCCGATTCGACCAGTTTTATGATGTCGCCAAAGTCCTTTATCAGAGATATGTTTTCTTTTATCAGATCCGAATCGACTCTGGATAACAGCTCTTTCAAATCAACCGCTTTTTTCAATCCCTGCGCCAGAAAATGGATATCGCGGGGGCCGACCTTTAAGGCGGCCGTTTTCGCCGCCAGCCTTTCGAGATCGGGCATTCCCTTGAGGAGTGATTTGATACCGGCTGATATTTTGGTTGATTTAGCAACCATCCTGACGGCCTCTTGCCTGGATCTTATCATCTGAAGATCGCGAAGAGGAGATAAAATCCAGCTTCTAAGAAGCCTCCCTCCCCCCGCGCTCAATGTATGATCTATAACCGATAGAAGAGAATTCTTTCTGCCTTCGAAAGGGGTTTCCACGATTTCCAGGTTTCTTATGGTGGCGGAGTCGAGCTCCATGGTTATATCACGCTTTATTCTCTCCATTGCCGTAATCTGGCCTACCCTGCCCATCTTCAGATCTTTCGCGTAAGATAGGGCGGCCCCGGCGGCCCCCAACGCCGCCGTGATACCGCCGAGACCGAAACCCTCCAGATCCGGCATCCGGAAATGATTTAAAAGTTCATTGTACGCCAGCGAAGTATCGAAGCGATAATCATCCAATGGAGTCAGATGCAGACCTGGAATCCTGTCGCCAACGCTTTTAGCCATATTTGATTTCCGGCTTTCAGGTACAAGGAGTTCCGAGGGCTGATGGAATACCAGGCTGTCAGTTAGAGATTCCGAGTCAAACTCATCTATCAAGAACTTCCCCGTGGATAAGTCCAGAAGAGCAAGTCCCGCCAGGCCTTCCCGGAAATTTGCCGAGGCCAGGTAATTGGGTTTGTCTTCCTCCAGGGCGCCGTCAAGGGTTATGCTCCCCGGGGTCAGGATCTCCACCACCTCTCTTTTGACTATGCCCCTGGCGGTTTTGGGATCCTCCACCTGGTCGCAGACGGCGATATTATAGCCTGCCTTCAGCATTTTTGGCAGATACCTGTTTAAGGTGTGATACGGTATCCCCGCCAGGGGGATCTTACCGGAATTGCCGTGCGGCCTCGAGGTCAGGGCGATACCCAGAAGAGACGACGCGGTTACGGCGTCGTCCCCGAAGAGCTCATAGAAATCCCCCATCCTGAAAAAAAGAATTCTTCCGGGATTCTGTTCTTTTATGGAATAATATTGCTTTAAAAGCGGCGTCAGTTTATCGGGAGAATCCATTAAAATTATTCCGGATCACTGAATAAACAGAATATATTTTTCCCCCTGCGATCGCTCCAGATCCGTTTTTTCCCTCCGGGCTTCCTTCTCACTCGAATAAGGTCCCACTATTATCCTGTAAAAGGTCTTGCCCCCTTCGCGGAAATCGACAATCCGGGCCGAATGGCGCAGATTACGGAATTTTTTAAGGCAGGTATTGGCATTCGATTTCCTGGCGAAGACCCCGACCTGAATATAATACTCGACATCTATCAGAGACTTGAGTTGCTGCTCGTTACCAATTGAGCGCTTTTCCAGGAGGGTGGCCTCGATCTCTATATTCCTCGGGGCCATCTCATACCGTTCCCTGTAAAGCTCGTAAAAAACCCCGGATTTGTCGGTATCGCCGAGACGCCGGTAGGTTTCTGAAATACCCACCAGAGCGAAAGGGAAAACGGATGATTCGGAATAATTATCGATCAGCTCTTTATATCCGGAAAGGGCGGAATCATAATTTCCTTTCAAAAGGAGACAATCGCAAATCCCCAGTTCCGCCCATACTTTTATGCTGGAATCGCCGGTTTCCATAACTTTTCCATACCGTTCCATAGCCTCTGAATATTCGCCCAGCTGCTGTTTATACAGGGCGGATTTATAGAGATCCGACGACGACATATCCGGAACGGAATAGGATGTCTCAATCAGGGATCCGGCCGTTATCAATAATCCGGCGGAGGAATAGTAATCCATCAAAAGCCCGCGTACCTCCACGGCGTGTTCGCCGCCCGGATGCTTCTGCAAATAATCTTTCAGATACAACGAGGCGATATTGCCGGATTGAGCGCATAATCCGAGCAGGAAAAGGGTCTCGGCATCATCCGGATGTTTGCTGTTTTCGTCCAGAAGCATATTATAGGCGTTCAAGTAATCGCCATTATCGATCAAATCCAGGGCGGCCCTGTTGGAAGCGGCAGACACGCAATAGCCTATATACATGCAAAATAGAATGCAGCCTATAAAAACGCGCCTAATTTCTTGCATTTCGGACATGACGGTATGGGTCGTTTCAGAGTTTCTCCGCAATATTTACATTTAAAAACATCGTATCCGACTTCGATTTTATCGGCCGCGTCCGAAAGGATTTCAAGACCCTCACGGGAGCGTCCATACCCGGCAAGAATTTTCGCCAGCCTGATGGCGGCGGCGGAGTTGGAAACATCGGCATCCAGCACGGAACGCAGCATGTTTTCGGCTTCCTGGATCTCTCCTTTTTTCTCCAGAATACCGGCGAGGGCTATCCTGGCGGGCACGTTTTCCGGATCATTATTTAAAACAGTCCGATATAAATTCTCGACCTCTCCGAATTGCCCCAGCTCGAAAAACGTCTCCTCAATAGCTGCAAACGCCAGGTAGGCATAGCGAGGCACCTCTTCACAGAGTTTCCTTAAATATTCCACGGCATCATCATCGCGATTTTCCTGCCGGTAACTTTCGGCAATATAGATGTAGGCGAAAGGATTGTTCCTGTCGTATGAAAGGGCGTCTTTAAAGGCGAGACGCGCTTTATGATATTCTTTTCTGCTCTGAAGCTCTCGCCCCATCATAATTTTGATGTTGGCCATGTTCTTGCTTCCTTTGAGCTTTTTTCTTTTCATAATCGAGCTGTAAAGCTCTTCAGCATCATTCCACATCTCGGAGGATACATACAGATCCAGAAGCTTATCTTCCGCCCATCCCCTCTGATCACCATTGTCTTTCGTCATCGGTTTTAGAAGATCGATGGCTTTATCCCTGGCGCCCGCCGCAAGATAATCAAGGGCAAGGCTTTTATCGACGTTTCGGGATAACTCGAATGTTATATCGCGCCTTAGCGTTAATTCCCGGTGCAGTTGAAGCGCTTTATCGACCATTCCCTTTTCCCGGAAGAGATCGCCCATTTTCAGATAAGCGTCGACGTTTCCGGTGTCCAGATCGACCGCCTGTCGCAGCTTGACAAAGGCTCTCTGTTTGTCGCCGGAGATGATCGATCTCAAACCATCGATATAGGCTTCCAGGGAGGTGCTGCCGGATTTTTTTCGTCTACGGAAGACGACGACGTAGAATATCATAAAAACCGCGGCAGCGATAATTATAAGCAACCAGTACGGGCTCATTTTACCGGTTCTCCTCGGCGTTTTCCGCCATATCCTGCTCCGCAACCTCTTCCAGCGGCAGATTTCTCAGGGATTTAATCTCGTCGAGAAGTTGCCTGTTCTTTTTCCGCAATTCCGAGACCTGAGAGGTGACTTTAAAATACTGGTACATCGATACCAGAAACCAGAATACAACCCCCACGGCGAATGAGGCGAAAATGACCATGACGAGATGAACGTCCTGGTAATAGTATTTCCATAGCCTTATGGATGTTGTTTCCTGGGCGTTCTGGAATGAAAAGTACATGACCGCGAGCAGGACTATGGCGGCCAGGGCATATTTAATTATCCACATGTAGACCTCCGATTCATCCGCAAATCATAATCAATTATCGGAATTCAGTCAATAAAAAACCTCCCCTTGGGGGAGGCTCAGAATCGGAGAATTTACTTGAAATCTATGGATCGAACAAAAGCCAGAAATTCTTCCTGGTTGGTCTCGTAAAACTCACGTTCGCAGTATGCCTGTATGACGTATACCATGCTATCTACTTTTACCAGATAAATCTCGTGGACCTCATGATCATTTATATACTGGGTTTCTCCCCTGATATCCAATACCCGTTTATAATTTCTTTTCAGATAAATCTGGCGGGCTCTGGTGGAATCGACAATTACGTTTCCGGAAGTTATATAATCGCAATCCATGAGAATTCCCATCTTGCTGATCAATTCATTATCCGACCTGTGCTCGTCAAGAGCGCGCTTTAACAACGCTTCAAAGGCGTAAACATCACCGTCGAATTCCTGCGCGAAAACGGATAATGTCGGAATGGTATAATCGCCCCCATAGGTTTGAATGTACTGGTTCACGGAGTAGTTCTTCTTGGTCAGGTATACTCTCTCGCAATTCGGTTCTTTGAGGGATTTCGCTCTCCAGTTATCGGGAAAACTCATGCTCCAATTGTTGACGAGGTCAGTTATGGCATTGTCTTTAATTTCAACCGTCTTTTTCTTTTTGGCGTAGACCGGAACCGCCATCAAAATAATTACAACCGAAACTATTAGCCGCTTCATCATCTTATTACCTCCTCATCTTTTCTATTTTGTATACCGCCATACCCCCAAAGTTGTTTCATTATTGTTTCAAGGGATTCAGGCCGGTCTTTGATAATCCCGTTGTCTTTCAGAGCCACATCAAATCCTTCCATAACTTTATACACAAATCCTGCATTATTTATTCAAATCCGGCGGGATTTTGCCTGAGAGGAATTTATATTTTCTGTATAGCTCCAAACCATAAGAGAAAAGGGATACCGGTATCGAAGCAGCGACGGCTACGACAGTGGGTAGCTTTAAGAACTCAATGTCAAATAAGAAGGCCAGCATGCATGCTGAAATGACGCCGACGGTTATTTTCCCGATTATGTTAGACTGCGGAACCGCTTTCAGTCTTTTTATGGAGAAAAGCCCCGCCGAAAGTATAATGAGGTCTCTCAGGACAAGGGCGATAAGGAGGTAAAACGGGAACCCCTTGAAAAGGGCCAGGGCGATCCCCAACATGATAATACAGATTTTATCGGCTACGGGATCCAGGACCCGTCCCGTTACGGTCGTGGCCTTCCATTTGCGCGCCAGAAAGCCATCCAGGTAATCGCTCGCAATCATCAAAGCTGAAAGGGCTATGATCGCTGTGAAATTATTAAGTTTGACATAATAAACAAGTGGGAATAGCAGCAGAACCCTTAATAGCGACAGCGAATTCGGAATAAATTTTAGCAGCGATGCCATCTTATTGAATTAACGACCGGAATTGTTCAGGATCTCTCGAGCGCCTTCAAGAGCCTTCTTCGTAATCGATTTGCCGGACAACAAGGAGGCGATTTCCCGAACGCGATCCTCCGATTTCAGCTCTTCTATCATGGTGACGAAACGTCCCCGCAGTTTCTTTTTAAATACTTTGAAATGACAATCCGCGGCCGAGGCGATCTGGTGCAGGTGGGTTATGCATATTACCTGATGGTTTCCGGAAAGCTGTTTCAATTGATCGGCGACTCGCGCTGCAGCCTCGCCCGATATTCCCACGTCGATTTCATCGAATATCTCGCATCCGCCGATAGATTTATCCATGAAAGCGTTTTTCATGGCCAGCATTACGCGGGAAATTTCGCCCCCGGAGGCGATCCGGGCCAGAGGTTTCAGACCCTCACCGGGATTGGCACAGAACAGAAATTCGACCACATCAAAACCGATGGAATCGCCGGCCAGATTTTCCCCATCAGCCTTATAGATACCGTCATCGTCCTTCCTGCGCGTGATATCAATAACAAACCGGGTCTTCTGCATGCCCATCCGCGCAAGATTCTCCGCGACCGATTTTTCCAGCTTTGCCTTTGCCGCCCGGCGCTTTCCCGATATTCCTTGAGCGAGTTTGTTCAAGCCTGCCAGCTTTTCATCAAACTCCCCGCGGATCGTCTCCGGATCGTCACTGCGGATTCGAAGATCATTAAGCTCCCTCTTGGATTTCTCGAGATAATCCAGAAGCCCCGAAACATCGGTTCCATACTTTTTTTTAAGCCTGAAGATCTCGTAAAGCCTGGAGTTTACCTCCTCGAGCCTTTCGGGATCGTCCTCAATCCCATCGATAAAACTCCTGATTTTTATGACAGCCTGGTTAATCGAATCGGACGCGGCGCTAATCATACCCGTTATATCGCCGGCTTTCTCGTGTCCGGCGAGAGAGGCCCTCAGGATCTTCTCAGTCTCCCCTACTCTTTCGATAACCGAATCCTCGGACTCCAAAAGAATCGAGATGGCCGTTTCGCCCGATTCCTTTATGACCCGGGAATTTTCCAGAAGCTTCTTTTCCGACTTTAACGATTCCTCTTCGTTTTCGATCAAATTCGCCTTTTCAATCTCGGATATCTGGAACTTCAAAAGATCGATTTTGTCTTTAATCTCAAGCATATTGCGCAACGTATAAGACAATCTATCCTTCAAGTTCGTAGCTTCGTTATAAAGTTTCCTCAAACATGAGAGGTCTTCATTAAGGTTCGCGAAATTATCCAGATAGTTTATATGCGTCGAGGGATCGAGCAATTTCTGGTGCGAGTGCTGTCCCAGGATCGAGATAAGGTTGGTCGATATTTTTTTCAAATCCGAAAGATTGACTCTTTTTCGACCTATATAAGCTTTCCCGCCACCGGCCTTTTTATATTCCCTTTTAAAAGTAATCAGGTTATTTTTCGGCCTAAAATCGCCTAACTCGTTTTTGAATGAAGGTACGGCATTGCCGATATCAAACTCGGCTTCCACCAGGGCCGAGTCTTTCCCGGTACGGACTATTTCATCCGAGCCCCTATTCCCGGCGGCGATCTCGATGGCGCTGACAATAATCGATTTGCCCGCCCCGGTGACGCCGGTCAGGACGTTAAGGCCCGGGCCGAATTTTACCTCGAGTTCATCTATAAGAGCGAAATTTTTAATTCGTAATCGTTTCAGCATTACGAATTCAACAGCGGTCTTGCGCCCCAGTGAAGTTTACTGCGGAGAATTTCAAAAAAGGAATCGCCGTTAAGCTTAATTAGTTTCAGCCTGTGGTCCGATTTTCTGACGCTGGAGGTTTGTTCGTATTCGAGGTTGCCCAGGATACGGCCGTCGGTGGAAATCCTTATTTTCCTGCCTTTCCCCACGGCTTTGACAGTTATCTTATCGGTTGAGGGAAAGACAATGGGCCTTAGAGTAAGCGTATGGGGCGAAATAGGATTAACAATCAAGGCGTCCATCAGGGGATTCATTATGGGACCCCCGGCGGAAAGAGAATAAGCGGTCGAACCGGTGGGACTGGATATTATAATACCGTCGGCGTCATAGGAACATACGTAGTGATCGTTGGAATAGAGATCCAACTTGGCCAGGTTGCTGGCGTAGCCATGATCGTACACAACGTCGTTTAAAGCCATATGGGAATCGCTGTCGAGGTCGGGGACACTGGCCTCAAGCATCATTCTCTCCTCAATCTCAAAATCATCGCTTTTAAGCCGCTCCAGCGATCTGAACAGCTGGTTTTCGGAGATCTCCGTCAGGAATCCGAGGCCGCCGAGATTTATCCCGAGAACCGGGATACCGTGAGGGCCGGCAACCCGCGCCGAGGAAAGCATGGAGCCGTCGCCTCCCAGGCTTATAATTACATCACTGCATTTCCAGATGTCGTTCAGATCGGAAGAAATATCTTCGGAACCAACCAGCCTGGCCAGATCGTTGCAGATCCGGCATTCGATACCGTTTTTCTCAGACCAGCTGATAATTTCATTGGTGATTTTTTTTATCTGCGGACGATCGAGATGGCCTATTATTCCGAATCGATTCAATCTTGTTTTCGCGCTCCCGTTTTTGTTTTCCCGATCTGAATCATCTCCAGGATGGAGACGGCAATTCCTTCAGGATCGAGTTTAAGATTCCTTAAAAGCAGATCGCGGTTGCCGTGCTCGATGAATTTATCGGGAATTCCAAGGGTTTTAAAGTTATTTTTATATCCTCTTTCGGAGGCCCAGCGGATTACTCCCTCGCCGAACCCGCCTTTAATGCTGTTTTCGCAGACCGTGACGATATTTTCGAATTTCCCCAACGTTTCCACAAGAATGCCCTCATCCATTGGAGAAACGAACCTGCAGTTTATTACACGGCAATTTATTCGATCCTTATCGAGAATATCCGCGGCCTTCCAGGCGCTGTACACCATGGAGCCGACCGCGAGGATAGCGGTTTCGGCGCCATCTCTCACTATTTCCCAGGAACCGGTTTTAAACGATCTGAATCCGAGATCGACATTTTCTTCCGGCACCGAGGCGCGGGGATAGCGTATAACGACCGGCCCATCATCGTAGGTCGAGGCCCAGAACAGGGAATCGCGCAATTCCCTGCCGTCTCTGGGAGCCACTATCACCACGTTGGGGATTGCTCTCAGATACGATATATCGAACGACCCGTGATGCGTCGGGCCGTCATCGCCCACAAGCCCGGCCCTATCTAAACAAAAGACCACGGGGAGATTCTGCAAAGCCACATCATGCAACACCTGGTCGAAACCCCTCTGTAAAAAGGACGAATAAACCGCGAAATAAGGTTTGAGTCCCCTGGCCGCCAGGCCGCCGGCGAACGTTACGGCGTGCTGTTCGGCAATTCCTACGTCGAAGAAGCGGTCGGGATATTTCTCCGCGAATTCCGACAGGCCGGTTCCGCTCGACATGGCCGCCGTAATGACGCAGATTTTATCATTTATCCCCCCCAGATGCGTCATTATCTCGCCGAACACCTGGGTATATGGAAGTGATTTCCTTAACGACAGCGATTTCCCCGTCATTTTGTCGAATTTCGAAACTCCATGCAACCTGTAGGTATCCTCCTCGGCGAATTTGTATCCTTTGCCCTTTACGGTAAGAATGTGCAGGATTTTGGGGCCGGGGAGTTTCTTGACCTGGCTTAAAGTTTTAACCAGTAATTTTATATCGTGGCCGTCGATGGGGCCGAAATATCGGAGTCCGAATTTCTCGAATATTACTCCGGGAACCATCATCCCCTTTAACGCTTCCTCGACCGCGGCCACGGTTTTCCTGAGGGTTTCATATTTCGGCAACAGGCCGGTGAGTTTCCAGATCTCATTTTTCAACTTATTATAGGGATCGTCCGACAGGACATCGGTCAGGTATTTAGCGATGGCGCCCACGTTTCTGGAAATTGACATTTTATTATCATTTAAAAGCACCAGCAAATCCCGACCGGAGATGCCGATCTGGTTGAGCGCCTCCCAGGCCATACCGCCGGTAAGAGAACCGTCACCGACCACGGCGATGATCTTATTGTCCTCCCCCTTTAAATCGCGGGCGGCGGCGAAACCGAGGGCCGCCGAGAGGGCGGTACAGGCATGCCCGGCGCCAAACGAATCGTATTCGGATTCCTCGCGATTCATGAAGCCGGATAGCCCTCCGGCAGTGCGTATGGTGTGAAATCTATCCTTGCGGCCGGTGAGGATTTTATGGGTATAGCTCTGATGGCTTACGTCATATATCATTATATCCCGAGGCGAGTCAAAGACATAATGAAGAGCGATGGAAAATTCCACGGCGCCGAGATTGGGCCCCAGATGACCGCCGTTTTTCGAAACGATATCGATTATCAGATCCCTGATTTCCGACGCCAAAACCGAGAGATCCTCTATATTTAATTTCTTCAAGTCTTCGGGGTTATCGACCGCCTGAAGCATTTTACTCATTCGTTTCTCCTGCGGGTTCCTCAAAAAGCTCGAGGTCCAGATCGCCATCGGCTTTCTCCACGATCTTCTTCACGCGATTTTCCGCAGTTTCGAGCTTTTTCTTACACAGCTTGGAAAGCTCAATACCCTCCTCAAACGATTTCACCGAATCCTCAAGCGATAGCTCTCCCGATTCGAGTTTTTCGACGATCTTTTCGAGCTTCTCCATAGCCTCTTCAAAACTTAACTTCTGTAATGATTTGCCTTTTTGAGCCATTGTAATTCTCTTTCGATGCCTTAATCAGATTATACTGATCAAAACTAAAAAATATGCCGAAAATTTCCCCCTGTGCAAGGAATATTTAAAAGACGATGAAAAATCAACCCCATTTTTCCTGTTTCTGATCACGACGCATCAGGTCGCCAATCGCCTTTTGAGGCGATTTGTTCTCGAAAAGCACCTTATAAACCTCGAAGGCTATAGGCATTTCCACGTGGTATTTTAACGCCAGATCCCTGGCCGACCTGGTGGTCTCCACACCTTCCGCCACCATTGCCATTCCGGAAAGAACCTCCTCCAGTTTTTTTCCGCGACCTATCTGGTCGCCCACATAGCGATTCCGGGAATGTTTTGAAAGACATGTGGTTACGAGATCGCCGATGCCAGCTAATCCCGAAAAGGTCAGAGGATCGGCGCCCAATTTCGCGCCCAGCCGCACAATCTCCGCCAATCCGCGGGTGATAAGAGCTCCTCGGGTGTTGTCACCCAGGCCCAGGCCGTCAAGCATACCGGCCGCCAGGGCGATAACATTCTTCAACGATCCGGCCAATTCCACTCCCGCGAGATCGCCGGTGGTATATACCCGGAAGTTGGTAGTAAGAAAGAGATTCTGTATTTTTTCAGCGATCCTGATATCGTCGGCCGCCACGGTTACGGCGGTAGGTATATCCCGGGCCACTTCTTCGGCATGCGACGGACCCGACAAAGTGCAAATCCCGGACCTTGCCTCAACCGGGACCCTTTCAGCGATAACCTCCGACATTCTCATCAGCGAACCGACCTCAATCCCTTTGGCCAGATTGACGTAGACCGGCTTAGTCCCCGAATCCGTCAACTGCGAGCCTACCAGAGCGGATCGAAGATACTGGGCTGGAACAGCGCAAAAAACATAATCGGCGGATCGGACCGATTCTGCCAGGTTATTGGTAATCGTAATTGCCTCGTCGACTTTTATGCCGGGGAGTTTGGCAGGCAGTTCGCGATGCGTTTGCAGGTATCGGCAGGCCTCGGAATCAAATTCCCAGATCGAAACTTCATACGAGTTTTTCCGCAAGAGGTTGGCGACGGCAATTCCCCAGCTACCGGCCCCCAGAACCGCGGTCCTGACTTCGTTCATACGGTCTCCACCACCATCATATTGGTTTTACCGGTTTGAGAAACCGGGGATCCGGATGTTATTATGAATTTCTCACCGGACACGGCGTACTTTTCCTTCCTCAAGAAATTCCGGACCTTGTTGATCAGCACCGCCAGGTCCAGGCGATGCTCCATCAGAACAGGATCGATCCCCCATGAAAGCGCGAGGTCGTTTACGGTCTTCTCGCTTTCCGATATGGCCAATATTCTGGCGGCTGGCCTGTATCGCGCTATCAGCCGCGCCGTATGGCCGCTTCTGGTTGGAGTTACTATGATCTTAATATCGAGCGCCTTTGCGGTCTCGACCACGGATCTCGCCACGCTATCGGCGATTGACGGATTTCGAGAGTTTTCGTCCGGCCACTGAGCCTCCAGTATCTTCTCCGCCTCATAAATTATGTTGCGCAATGTCCCAACAGCATCGACCGGATATTTCCCGACGGCGGTTTCCTGCGACAGCATCAGGGCGTCGGTTTTATCCAGGGCGGCATTGGCGGCATCGGCGGCCTCGGCGCGCGTGGGGCGAGGATTCCGCACCATTGAGTCAAGGACCTGCGTAGCCGTGATAACCGGTTTTCCGACAGAATTGCATTTCGCCAGAAGCTGTTTCTGCACAATAGGGATTTTTTCAATGGGGATTTCTATTCCGAGGTCCCCCCGGGCCAGCATAATCCCATCGGTTTCGGCCAGTATATTATCGAAATCATCAACGGCCTCGGGTTTCTCAATTTTAGAGATTAGAAACTGGCTGCCTTTTTCCTTTTTAACAAGCCTTCTCAAAGCTTTAAGATCGGCGGCTTCCCGCACGAACGACATAGCGAAGAAATCTGCATTGCTCTTTACCCCGAATCTCACGCACTCTCTGTCATAACGCGTAATGGCGTCGGCGGCAAACGATCCACCGGGGACATTTATCCCTTTGCGCGAACCGATCTCCCCCCCGACGTCCACCTTGCATTCGACGGTTCCATTGGTGATCTTTTTTACATTTAACTTAACCGCCCCGTCGTTTATGAAAATATTCGCGCCCTTTTTTACAATTTTGTGAATATCACGAAAATCAACCGGAATTACGTTCTTAGCCTTTG
>CP070813.1:1956072-1983058 GCA_020344055.1 Candidatus Zixiibacteriota bacterium | reverse complement strand
AAATAGGATTGCCATGTGGGATGGCGCTAATTGGCATACATTCGGAATAATGAAAGGTTTTCTTACATCATCATTTGTCCACTCGATAGAAAAATACGGAGATAACCTGTATGTTGCCGGAGGATTCAACGGGGCTGACGGTATAGCTTCCCGCGGAATAATCCGTTGGGACGGAACGCAATGGCAGCCAATGGATGGCGGAGTTTCACAGGGTATTATCAGAACATGGGTTAATGATATTGCCATTAATAGCGATAGTACAATCTTTATTAGCGGTAATTTCACATATGCCGGCGGCGATCAGGCAAATTTCGTCGCTTACTGGGAAAATGGAAACTGGTATCCTTTACCGGATGGAATTAATAACGGAGTAGACGGCGCCGCAATGTCATTGTGTATAAATTCATCAGATGAAGTTTATGCGGGAGGTTTTTTCCAGAGCGCGGGTGGACATTCTGTTTCAAGAATCGCCAAATGGACTAATAACGACTGGATTATATTAGGCGATCCTGCAAATAGTGTTAATGGTATTTACGTAGAGGCTATTGAAACCGTTGGTGATGATATATATGCCGGAGGCTATTTCTCGTTCGCGGGAACACAAGAAGCCAATAACATAGCCAGGTTATCTGAGGGTCTTGGTTGGAGCCCGTTGAATGGTGGGACCAATGGATCGGTCAATGCTATCGAACAATGCGGTGATAGTCTTATCGTGGGCGGACATTTTAGCCTGGCCGGAGGTTTAGCGGTCAATAATATCGCCGCATGGGATGGGGCAAACTGGAGTTCGTTGGGAGAAGGGTTGAATGGTCCGGTCGCGGATATATTAACCATCGGGGATAACATTTATGCAGGCGGTTATTTTTCCGCTTCCGGAGGTTTAAGCTTAAACAACATAGCCTGTTGGGATAAGGCTCTAAATGAATGGCAGCAGCTTGGAAACGGCACTAACGGTATTGTATACGGCTTAGAATTTTATAACGGCGGTTTGTGCGTTGGAGGTTCATTTAACAGAGCCGGAAACATCGATGCCAATTTCATCGCATACTGGGACGGTTTTGAGTGGTCGAATTTGGGTAATGGACCGCCAAACATTGTTCTTTCCATTGCCGTTTTCAATAACGAGTTGTACGTGGCTGCGGATCAGGGGGTCGGGGTCTGCAGATGGAACGGGAATTATTGGATCGGCATCGGGACACCATGGACGCTTGCCCTATCAGCCGATGAGGATTACCTTTACGCCGGCGGGGCATTTTATGAATTTGAAGGCGCTGCCGGCAATTGTATTGCCCGCTGGGACGGACAATCATGGTCTGAGATGGGAAGCGGCACCGATGGTACTGTTCATGCCATCGCCGTTTCCGAAGATAATAGCGTATACCTCGGCGGAACCTTTACCTGCGCGGGCAACAAACCTTCATATTATTTTGCCCGATGGAACGAATCATATGTGAGCGTTAATGAAGAAACGATTTTCCCCGACCGGCCTCTGTTATCCGGCAATTACCCCAATCCATTTAATGCAAGTACGACAATAAATTATGCTTTGCCGAAATCTGCTCATTTAGTTATTGAATTTTATGATGTCGTCGGTCGAAGGATAGACAAAATAGATAATGGAATTCAATCCGCCGGTTATTATAGTATTGTCTGGAACGCTGAAAATCACTCTTCCGGAATTTACTTCTACCGTATCAGGGCAGGTAGCTTCAAGGAAACCGGGAAGATGATTCTAATAAAATAACAGGTTTAAAACCCGTCACAATTTTTTCACACCAGGGGTTAAATTGTTGCGGGACAATATAGGGCGGTGATTTCGATCCCCCCCCATTTAATATAACTTATTATAGAGCAATAGATTACTCGTCGGGGGGGTCTCACGTCCTCAATCGCTACTTTCGATACCTTATATCCCCCAATAAAAGCCGAATAACACAACATCGTACCTTCCAATTGAATTGGAATCAACGGCGAACATACACCTCGTATATGTATGTTAACTTTTGCTCCCGGCCTGCTTTCAATTCAATCTCCCAGACCAATATATGACGCGGATTCACCCATTTCAGACCCATAGCCGTTGGCGTGTCCTCGGCTTCAGGAACGCTCCCAAGAACTTCGCCGGACAAATTCTTAGTCACTTCCACAATCACATCCTTATCCAGCCGATTCTTCAATTTCATTTCCCCTTTTAGCTTGACGAGATCGTGATCGTATCCATGAAATCTCGCGGCGCTACGTTCGCGCTCCAGCTCCAGCTCGGTCTGTTCCGCCTGGATGTTCATTGCCCGATTGATGCGTATTGTCGTTTCGGCGCCGGGCGGAGTGTAGTAACAGATATCCTGTCCTGTGAACTGACCGTCCTTGACAAATTCCGCGGCCGCGGTAGTCCAGGGCATCTCCATGTTGTTGACCATACGGCAGGAATGCCATACTTCCTCTAAAATAGCCCTTTCGCCCTCGGAAATATCCTTTCGATATCGTTCATTTTCGTCAAGCATATCGGGAATATTCCAAATGTAAATGTGCTTATATGGTATCTCTTCTGTAAAAAGCGGAAGGCAGGCTGTTTCCCCGCGGTTCAGGGTGAAGCTTTCGACCGGATAGAGAAACAGATCTTCGGCCACAATACCTTCTTGCGCCGTGGGGTATATCGGCCCAGATATGTCTTTGGATACAGCCCCAGAGCTAGCCCCTAAGAAAGACATCCCAACCCGTTGCGTAGTTACATCCCCATATTTGTTTATACTTTTGCCGGTTTTTAGCGCTCTGAGAAAGGCGGCGAGATCCTCGTTCATGGCCACAGGGCTGTTAACATCTCCGAAACGGGCGTTCGGAAATCCCGTCACCAGATCAAGATGGATTTCCCGCAGATCGGCGACCTCGTTAATGACTACCGCCTTGGCGCTTAGCTTGGCTGTTTTTGAATCCGAGATATCGATCAAATAACTTGGCGTCCACGCGATACCGCGGGCAAGATAACTTACACCGACCTTTTGTCCTTTCGACTCTTTCTCCAGTTCCATCCGGATACTCGGCTGCTTTAATATGTCGGAAACCGAGGTTGTGATGTCGTCTTCTTCAAAATCGGCACGGATGATTGACCCGCCTCTTAATACAACATTTCCGGATTCGGTTTTGATGACTACCAGTGGAGTCGCTCTACCAGGACGATTCATGTGTGTGACAGTTAAACTTCTAGCGTCCATAAAATAGGGACTCGGAGGTTCAGCCTGCTCGTCTGCCCGAGTAACTTCAACAATCGTTCCAGTAATTGCCGGTATGTTATGCATATTCGTACTTACCGTGACTTTCTTCCCTAAATTGCATTTAAGAAGCTCGGCAATGTTGAGCGCGGGTACAGTCTCATCGGCATTCTCCATGCTCGTAAATAATGCGCGAACTTTCAAGTCTTCCGGATATCCCACCCAGAATGTACCATGCGAAGGTACGGGCAGCTGCCTTATTCTGATATCGGTTGCCCCTTTCGGAAGTGTCGCGGATGATGTGACGTATCCCAGCCCGTTCTTGAACAAAGCTACCCGTTCGATCTTAACATCTACATCCGACGATTCATCAGCGCTCGCCCCTATTCCTGTCAGCATGATTATCAGCGCGCATATTGCGCCAATTAGCATCCCGCAATGGCACTCGCTCAATTTGTTCTTCATGACTTTGCCTTTCAATAATGTTATGGCTTTTGCCTGCATGAGTTACGGCATAGCCGTCAGTGTCCCTCTTTATGCAATCTATGCATTGTGTATTGAAGTATAGACCGCAGCCCGCCTATTAGCAAGTCGCTTTTTTAAAAACGGCCACACTATGGTTTAAACTCTTGTGCCAGATTTGTGCCAAATTGAAGTCAAAACAGGTGAAAACAAACAAAACCGAATAAAAAAATGGAAGTTAATGGGAATCAATGAGTTATGGCGCAATTTAGTGTGTTTCTGGGAGTTACGGAAACAGCTCCTTTCGATTCCCCCCGCCTTCAGTATATGATTGGTAATAGTATTAAACTGGATTTAGAGTAGGTCTTAAATGAAGAAACGCCGAAAAACAACAATCCATACGACTAACCCCAGTCCGAAATTCGTATGATTGACGAGGCTGGTAACGATGTAAGGCGATTTTCTTGTTGTTTTCGATGCCAAAAAGCCGAGCCCTATACTCGGATACAGCCATAACCATGGCAAAAGAACGGTCGCTATTCCAAATATCAGAGGCATCCACGGTTGATGGCGAATTGTCGGCGCTTTTAATTCCAGGATAAGGTAGATCCCCGCCAGAACGATTCCGATCAAATAATGGGACAATAATGTCGCTGATTTTTCATTGTTCAATGCCGGCGTTTTGCGGATATCCTTATGTATGAATTTTCCCCTGAACATATAAAGAGCCCATCGTCCGACAACGTGGGGTTCAATAAGTTGGCGAATGATCTTCAATTTACCGAGAAGAACCGATAGCAAATCCATGATAAGTGTCGCCAAAAAACCCATCAAAATCATTTCTGCAAAATTAATCATTTTTCTTTCCTTGATAGAAAGGTGAATGGATATAGACTCTTGTTTTGGATTATATGTACAGGCCGCAATAAGTCAATTAGTTTTTCAATGGGGGCACGGGAAGCAGGTTGGTCTTTGAGGCCAAAGATCGGTTGCGAATCAGTAAAATAAGTCTTAAGTTCTAATATTATTCAATCAAATTACCTGGAGATGCTCAATATATAATAGAACGCTATTGATTTTTCCTTTTCAAAATAAGATCTATTATTTATGGTTATGGAACAAAATATTCCTGTTAGTTAAATGCGGAAACAGGGATAGGCAGGAAAGGAAAAATCGATGGGGAAAAAGATATTGATTTTAGGGGCAACAGGAACACTTGGGAATCCGGTAACGCGTTGTCTTGCCGATGGAGATCACACCATACGGATTCTTACTCGAAGGGCCGAAAAAGCTCGGAAAATGTTCGATGACATGGTAGAAATTGTTGAAGGAGATTCAACAAACAGAAATCATATAGAGAGTGCCATCGATGGGTGTGAAGCAGTGCATATTACTTTACCTGCAGAATCAGAGTTGATCGCTGTCCAACACGTCATCAATTCGTTTACGGCAAAGAATCTGAATTTAATCTCTTACGTTTCCGGTACCTCTGTTAGAGAAGAAAACAGGTGGTTCAAGCTGATCGATGTAAAAATGCGTGCCGAGAATTTAATACGTAATAGCGGTATTCCTTATATGATATTCTGTCCGACCTGGGTCATGGAGGTTCTGAACAAATTCGTTCGAGGCAACCGGGCTGCGGTAATCGCGAGCAAAAATCCGCCGGCGATACACTTCTTCGCCGCAGCAGATTTCGGCCGAATGGTTGCAACTGCTTTTGAGGATACGCGAGTACTGGGGAAGCGACTTTACATCCACGGTCCGGAGAGTATAACCTTGCCTGCGGCGCTTCAGGCTTTCCTGGGGGCGTGTTATCCGCAGGTCAAGGTAGCGCACCTGAAGTTATGGCAGGCAAGACTGATTGCCAGAATAACAGGTCGGATGGATTCCGTGAGTCGATTGATCCGGTATTTCGACAGGGTCGGGGAGTTGGGTGACCCTACCGAAGCGGATGCCCTCCTCGGTGCACCCTCAACGACGTTCGGGGATTGGATCGAGAGCCGTAAGGAAGGGATTGGGTAGAAATTGGCCGAAAAGCAGTCACAATTTGGTCGCCTATGAAAAGGCCGCGGTCAAGGCTATCGATTGGTTTTTTTCTTTAGATCCTTTAGTGATTTTTTGGCTTTTTTATAATCCGGTTCCAGCTTAAGGCATGCTTCGTAACACGCAAGCGCTGAATCCGGGTTACCCAGTTGCTCATATGCCATTCCCATCCGCCAGTATGCTGCGGCATGACCCGGCAGGTTTTTTTCGGCGGGATGGGTCAGGTAACGCCGCATGAGCTCAATTGCCTCGCGGGCAGAATTTCCGTTCAAAATCGCGGTGCGGGCGGCCTGATAGACGATCGCCCAGTCCTCCGGTTCCACCGCCAGAACGCGGAGGTAATAGGGACGGGCCTGACCGTAGT
Organism: Candidatus Zixiibacteriota bacterium; assembly: GCA_020344055.1. Lineage (GTDB taxonomy): Bacteria > Zixibacteria > MSB-5A5 > UBA10806 > UBA10806. The sequence goes on along the minus strand of CP070813.1, from coordinate 1,976,983 downwards.
CCTCAAGATGGTAATTATACATGTTACCCAGCCTGCGGAGCACATCTAAGGTGTCCCTGCCGGCGGCCAACAACCGGTCGTAAATTTCTCTGGCTTTTTCATAATCTTTGTCTTTGACGGCGATATCCGCCCGGGCGAGATATCCGCGGGTTGAATCGCGGGCGTAAATTTCTTGCAGCAACCTTTCGGCTTCATTTTTATCCCCGCCCGCAATGCCAGGCGCCTGTAAATTAAAATACATCAAACCTTCGAGATATTTGATGCTGTCCGGGCAGAGTTCGAAGGCTCGTTCCCAGTGCTTTTTGCAGGATTTGGCCTTGCTGATCTTGGTAAAAATCGATGCTTTTTGAGCTCGGGCGCCCTGAAGATCTCCACGCACCCAATGATACTCGCAATTATCCGGATCGAGCTTTAACGCCTTTTCCATCAGGTCGGCCGCTTTATCGAGGTTATCTTGTTCATAGGCGGCCCGGGCCTTTAGATAATATGATTCGGCGGTATTCTCCGGATCGTCGGCATGAACGGAATAAATCGGAAAAGCAATAATAAGACACATCACCAGAAGAGATATAATACAAACTGACTTCATGTGATCCATCACCTCCTTGGTCATTTAATGTCGATATAATACTCTAATACGGGATTCGCTGCATCAGGTTTCAATAACCGGTTTTCACCGGGCTCTGCGATATGCTGATTTTACACCGGTTTTATAATCAGTGTGTCATTTATCAAGATATACCCCATAATCGGCCGGTTGGTAAAAATGTATCTTCTTTTCCTCGATATATGAATTTCCCGCGAAGACGGCCACTAAGATGGCCAGGAAATTATTTCTTAATACCGTGTGTTAGGTTGTTGCGGGACAAAATAGGGTTGGGATTTCGACCCCACATCTAATTTATATTTCTTTGCCATATAATAAGTTATGCTATTACTCGGTTCGTTGTGTCGACCACCGGGAACCATAGTCCGGCTTTAATTGCTATTATTTATCCTTTTTAGAATCAAATGGTGTATCCTTTTTTTTGTAATTTCGTCAAATCATATGAAAGTAAAATTAGGCTGGAGGTTTTTTGGAATAGTCTTTGACAGATGGCGCGAATATGATATCTTACGTAGAAGAACTGAAAAGAAAGGATTGCATGCCGGATATTCGGTTTAACGACATATTCAAGACTTATCAGAAACCGATATACAATTATGTCCTTCGAATGGTGCGCGATAATGCAATCGCCGAAGAGCTCACGCAGGAGATTTTCATAAAAACCTATAAGAATCTTTCATCATTTCGAGGGGATTCAAAATTATCCACCTGGATATATGGAATCGCCACCAATGCCTGTCTGGATTATTTTCGAGCTTCGGATTATAAAAAAGGCAAGACTACCGATCTCCTGGATGAAGATGTCCTGACTGAGGAAACAGGCAGTGAAGATATTAAAAGAATACTATCGATTGAAGAGGATCTGATTAAATCGGAGATGGCCGAATGTATTCGGGATTATATCGAAAGCCTTCCCGGGGATTATCGCACCGTCATAATACTGCATGATCTTGAGGGATTCAAAAATCGTGAAATAGCGAAAATTATGGGCTGTACGCTGGATACCGTAAAAATCCGGCTTCACAGGGCACGGAGAAAGTTGCAGTCGATCCTGGCATCAAATTGCGATTTTTATCTCGATAAAAATAACGTACTTTGTTGCGATAAAAAGTCTTGTCATGAGAATTGTGAGGAGTAATGAACTGCAACGAATTTAAATCGATGATAGATTCGTTCCTTGACGGCGAACTCGATGAGAAAGAAACAACGGAGTTTGAAATTCATTTTACGTCCTGTAATAAATGCCATATCGAGCTTGAGAGCGTCGATAAATGCTCAAAAGTATTACGAAAGCTTTTAAAATCTGAAAACCCGCCGCAAAGCATAAAGGATAGAGTCTTCCGAGAATTCGAACAAGATAAGTAGATTTCAATTTTTTTCTTGCCCGTGTAATGAATATATTTTCACTGTAAACATTATAGTATTTATAATATTTCAACTTAAATCGGGCATAATTTAATATCCAAATTATTTCCACATAATGTGTATCCTTTTTGAAATCGACTACGTCCAAACAAATGAAAAGAAGAACAATCGATCCTAAAAAAGGAACGGCGTAATGACTGATTCTCAGGAAAAGAAAACAAAAGATTCACAGGATTCGCGGACAATCAATATCGAGATTCCGGCAAATTGCTTTGAGGGAATGGCAGGGATGATGGCCAGGGTTGGCAAAAAAACAACGGGCGGATCGAACTGTTGTGAAACGTCGCGGGACAGATGCTGCCCTCAATCCGGGGAAGTTGACAAACAAGAGTTTAAAATTGTTATAAAAAAGAAGGAGCGATGAGATGAATATCAAGAAGAACATCGGCACACCGGATCGCATAGCGAGAATTGTTTTGGGAATTATATTTCTTTTGATCGTTCCTCTCGCTTTTACCGGCCCGAAGACAACCCTGGCTTATCTGGGATTTTTCGGCATAATTCCCCTGCTCGCGGGAATTTCGGGGTACTGTCCTCCATATGCTTTACTGGGGATAAATACCCATAGAAGAGAGAGAACCGTAAACCAATAATTGAGAGGTGTACTATGTTTTGTGGATCATTTTTATGGATAATTTTTCCGGTGATATTTTTCGGGATGATGATTCTCGGTATTATCTTCTCCGGAAGGAGGGGCCGCTGGTTTTGCTGTTTCCCGCCCGATAACAGATATGATTACAGGGATCGTATCAGTAAACTCGAGGATGAAATCGAAAGGCTAAAAGGCAAGTAGGCCATGGGCGCTTTGGTTCAAACTAATAGGAGTCAACCGGCCAATTTGATCGAGTATCCGCAACCGGGGTGTGATCAAAGCTGTATCGCTACAATCAAACGAACCGCGACAATCGTGACCGGATTGGACGAATCACTTCGCGTTAATACGGGCGAGCGGGCAATTCTCGGACTTTTCAAAGTTCTACACCGGCGGGCCGGCAGGCTTGTTCATGACAGGACGACGCGCCGCAGGCTGAATCCGCTTCTGAGAAAATTCGTCTGCAACCTCGTCATGTACTTCAAGAGCGAGGGCAAGCTCGATAATTTCATGCTCACCAACATTATCACCGCGCTCTCGCTGGCTGACAACCACGGCGAGGCCGAGCACGGTACTATGGATTACAGCACGCTCATCCGACGCCCCAATCCGGCACATCCAGATTCCGATGACTACTTCGTTATCGGCCGGGAAGGTCGGACAGACGACCCGGAGTGTCCGATGAGACGATTTGAGGCCCGCCCTGCGGAGATAGCGCGGGTTCCCCGGGAACAGTTGAGCGTATTCTACGGCTTTTATCACGCCCGCCAACAGGATCCTGCGAGGGGCGCGCCCAGGATCCGGGTCGAGGATTTCGGCGAGCTCGTGCCGCCCGAAATAAGGATCGATCCCGTACTGGAGGAGGCGTTCACCGATGTGTGTCTAAGCGACGGGGCCTGGGAGTTGTATCAGCGGAAGATCGCGGCTTGACGCAGGCCGAAAAAGGTGCAATATGAAAACTTGAGGATGAGATGCGAAGATTAGAAGGTAAAAAATAACCAATGCCAACCATAGGAAAGCCAATAAGATGAATTCAAATGAATCTCCTCCGGCACAGCTCATGAAGTTCATCGTAAGCCGATGGATTAGCAAGCCGATCTATGTGGCTGCCGAGTTGGGTATAGCGGATTTGCTTGCGGAAGGCCCCAAAAGTATCGGAGAACTCGCTCGGGAAAGCGAGACTCATGCTCCATTTCTCTATCGAACGCTGAGAGCCCTTGCCAGCGTCGGTATTTTTTCAGAGAACGAAGGCAGGAAATTTGAACTTACGCCGATGGCAGACTATCTGAAGTCGGGCGCGATGCGGTCAATCGCTCAAGTGTTTAACGCTGAATGGAGCGATAAAGCCTGGGGATGTTTCTTAGAAAGCGTTAAAACCGGAGAGACGCCTTTTGAAATAGCGTATGGAATGACTGTTACGGATTGGCTTGAAAAAAATCCACCAGCGGCGAAAGTTTTCAATGAGGCGAATGCGATAAAAGCGGCTGTATCGCACCGGGCAATTGTTGATGCTTATGATTTTTCAGGGATCAGGACATTGACAGATGTAGGCGGAGGGATCGGTCTTCTGATGGTGGAAATATTGACAGCTAATCCATCGATGGAGGGAGTAATCCTTGAAATTCCTTCAGTAGTTATAGAAGCAAAAAAGCTAATTCGGGCACGTGGATTTGAAAGTCGCTGTCAGGCAATGGAATGCGATTTTTTCATTCATATACCGTCCGGGAGCGACGCTTATCTCCTGTCCAATATCCTCCACGATTGGGCGGATGATAAATGCCATCGAATTTTGACTAACTGTCATAAGGCCATGAAGGCCGATTCAAAACTGCTGGTGATGGAGATGATAGTTCCGCCAGGCAATGAACCCTCCGTGGCCAAGCTTCTGGATCTTGAAATGCTGGTCACCACGGGCGGCCGTGAACGAATGGAAGCGGAATTTAAAGAGATATTCGAATTATCAGGATTCAAGCTTGCCCGCCTAATAACCACCGGGGAAAACGTTTGTATTATTGAAGGGATTAGGGAGGATTAACAACTTTTGAGCTACATACCATTAAGGAGATATTATGAATAACAAAAGAGATCTTACGGCTCCTTGCGGATTGGGTTGCTTCGTTTGCGATATTTATGAGGAAAACTTAACCGAACAGATGGCTGAGTTCATACATCAGAAAATGGGTGTTCCGAAAGAGGAGATTTCATGTAAAGGATGCAGACAGCAGGATGGTAAGCACTTTCACCTTTCACCGGGAGGCTGTGCAACTCTCAACTGTGCCAGGGAGAAAGGAGTAGAGTTCTGTTGTGATTGCACTGATTTTCCCTGTTCCCTTCTCGCGCCGTTAGCCGACGGAGCCGAAAGATACCCGCACAACATAAAACTGTTCAATCTCTGTCGAATCAAAAAAGTAGGAATTGACCGGTGGATTGAAGAAGAAGCCGGAGATGTCCTGAAGAAATATTTTACAAATAAATTTGTTGTGGGCAGGGGACAAGAATAATAGAAAACCGGTGATGACTGAATTGAGGTCTGATAATAATCGCATACCAGGTTCGAGCGGGGGAATTTTACAAAATCTAAGATGGGAGGTGCCGGATGCCGTTCATATTCAAGGGATATAAGGACATCTCAGAATATTACCAATTTGAATCTGTTCTGATTGTCCCGTGTCGATTTTGCCCGGCCGCCAGTTCGGCCGTTAGAAACAATGAGACATATATTAAACTCTTCCGCAGGTTCATGAAAACCGATTCCTATGAACGTTATGTCGAATCGTTGAAATCGGGCCTGGAGAAAAAAGGAATCAGAACCGATGTTTTCCGGAGCAGGCTGATACACCAGTTCGTTCTCTGTATGTGGACCTCCGGGCGGCGGAAGAAGCTTATGAAATACGCAAAGAAATATGACGCTATGATCGTTCTGGGATGCGAGGCGGCAATGCAAACCGTCCGCGATTCGATCGGATCGTCATCCTGCAGGGTAATTCAGGGGATGGAGAGCGAAGGCGTTATGAGCATCCAGCCGAGATTCAGCCTTACCGGCAACATAACGCTGGAACTGGAGAGTATAACACCCTTCTCGCCCAGGGAAACACAACCGGTGGGAATCGGCGCTCATCGTTTAGTAAAGGAGGAATAAAGTGTCTTCGGTCAGAATGATAAATGAGTCCGAGGCAACCGGCAAGACCAAGGCCATATATGAGGACATTCGAAAGGCTCTGGGTATTGATTTCGTCCCCAATATGTACAAAGTCATGGCGATCAGGCCGGATTTCCTCGAGGTGAACTGGAATAAAATAAAATCTGTCATGCAGGGCCCAGGTAAACTCGACGCCCTCACCAAAGAAATTATCGCCGTCGCCGTATCAGCGGTCATGGGATGCCGGTACTGACTCACCGTACATACTTCCGCGGTGCGGAAGCTTGGATTGGATGACGAGGGTATTGTCGAGTTAATGGCCGTGGTCGATCTGTTCAGCGGATTAAACAAGCTCATGGATGGGCTGCAAGTGGAGATGGACGAAAAGCCGTGGTACGGCTGAGGTTAATAACTTCGAATGCCGTGCGCGTTCGTAAATATCGTAAAGCCGTTGTTGGATAAGGTAATCGAGTGTACCGCCGAAGCAGAATGACGATGGCGCGTTTTAAGGGTGCTCATTACAATACAAAAAAACGTCACAATTTAATCACCTATGAAAAGCCGCCGCCACCAAGTTAACTTATTACAAGACGGCTTCTTAATTCCGGACAAGCCTTTCGACCTGCAGGCTATCGCTTACGCCTGGACGACTTGTCTGGATACATGATTTTTTCTCCGCTCAACGTTTTTGTATATTGCCTCAGTAAAATCTCTCCTTTATATTGCAAACATCGATTTCTTGGTCATTGGAGGATAAGCGAATGAATCGTGATGAACAGGATCAAGTCAAGACTCCGCCGTATATTCCTGTGACGCAATTTACAGGATTAAAGTGCCATTATATCAATGAAATAATCGCTTCCCGCGGAAAAGGCGATATTTGCCCTGTAAATAATGCAAGTCTCCATAATCAGCCAACACTTAGATTTTTCCATTTATCGCTGTTGCTCATAATAGGGATACTCTTGTTTAACATGGTAGCGTGCTGTAGAGCAGGCAATATAAATGACACCGTAAGGGTGGCGGGTGTGATATTAAAATGGATCCCGAGGGATCGTGAAGCCAATTTCAGACGGATTGAGCCTCTCATCAGGGAAGCTGCTGCAAAGGGGGCTAAAGTAATCTGTACTCCTGAGAGTTTCCTGGATGGTTATAGTGCGAGATTCCCCGACGTAACTGCCGAAGAGTTGCGGTCACTGGCCGAGGAAATTCCAGGTGGGGATTATTTTTCCAGGCTGCAGAAACTGAGCGACGAGCTGGATATCTATCTGGTTGCAGCAATAACTGAATTAGATGGTGAGGAAATTTACAACTCTGCAGCCCTTATTGGGCCTGACGGTATGCTTGTTGGTAAATATCGCAAGAAGTTCTTGTGGGTCGATGAGGTGGATAAATATACCCCCGGTAAAGCGTTCCCGGTATTTATGACCGAATTCGGAAAGGTCGGTTTTATGATTTGCTCTGATCGTCGCTGGCCTGAAGCTATAGAGGAGCTTAAAAAGAACGGAGCTGACTTCGTATTATGTCCTGCCGGCGGAGGATATGGCAAAAAGAATGATATGATCGTTGGTCAACGTTCAAAAGAAGGAAACATTCCGATAGTCTTTGTGCATCCTGTTGAATTTCTCGTAACAGGGCCATCGGGTAAGATCTTGAAAATGAGCCTTATCGGTAATCAGTTGGACGGAAACAAGAAAGATTTATCAGGCGGTGTTGTTCTATTTTATGATCTGCCAATTCCGGGTGAGCCTTCTGAAAATATGCGGGACTCGAATTAGGAAAATCCTATTGTACACGTACCACCAGGAACATCTTATGAAACTCGGTTAGGAGGATTGAGATAAGTCCCCGTATTATTTTCTTCTTTTGAGCAAGATTCTTAAGAAGGAGGCCCCGGAATCTGTCAGGCCGGAAATTGTGAGTATAAACGCTCAGTCACAATTCCGTCACAATAAATACAGAGTCCATGCACGACAGGAAGAGATGAAATTCTCTCACTCCATCTGCTAAATGGCGATACTTAATGTCGTAATGTAAATGTAAAACGCCTTGATTTCAAATTGAATTACCCGTAAACTTATGCGCGATATAATTGGGCGATAAGTAACGGCGATTATCGCGTTTCTCTCCAGGCATCGTGATTTTACTGGAAAATTGAATTTCAAAGGAACCGACTTTCGCGGAAGAAAATTATGAAAAGACGGGATTTCATCAAGGCGGGTTCTGCGGCCGCCGCCGGAGTTTTACTGGGCTGTTCAGTGAGTAACAGATTCGATTTAATTATTAAAAACGGGACTATAATAGATGGAACAGGCGCAATCGCTTTTAAAACCGATCTCGGTATAACCGGCGACAAAATAACGGCCATCGCAAATCTTTCTAATGTAGCTGCAGATAGAATAATCGATGCCCAGGGATTTGTGGTGTCTCCGGGTTTTATCGATATCCATACCCATACCGACTATGAGCTTCTCGTTAACTACAAAGCTGAAAGCAAGCTTCATCAGGGAGTCACCACTGAAATTTCCGGCAACTGCGGCAGTTCGCCGTTTCCCTTGAACGATGAAGATCTGAAAGAAATCTCAGAGGACTTACTTGAAAGATATGATCTACGTGTGAATTGGAGAACATACGACGGATTTATAAAATCGCTTGAGAAAACCGGAATATCGGTAAATTACGCCTCTTTGACCGGGAATGGGAAGTTACGAAGCTACGTCGTCGGGAAAAACGACGTTAAGGCAACAGCTGACCAGATTAATCAGATGAAAAATAAACTTTCAGAATCAATGGAAATGGGCAGCTTCGGTCTTTCAACAGGCCTTGAGTACGCTCCAAGCAGTTACGCGTCCACGGAGGAATTAATCGAATTGTGCGGTGTCGTCGCCAAAAAAGGCGGAATTTACGCGACCCACACGAGAAATGAAGAGGATACCGTAGAAGAAGCTGTCGATGAGGCTTTAACGATTTGCCGCGAGTCGGGAGCCTCGCTCCAGATTTCCCATCTCAAGGTATGCAACAAAGCAAACTGGAATAAACTTGACGGCATAATCGAAAAAATAGAAAAAGCTTTTAATTCCGGCATGCCTGTATCGGCTGACAGGTATCCCTATACCGCCTGGGGTACAGGTATGTCTATATTCCTTCCCCTCTGGGTACGCCAGGGCTCTACCGATGAGGTTCTGGCCCGGTTAAAAGATCCCGGCCTGGCAAAGAAATTCAGAGACGACACAATTAAGGAAGCGTTGAATATAGGCGGATGGGATCGAATTATGATCAGCAACTGTGTTTCGGACAAAAACAAAATCTGGGAGGGAAAGACTATCGATGAATGCCTGGCCGAATCCGACAAGGGCCCTTTTGAATTTATAAGAATTCTGTTAATCGAAGAAAGGCTACGAGTCGGCATAGTCGGATTTGCCATGAACGAGGATAATTTGCGTAAAGTGTTAACTTCACCGCTGGTGATGATAGGTTCCGACGGCTCAGCGGTCTCGCCTCACGGGAAATTATCCGAAGGCAAGCCGCATCCGCGCTATTATGGAACATTTCCCCGCGTTTTGGGCAAATATTGTAGAGAGGAAAAAATACTGGATTTGCCTTCCGCCGTAAAGAAGATGACATCGATGCCCGCGGAAAAGGTGGGACTTAAAGGACGGGGAATAATCAAAAAGAACAATTGCGCCGATTTAGTTATTTTTGATCCGGAGACGGTAATCGATAACGCGACATTCACCGATCCGCATAAATATCCTGCCGGGATCGAATATGTGGTCGTTAACGGAAAAATTACAATTGAAAGCGGTCAACATACCGGCACAAGATCCGGGCATGTTTTACGACACTGTTAAGAAATTTATATTCAAGTACTGTTTCGAGTTATAAGCGTTCTATATTAAATCTTGAGTAAAATCATAGATTAGGCGCATCACGGTCCAATAAAGTAGTTGTCTAAAAGATTCAGTCAACGTACAATGCGGCTATGGATTTTGTATCGCACGCCTTATGGGGCGGCGTTTCTTTCGGAAGAAAAAATAACAAAATCTTTCTGCTGGCCGCGGGCATCTCAATTGTACCCGATATACTTACTGAAGGATTATTTTTTGTTCTCTACTTATTAAACATCGGCGGAATGCCCGGCTGGGAACAGGGACATCCTAATATCAACGATTACCCGATGTTCGCCCGGAACCTGTACAATATTACCCATAGTCTCGTCATTTTTGCTATAGTGTTTGGCCTGTTCTGGCTGGCGTCAAGTCGACCGATCTGGATTGTGGCCGCATGGGGATTGCATATATTAATTGATATACCGACGCATTCATTGGCACTTTTCCCAACGCCATTCTTATGGCCTATTTCCGATCTCAAAGTTGATGGTATCGGCTGGGATAATCCTATTATTTTGGCTATTGATGTTATTCTATTGATTGCCGTTTACTCATTATGGCTTTACCATAAATTACATCGAAGCTAAAAAACTACACTGGTTATAAGAGGCCGGGAATAATGAAGTCAGGATAACTTTTTCGCGTCAATCTAGCGCCGGCACCCAATAGTACATTTCGGTTTGAAAAAACAGTCACGATTTGGTAACACCATGTGTTGGCCTTCGCGGGATAATATACGGCGGGGATTCCGTTCCCTCCGCCACACCTCCAATATATTATCATACAAAAAGTTACAGGTGCAATATATGAGCCTTTCCGCTATCTCATTCTATTCCGGAAACTGATGCGTCGATTATTGTTGAAGGCGTATTAGAAAGATGATTATATTCGTATCCAGACCGATGGTTTGAAGGGTCGTAAAATGTGTGGAATGCGCAAACTACAACAATCCTTTCTCTATATTATGATAGCATGGATAATCTGAAACTGAGGAAAGCAACCCCCGCTGACAGCGAGTTTGCCTATCGGACAAAGAAAGCGGCCTTCGGGCAGTACGTGGAGCAGGTTTGGGGTTGGGACGAGGAGGAGCAACGCCGATTGCATTCCAGACGCTTTTCGTCGCAGGATTTCAGCGTGATACAATTGTCGGGTGCCGACGTGGGGATAATGGCTATCGTCCAGGAGACCGATTGCGTTAAGCTAAACCAGATTTTTATCCTGCCGGAATATCAGGGTAGAGGAATCGGCATGGCATGTACAAAGCGAGTAATTGAGGATGCCGCCGCCGCCGGACTTTCCGTCAGGCTCCAGGTGTTGAAGGTGAACAACCGCGCTATCGCATTCTTTCAAAAATCGGGATTCAAAAAAGTCGGTGAAAGCGATACTCACATTCGTATGGAAAGGCCCTCATAACCCGGCAACCCCGGAAAACGGCTACAAGCCGGTCACATTACATTCTCATTGAGTTCAATCATTGGCCTCTTTTAAATATATATTTTAATAGTCTGCCAACATCATGTTGAGCAAGGTATAGGCAAGGCAATAATATCAGCGTAAGGGGTGTGGCGAACAAGATTCCATAACCCAGAGCCAGAGCCATCGGCGAAATAAAGGGATCGGATCCGCCAAGGCCGTAGGCCAGAGGTAAAACGCCGGCTACTGTGGTAATTGACGTCAGGATTATCGGCCGTAAACGCGTCGCTGTGCCGTCAGCAACAATCACTAATAACCTGGATTCAGGTTCCCCTTTGCGTCGCTCATTTATATAATTCACGAGGATAAGAGAATCGTTGACCACCACTCCCATCAATCCGATAACTCCCATCATGGACATAAACCCCAAAGGTTCGGCGTGTATCGCGAAAGCGCCGATAACGCCGGTCATGCCGAATGGAATAGCTATCATAACCAGGAGCGGTTGAGTCAGTGAATTAAACAGCAGCACCAGGATAAAATATATTCCTATTCCGGCGATAATCATGGTGAAGCCCAGGTTTATGACGGATTCCTGGGTTTCCTCCGCTTCGCCGCCGACAACAAACTTCATCCCGGGGTAATCTTTAAGATCAAAGTTATTGACGGTAGCCATGGTCGCCTGGAGCGGCGTAATGTCGCCTTCCGCTAGATCCGCGGTAATGGTCACGGACCGCTCATTATCGTAGTGGAAATATCTGGAGGGACCGGGGCCGATCTCGAACCGGGCAACGTTTTTCAGGGGAATTAACCTGTTTCGCTTATTGGGTATTTTCAAATCTCCCAGATACCCGGGCCTTTTTCGCTCACTTTCCTCCAGGATAACCCGGAACCCGACATCCTCGTCTCCATAACGGACCCTGGTGACAACCTGGCCGTCATACGCAAGCCGCACGGTCTGCGCGATATCGGCGACCGTAAGTTCCAGCTCTGCCAACCTGGGGTAATCAATTATAATCTCAACCTGTTCTTTACCGAGTTTGTCGTCCCGGTCAATATCCGATACGCCGTCTATAGATGCCAGGTAGGATGTTATTGAATCGGCAAGATCGGTTCTCACGTCATCGTCGGTTCCGACCACGCGTACGGCAATGGGTCTTCCGACGGGAGGACCGCCTTCATCGACTATATATCGTATGGCAGCGAATCCCGTCAGTTTATCGGATTCTATTCTTAAACCCTCGACGATCTTATCCGCGCTTCTATCGCGCTCCGAATAGGGGGTAAGAGTGGTGTATATCAAGGCCCAATTTTCACTTTCGCCCGGGGGAGTGACACCACCGAGGCCGCCCCCCTGGCTTCCAACAAGCGTCCAGTATGAATCCAGCTCTTTTTCAGGCAGGGCGCTTATCAGTTTTTCGATTTCCTTTACCTTGTCGGAGGTCGCATCCAGCGAAGAACCGGTGGGGAGCTCAATGGTGACAAAAAACGAATCGGAAACATTGCCGGGGAAAAGTATAAATTTCATATGATTTTTCGCGTAGAAAACCGCGCCCGCAAGCAAACCCAGAAATACGAAAACGACGATATAGCGAAAAATCAAAACACTTTTTATAAAGTGCCTGAATTTGATTCTTACCTTTTTAAACCAATTGTATTCCGATGACCTCCTTTCGCCTTTTGCCCCTTTTTTCAACAACCTTTTAGCCTTTTTTTGCATTCCTGCCATAATATGCGATGGTAGTATTGTCATGGCCTCGCCGTAGGAGACCAGAAGGGCCAGGACGATTACCAGCGGTATGGAAAAAATGAATTTGCCCATCATTCCGGTCATAAAAAACATGGTCCCGAAAGCGAGCGCGGTTGTTAAGATCGTTGCGGTCACCGGGCGTAATACTCCATATGCTCCATCTACGGCTGCTTCTATCGGCGGTTTTCCCATCTCTTGATGTCTATGAATATTTTCAGCAATTACAATGGCGTCATCGACTATTAATCCTACCACAATAACCATGCCGATTAGCGATATTAACTCTATATGAACATCGAAAAACGGAGCCAGGAAAACTACCCCCATAACCGTCAGTGGAATTCCCATAGCCACCCAGAACGCCGTTCGGAGGTTAAGAAATATTAATAATACAATGCACACAAGACCTAATCCGATTAAGGCGTTATTCGCCATAATGCCGAGACGGTTTCTCACGAATCGCGACTGGTCGGATGAATACATCAGCTTTACTTCTTCAGGCATATTTTCTTTTTCGCTCTCGACAAGCTTCCTGACGGCATCAACCACCCTGATAATATCGGCGCTGCCCTTTTTATATACCGTAAACGCGATAACCGGTTCGCCGTTCATATGAAAGCGAGTTTTTTCAGGTTCGAAACCGTCTTCGATGTCCGCCACATCCTTAATTTTTACATGCCGGCCCTCGAAGGTCGACCTGATAATCACCTCCCCCGCTTCCCGGGGTTTTTTAAACTGGGCCATGGTAACTATATTTTTATCGCTCGTATAGGATTCAAATGAACCGCCCGTGGCCTGTATATTTCGAGCCTGTATGGCCGCGACAAATTCTCTCAGCGGTATTTGATAATCTTCAATTGCCTTTTTTGAAACTTCGACTTTAATCTCACGATCCAGGAAGCCCGTCTTGCTTATTTTCGAGACTCCTTTAACGTTCTCAAGTTTCTTCTCGAACTGTTTTGCCAGTTCGCGCAGCTCCGCGTACGGGATATCGCCTCCGATCCCGACCCAGAGTACCTCGAAATTTTCGGACTTAATCTCAAATACATACGGAGCCTCGGTAACCTCGAGCGGTAAGTCGGTAACGCGATTTATGGCGTCTCTTATATCTCTTTTTACTTTCTCCTTATCGCTTTCATCCGGATCGATTTTAATATTGATTACCGATATGTTTTCAAGAGACGTGGATGTCATTTCGTCGATACCGTCGACGTTTTTTAATTCATCTTCAAGTTTATTGGTGACATTAAGTTCCACATCCTCCGGGGATGCTCCGGGGTAGCGGGTTGTGATTATCAATTCGTCAAGATCGACGTTAGGCCAGGCGTCTCTTTTTATCCTCATCGCCGAGGAAATTCCAAGTAAGAGTATCATAACAATCAACAGGTTTGCCAGGAGGTGGCGTTCGACAAAAAAGCGTATGATGCCTTTCATTCTAATCCCCTTAATTTTTTGTCCAAAAACGCTACTTTAATAAAGCGTCGGTTAGGGCCTGGTACCTCAGGTATAGCTGATGGTACGTTAGAGCGTTAACCGCATAATTCAGTTTAGCGTTTTGTTCGCCATCCTGACTCTGTATTACAAAAGTCAGGTCGCTTCGGCCGCGGTTGTAGAGTTTTAATTCTTCAACCGTTTTGGATTTAGCTGATTCTATTTGATCCATGTTAAGCTCCAATATATTTTCCATGTCGGTTATTTGAATATATAGACTGGTTAACGCCGCTACGAGGCTGAGCGTAATCTCCTCTTTTTGCATTTCAAGTTGCCTGATCTGCAGGTCTGTTTTTGATATATTATATTTCGCCGTTCGCCTCCCGAGGGGTACGCTAAATTGTAGACCTCCGATAAAATCGGGCTTATCCAGTCCCAGCGCATCACCGAACCCCTCGTCCGCTTTTTTCACATTGAATTGAGCCAATAAAGATAGACTCGGTTCCATGGTTTCCTCGAATCCCAGACGAGAGTATTCGAGCTGCCCGATGCGCGTATTTATCGCGGCAATCAGCCTTGATTTTTGCTTTAAATCAGAAATTATCTCTTCCAGTGATGGAAGAACTTCGAATTTATATAAATCATACTCCGGCTCTAATTCATAGAGAGAATTGTTTTGGGTCAGGACGGCCAGTTCGGCCTGCAATCCCTTGAATCGAGATTCGCTTAACACCAGGTTCTGTTTGGCTATAGCAACGGCATCTTCGGCTCTTAATAAGTCGACTTCATCGATTAAATTCGCTTCCCTTTTCTTCCTGGCGTTGACCAGGGCCTCTTCGCTTAGTTTTAATCGCTCCAAAATAATTTTATTTTGTTCGTGAAGGTAAACCCATTCCAGAAATTTCGCGGCCGACTCCGCCAGAAATTCCTCCTGATTTTCCAGGGCCTCGATTCCCGCAAAATCAATATCGAATTGCTTTAAATTATATCGGAGCCGATTTAAAAATCCGGCTTTATTTTGAAGCAGGGGATGAGCGTATGAAACGGAAAACTGATTTTGATAATATGAATCGGGTATTCCCAGATTCGGATCTACCTTCAAATCTACGCGATTGAGCGTCAGGGAGGTGCTCAGGAAACCCCCTGTCCTCCAGAACAGTCTATCGACGCCTCCGCTTAATGAAAACGCGTCCGTTCTTTCAGGGCCGAAAATGGCGACGGCCGGCTCTTCATGTGAAAAGATCGCGGAGGAATTGAAATTCCAATCCTGATCGCCGGTTAAACTTTGCCTATGATTTTCCTCGATTTCGGCCGACAACTCTTCCTTTTCAAACAACGGATGTGCCGCTTTAAGTTGCGCAAGGAATTCTTCCCGGGTCATAGTCTGGGCCGACCCGATAGAGATAAAATTGAATAAAACAGCTAAAAAAATATACGCTGGAAAAGTTATTTTCATGATAATTCTCCTTCGACCTTATTCTTAAAAATACACTTTCATTAGGAATCCGATGGCAAATGGATTTGATAGATATTGGTCAGCTCCGACTCAAGCTTGAAAAACTCCTCCAATTCCTTGATATTGAACCCGAGTAGTTTTTTTGTAGATGCCAGTACATCGGATGGAATACGAGTGTATCTTCCTGCTATTTCCAGACTCTTGTCTTCGAATTCATCATTTTTAACCACCTCATCCACCAACCCTAAACGATTGGCTTCGGTTGCCGGAAGTGGTTCTCCATTGAAAAGAATTTCTTTTGCTTTAGATAATCCTACATACTTTGGCAGGATATAGCCCAGACCTCCCCGTGGCGGCAGACCGTACCTGATATGCGGAAATGAAAATACCGTATCTTCACTGGCGATTCTATAGTCGGCTACAAGAATCGCGCCTAAAAAATCCGTGACCACGGAACCCTGCAACGCGGATATAACGAATTTGTTAAAGCGAAGCATTGTTATTATAATCTGATTTAGCATGCTATCGACCCTCGCAACTGCCATCGCCGGATCGGTAATTCCATAGAAATCGTGTGAATCCGTTTCGTCACACAGACCGATTATGGACCTCCAGTATTGATCATTTTTCTCCTCGCCCAATATCGAACGATTACATTTCATCAGGAGCACTTTTATGTCGGGCGATTCCGAGGCAATCTTTATTCTTTCATTGAGCATTGACTGAAGGGAGAAATCCACTGACATTTCAAAGACTTTATCTTTAAAATGTAATACGCCGACCCCCGAATCAATGTAGCTGTCCAGCGCTTCGCTCTGAAAATCAAATGCTTTTGTATGCGATCCGTTAACCATAGCCCAAAACCTCGCTAAATCACCTGGTTCTTAAAATCTATATGGGGCTTTTTTCAATGTTGCGGTCAAGTCTGTCGGATCAAAGCCCCATGCGTTTAATTAAGCAATATTTATTCTATAGAGACCTGGATAGCAAGCTTTTTTTAATCGGTGGAAATATTGAGTAAAATGCGATCCATTAATACTTAAAGTCCAGTCCTGATTACCTGATAAAAGTCCGCCGCAATTTGGCCGCACACCCTGTCGATTTGATGCGGGGCTTTGGGGGAAATGAGACTTGATCTTCCGCGCCGGTAAAATAACCGATTTATATACTATGGCTTAAAAGACTGATGTGGATAAGCGCCTCCTCCTATCGAATTGTGGGTCTATATTCTTTAATTAAAACGAATGGCTTAGACTACTTTACCGGCACCACGGATTATGCAATAGTGAAACAAGGTGACCACAGGATTGGTATATATTGTAGTAGATAGAGATAGTGGCAACCCGGGCTGCTTTCTTTGTCACCGTAACCATTAATGTTAATCGGCGGGTGAGTCACTATCAACTAATTAAGCTCAACATGTGACGGATGTTCCGGGATATTACGGTTAGAAAGGAGTGAAATTATCATGTTCTTGGTTCGAGTCATTTTATTTTTAATGCCGTTTGCCATAGCCGGCTGTTCCGGAGGCGATATGCGATCAGACTTCGCGGTTACCTATGTCGCCAATACCGGATTTTTGATCGAGAGTGATGATAAAAAGATCCTGGTTGACGCTCTATTTGGTGGTTTCGATAGCGACTGGTGTTACGTTCCTCCCGACAGCGCAATCGACCTCATGGTAAAAGCGCGTCCACCTTTTGACGATGTCGATGTTATTGCTGCCTCTCATATGCATAAAGACCATTTCAACGCCGATTATGCTATAGATCATCTTCTGCACAATACAAAAGGGATACTTGTGTGTCCCGCTCAGGTAGCGGAGACATTGTCAACATCTATCCATTACTCCGAATTGCGGGATCGTATCCGGGTTGTGTCCTTGCCACTTGATTCCGTTGTCACGATTACGGTATCGGGAGTGGCGGTTACGGCTATCAGGACCGCTCATCTGCCGACTTATGAGGAAGATGTGTCGACGGGAAAGTCGGTGGATCGACATCGGGACGTGGAGCATCTGGAGTTCATCTTCTCGCTGGCGGGAAAGGCAATCTACCATTCGGGTGATACCTACATGAACGATGTCCGTAAGTATGAATCCTATGGATTTGGCAGCGAAACAATAGACCTCGCTTTCGTGGGTTGGTGGGATGCCCGGGAAATGCTGACCTTTGAACAGTTGCTTATCAGGGATGTCATCCGTCCCGAAAGAGTAATCCTTATGCATTTATTACCGGATCGTGAACCCAGGGGCCATCCGGAACGAGAGCAGTCGGTAGCTCCGGAGGTCTACCTGCCTCAATACTCCATGCAGACCTGGACTTTTCCGATCAAGACAGAGCAGGGGACGGAGTAGTTAGAACAACTTCCGGTCAAAAAAAATCGATCAAGATAACCTCGCGCCATGAATTAACTCCGAGTTTTACAGCATTAAAGAGGTTCCTGAAAAACTAAGTTCCATAAATGTATTACTTTATAATTCTTTGCTGCCGGATTCCGTTTTCCCGAAACCGATGAAACATCGCGATTGATGGCTACGTAAAGACAATAGTAGGAAAATAGAATAAAACGGCACCATAGGGTGCGGGGAGTGGCAGGAAGTGATATCAATAAAGGAGGATGATATGCTATCTCGATTACTGCCGGTTGTTATTGGTCTATCAATAGTTTTGCTGGGAGGTTGCAGCACAATGAATGGTGAATTGGATGTCGACGCGGAGAAGGCCGAAATCAGCAAGGTTATCCACGGTAGTATCGGCTGGGCCGCTAACAAAGATAAAGAACTGGTCTTTGGCTGTTTTGCCGACGATCCCGAATTGTTCTACTTTTCTCCCAGGGATGACGGTACAATCCATGGGTATAAGGCGTTCGTCGACCTGACCGAAGGATTCTTCATGCTTGATGATTTCAAAGCCGTCCGCTACGAGATCAGGGAGCTCAGCATAAACCTGTCACGGTCTGGCGATGTAGCCTGGTATCACGCGCGCCTCGATGATTTTAACGAGTGGAAGGGTCAGCCGGTCAACTGGGAGGACGTGCGCTGGACCGGGGTGCTTGAGAAGCGCGACGGTCGCTGGGTGATTGTGCAGATGCACTTCTCCGATGCCTCCGATAAGAAGGGATAAAAGAGTTAACAGGATTCGGTTCTCGCCGCCTCCAGTGCAGAGACTTAATAAATTAAGCTCTTAATTTAACTGCTATTCGAAATTGTCGGCCTGTGTCGATAAGAAACATTTCTTACTTTCAAGCTTTCATATTAAGCATGGGCTTGTTTTCATATGATAAAATATACTTTGAAGTTCCCCTTCAAGCTGGTATAATAGTCCGAAATTTTTTTGAGGATGTTTCAACTTGATTGAGGATGTACAATGAATGACGCTTCTACGATTGATCTTCCCCTAAAGGGGTACCGGGTTCTCGATCTGTCCCGCATTCTTGCCGGGCCTTATTGCACCATGATACTGGGAGACCAGGGCGCCGAGGTGATCAAGGTGGAACGGCCCGGCACCGGCGATGACACACGCACCTGGGGGCCGCCTTTTTCCGGCGGCGAGAGCGCCTACT
Organism: Candidatus Zixiibacteriota bacterium; assembly: GCA_020344055.1. Lineage (GTDB taxonomy): Bacteria > Zixibacteria > MSB-5A5 > UBA10806 > UBA10806. Next base: position 1,957,716 of record CP070813.1, on the reverse strand, counting down.
ATATCTGCTGTAACCGCAACAAAAAATCAATAGTCATAGATCTCAATAAAACTGCCGGAGTCGAGCTGGTACGGGAGCTGGCAAAGGTATCCGACGTTCTGGTGGAGAACTTCACGCCGGGATTGACAAAACGTCTGGGGCTGGACTACGAGACGATCCACAAGCTTAATCCGCGCCTGGTCTACACATCCATTACCGCCTACGGCCAGGACGGCCCCTATATGAAACGTCCTGGGTACGACATGGTGCTTTCCGCTGTGGGGGGCCTGATGTGGATCACCGGTGAGAAAGACGGCAATCCCTGTAAGGTGGGGGTGGCCATCACCGACGTCCTGACCGGGGTCTATGCATCGAGCGCCATCACCTCCGCCTTGCTCTGGCGCGAACGTTCCGGCAAAGGGCAGTATCTGGATATCAGTTTGCTCGATGTCCAGGTAGCCGGCCTTGCCAACATCGCCAGCAATTACCTGGTAGCAGGCAAAGAGGCCACCCGCTGGGGGACTGCGCACGAATCCATTGTTCCTTATCAGGTTTTCAATACCAAGGATCGCCCCATAGCCATCGCGGTGGCCAACCAGAAATTGTGGGTTAATTTCTGCAAGGTAACCGGCATGAAAGAATGGCTGGAGGATCCCGGTTTTGAGTCCAATCCCAAACGGGTGGAAAACCGCGAAATCCTGTTGCCCTTAATCGACAAGCTATTCGCGACAAAGACCTGTGATGAGTGGATGGAGCTTCTGGTAGGGGCGGCAATCCCCTGCGGCCCGGTCAACGACATGCAGCACCTGTTCGCCGATCCCCAGATCAAACACAGAAACATGATCGCCGAGGTACCACATCCCACTATTGGCACTCTCCGGCTTACCGGCGCGCCAATAAAATTTTCCGATACTCCATCCGCCATCCGGCGTCATCCGCCGCTTCTCGGGGAGCACACCGATGATGTATTGACGGAAGCCCTGGGATACTCAAACGATAAAATAAAAGCTCTGAAAGCGGAGGGCGCAGTCGTTTAGACTGTCAGGGCGAAGGCATTAACGCATTGCCGACTAACGAAACATACAAAAGAACGCCGCTGGCAACAAATATCCGTCTCGCCATCGCCATTATCATAGCGGTAATAATATGGCTTATACCGGCGCCAGAGGGGGTGAGCGCGGAGGCCTGGCAACTGTTCGCCATCTTCGTGGCCACAGTGGTCGGAATAATACTCGAACCGTTGCCCATGGGCGCGGTGGCGTTGTGCGGAATCGCCGCAGTTACCCTGACCCATACCCTCACCCTGCGAGAAACCCTCAGCGGATTCAGTCATTCTGTAATCTGGTTGGTAGTGATAGCGTTTTTTATTTCGAGGGGTTTTATCAAGACGGGATTGGGCGCCAGGATCGCTTACTTTTTCATGAAGCTGTTGGGACGACGAACCATCGGACTGGGATACAGCCTGATCGCCACCGACCTGGTTATCGCTCCCGCCATACCCAGCATCACCGCCCGGGCGGGCGCCGTTATCTACCCAATCGTCAGGTCGGTGGCGGAGGCTTTTGACAGCCGACCCGGCGACGGTACCGAACGTAAGATCGGCGCCTTTCTGATATTGAATTCATTCTATGGTAATCTTGTCACGAGCGCCATGTTTCTGACGGC
>CP070813.1:1928887-1955972 GCA_020344055.1 Candidatus Zixiibacteriota bacterium | reverse complement strand
CCTGGATATGCCAGCCATCGTTACAGTAAAGGAAGTCAGCCAGAATATATATAATCTGGGGCAGGGTCAAATCGCCACCATACAATTAAATCTCATAAATCCCGGCGCATTACCGGCGGAGAATGTCAGTCTCGTTATTAGCACCAACGGCGCCATATCCCTGAATGAAGCCGACAGCATATATATAGGTACTTTATTGCAGGGAGAGGAAACCGGAATATTCACCTGGACGGTAAACCTGGCCGGCACCGACTACTCCCGGGGTGTATGGACCGCTGATATTTATTCATCCAATGCGAGGACGTTTCCTTATAGCGGATCTTTCGTTACGCCGAAGATCACTACCCCCTCGACCGGAGGCCGCCTTTCAAGTGAAAACGTTTACTGTTACCCCAATCCTTTCAATCCCGATCTCAGGCAAACAACCCTGAGATACAGCCTCGAAAAAACCGCGGAAGTAACGATTAAAATCTATGACGCCGGTGGCAATCTCGTGATAGCTTTGATGGAAGACGTTCAGCAACTGTCGGGGCAGGAATTGAGTGTTGGATGGGATGGAAGAAACGGTGAGGGAGACATGGTATCAAACGGCGTTTATTTCTTCATAATAGAAACATCGGAAAACGAACGCGGGGTCGGTAAAATCGCGGTCTTGAGATAAGGAGATGGCAAAATGAAATTTCCAGTAATATTTTTCACAATCATTTTTCTGATACTACTGTGGTCCCCCTGCTTTCCCGAAAGCGAATGCGGGGGAAGCGCTGCGGCCTTTCTGGATATCGGCATCGGCGCCCGGGCGATAGCCATGGGAAAAGCATATTCAGGTATTGCTCATGACGGCACTGCTTTGTTCTGGAATCCCGCGGCGTTGGTTCACGCCGGCAAAACGGAAATCTCCGCCATGCACGCGTTCGTTTTTGAGGACCGCGCCATCAATTACGCCGCTTTCGCATATCCGATGTCCGGACATGCCCTCGGCGCGGGCTGGGTTCGATTCGGCGTTAGCGGCATACAGGAAAGAGACAGCACCGGGCAGCTACTGGGAGAATTTTCCGATTCCGAAAACCTTTTTATGCTCGGTTACGGAGGATCTTTGTTATCGGACGCCTACAAATCGATCAGCCTGGGAACGACTATAAGATTTTACTATCATTCGTTGTATGGTTACCACGCCAGCGGTTGGGCGGGGGATATAGGCGCGGTTTTGACCCTTTATGATCAGGGACCCGCAAAACGGATGAGTCTATCAATCGTTACTCAGAATATAGGGGGCGATATTGAATGGAACACGCCCGGTAATCTGAAAGACAATATTCCTATGACGTTCAGATTCGGCTGTTCGGCGGAATTGGTCAGTCTGCCGATTGCTCTGGCCGTGGATCTTGCCAGGCAAGAAAACAGACCCGTAAGATTTCATTCGGGCATAGAATATGTTTATCGTTCAATTTTGCCGTTTCGCATAGGGTTCAGTCATAAATATCTCTCGACAGGGATCGGATATATTGTGGAATCCCAGAAGACGGACATTATCTTCGATTATGCCTTTACGGACGATCGGATTTCGGATAAAGGACTGCATTTCTTCTCCATTGGCGTAAGATTCTAATTACGGGGTTCTTACTTCATATCCGGACGAACCACACTTCGATTTTGCGAAAATTAGACAAAAAAGAAGGGCTGGTTGTATCCAGCCCTTCTTGGCCCCTGTTTTCCTGAAAAAAACAAGTGAACGGGTTAGGTTTTTACTTAATAAATTTCCTTTCTTTTGATTTGATTGAACGATTCTTGTTTACACTCTTCAGACCATGTTTCGCGGTCTGCATAAGCATTAATTCCGGAGGCGGGCAATCCGGACAGGGCATGGGATCGGGCCCGCCCTTGAAATAGGCCACGCCATAGGTAATATCGAGCCCGTTGTAAGTACAACTGGCGTTCACATCGCCGGAAACATACCAGGTGTTGCCGGGAGTACACTCGCATTCATACAGGGGCGCCGGTCCGCCTTTGAAAAAGGCTACGCCGTAGGTAATATCCAAACCGTTGTAGCTGTCGCTGGCGTTTACATCACCTACCACATAATCGCATACGGGGCCTTGTCCGCAGGGCGGATTGAAATCACTGCACAGGCCACCTGCAATAAATCTCATTGACGGTCCCTGGCAGTTCTGCTCTTCGATATTTTCGTTACATTCGCCGGATGAATCATTGCAACATGCGCCGAAAATCGGACAGCCGTAACCGATTCCCGGAGTCATTTCCAGAGAGTCAAACTCGCCCCCGGTTGCCACCAGAGAATCATTGAGAAATACATTGTAATAGCCGTTGCCGTATTCACAGCAAATCCCGTCTCCGGCTTCATCATAAATGACAAAATCATAACAGCCGGAATTTTCAACGCAAACATATTCCACAAACCGGGTGTTGTAGCCGTTATAAGGGCCGCCGGATCCGACTACGATGGATGTTCCGCTTTCCAGAACCTCCCAGGTCGTCTCCCAGGGATAGTCGTCAGTCAATATCTCCACCACTATGCTGTCCTCGGTGCAGCCTCCGCAAGGCGGATTTAATTGCGCACAGGTCCCGTCAATTAAAAATCTCATGTCCGGTCCCTGGCAGCTATCCCGCTCAACGTTTTCATTGCACTCGGCCAGATCGTCATCACAACAGGCGCCTGTTACTGCGGGGCAACCGCTGCCGACATACCGGAAAACCGCGGAATCTCCTACGAAATTATGGTTCGATTCAATTAAAACGGAATTCAGATACAGTTCATAGTAACCGGGGATAATCAGACCATCTCCGTAATCATCATATATTGTGAAGGTGTAGCATTCAGTGGAACCCACGCAGACCGTATCAACATATAAAGTGTATACACTATCATAAGATCCGCCCGAATCCACCGCTACTCCGGAGGAATCCCTCAAAACCCAGGTGGTCTCTCGAGGGTAATCATCAGTCATAATATGCACTTCAACCAGATCTTCAGAACATCCCCCGCAGGGCGGGTCGAAATCGTGGCAGTATCCCCGTTCCGAAAACCGGTAGTTGCTGCCCTGGCAGTCCAATTGATTGACATACATATTACACTCGCCAAGAGAATCATCGCAACACGCGCCCAGGTCACCACATCTGCTGCCTATATAGGAAACATACGCCGAATCGCCGTCAAAGCTGTAATTGGCTCCCATAAGTTCCGAATTCAGCCAGATCTGATAATACCCGCCCGGGACAATCCCGTTGCCCCCGGAATCGTATATCACGAAATTATAGCAGCCTATGGAATCAACGCACACCGTATCGACTATTAACGTGGCGGGCTGGCCGGGATACGGCCCTCCCGAACTGACCACAACAAAATTCTCATCGGTAATTTCCCAGGTGGTTTCCTCAGGGAAATTATCCGTCATAATCTTCACAACGATTTCATCTTCAAGGCAATCCCCGCCTCCGGAACCGCATGGCGGATTCAAATCGGCGCAGAGAGTATCAACTGCAAAGCGACCGGAACAGCTGTCCTGCAGAACGTTATCGTTACATATCCCGGTTTGATCGTCACAACAGGCGCCCCGAATTTCAATGAGGGTATCGCCGGCAATCCTTACCAGATAAAAATCGGAAGGGTAACTGAATGAGGCCGAATAACCTAAAGCGATATATCCGCCGTCGGCGGTCTGCTTTATTGAAAAGCAATAATCGTAATTATACCCGCCATACGTCCTCGTCCAGCTTGTATCGCCATTGGCATCGGTCTTAACCGCATAGAAATCTTTCTCCCCGGCGCCGTAGGATTCGGTGCGGCCGCCCATGATATAACCGCCGTCCATAGTCTGCCAGGCCTCCTGATCCATTTCCGCAAGAGAACCGCCATATGTTTGTGACCATACCATATTGCCGCCGGAATCGGTCTTTATCAGGTAATTGTCGGCGCTGCCCGCCCCAAAGGAAGAAGTACGGCCCCCGATTATATAGCCTCCATCGGAGGTCTGTTGTACCGAATTACCGCCGTCGCTGCTGGTACCCCCAAAAGTCCGTGTCCACAACGTATCTCCGTTGGCATCGGTCTTAACAAGCCATACATCGGAACTGCCGCTTCCGTAAGAGTAGGTATTTCCGGTAAAAATAAATCCGCCGTCGGATGTTTGCTGCACTCCATAGCCGTCCTCACGAGCGGATCCGCCGTATGTCCTGGCCCATAACGTATCGCCGAAGGAGTCGGTTCTCAACACCCACACGTCATAATTGCCGGCGCCGAAAGAATCGGTTCTGCCGATTACAACATACCCGCTGTCGGTTGTCTGACGAACACAAAAACTTTTTTCCCAGTTGGGTCCGCCATAAATCCGCGTCCATAAAGTATCCCCGCCGGAAGTAATTTTCATCAGCCATATGGATGAGGTTTCGGTTGCGGTTGACGACGTATGCCCGGTAACGATATAACCTCCGTCAAAAGTAGGCCAGACGTCCCAGGCTATTTCTTCCCTTGCCCAACCGTAAACCTTGGTCCAGAGCGTATCGCCCCAGGCGTCGGTTCTTACAAGCCAGAAATCGGCGCTTCCCGCACCATAGGACGCCGTCATTCCTACCGCCAGAAATCCTCCATCCGCAGTGGGAGTTACAGAGTAACCCTGCTCCCAGAGGCTGCCCCCGTAAATCCTCGTCCACAGAGTATCGCCCGGATTCTGAGCTATGGCGGCAGAAGATACAAGCAACATCACTACCATCACGGCAAGCGCCGCGTTAAGGCCAATTACCCTTTTCTGTCTTACGTTCATGTTGTTGACTCCCTTTGTAGGCTCCTGCAAGTAAATAAGACGGGGGTTTTTTAAACCCCCGCGCTGATTGTCTCTTATCTTTGCATTTTTATTTTTTTCACATGGTTTTTCGCCTTAAGATTATCCAGATAGCCCTTTATCAGTATCAGTTTGTCGGAACCCGATGGTACAGTAACTGCGGGATTCGGAGGGCAATCCGGGCAGGGGATGGGATCGGGCCCGCCCTTGAAATAGGCTACCCCATACGTAATATCAAGTCCGTTGTAACTACAGCTGGCGTTCACATCGCCGGAAACATACCAGGTGTTACCGGGAGTACACTCGCATTCATACAGGGGGGCCGGCCCGCCTTTGAAAAAGGCCACACCGTAGGTAATATCCAGCCCGTTGTAGCTGTCGCTGGCGTTTACATCACCTACCACGTAATCGCATACGGGGCCTCCGCAAGGCGGATTGAAATCTTCACACTGTCCACCCGCTATAAATCTCATGTATGACCCCTGGCAGTTCTGCTCTTCAACATTTTCGTTACATTCGGGGATTGAATCGTTGCAGCATGCGCCGAGAACCGGGCAGCCGTTACCGATTTCGACCACAGTATCCGCGGCGCCGTACTGCCCGCCGGAATCGACCAACGCGCCGTTAAAGTAAATTCTGTAATAACCGATTCCGAATAGACAGCAGATTCCATCCCCTTCAGCATCAAAAATATAGAAATCATAACAGCTGTCGGATGCGGCGCAGTAATGATATTCATATAGCGTATTGTATTTATCGAGCGGCCCGCCATGCGCGACCAAATAGCTTGTTCCGCTTATAGTAAGAGCCCAGGTTATCTCCAGCGGATAATTATCCGGCATAATTTCAACCGTAATCACGTCGTCCGAACATCCCCCGCAGGGCGGATTGAAATCGTTACAGACACCATCCGCCGTAAACCTCATGGAAGGTCCCTGGCAGTTCTGTTCCTCGATATTTTCATTACAATCTGCGGTGGAATCATCGCAACATGCGCCCAGAACCGGGCCGCAGCCGTTCCCCAGGTGAGATACCGTTAGTGATTCCGCGCAGAACGAGTTATTGTGGACCACCAGGCTGTCATTGAGATAGATCTCGAAATATCCGGGCGGAAATAAACCGTCGCCGTACGAATCATATATTGTAAAACTGTAACATCCTGTGGAGTCAACACAGGCGGGGATGGTAAAAAGCGTATTTGGAGCCCCCGTATAAGGCCCTCCCGATATTATCACGCTGTCCAGTTCGTCCCTCAATTCCCACGTGGTTTCGTCCGGCCAATCATCGGTCATAACCCGAATTTCGAACAGATCCTCAGGGCATCCCCCGCACGGCGGGTTGAAATCGTCGCAAAATCCCCATTCTATAAACCGCCTGTTACCGCCCTGGCAATCGAACAGGTCGACATACATATTACATTCCACAAGGGAATCATCGCAACATGCTCCCAGGCCGCCGCATCTATTTCCTATATACGAAACATACGCCGAATCGCTGTCAAAGCCGTAGTTTGCCCCGACCAGTACGGAATTCAATAACAACTCGAAATAGCCGTTCGGGACGATCCCGTTTCCGCCGGAGTCGTATATTACAAAATTATAACATCCGAGTGAATCCACGCAAACGGTGTCGATTATAAGCGTGGCAGGCTGGCCGGCATACGGACCGCCGGATGCTATCAGGCTGTCGTCTTCGTCCGTAAGCTCCCAGGTGGTCTCCTCCGGGAAATTATCGGTCATAATCTTTACCAGGATTTCGTCTTCATCGCAACCCGCACCTGTGCCCGGACACGGAGGAACCATATCCACACAAAGAGTATCGGGGGCAAACCTCGTAGAACATTGCGACTGCAGAACGTTATCTTCGCAGATACCCGCCGTATCGTCACAACACGCTCCCCGGGGTTCTCCCTGAAGGCCGCTGTATATGGCCAATAGCCAGACATCGTATTTCAAGCTGTCGCTGAATGCATTGCTTTCACCGACGGCCACGAAGACGGTGTCGTCGGCGATACAGCCTCCCCAGCCGTATTCAGCGCGATCAGTCCTGCCGTAAGTTCGCTCCCAGATAACCGTGCCCTGGGAATCTGCCCTGATGACATAGAAATCATTCGTGGGGTACGGACCCTTACCCCCGAAAATAGCATACCCGCCGTCAATGGTCTGCGCGATTTCCGCGGCTCTTTGAGAGCTCGTTATGCCGTAATTCCTCTGCCAGATAAGACTGCCGGTAGGACTGACCTTCAATACGTAAGCCCTCATTCCGCCTCCGAAAGAGAACGTCAGACCGCCTATCACGAAATCGCCGTCCGAGTTTTCAATCACCGACCAGGCTTCGTCATCGCTTGATCCGCCGAACGTATTATCCCACTCCACTCCGCCGGTAAAATTGGTTTTTACCACGTAAATATCCTGATTACCCGGAGCGTTGGTTTTACCCACAAGTATGAATCCCCCGTCGCTCGTTTGTGTGACACAATAGCCGAATTCATCGTCCCGATTGCCGCCGTATTCTTCATCCCAATTTAAATTCCCGTTGGCGTAGGTTTTCACAAGATACGCGTTATAATATCCTTGGTTGCCCTGTTTGGCCCCGACAAGTATATATCCCCCATCGGACGTCTGCTCGACCGAATAACCATAGTCATTATAATTGCCTCCGAAGATTCCGGCCCACATGGTATCGCCGTTTGCGTCGGTTTTCAAAAGCCATGCGTCGAATTCATTTGGCACTAAAGAAGTATACCCGGCGACTATATATCCCCCGTCGTTGGTCTGCTGAACGTCTTTTCCCCATTCCACATAAGGACCGCCGTAATACCTTGACCAGCTCTCGTTGCCCGATGCGTCCGTTTTTACCAGTAAAAAATCGTAAAGGTGATAATTGGGAATTACACCCATTCCACCCAGGATAAAACCGCCATCGGAAGTCTGCCTCACCGCTTCACCCACGTCAATCTGCGACAAACCATAGTTATGAGTCCAGATAGTATCGCCGGGGATTTGCGCAAACAGCAATGCCGGTATAAAACTCATAACTACCGTCAAATAGACAATTGCGGAAACTTTTTTAATTCTACAGTTCTCCATCTCCTACTCCCTTAATTCAAAGGTAATTTAAAAAAACTACCCGGTTTTTATTTTATTAAAATAAGGCAAATCCCGTTAAAAAATTTTATCAACAGCCTTATACCTGTCATAGGATCCACTTCTGCCAAACGTCACGAATCTGTTACGAAGTTCAAAACGGCCCTATTGTCATTATAGTTATATACCTCCATTAAAGCAACAATAATTTTCCATTATTAATATTGAGTATTATTCTCAGGAATAAAATCCGCTCATTTTATCATAGTCATTTTCCTTGACGTCTCGTTGCCATCGATCGATAACCCGTAGAAATAGACGCCAGTCGAGTATTTTTCACCATTCCATGTGACCGAATAATAACCTTCTTCCCGGGTTCCTTTAACTATTGTCTCTATATAAGCTCCCAGCAAATTAAATATATCGAGGCGCACTTCCCCGGGCGATGATATCCTGTACCCGATAACAGTATTCGAATTAAAAGGATTCGGGTAATTTTGATATAGGCTGATCTCCCGCGGCAGTTCTAAGTCGACCTCCTTAATTCCCAGAGGCTCCATATAACCCCCACCATAAGCGCCCATATCGCTGATGGTGGTACCCAGCCCCCTGGCACAATTCAGTATACTGTCATAAATCGAAGGATCCCCGGAATCGATACAGGGAGAGTCAGCCGAATCTCCACATAATACAGACATCAGATGGAAATCAAACGCGGCGGGATCGCGAAATAACGGATCGATATCGATATTCCCCGCGCCTGCCCAGACGGTATCCTGGATGTCACAATACGAAATTACCGGGAAGGATTGATCATCACAATAAATCTCAAAACTGCCCGGGGCATAGTCGCCCCAGCAAATCGTGTTCGTCACATGATCATCGGAAGTATGGAAATAAATGCCGCCACCCGAATTGAAGGCGACATTGCCATAAATAACGTTATTCACGAAAAGCGCCTCGGAATTCCAGAACTGGACTCCTCCGCCGCTGAAGAAGGCCGTATCCTCCGCAATAATGTTACCGGCGATCAGGGGATCGGCGTGGGCGCAAAAGATCCCGGCGCCGTACGACGCAGAGTTGGCATATATGAAATTATTGCCGATAAACGGAGTCACATCGACACCAAGGATATGTATACCTCCCCCGTGCCCGCCGCTATTGGTTATGTTCCCCGCTATTATGTTACCGCAAATAACGGCGTTACTCTCAACACAGTATATACCCCCCCCGTACATGAGGCTGCCGTTACCCGTAATGATATTATTCAGAATTTTCGGACTGGAATCATAGCAATGGACACCGCCACCCGATCCCCACCAGCCGTTCCGCAAGGTAAATCCGGTTAAAACAGCGGTGCTGTCCTCTCCATTTTCTATCGTAACAACGGATCCGTATCCGCCTCCGTCTATGATCGTCGAGGGGATATAGGTTGTATCGCCGGTTATTAGAAACATTGAACCTACCGTTACATTATGGCTGTTGAAATTTATATTCTCTTCGTAAACTCCTGGCCGGACCAGTACCGTATCGCCGTCCGCGCAGGAATTGATGCCCAGCCGTATGGTAGGATAGTCGTCGGGAATAATTACAACCGAAGCGGATACCTGAAATCCGTGCAATAAGGCGGCCAAAATTGCAAGTCGTTTAAACATCAAAAGTTAGCAAAAAACTACAAAGAACAGAAAACTACAGACCCAATACATTCAATCAAAAATCAAAAGCAAGTACTCCATGCAAAGAGATCGCTCAAACTTTATCCTAATGCTCTATATTTAATTACATGCTACCTTTTGAAAATGTTGCGTTTTGACCATATTTTTTTAAAAAAAACGCCAATTAGAATTCGAATTTCTTACTAACTTATTACTCTCGTTAAAGATACTCGTTTTTATATCAGATAAAATACCTGAGACTCTTTTTTCATGAAATGGATTCAAGCTTTGATCCTTTAAATTTTCTGCGGCATGAATCCCGAAATAATTTATTAATTACGGCTCATTTATTCAGCGCCACGTTTATCGGCGCTGCCTCTCCCCTCTTATCCTGGCCCATATATAAGGTAACGTGCGGGAACGGTATTTCGATATCCCTTTGGTCGAAGGCCATCTTCAAACGTCTGTTAAATTCGCGGCCTATTCTCCACTGCTTGATCGGTTTGGTCTTGGTTCGGGCCTTAATGATTATGGCGGAATCGCCGAATTGATCCAGGCCGAGAACCTCGATAGGTTCGAGTATATCATCTTTGTATTCAGGATCATTCCTGAGGCTCTCATCGACCTCTTTTATCACCTCGATAACCTCATCGACGTCCTCCCGGTAGGCAACGCCGATATCGAATACGAATCTGGAATAATCCTGGGTCATATTGGTGACTATATCGATCTGGCCGTTGCGAATATAATGGACGTTACCGGCGAGATCCCTCAGAACGGTCATCCTTAAATTCACCTTTTCGACCAATCCGCCTTTACCCGCGGTCTGCACCACGTCGCCCACCCGGATCTGATCGTCGATCAGGATAAAGAATCCGCTGATGATATCCTGCACCAGATGCTGGGCTCCGAATCCTATGGCGACTCCCGCGATACCGGCGGCGGCCAGGATAGGACCGATAGCGATCCCGAATTCGCCCAGTATCATGATAAGAGCGATCCCCAGAACGGTCGCGCTCAGGATATAGTTTAGAAGGGAGTTCAGCGTTTCCACCCTCTTTTTTGCCTCGTCCTCCGTTGCCCTTTTTGAGAAAGTCGCCAGGATCTTATTGGGAATAATTCTGACCAGCTTAAGCGCTATCAGGGTTAAGATAATAATTACGGCGATGCTAAGCCCGCTTGATAACAGCCAGTTTACGACACGTCCCAATAATGCATGAAATTCCATTATTCCCTCCTTACGTTTATATTTTAATGTTTAGAAGAATCATTTGATGGCATCGACGATTACAGCCATTTTTTTCTCTTGAAGAACCAGAGAAGCCCCCCCGCCACAATTATCACCAGCCCCCAGAAAAAAAGATAGCCGTAACGAAAGCCGAGCTCCGGCAGGTTGAAGGGGCTTATGCCGGTGTCGAAATTCATGCCGTAAACCCCCGCCAGGAATCCCAGCGGAATAAATATGGTGGCGAATATGGTAAGAACCTTCATGACCTCGTTCATGCGATTGCTCACGCCGGTATGATAGAGATCCAGAAGCCCCGAGACCATGTCGCGATAGGTCTCCACGGTATCGATAACCTGGATGATGTGCTCATATAAATCCCTTAGATAAGGTTCGGTTGACGGAATGATAAGTTTCGATTCGGTTCGCTCCATTCCGCCTATTACCTCGCGCAGGGGCCATACCGCCTTTCGCATGAAAATTAGCTGCTTCTTCAGATTGCGAATCGTTTCGAGGCTGTCGGGTTTGGGATATTCGGACATCTCGTCCTCGAGATTTTCGATCTTTTCGCCGATGCTCTCGAGAATGATGAAATAGTGGTCTACCACGGCGTCAATCAGAGCGTAGGCCAGATAATCCGAGGTCATAAACCTCACCCTGGGTACCGTCTTCTTTATTCTCTGCCGGACAATATCGAATACGTCTTCCCCGGTTTCCTGGAACGTCATCACCCAGTTGGCGCCGAAAAGGACGCTCACCTGTTCGGATTTCAGTTCGTCGTTATCCTTTCCGCGATAAAGCATCTTCATGGCCACCATCAGATATTCCCCGGCATCCTCCATTTTTGGGCGTTGACCGGTGTTGACAATATCCTCGAGCACCAGCGGGTGCATACCGAAATGCGAACCGATCTGTTCCACTATATGCGTATCGTGGATACCGTCCACATTGATCCAGCTGATTGTGGGGCTATCCTTAAAAGGAAAACATTCCTCTACGGCGGACACCGTTTTCTCCTGATATTCGGTCTCGGTGTAATCGATGATCGTGATTTTGACCTCCTCGGTGCGTTCCGCCCCCACGTAAACCACGCTTCCAGGTTTCAACCCGAGTTTTTTCGATACTCTGCTCACCCGTTTTGCCATAGTCTGCGCCTCCTCTAATGTTCTTAGCCGATCCGGACAGAACGATTGTCTCAGGGATTACGTATTACTATACCGCGAAGGAGCCTGCCGAGAATGTCGGAACCGGTTATAATCAATTTCCTGTCGCTCCAGAGCAATATTATATCATGATCTATCACATCGTCCTCGATCGATTTGGGCTCGACTTTAAGCCAGGGAAGAATCTCCCCCAGCGGCTGCATTACGTCTGACACGATAATTGGGCGATGGCAATAATTCAGGGGATTACACTCGCCCGACTCAAAAATGAGGGCCCGGAGAAAACCATCAGCATCAAGCACAAAGGCAGGATTCTCTTGATGATCGGTAATAACCACCCATTTTTTGCCCGATTTCTGTATCTTCATGATAAAAAGGTCATCGGCCGATCTTTCAAATTCCGGAAATACAGGTATCCCATTTTCCACGGGCAAAGCGATTATGCTTTCGGGATCGATTAATTCGCCCTCATGTGAAACGGGAAGATCATCCAGGGCCAGGAAATTAAGGGCGCCGAATCCCTCCAGCCTGTCGATATCGACATCAGCCGCTTCGACATGTTTCTTTATTACCTCTCGCAGCTGATGTTCTCTGAAAAACTGTATGCCTTCACGCCCCAGCAGCCGGTCGAGAAGGAGCGCCGTGGGCCGCGTAAGGGGATAAAGGAGTATTTGATAAAACCTGATAACCGGGGCTAGCAAAGATCCCATATGCAAAGCGTTCCGCGAAAAATAGGCCTGCGGAATAATCTCTCCTATCAAAGTAATGATAAACGTCGAGAATATAAAGGCATATAACCCCGCCAGCAGAGAATTTGAAAGGATTGCCAGAAGCGTATTGAACGCGACGTTTCCCCATAAAATAGTGGTCAAAAGATAATGCGAATCCCGCCTGAGTTTGAGAACCCGTTCCGCCGCTTTATTGCCGCCTTCGACCTCAACCTCCAGACGAAGTCGCGTCACTCCAAACAGAGCCAGGTTCAGCCCTGAAAAAATGCCCGAATGCAAAATACAGATACCGATCCCTATCCAGGTTATGAGCGTCATTTCAGCTCTCGGTCTCCTCGCGCTTTGCAATATATTCAGCCAGCCTCTCCAAACGCGTTTTTATTATCTCAATCTCCTGCTTGATTTCCGCTTTTGACTCAGGATCCGGGTCATCCCCCAGGCGCGACTTCAGTTCGTCCATCTCTCGCTCCAGTTCCTCCCTGCGGAAGCGTAACTTCTCCAATGATTCCGCCTCCTCGGCCTTATCGAAGATCACTTTTTCCGGGACATCTTCCGGTTCGGCCTCCGGGGCAATCGCGGATGGAACCTCGGGAATAAAAGTCTTATCGAGGGGGAGCACTCTCTGGTTCATAAAATTGGGAGAGACGATCTCGATGCCGTCACGATGAAGATGATCGAGGACTTTTCCGTGTAATCTGGATCGAGCGGATATGAGGCTTTTAACGTCAGTGAGCAGCCCCGCCACCCTGTAGGTTACCGAAAAATCCCCCAGTTTCATAATATGCACGAAAGGGTCCTCCAGTTCGGAGCTTTCAGCAGCGGCGAGAAGGGCTCGTTCCACCGCTTTTCTCTGGATATCGTATCCAAGCGAAACCTCAGCCGTGATAAGAGTCCCGGAAGAGCGGACAACCTTTACCGGGTTGGTAACCAGGTAAAGATTCGGCAACGTCGTGAGATCCCGTTCTTCGGTCTGAATCTCGACATGAAAAAGACCCCTCTCCGAGACCCTGCCGAAATGCTCCCCGACGCGAATGAAATCGCCGGAGTGGAAATTCTTTATAGCACGAAGCATCAGGCCCGCCAGGATATTCCCCAGTAAGGTCGTCGCCGACAAGGCAATGGCGGCGCTGAGAAGCAGACCGAGCAGGCTCAATAGCTGCCCGATAGTAGATTCGCTCAATGGTAAGGCGACTATAATGGCGATCAATCCTACCAGCGAAAGGATCAGGGTAATAACCTGCAGGCGAAAACGATGTCCGGTATATTTCGCGAAGCGTTTATTTAATATAAATCGGACCGCCACTATAAAAACTATGACGATGGCGATGGTAATTCCGCTGGGAATTAAGCTGCTTAAATCATTCAAAATATGCCGCCAGATCCAGGTTTTATCCGGTCATTTTATCGACAAGCGTCTCCTGAAGCTATCATATCCCGCATTATGCACAGATTGAAGTTGACCGGCGCTCCCTCCCCATCTTAAAATTAGGAAAATATATATGTTGAGGTCATGAATGACAATTAAAATGTTGGCCGGCGGTATTCAACGACAAGAACAATGCGGGAGATTCTTATATTATGAATGAGGCTGCTCTTTCTCAAATGGCGCTAACCATATCCCTGGCGCTGCTGTTCGGGATAATCATTCATTCCCTGTCCCAGCATCTCCGAATTCCCAGTATCGTTCTGCTTCTGGGTGCGGGGGCGTTGCTTGGCCCGGATCTGCTGGGCTGGATCAAACCGGAATCCGTTAATTTCATCCTGCCTGCCATGATCAGCTACGCCGTGGCGGTAATCCTGTTCGAGGGCGGGATGAACCTCGAGCTGAAACGTTTGCGCCGGGAATCCACGGTATTAAGACGCCTGGTCACCTACGGCGCTTTCATAACGGCCGTCGGGGGAACGCTGGCCGCCAGAATCCTGATGGGCTGGGACTGGAATATATCGGTCCTGTTCGGGACTCTCGTAATCGTAACCGGACCCACGGTTATTACGCCTCTCCTCCGGCGAATCAAGCTGAATCAGAATCTGCATACCCTGCTCGAAGCCGAGGGGGTCCTCATCGACCCTATCGGAGCGATAATTGCCATCGGCGCGCTGGAGGTGGTGCTGCATCCTTCGGAGCATTCATTCCTTTACAGCATAATCGACGGTTTTTTGCGAATCGGCGCCGGCACTCTTCTGGGAATCGCGGGTGGCCTCGTAATAGTGGTTATCCTGAGACCCAAAAATATAATTCCGGAGGGCCTGGAAAACGTTTTCACTCTGGCCGCGGTACTGGCTCTTTTCCAGTTGTCGGATCGGATAATACCGGAAAGCGGAATCGCCGCCGTTACCATAGCGGGATTGGTCGTGGGAAATTTCGGCAGGCGAGTTCTCCGCGATCTGAGAGAATTTAAAGAACAGTTGACGGTCCTTTTAATAGCCATGCTTTTCATCCTGCTGGCCGCCGATGTCCGTTTCGAGAAGATCTCCCTTTTAGGCTGGCCGGGGGTAATTACCGTAATTTTTCTTATGATTATCGTAAGACCGGTCGGCATTCTTATCTGCACCCTCGGATTGAAAATGAAAATCCGGGACCTTGTATTTCTGAGCTGGCTGGCTCCTCGGGGAATCGTCGCCGCCGCCATAGCCTCCTTTTTCGCTGTCGCTCTTAACAAAGCCGGCATCCCGGGCGGAGACTTACTACGAGCCCTAGTATTCCTGGTTATAGCCGTCACCGTAACCGTCCAGGGATTATCCGCCGGTATGATGGCTCGCCTCTTGAAAATCCGCCGGGAGACGGGCCGCGGTTTCGCCATACTGGGAGCCAATGAGGTGGCAAGGGTGCTGGCCCTTGAAATAAAAAATCACGATGAACGGGCTGTCTTGATGGATTCAAACGCCGTCGCATGCAACCTGGCCGAAGAAGACGGCTTGAAAGTAATTTTCGGCAATGCCATGGACGAACGCGTTCTTCTGCGAGCTCGAATCGAGGATATGGCCGCCTGTATCGGGCTGACCCCCAATGAGGAATTGAACCTCCTATTCGTTAACCGGGCAAGAGAGCAATTCAAGCTGCCGAAACGTATGATCTCAATAAGCGAATCCAAGGGACACACCTCCATCGAGGCAGTAACCGAAGACGGGATATCGGTTTTATTCGGCTCCCCCTATGATATTGACCTCTGGGCCGTCAGGCTTCGCAGAAAAATAGCCCTGGTGGAACGCTGGAGCTTTGAACCCAATGACGAGAGCCGGGACGCCATCCCCGTAACCGAAATTCCGTCACAGAGTATGCTCCCTCTGCTACTATTGAGAAAAGAAAATCCCGTCCCGGTCGATAATAAAACGGAATTTCAACCCGGGGACCTGGTGTCCTTTATTGTATTTGGCGAACTGCGTGAAGATGCCTTGGAGTGGTTCCGGCAAAACGGGTGGATTCCACCTCCCGGAAAATAACTAAAACCAACCGGAACATCATACCTTTCATAGTATTAAATCCGACACCGCATAATCTTAGCTCTTACTGGATTTAACGACATTATAATGATGCGATGTTAAAAGGATCATATTTAATTGATTTTTTTGGGTGACCGTTGAATTCGGTGATCCGGCGAAAAGATTTAAATCTCCGGACGTTATGATCGGGATTTCAATTACAGAATGATTCAGTAAGAATCTAAATAGTCTAATGTATTAGATATGTCGATTTCAAGGCCGCCATTTGTTCAGACGAGTTAAAATCCTCGCTAATAATACGGATCGGGCATTTTAAGTAACGCAGCTGCTTATGGGTCACACGGGCACCTACTTTATTAGCGAGATGCCCGGATTTAATATCACTATTTTATCCGGGGTCGCGGCGAAAAAACTAACCATCGGTTAAGAGCCGCGGCGCGACGATAACACCCTCTGCAGGGTCTTATTCCGAACGTGGTGGTGACCTTCTTGACGACATCGCCCAGGCCGATATCATCGTCGCTAATGAATCCCGGGATTCGTATACGACGAGGTTCCCGATTACCGCTATCGGATCGTTTTTCTCTTATTTCTTCTTCTTTCATACCTCCGGATAAGATATTCATCTCCTTATAAAATTCAATGGTTTTCTGACTGTCGAGCACCCGGTCAGCGATAGATTCACGCGGTTCCACAACCGGAATTAACCCGGCAGCAAACTCTTTATAAACCATCTTCCCCACCCTGACGTTCGATAATAGGGTGACTGAACCATGCGCTCCAATAGCCAGGCAATACCCAGACCGTCAACTTATCGACGGAGGACAAAAAGTGAACTTTATTAAAGCTGAATTAATATTTTTTTAGACTAACTCCTTTCCTTATTTGTTGTTGGTTTGCCGGTGGTTGAAAAGCCTTTAACGGCAGTCCAGCGGTGTCTTATCCGTGGACTATTCGATCCAGTCCGGGGAACTGTTCTCGCCCTGCTTTTAGCAGGATACCCTTGAGCATCTAATAGGAGGCCATCCCCATCGGCTGCAGCAGCGGAATCTGAATCCGCCCCAACATATTCTCCTCCCACAGAGGGTGATGCAACGTCTCGACCAACAGGGAAGGTTCACGCACCACTGTGGGATAACAGATGGTCTGTTCCCGTTAACAGGGGCTCCCGGTTCCATCATATACGAACCTGGCATCGTCGATCTCGACGATTCCGCGGTAAAGCCAGGGATATTCATGGCGTTTCTCCTTTCTTTCACTTAAGTTACAAATATCGTACAGCCGGTTCGGTGGCGACATGCTTCAGATCTCTTCTTCCTCGTTCTCCGGCAACTCATCTTCCATCTCTTCCGCCCCGATTTCTTCGTTTTCCATCTCTTCCGCTTCCTCCATACCAGGATATTGTTGCAGAGACATCCCATCTGGCCCGGAGAGGCCGCGAGAGACCCGACCTCGATATTTGCCGATGGTCTTTCCCAAAGCCTCCTCGCCGGTGAAGCCTGGAACTTTCATCTTTTAATCACCTCCTTCCATCCGCTTATTTAACGCCAATTTCAGCCTGTTAACAAAAGGGCGCCTGTAGATCATCTTTTCACTCTACCGGTAATGGTTTTGGCAAACGCCCGCTAATGGAATTTTATCAGCAGATACCGATTCCTCCCTTGCCGGGTACGGGTACCGATTTGCAGCAGGTTTTGACTCCGCAAGGATACTGCACGGTTTTCGAGCAGTATCTCACCCCGCAGGGATACTTTACGCCCCACTTCTTGCACCATTTAACCCCGCAAGGATAGCTCACGGTTTTGCTGCACATCTTTACGCCGCAGGGAATTCCGCATACCCTTTTCATGCAAACGCACGGTATCTGGGAGAAGAAGGCTGCAATGGCCGTTCCGGCCGCCCTACCACCTATTGATGGAGGCGGAAAACCCGCCCAGCCTCGAGTTATCGCTATCGGCATACGTGTGATTAATGCCCGGTCACACCCGCAATTGGAATAATTCGTACGGTCGTAACATCTATCGTGATCCCGGCAAACGGCGTCGACTGCGTCTATGGGTTCGCCCGGCCCGGAATGGCCGGGACCGCACCAGTTGCCATAAACCGGAAAACTCACCTGTTGGGGCGTGATCCGAGAGTCAGCCGGTGTCATACCCGACTCATTTAAACTTCCAATAGCGAAAAAACATATTCCCTTATGAAGGCTGGCCTCAGCAGAAAAACCCGGCAGATTTTTCATAGCTTTTTCTCCGCTTTTTTATCTATCAAAGAATGGCGCCAGCTTGCTCACCAGAAACGGCCACTTCTCCATAACGTCAACCCGGACGTAATACTTTTCGATAACATCGGTCTTGCGATTTACATACGATAATACCACATCGACAAGTTTTCGAAGGCCGCTGAGGCGGGACGGTATTACTTCGACGGCCGCCAGAGTAAAATCCTTTTCGAACATTTCAGCTGTAAGTTCGTAGATGCTTGGATAACGTACCGCCAGGTAGTTGAGCGCGCGATGTTCATCCATAGCTCCCGCATTGTCTGCCATTTGCATGATCCTGTAAAACAACTCTTCTGCGGCAGTGTGAAAGGCTTTTTCTTCCTTTCCTTTGGGTTTAGGTATGGCTTTTATCAATTCAGGAACTTCAAATGAATAAATCCGGTCGAAAACCACAATCGGAACTTGAAGGCCGTTACACATCTCCATTGGAGCAATAGGTCCCTTTTCCCCGATTACGACATCGCAATCGACTCCTTTTTCTCTGGGTCTGACGGCGTCGATCAATTGATCTATGCCTTGAGGGTCCTTGGGGACAAGGATGTAGGTTTCAATGTTTTCGATGGTGAGAACCCAGCAGACCTCACGGGCAAGATATCTATTCTCTTTCAGTATGCTGTAAAGAACGTCCGTATCGGTCAGGTTGGCGGTCTTCCCTTCCTTTATAGCCTGGGCGAATTCCTTTTCCACGGACATTGTCGGGAAGCGCGTTTCGATTGTTCCCAGAGAATAAATAAAAGCCTCCGCTTCAGTTCCGGCCCCTTGATTAGGAGCGCATGTCGGGCAGCTTTCAGGCGGAGCCTCCTGCCCGGGAATAACTTGCGCTCGTTCCTGTACCCTCTCGAGAATTGCCGATGATCCGGTTTTTCCCTTAATACCGGGGGCCGGATCTGATCCGGCCTGCTCCTGGCCGAGCAGGACTTGTTCTTCCTTTTTTTTCTCGTCTGCCATTTTACTAACCTCCTAACGTTAGTTGTTCGCTATTTAAATGTAGCCTTCAAATATTTCCATGTCGCCTCAACATTAAGAATCGGCGGGATAAGCGAGCGACGCTTATGATTCGCGGCCATATGAACCGATCGCCTTATCAACGACGCCCCGGCAGCGGGATACTCGGACCAGATTAGTGCAATCGACCCTGTCACAAAGGGTGCTGCTACGCTGGTGCCGCTCATTTGAGTATATTGCCCGCCCGGCATAGTGCTGGTAATATTTACACCTGGGGCCATTAAGCCACGCCTACCGATGGAAAACCCGATATTCGACACGGGGCTGATTCTCCCTGTTACATCGCACGCCGCCACCGGGATGACCCATGGATGCTGCAGCAAGGGCAGATATCCGACCGACGCCTGGTTGCCTGTGGCAGCGACGACAATAACTCCGCGGCTACGAGCATAATCAAAAGCTTCATCCAGTTCCCTGTAATTCGAAATCGAAGACGCACTCAATCCCAGACTGAGGTTAATGATTCTAACGCCGGCATCTACCGCCCCCACAACCGCTACTGCCAATTTATCTGGCGAACATGATGGTATATTCGGGCTGCCCGACCTCTGCTCAGGGAAAATCGGGGTCAGCACGATTTCGCAATTAGGACATATCGCCGGTGCTTTAGATGAGCGCCTTGCAAACAAAATTCCGGCCACGAAAGTCCCATGCATACAGGCGACGCTGTCATTGATCATGCAACTGGCTGTTTGTGAATCCTTGGCGGTCCTTACTCGAGCGCCCCGGAAGTCCGGATGACTTAAATCGACAGGGCCATCTATTAGGCCGATAATAACATCGGGACTACCGCTCGCTCTGCCCATAAGCGAACGTAATCTTACGCGATCAAGATAATAATCTTTCATAAGCCACCCGGGATGTTAACAATAAGTCTCTTTATTGCTATGTCGCCCATGGTAAATTACTCAGAGTTCTCAAACCGCATTAATGGAAGCGAAATCGCTACCAGCTTTTGAGTCAACCCGCCAATCCGCTCATCGGATTCCTCTTCCTTTGGCGAGGAAACCTCTTCCAGCTGATTTCCCTCAATACTCGACGGTTGTTCTTGCTCTGATATGATAATACCCTTTACCCTTCAATTATCTTCTCAGCGCTCGATCCGTAAATTCATATATAAACGTCCTAAAAATCTCTTTAATCACTTCTCCTATGAAATACTTATGTCCCCGTCGCCATTTCGTAGCAAATGAATTAAACATTTGAACGGTCATGTCTATTAACCATTCAAATTTTTACAGGTATTAAGCCTGTAAAAAAATCCTACGAGCTATTTGCGACTATCTTTGATGAAATTCTGAGCTGCAATATCATTATGGACGATGCGGATGTCAAGAAAAAAATGATTTTTATAATAAAATTATTTGAACTATGAAAATTCAAAAAATACTACAGATCTTAAGTGCTTATAAATATATGATTTCGAGTTTCTCTACCGCCTCCGCCGGATGATCCGGGGCCAACCGAGAAACGATCATTGAGGCCCGCAAACTTAATATTCACCCAATTCCCGATCGTTCGGCAGTGAAATTGAAGCTAGATGTATTATCTGAAATTACGAAATCCCCAAAAAAACAAACCGGAGAGGCAGGGATTCGAACCCTGGAGGGGCTTTTGACCCCTACACACTTTCCAGGCGTGCTCCTTCGGCCAGCTCGGACACCTCTCCTATCCCAAAAAATGAAACATAATGCCGCCCTAACAATATGTCAAGCGACTGATTTCCATCAGGCAGGAGTCCCAAAATATGAGGTTGACTTAGGTGCTTTATATAAATACTATAACCGCCATGGATAACTTCGAAAAACTTGTGGATATCATCGCGAAACTGAGGGGTCCCGGCGGATGCCCCTGGGACAGACAACAGGACCATAAATCGCTCAAACCGTATCTGATAGAGGAAGCATACGAGGTTCTGGAAGCCATTGAGTTGGAAAAAGACAGCGTGCTGGAGGAGGAACTCGGCGACCTGCTCTCGCAAGTTGTTATGCATGCGCAGCTTGCAAAAGAAAGGAAGGCTTTTGATATAGATACGGTGGCGAAGGTGATCTCCGAAAAGCTGATCGAAAGACACCCTCACGTCTTCGGGGACAAAAGGGCTTTGACATCCAGAGAGGTTCTTCACAACTGGGAAATAATCAAATCCAAACAGGCGAACAACGATGACTACTCAATACTTCAGGGCGTGCCGAAATTGCTGCCCGCTCTTCTAAAAGCGTTCAGGATACAGGAAAAAGTAGGCAGATACGGTTTCGATTGGGATAATATTCAGGACGTCATCAATAAAGTTAAAGAGGAATTCTCGGAATTCGAATCGGCCTTAAAAAATAATGAGGATAAATCGGAACTGGAGAAAGAATTCGGGGATCTTCTCTTTGCGCTGGTTAACCTGGGAAGACATCTCGACCTTCAGGCCGAAGAATCGCTGAATATCACTATCTCCAAATTCGTCAAGCGCTTCCGATATATTGAAGAAAGGCTCCGGGAAATGGGGAAAACCGTTTCCGAATCAAACCTTGAGGAGATGGACAGGTTCTGGGAAGAATCTAAAAAAGAGATAGATCTTCAATAGATTTAAAAAGAGCGAGGCGAAAAACGCCTCGCTCTTTGTTTCCTCTGTATAGTAACCTATTCCTGAGTAGATTGCTGTATCGGCACTATTTCAACGCGCCTGTTTTTCTGTCTTCCCGCCTCCGTGCTGTTGTCTCCGATAAAGTATTTCGGATCCTCACCATAGCCCGCGGATGTCATCCTGTCGGGAGAAACACCCTTTTCTACCAGGTAATCCATGACGGCCTTGGCCCTTTGTTCGGAAAGTTTCTGGTTCCCTCTTGATGATCCCAGGGCGTCGGTGTAACCGTTTATTTCTATTTTCAAGTTGGGATAGGCTTTCATAGTCTCATACAGATCATCGAGGATCGAGCGCGCGGCCACATCGGGTTTGAAAGATCCCGGTGAATATTTTATATTCAGGATAATTTTTTCAGTTAACGGTTTTGCTTTCGGACATCCGAACTCATCCACGGTAACGTCCGCGGGAGTATCCGGGCATTTATCTATACCGTCGGCGACACCGTCGCCGTCACCGTCAAGCGCCACGCCGTCGGCATCAACAACTGCCCCGGCCGGCGTATCGGCTTCTTTATCCTTGAAGTCCGGCACCCCGTCGCCGTCCGTATCCAGCGGGCAACCCCGCGAATCAACCGACACCCCGAGCGGCGTGTTCGGGCATTTATCAAGTCCATCAAAAACGCCGTCCTTATCGTTATCCAGCGGACATCCCTGATGATCGACGATAGCGCCTTCGGGGGTATTATCGCAGGCGTCGATCCCGTCATATATTCTATCTCCATCGCTATCTTTAGGACAACCATATTCATCCACCACGGCGCCCATGGGGGTATCGGGGCACTGATCGAATTTGTCTTTAACGCCATCCGCATCGGTATCACGGGGCCCGCCGAAGAAATAGGTCAGGGCTATGGATGGTTCCAGATAACCATTGAATGGACGACTCTTCTTCTTGCTCCAGTCGACGTCATGATAAAAACCCGCTTCCTCGGAGGAAATATTGGTCACGCTGTAGGTCATTTTGCCCTGAAGATCTATAAGAAAATCCTCGCCGATCCAGAACCCGATTCCGGCCCCGAATCGCAAGCCTAAGTCTTTAAAGTCCTCTTTTGTGCCGTCCTCCAGATTTTCCAGGCTCCACATATCCAGACCCAGACCGCCTACTACAAACGGCTGTACATTTCCTTCCGGATAGAAATAGTACTGCCCCTCAAGCCCAAAACGTAATCCGTTGAGTTTATATCCGGCATTGTCCGAATTGAAAAAGGCAAACGATTTGTCGGACGTCGCGGCGGAATCATCATATGTGGTTGTATACCCACCGGTCAGCCCCAGCACAAAGGTCTCGCTGAAGCCGTATTTTAAAGCTCCTGAAACATTCAAACCCATCATGAACGGCTCTGCATTTTTGTTATAGACGGATAATTCCGATCCCTTCAACAGAGGCGCCAGGACCGGCCCGCGTACTTCAATCCCCAGACGATGATCCCATTCTGCGGAGTAAACCGCACCGGTTATTACAAAGGCCATCAGCGCAATCGTCATAACTTTTAGCTTTTTAGACAATTTCCCTCCTTTATGATACATTTTCAAACAGTTTGGTCGATACAATATGGTTTCCCACGACAGCCGCCGAAATCCTGTCTGTCATCAAAAAAACCGCTTTTTGTTGCCGTCGACATTTTCAATGGGCCAAATTATAGGCCAAGATCCAAAAACTGGCAAGTCGTTTTATTCTATATTATTTTCGGGAAGAATCAGCGATAATTTACTCAAATATAGCTATCCTTAATATCGGCAGAAACCGTCAATACGGAATATTATCGATCTCGGGATAATATCCGGCCGCCGCTTTGAGATTCAGTCGGGCCAGCAACAACCTGTAAAACGATAAGTTCAGGCCTATTTCGGCCTTCGCCTGCTCCAACTCGGAATCGAGAAGATCTGAAATACTTAAGAACCCTTCCCGGTAACGGGCCTCGGCGATTTCCAATCCTTTCTCGGCCAATTCCAACCTTTTCTGCGCCAACCGGATTTCGTCTTCCGCCGTCGCTACTTCCGATTGAGACGATTTTACGTCAGCCTTGATACGTGATACCAGGTCCGATATCAGGTTGCCGGCCCTTCCCGATTCGTATCTCGCTTTGCCGATACCGCTTCTTCTGCCGCCGCCGTCGAAAAGGTTCATACTCAAGGATAAACCGACCATCCAGTAATCTTTGAGCTTATCGAGATCCGGCTGGTAACCGTTTTGCCAGTTATAGCTGGCCGAATAAGTCAGGTTCGGATAAAAGGTTCTTTTATGATACTTTACCAGCTCCCCTTGAATCGCTATGGATTTTTCAAGCTTTAATATATCAATGTTGTCGCGGATATCCGCGTCCGGCGTCTCCGGAACCGCGATCTCGAACGCTCTCAGATCCCCGACCGGCATGATCTCGTCAGTTTGCGCCATATTTATCAAGGCCTTCAGCTCGGCCCTTGCCGTGGCGTATTCTCCTTCGGACATATTTAGATCCGATTCATACCTGGATACCAGGAGTTCCGCCCTGATGCTGTCATAGTCGGAAGCCAAACCCTCGGATATCTTTGCCCTCACTATCTCGAGTTTCCTCTGCGCCCGGGAGACATCATTCTTTTGAATGGTCATATTATCCCGGGCAAGAAGAGATTTCAAAAAAATCCTCGTTAATTTGTCGTATAAAAACCTCATGTATTCCTGTTTTTCGAGCCTTGAGATATCGATACCGAGCTTCGCCGCATTCTTCAGCGCCGAGCGTTTCCCGAACGTGAAGAAATTATGTGAAAGCGTTATTCCGAGATTATACCTGTCTTCGGGAAATAGACTTATCCTCTCCGGTCCGGCCGTTAGTGGATTATAAAACTCTATTTCGCTTTCCAGAGAACTCCTGGAATACGATGAAGCTATATCGAGCCTGGGATTAAACTTCGCCACCGATTCCGATACCCCGTATTCGCTTATCCTTATTTGATCGTCCCTGGCCGTAATTCCGGGATCATCGGTTAGCGCCATTTTCAACGCCTCCTCAAACCTCAACGGAACCGGATTCTCCTGTGCGCAGGCATCACCGGATAACACCGATAAAAGAATTATCACAAGAGCGACAACGGATATTTTCATATTACCTGGCACACCCTTCCTGTTTCGGCATATTAAATTTACGCGAAAATAAATTCGAATCGCCGCCCGTCCAATCCCGGAATTGAAAACCTCAACCCTCAACTATGATGGTGCTTTCCCGCGAACTGCCGGTGGATATGAGCCAGACCGGCACATCGGTTTTCAGGGATATATAATCTATATACTTGCGGGCGTTTCTCGGCAGACCGTCGATTTTATTGATACCGACCGTCGGTTTCCCCCAGCCTGCTATCTTTGTCAGTACCGGCTCGGCCTTCGCAAAATCGGGATGGTTCGGCGGAATCCCGTTAGTTCTCGCGCCCTTCAGCTGGTACGACTCGCAAATATATAACTCCTCAAACCGGTCGAGAACATCCAGTTTAGTAATGGCGAGTTTATCGACGCCGTTTGCCCTTATGGCTCTTTTCAACGCCACCAGATCGAGCCAGCCGACCCGCCGCGGCCGGCCCGTCACCGAACCGTACTCGCCCCCGCTCTCCCGAAGCTCTTCGGCCAAGTCTCCGGATATTTCGGATACAAACGGTCCGTGGCCCACACGGGTCATGTAGGCTTTGGTTATGCCGATAACCTCGCCGACATATGACGGCGGAATCCCCAGCCCGGAAAACAGGCCGCCGATTGTTGTATGTGACGACGTCACGTATGGATACGTGCCCAGGTCGACGTCCAGCAGCATTCCCTGCGCCCCCTCGAACAGGACTTTTTTCCTCGAGGATATAAGCTCCATAATCATGGCGGCAACGTCGGCCACAAACGGCCGGAACTGCGCCCCCAGCTCTTCAAGCTTACCGATCAATTTTTTCCTGTCTTTCAGCTTATCGTCGCCGACCTTATTCACGCATTCCTCATGTCTGGAGAAGACATAATCGATTTTTTCCTCAAGCTGTTCTTTGTCGAATATATCCGCCATCCGTAAACCGACCCGCGATACCCTGTCGGCATAGGAGGGCCCGATTCCCCTCTTGGTTGTATCCAGAGCTCCCTTTCCTCGGAGTGAATCCTGGTAACCGTCGGCAACTTTGTGGAGAGGCAGAACCAGGTGAGCCGCGAAATCGATGAACAGTCTGCCGTCCACCGTTATCCCTTTTTGGGCCAGTTCCTCGATCTCGGTCTTCAGGATCCAGGGATCCAGGGCCACGCCGGAACCGATAAGACAGATTTTACCCTCGCGCAATACGCCGGACGGCAGCAGCTTCAGTATATATTTCTGGCCGTCGACCACGATGGTGTGGCCGGCGTTGGCGCCCCCGCTGAAACGCGCCACCGCGTCGCACCTCCCGCTCAGGTAGTCGATCACCTTCCCTTTTCCCTCATCTCCCCACTGCAGTCCCAGGACCGCCACGCTATTCGGTTTCATCATCTATCCTTTCGCCAATCCATCGCCAGATAAGATCGTTCCCCTCGCCGGTTTTCGCAGAATGCAGTATCGGGAAAAGACTATCGCCCGCAAACCCGGACAGGATATCGGTCGTTTTTTTTACAATCTGCGTCTTCTGCTGCCGACCCAATTTATCCGATTTGGTGAGAATTGGACAGATATTTTTGCCCAACGAGTGAAGATATTCCATAAGTTGTATATCATCTTCCTCTATTCCCCGCCGGGAGTCGATCAGAATTAGAAATCCCTTAAGGTGTTGTGAATTTTCAAGATACCCTTCGATAAGGGTCTTCCAGCTGTCCCGCGTACCGCGCGAAACCCGGGCATAGCCGTACCCGGGAAGATCGACGAAATAGAGCCGGTCGATACTTTTATTGTCCATCACCGCGAAATAGTTCAAAAGCCGCGTCTTGCCCGGCGTTTTGGAGATCTGCGCCAGTTTCCTCTGTTTCATGAGGCTGTTTAGAAGCGACGATTTCCCGACGTTGGATCTCCCCCCGAACGCTATCTCCGGCAGGCCGGTTCTGGGCGCCAGCTTATAGTTCGGATATGATGCCAGATAACGCGCTTTTGTATATCTCATTCAATTCTCCCGCGCC
>CP070813.1:1901145-1928787 GCA_020344055.1 Candidatus Zixiibacteriota bacterium | reverse complement strand
TTTAACGAAGCTCAAACGGCATTGAAGAAGGGTGATCTGGTTAAAGCCAAGGACAACCTGGAAAAGTACGCCGCCCAGGCGGAGGCTAACCAGAGCCGTTTCCAGATCTGGGCCGCGCACCAGCTGGCCGCCATGATCGCACTGGAGGAAAAGGATTACCAGAAGGCGGTGACTGAGCTACAGCAGTCCAATCTACAAAATATGTATAACCTCTACCGCCTGGTTCTCGCCTATAAGGGATTGGGCGACAAGGAAAACGCCAAGAAGACCTGCGAGGAGCTGGTAAAATACAACCAGCTGAACTCGCTTAACTACGCCCTGGTACGGCACAAAGCCAAGAAGATACTGGCTTCTATGTAATACTACTCATTTGAGAATAACCGGGTGGGAAATCATCCCGCCCGGTTTTTTTGTTTAAATATATTTTAACATAGTCAATGCGGAGTTTTGTATAGCTCGAGAATTTTTATTATTTATTCAAATGCTCCGCATTCCCTTGACAGCCTCCAATGAAAAGAATATACATATCCCCGCGAGGAGATAGATGTCGTCCGACGAAAAAGAGTTCCGTAGACTGGAGAAAAAAGCTTTACGAAGTCTTTTTGATTCTATGGTTTCCGGTGGTTACCGTATCATCGGCCCCAAAATCGCAAATAACGCTATCGTATATAGAGAGCTCTCAAGTATCGACGATTTACCCAAGGGATGGATTGATGTTCAGGACGGCGGCAGCTATCATCTGGAACAAACCGGGGGAGAGGCTTATTTCGGTTACGTCGTCGGTCCGGATTCTCCAAAGCGATTCCTTTTCCCGCCGGAGAGAACTCTGTGGTCTGCCGAAAAAAACGGCAAAGATATAAATATAACCATCGAGCAGGATGAATATCCCAAGACCGCATTGCTCGGTGTCCGGCCATGTGAACTCGCCGCCGTCGCCATCCAGGATAAAATTTTCGCCGAAGGCGAGTATGTTGATCCCACTTACAAAGCTCGCCGTGATAATACGCTTTTGATCGCCGTCAATTGCACCCGCGCCGGGAATACCTGTTTCTGCGCATCCATGGGGACCGGGCCGAGGGCCGGCTCCGGCTATGATATCGCTCTCACCGAGGTCGGTGGTGATAACGGTTATTTCATCGTGGAAAGCGGTTCAAATGAGGGAGACGATATCGTCAATTCTCTATCGCTGAATCCGGCGACTTCGCATGAAATCGATACGGCGGAAAATGCCGTAAACGAAACGGTCCGCTGCATGGGCCGAACGCTTGAGACGTCCGGATTAAAGGAGTTGTTACAATCCGAATTTAACAGCCCGCGTTACGATGATATCGCATTGAGATGCCTCGCTTGCGGAAACTGCACGCTGGTCTGCCCCACCTGCTTCTGTTCGACGGTAATTGATACAACCGATCTCTCCGGCAACCGTTCGGAGCGAATCCGCAGGTGGGATTCATGTTTCAATATCGAGCATTCTTATATACATGGAGGATATATTCGCGGCTCCATCATGGCCCGCTACCGGCAATGGATCACCCATAAGCTGGTGAACTGGATTGATCAGTTTGGGATGGCGGGCTGCGTGGGTTGCGGGCGATGTATAACCTGGTGCCCGGTGGGAATCGACATCACCGAGGAAGCCGGGGCCATCAGAAAAAGCGTGAAAGAAAATGTAAAGGTGAACAAAGGATAGATTATGGAAACACTGGAGCGGATTTTAGGTGAACATCCCTTTTTGCAGGGTATGGACGAGGCGCAATTGAAATTGCTGGTGGGTTGCGCCTCCAATGTTCGTTTCGAACAGGGGGAGTATCTGTTCCGGGAGGGCGAAGAGGCGAACTGTTTCTACATCCTTCGCCATGGCAGAGTATCCCTGGAGACGTTCGCTCCGGGCAAGGGCTCTATCCCCATACAGACCCTCGGGGATGGGGAGATCCTCGGGTGGTCCTGGCTGGTGCCGCCCCATAAATGGAGCTACGATGGCAGGGCGCTGGAACTGACCCGGGCTATATCTCTCGACGGCAAATGCCTGCGCGGGAAATGCGATGAAGACCACGACCTCGGATACGAAATATTGAAACGGTTTTCGGTGATTATATCTCAGAGGCTGGCGGCTACCAGGTTACAGTTAATGGATATTTATGGCGAACGCGGTTAAAGAAAACATAAACCAGACGACAAGCTCCATTGAGCTTTACGCCATAAAGCGTGTAAAACGGGAAACGCACGACACCTTCACGTTCGACCTGGTTCCCCGAAATGGCGATAAAAGCATCTCTTTCCAGTCCGGTCAGTTTAATATGCTGTATCATTTCGGGTTCGGTGATGTTCCCATTTCCATCAGCGGCGATCCGGGCAATAATAAAGTCCTAACGCATACCATAAGGGCGGTGGGTAATGTAACAAAAGCAATTAAGAAACTGAAATTGGGCGACTCCCTGGGGGTGAGAGGGCCGTTCGGAAACGGCTGGCCCCTGGATAAAGCTCGGGGGGACGACCTCGTCATAATCGCGGGAGGGATAGGATTGGCGCCGCTCCGGCCGGCTTTGTATCAGGCACTGTCGGACCGTAAAAGCTTCGGAAAGATAATCCTGATGTACGGTGCTCGAACGCCTGACGATATCCTGTACAGGCAAGAGCTCGAAAAATGGCGTTCCCGGTTCGATCTGACGGTCGATGCCACCGTCGATCGCGGGATTTCCGGCTGGGCCGGTAACGTAGGCGTGGTTACGACACTTATCCCCAGGGCGCCCTTCGATCCTTATCACGCAACCGCCCTGGTATGCGGCCCGGAAATCATGATGCGCTACGTTATAATGGAGCTTCAGAAAAGAGGCCTTCCCGATGATAAGATATTCGTATCGATGGAAAGAAATATGAAATGCGGTATCGGCCTCTGCGGCCATTGCCAGATCGGGCCGACCTTCGTATGCAAAAACGGTCCCGTTTATAGTTTCGATCAGGTACAAGGATTGATGGGCAAAAGAGAAATATAACATGAAGAAGAAACCGAAATTGGCGGTATGGAAATTCGCCTCCTGCGACGGCTGCCAGTTGAGTTTGCTGGACTGTGAGGATGAACTCCTCGACGTAACCGATAAAATCGAAATCGCCTATTTCCCGGAGGCCACCCGAGCAGTTGCTAAAGGTCCCTATGACATTTCGCTGGTCGAGGGTTCTATTACAACCGAGCACGATGCCGAACACGTGCATAAAATAAGCAGATCCTCAAAATTGGTGGTTGCCATTGGAGCTTGCGCCACGTCGGGAGGTATCCAGGCTCTTCGTAATTTCAAAAATATCGTGGATTTTATTCCCATGGTCTATGCCTCGCCCGAGTATATCGAGGCATTGGGCAAATCGACCCCGATCTCGGATCATATCCATGTCGATTTAGAACTGCGCGGCTGCCCCATAAATAAGCATCAATTGCTGGAGCTGGTGTCGGCCTATCTGGCCGGCCGCAGACCCAATATCTGCTCATACAGCGTTTGCATGGAGTGCAAGATAAAGGGAAATGTCTGCGTCATGGTGGCGGAAGGCCTCGCCTGCCTGGGGCCGGTGACGCAGGCCGGATGCGGAGCGCTGTGCCCCTCATATCACAGGGGATGTTATGGATGCTTCGGACCGAAAGAAAATCCCAACACCGCCTCCCTCGCAAATTGGTTTGAGGGACGGGGCTCAAGAAATGAAGAGATAGTCCGGATGTTTCGCGGTTTTAACGCCTGCTCCGAGGAGTTTCGCAAAGAGAGCGAGGCCCATGAAAGGAAATAGGATCAAGGTCGATTACCTGGCCCGGGTCGAGGGCGAGGGGGGCATAAATATCAGGATAAAAAATAAGAAAGTCTCCGATGTTCAGCTGAAGATATTCGAGCCGCCCCGCTTCTTCGAACCGTTTTTAAGGGGACGTCAATACTCGGAGGCGCCGGATATTACCGCCCGTATCTGCGGAATATGCCCGGTAGCCTATCAGATGAGCTCGTGTCACGCCATGGAAAACGCCTTTGGAATCAAGGTTGCCGGTCAACTGAGGGAGCTTAGACGGTTATTATATTGTGGCGAATGGATCGAAAGCCATATTTTGCATATGTTCATGCTTCACGCCCCTGATTTCCTGGGTTACCAGGATGTTATTCAGATGTCCAAAGATCATCCCGAAACGGTTAAAAAGGCGCTGGAACTCAAAAAACTCGGTAATGATATAATGATCCTCCTGGGCGGCAGGGAAATCCACCCCATCAATGTCAGGGTGGGCGGCTTTTATAAGGTCCCCGAAAAAGAGGAGCTTCTGCCATTTCTGGAAAGGCTCAAACGGGCGTTCGACGAGATGACAGGAATGATGAAGTTGCTGTCAACCTTCGAATTTCCGCAGCTGGAAAGAGATTACGAATTTGTGTCATTGAAACATCCCCATGAATATCCTTTGTGCGAGGGGCGAATTGTGTCCAGCAAAGGACTGGATATACCCGTTCAAGAATATGAGAAACATTTCATAGAAGAACATATCAAACATTCCACGTCATTGCATTCCTATATAAAAGAGCGCGGGGAATACCTTGTCGGTCCGCTGGCGAGATTCAATAATTGCTATGATGAATTATCTCCCGGCGCAAAGGATATTGCTGATAAGATAGGTTTTAGGCCGGGCTGTAAGAATCAATTCAAAAGCATTCTGGCGCGTGGAGTCGAAGTGATGTTCGCCATTGAGGAATCTATCCGGATTATTGAGTCCTATGAAAAACCTGAAAAATCCTATCTGGAAATGAAACCTGTCGAGGCCGTCGGTATGGGTTGTACCGAGGCCCCGCGCGGAATCCTCTACCATCGATACAAGATCGATAGCGGCGGTCTCATAAAGGAAGCCAAAATTGTACCGCCGACCTCGCAAAACCAGAAGTCAATAGAAAGCGATCTCAGAGAATTCGCCCAATCCAACATCGATCTGCCTGATGATAAACTGCAGTGGCAATGTGAACAGACAGTCCGCAACTACGATCCCTGTATTTCATGCTCGGTGCACGCATTAAAAGTGATTGTAGAATGCGAATAGTCAGTCTCTCTTTGTAAAAAGCATGAAAAGAACTCTCGTAATCGGAATCGGCAACGGTTTCAGGAAAGACGACGGCGTCGGGCTTGAAATCGCCCGGAGAATCGAAGAACTGAACATTCCCGGCGTAACCGTTTCGAAAACGGCCGGCGATTTAACGAATTTCGTAAATATTTTTCCCGAATATGAATTACTTATAATTGCAGATTCGATAAAGGCCGCCGGCAATCCCGGGATGAATATTAGAGTCGACATATCGGATCTGGACGAAGATTTTGAGCTTTCCCCCAATATCTCGACTCACTGGCTGGGCATTTTAGAAACCCTGAGACTGGCGGATAATGTCGGCAATCTCCCCGAAAAAACGGTTATTTACGGCGTGGAGGGCGCCGATTTTTCGTATGGTACAGGAATATCTCCGGAACTCTTCAACACGGTCGAGTTTATTGTGGGTGAAATTATCGGCGAATTGACGGCATAAAGGAAAAAAATCCCGAACCATTTTATTATTCATGCTATAATCATAATATGCCATTTACCACCTCTCATCCCGCGATCGTTTTGCCGTTAAAACAGATATTCCCGCGATACTTTTCGCTTACCGGTCTGATGGCCGGGGCCGTGTCGCCCGATTTGCTTTATTTCCTGGCTCTGGATACGACACATCGAGGAATAAGCCATTCATGGTCGGGATTGTTCATATTTTGCCTGCCCGCAGGCGTTATTTTTTCATTTGCATTTCATAAACTGTTCAAGTACCAGGCCATATTAAATATGCCCGGGCCGATAGACCGATTTTTGTCGGGTCTTGCATTGAAGCGATTTAGCATTCGGCGATTCCGCCAATGGCTGACCCTGACCTATTCTGTGCTCTTTGGTGCCTTGAGCCATTTTTTCTGGGACTCATTTACAAATTCCCAGGGGGAGATCACCAGAATGATCCCGTTTCTTCTCGACTATTCGACTATATTGGGTATCACGTGGCAGAATTGCACTATCGTCCGGAATCTCAGTACCGTTCTTGGAGGGATTCTGATTCTAATTTATATTTTCAAATCACCGCTTTTACCTGAAGCCGTTATCGAAAAATCTATATTCACGTCCAGTCAAAAAACGCGATTCTGGTTACTTGGAATCGCGGCTGCAACCTCTTTTGCCATATTTGTAGTTTTTTTCAAAGGCCACGTCGCTGGATGGGATCTTCTCGGTGATTCCCCCAGAATTCATTCATTCAGGACTTTCGGTCTGGCGGGTTGGGCCGGATTCTATTATTTCATCTGCGGTTACGCCCTGTATCTCAATCTGACAAAGCCGGATTTCAATCATTTTCATAATAATTCCCGATAAAATTATCCGAATTCAAAAGATCAGTCTCACGATTAAAAATAGGGGGAATCCGATTTTGTTTATTTTTTAATTTACCTGATTATAATCCGATAGTTATATTATATTTGTCGCAATAGATCGTGCGATGATGTAGTTTACCTTTATGCGGAGTAAAACCTGATGCGGAAAGTCTTTTTGGTTGTTTTGGCCATCCTATTATCTTCCGTAGAATACACGCATCCATCCGATGAAGCCGTTCAGTTTTTTCAGGATCAAATGGCTATGCTGAAGGGGGATTTACCTATCGCGTCTTCCGATCCGCAATCCCCGCCCATAAAATGCGGAACACCGCTACTGGTCGGCATAAACCTATTGAAATATAACGGCCTGGAGTTACCGTCGGGTCTACTTGAAACCCGTCCTGAAACGCTTCCTTTGACCTTCGGGAGCGACCATGTCCTCGTACATTATGCCGACAGCGGGGAACACGTCCCCTATCAGGTAAACGTCGATACCCTTCCCGCTGATGGAGTTCCCGATTTTATCAACAGGGTGTCGGAGATTTTTGAATCCGTCTGGGAAATTGAAACCGGAAACCCGGATTCCGGATATCTCGGTTTCAATCCTCCATTATCCGACGACGGACGCGGTGGGGATAATCGTTATGACGTGTATGTCATGAATCTGGGCACTGGCTACTATGGTTTTACGGTTCCCGAGGGAGTCGCCGGGCAATATCAGATTTCGAGTTTCATTGAGCTGGAAAACGATTTCGCAGGCACTTTATATGGCGGGAATCCGGTTAATGGAGTAAAAGTTACCGCCGCACACGAATTGTTCCACGCTATACAGTTCAGATATGATGCCCTGGAATTCGATTACGAAGACGTCGGCGATCCCAGCACCTACAAACCCTGGTGGATGGAAGCCTCGGCAGTATGGATGGAGGAAGTTGTTTATGACGAATTGAATGATTATGTCAATTATCTGCCTTATTTTTATGACTATCCCTGGATGAACCTTGGTACATTTTCATATACCCCCGGCGATCCGAGAGCCTATCATTCTTACGCGTCATGTGTTTGGCCTATATATCTCACCGAAAAATATGAGACCGGTATTGTTAAAGAGATCTGGGAGGGATGCGCTGCTGTTCCCGGGTACAACACGCTGATCGTTACCAATAATGCCATGATAGCGAGATCATCGTCGCTTGCTGATGCCTTCACGGAATTCTCGATCTGGAATTATCATACCGGGCCCCGTGCTAATCCCACCCTTTTCTATAGCGAGGGCGCGTTATTCGATGAGATAAATCCGACCTTTACAATAAATCCACCGATTTCGGAGCCGATTTCCATTGGAGGTTTGCCGAATCCTCCCGAGCATCTTGGCGCAAATTATATCGTTGTGCAGACAGGACCATCTTCTGGAGGATTATCCTTTAGCTTCGATGGCGTAGATATTGCCAATGCCGGCTGGCATGCCACAGTTCTCGGCTATAATCCCCTGAGCTCCGAATGGATTGATTTTGCTGTCAATCCCTCTACAGGTGTTGGATCGCTGGAGTGGTATAATTGGAATTTATACGACAATCTGGTTTTAATCCCAACCGTTTCCGGTATCACTCCTTATTATAATTCATATACTTATACCGGCTCTATCTCTTATGATTCGTCGTTATACGGGGAAAATATCGTCTATGTCTGGCCGGGGGATCTGGATAACAATGCTATTGTTAACGAAGAGGATATCCTGCCGCTTGCAGTCAATTGGTTTGAGGTTGGCAATTCGCGAACCCAAATAACCATGAATTGGTCGCCTCTTGCAATTCAATTGTGGAATACGCCGTCGGCAACCTTTGCGGACGCTAATGGCAGCGGGCGGGTGGATATTAGAGATTTCTTAGCCATTTGCCTGAATTGGGGCTCAACTCACAGCGGTACATTCACTTACGGTCTTCAATCGCCTGATTTTAATCTTGATGCCCACAGGTCGGTTTTAGAGCTTATTTACGATGAGGTAAAAAATGCGAACTCCGGCCCCCAGTATGAAATCCGGCTTTATCTCGAGAAGATGCTGGGGATAACAATCCCGGATGAATTTATATTAAAGCAAAATTATCCCAATCCCTTCAACAGTTCAACCGTGATTGAATACCTGATAGCTGAAAAAACCACTGTCCGTCTAACCGTTTTCAATTTGCTGGGCCAGAGGGTCAAGTCTCTTCTGGATGCGGAAAAATCTGCAGGTGTTTACAGGATCGAATGGGACGGGCGTGATGATGATGGACGTGATGTTGCCAGCGGAATATATCTGTATCGTCTGGAATCACCGTCCGGAGATATCACCAGAAAGATGGTACTGATAAGATAAAGAGTCAGATATGGGCAGATTTGGCGAAATATTAACGGGATTGATTATACTGAATGCGCTCATTTTTGGCTGTGGTAAGACGACGAAACCTGACGCCCCGGACGAGACCTTTTATATAAATCTCACGCCCGCGAACATAACGGCGGATGTCGGGGATACTTTAACCCTTACCGGCTCCATTAATTCGGTGGAGGGGTTGTTTGCCATATCGTTCGATCTGGTATTCGACACCTCGATGGTAGTTTTTGAATCGTTGACTATACCGTCCAACAGCATTTTAGGGCAGAATTCCATCAGTTTTTCAAACCAGATTGTCGATGGTGTCAGCGTAAGTATTGGCAGGACACAGACTTCCGGAAACGACAACGTATCCGCCAGCGGACCCCTTTTCGTAGCCAAATTTATCGCCATAAGCCCCGGCACCACCCAATTACAGTACCGGGATGTGTATATTATCGATGAGAAC
This sequence comes from Candidatus Zixiibacteriota bacterium, assembly GCA_020344055.1. Taxonomy (GTDB): domain Bacteria; phylum Zixibacteria; class MSB-5A5; order UBA10806; family UBA10806. The sequence continues at coordinate 1,919,575 of CP070813.1, read as the reverse complement.
GGGGCAGAGAATTGGGAGTTGGGGGGGTTGGAGATGCGACTTACAATTATAACGATTGGATAAGAAGTATAAATCCCTATTGGTATAAATAAAATTTCAGCTATTCGGATTAGGGAAATAAATGGCAATTGTCGTTGAATCTATCTGAATTATTCGATTTGACGGTATACAGTCTAAAACAGCTCGTGTGACATCGTTATAATCGCCGTATATTGCGAAATCATGCCAAATAATTACTCCATCCTGCTTGATCATTTTTATGGCATTTTTCGTATCAATTATAACGGCATTGTAATGATGAGCTCCATCAATAAACACTATATCCATTTTTCCATAATATGGTGAGAAATCGAACTTTGTCGAATCCCCGTAAATTTGTTTAATCTTATATTCAACGCCCTTGCCCTTATATTCGATATCTGGCTCACTTTTTTTTATTATTAATTTATCATTTTTGCCCGCCTCCTCCAGTACGTCGTTTTTATTATTAGGAGGCAAATCCATTGTGTATACTGTACAATTTTCAGGAGAGTTTAGGGCGAAATTTAATGCGGTTCGCCCCCTAAATGTTCCTATTTCAAAGATATTCTCTGGCTTTTTTACAGCCGTGATTAACGCCAAATATGCGAGTTCATCCAAAGGAGTTTCAATTCCCTCTCCGGTTAAATGTTCTAGAATTATTCTTTTTCCGGAGATTCCCGGGAATAATTCAAAGATGCTTTTGCATAACCACTTATCTTGGCCGACTAAACTCATATAATTACGGAAAATTCTTCCTGGAAACAATCTGATATTCTGCGGTTTTTTAAAAAGCAACTTTAGAAATAGGAAATTAGCCGTTTCCAATATCCCGGACATTAACCTTATTAGTTTAAATTTTGTCAATAACATCAAATGCCTCCAATAGTTTTTATCGATAGAATTAAATATTAGTTTTATTTATATGAAATACAATGCCTTTTTATCCCAAACAACAACTGGCGTAAAGCACCGTTTACATTGCAGTACTAAAAATCTACTTTTTTCTTGACAGAAAATTAATATTTTCTAAATTGTATTAAAGGAAAAATATCGATCATTTGGAGGTGCGATCATGCGTATATCAGCTTTTTTTACTTTGGCAGTATTAATATTTTTTGTGCTGCCTTCATCAGCAACAACAATTCATGTTCCTGGTGATTACCCCACTATTCAACAGGGTATTAATGCTGCGGTTAATGGTGATACGGTTTTAGTGGGTGCCGGTACATACAGTGAATCCCTGAATTTTAACGGTAAATCTATAGTGGTTATTTCATCAGATGGACCGTTAATGACCCTAATTACAAACAATCCGTCAGATAATTTGGTAGTTTTTGAAAATGGCGAGACCCATGAATCAATCCTTGAGGGTTTTACATTGCAGGGTGGTTGGATGGCAATATGGTGCAAGGATTCAGGTCCCACAATTAGAAAAAATATCATTAAAGATCAAAATATATATAATTGGGCAACGATTTCTTTAGGTGGACAGGGCATTGGTACCTACGGATCGTCACCCATATTTATTGAGAATTGCACCATTGTCGGTGGTATTAATGGCGCAATTTCTTCATTTTCTATCGATACTGTCACCGTCATAAATACTATAATCGCATTTAATGATTATGGAATACATGTTCAAGACCCGGTTACCTGTCCTATAAGACTTGGATATAATGATGTATTCGGGAATGGTGTGAATTATTATAATGTAAGTAATTATGGGCCTGGAACTATAAGTCTAGACCCCCTTTTTAATCCCGATTACTCCCTCCAGCCCGGTTCCCCCTGCATTGATGCAGGCGATCCGGACTCGCCCCTTGATCCCGACGGCACCATCGCCGATATGGGTGCCGTCTATTTCCCGCAAGGATTATTGGCAAGCTTCGATATTGCCGTTGTTTACGGAGAAAACAATCAACCGGTAGATGTGCCGGTAACTGCCCACGGCCTGGCGGATCAGGATGTTGCCGGCGCGGAGTTCCATATCAGCTTCGACAATACCTGCCTGCAATATGACACCGTAACATCCGATTATTTCGCCGATATGCTTGCAAATGTGGTTAATGATGAAATTCATATTCTGTGGGAAGATTACGCCAATCCGGTCTTCCTGCCCGAAAGCACGGCGGCGTTTGTACTGCATTTTACGGTTCTAGGTCAACTGGGGGACACCTGTTCCATCGGCTGGTTGGGGAATAACGAGGTCGTCGATTCGCTCGGAAATGTCATTACCGGGATAGCATACACGGAGGGTTCGGTCCGGGTTATCGAATTCCATAGTATCAGCGGAAGAGTCATTTACTACGATATGACAACGCCGCTCGAGAACATCGATATGCAGCTTACCGGCGACTGGACTGCCACAGAAGCAACCGACCAGAACGGCTTCTACGAGTTTGAAAATCTCTTCCCCGGCGATTTTATAATCTGTCCTGAAAGGGAGGACGATGATCCGGGAGTGACCGTGAGTGACGTGGTTAAAATCCGCAGGCATCTCGTGTTGCTGGAACCGTTTGATACGCCGTATAAGTATGTCGCCGCCGATGTAAACGAAAGCGATTATGTCAGCGTCGCCGATATTATAAAAATTCGACGTTACCTGGCCGGGCTTGAACCTTTACCCAGCGGCAACTGGTCATTTGTCGATTCCAGTTTTGCCATTACAGACGAGAACTGGATGGACGCTCCCGATTGCATTGAGTTCTCCATATGGAATCTCGATCTCACCGATTCGAGTTTCATCGGCGTTAGAATGGGTGATGTCGACGTTACGCTCGGATTTAACAGTAGTATTCTCTTGGTTATGGATAATGTACTTCTCGACCTGATCGACGCGCAGGGCTCCCCGGGGGATACTGTCGTGATGCCGCTTCAGGTCCAGGGTTTTATTAACGTTGCCGGCATCGAGCTTCATCTGGAGTTTCCCGAAGACAATGTGGAATTCGTGGAACTCAACTCTAACATTATATCCGATTATACTCTCAATTGTATTGATGGCGAAATTCATCTGGTATGGGAGGATATTGATAATGCCCTGACCTTACCCTCGAATACCGAGTTGCTGTCCCTATCTTTTGAGATTTTACCCGGAACGATTGACAATGTACCCGTGACCTTCACGTCCGCTTATGTCGTTGACGTATTTGGCACCGATTTCAATGTCTTTTCCAGCGACGCATTGATAATTTTAATCCCGGTATTAATTGAGGATTTTCCATTATTGCCGGAGAATTTCCTCGTATATCAAAACTACCCCAATCCTTTCAATGCGAGGACGGTAATAAAATTTGAACTGCCGACATCATCTCAGGTAAAAATCGAGATCTTCGATCTGCTCGGGCGGAAAATCGAAACCCTGCTTAACGCCCGATTTGACGCGGGTTACCATGATGCGACCTGGAATGCCGAAAACTACCCGTCGGGCGTTTACTTCTATATGATGCAGGCCGAAAATTATTCAAATGCCTGTAAAATGATTTTGCTAAAGTAACATCAAAGTCAATCAGATCTTAACCTGCGGGCCGGGCAGCCATCCGGCCCGGCTTTTTCATTTATAGAATACCAAAGTTCGCTTTAGAAAAGAATCAATTCCCGATTTATATCTATCCAGGCTAATCAAAAATCCCTCATTGTGCGTACCTGATATCTCCAGAAATTCCTTGGGTTCGCTCGCCGCTTCATAAATCCTTTCACCGTGCCTGAAAGAAATCATCTCATCGTTCCGGCTATGAATTATCAGCTTCGGACATGGTACTTTTTTTATCTTCTCTAATGTACCGTAATCGAACCTGGATAAAAGCCTCACCGGCAAGAATGGGTAAATCTCCGATCCCAGGTCCTTGACGGAGGTAAATGACGATTCCACTATTATCCCCCCCAGGGGTCTTTCGGATGCGAGATTCGCTGCGACCGCTCCTCCCAATGACCTTCCGAACGCAATAATTCTATGTGGATCTATTTTTCTTGAGCTGGAGAGATAGATCCAGGCGGCATCCACATCCAGATAGGTGCCGTTTTCACTCGGTTTGCCTGCGCTCTTGCCATAACCCCTGTAATCGAAAATAAAGACGCTTAAGTTAAGTTCGTTGAAAATCTTAATCGTTTCCAGCCTGTGAGAGATATTTCCGGCATTTCCATGGCAGAAAAGGATTACTCCCCTGGATGAACCGGAGGGGATAAACCAGCCGTGGAGCTCAACTCCATCCTCCGCGCGGAAGTATATATCTTCATAGTTAAACCCCGCAATTTCAGGGGTCATCTCTATTTCCTGCCGGGGAAAGTAGACCAGCCTGGACTGGAATATAAACATAAAAAGCAATAAAAGTAAATATAGACTCGCAATTACTGTTATCGCGTTTCGAACAATGGCCCAGATCTGCCCGCTTTCACCGCTCATCCTACACAATTTAACATCAAGATAACTTAAAGCAAAACGATATCTTACGGACTTGACGATTTCGATTTCCGATGCTATATTGTAGTCGGGAATTTACTTGGCCGATCTCTTCTTACGGATTGGATTGAATTTAAAGGAAAAGAAGAAAGAGGAATCTCCGATTTCAATCTACTGTTATTATTATTAAATGCAAAAGAATGCTTTAACTTAGAAGAAAGAGAAAATACATGAGAGGCTTACTGGTAGCAGTTTTAATCGTAATGGCGCCTTTTTCATTATCTTTCCCGGCGCAGTATGTCGATCTGGGAATGATCGACGAAAACGTAAAAGTGACCGTGCTGGAAACCGATTTTACCAAAACGGTGGTCAGGTTCGAAATCGGGGGATTTACCAAAGAACCGGTCAGAATAGGCGATGAGATTTATTTTAAGCTCGATCTTCCGGGCGAGGGGATATCTTTGATTGAAGGAGAACCGGAGCTTCCCCATGTTGCCCGAAGCCTTATTATCCCCGACAACGCCAGGATGAATCTTAGAGTTATCGATTCTGAGTATATTGAATTTCCCTCTACGCCGATAGTCCCATCGAAGGGAAATCTCTATCGTGACGTAAACCCGGAAGATATACCTTATTCATTCGGAGAGGCATACAGCACCGATCGATGGACCCCCGCCGATCTGGTATCTCTTGGAGAGCCATATATTCTGAGAGATTTTCGCGGGATTGTCGTGGATTTGAAACCTTTCCGGTACAATCACGCCGTTCAGACATTGAGAGTGTATAACTCCGTTACGGTGGAAGTATATTCCGACGGACCCGGGGAGGTGAATATCTTTACCAGAACCGAACCGTTCAGCAAAACCACCCCCGATTTTAACCTGCTATATAACAGGCGCTTTATCAATTATAATCGGGGCCTTTTGCTTTACACTCCGGTAATGGAAACGGGCGATATGCTTGTTATTACCTACGACGCTTTCCATAACGAAATGATGCCTCTGGTGGAGTGGAAAAACCAGAAGGGGATGAAAACCACCATTGTCGATGTCTCTGCCATCGGCAATACCAGCGGTCAGATATCCAACTTCATTCAGGCCTTTTACGATTCCACCGATCTGGCTTATGTCCTCCTCGTGGGCGACGGCGCGCAGGTGGCAACGCCATACGCTTCCGGGGGATCATCCGATCCCAGCTACGCCAAGGTCGCCGGAGGCGATCATTATCCCGATATCTTCATCGGCCGCTTCTCGGCGGAGAATGTAGGACAGGTTCAGACCCAGGTCGAAAGGACGCTGAATTATGAAAAATTCGCCCAGGCTGGCGCCTGGCACCATCAGGCAACCGGCATAGCCTCGGCCGAGGGTCCCGGCCATCATGGAGAATATGATTATCAGCACGTGGGTTTAATTCGGAATGATCTCTTAGCCTACACTTACACCCTTGTTGATGAAATTTACGATCCCGGAGCAAACGCCTCTCAGGTGTCCGCCGCTCTGAATAGCGGCCGGGGATTCATAAACTATTGCGGGCACGGCGACGTAACCTACTGGGTAACAACCGGCTTCAGTAATTCAAATGTAAATTCATTGACCAATACCGGCATGCTTCCGATAATCATCAGCGTAGCCTGCGTCAACGGTCAATTTAATGGATCTTTCTGCTTCGCCGAGGCCTGGCTCAGGGCCACCCATAACGGCGAGCCGTCGGGAGCGGCCGGAGCTTATATGTCCTCCGTTAACCAATCCTGGAATCCGCCTATGGATGCTCAGGATGAGGCGGTCGATCTCCTGATTGCGGAGGAAAAAACGACCTTCGGCGGAATCTGCTACAACGGATCCTGCCTTATGATCGATATTAACGGCTTGGACGGTGTCGAAATGTATGACACCTGGCATATTTTCGGCGATCCTTCTCTCCAGATTTATACCGATGATCCGGTTGCCATGACCATCAACCATGCCAACGCCGTTATTTTCACAAGCACCGAGTTTAATGTCACCACCGATGCGGGAGGCGCCCTGTGCGCGCTTTATCATAACGGGGTGCTATACGGTTCCGCTTATGCCGATACCAGTGGAATGGCTGTAATCGATATAGATCAGCAGCTTCCGGTCGGCGAAACCATTACCCTCACCATAACGGCGTATAACAAGCTTCCGTATGAAGCTCCAATTCAGGTGATAGCTCCGTCCGGTCCGTATGTGGTATTCGATTCCTGCGCGGTAAACGATCCGACCGGCAATAATAACGGCTTGATCGATTTCGGCGAAAGTATCGATCTGGATGTGCAGTTGGAAAACGTCGGACCCGATACCGCTTACAATGTTGTGGCAGTGCTTTCGACAAATGATCAATATATTACTGTTACCGATACCATCGAATCTTTCGGTACTATCGCCGGCGATTTCGGGAAGATCAATATAGAAGACGCTTACGCGTTCGACGTTTCCGTAAATACGCCGGATCAGCATATAATTCCGTTCCAGGTTCAAATTACCGGCACCGCCCTGGATACCTGGACCAGCTATTTCAATTTAACCACCCACGCCCCGAATCTGCAGTTTGTCGACTATGCGGTGAATGACGCTTCCGGTAACGGCAACGGTATCCTCGAAGCCGGGGAGACGGCTGATTTAATAGTGACCCTGATAAATGGCGGCAGCGGCGGAGCAACTTCCATAAGCGGTACCCTTTCCGAAAATGACGATTATGTTACCATCACCGACGCCAGCGGCGTATTCGGAGACCTGGGGCCCGGCGCCAGCGGCGATAACCAGGGCGACGTATTTGTAGTCGAGGCCGACAGCTCCTTTCCGCAGGGGCATTCCGTCACATTCGACCTCGCTCTCGCCGCCGACGGTGGCTATACCGCAAATACCCAGTTTAACTTAACCACGGCGGAGTCTTTTGAGTATAACAACGGCGGCTATACCGGCACCGGCAGCTGGCAATGGGGACATCCGACTTTTGGACCCCCCGGCGCCTATTACGGAGTGAACGTCTGGGGTACCAACTTGTCCGGCCAGTATCCTCTTAACTGCAACGATTACCTGGTAAGCGTTCCGCATATGATTCATTCCCCCGGGGCCTATTTTGAGTATTACCAGTGGTTTGATCTGGAATCCGGCTGGGATGGGGGTAATGTATCCATTTCAACAAATGGCGGTTCTTCATGGACTCTTATTCACCCCGTGGGCGGCTATCCCGATCCGGATGTTTCTGCTTTAGGAGGACCCGGCTACACCGGTATGAGCGGAGGATGGGTCAGGGCTGAATTCACCCTCTCCGATTATGTCGGCAGCACCGTGTTGTTCAGGTGGCGCTTCGCGTCGGACGGTTATATTAACGCCGCCGGCTGGTATATAGACGACGTGGTGATTAGAAATAATATCCCCCAACCTCCCCCGAATATGAGCTACAGTCCGGGATCTTTCAACGTGAGCGCCCCGCCGGGTGATATAACGACGAGGAATCTCGAGATCACCAATAACGGCGATGGGCCCCTCTATTTTAATCTCTATACCGAGACCGACAATCCCGAAGCAGCAGTTTCAAGGGGATCGGCTTTCCCGGCGGAGACTCCGGCCAATATAGATCCGATAAGCTATCAAAACGTTCATGAAAAATCGGGAACGAAAGAGGAACCGATATTCCCGCCGATAATTACAGGCCAGGGAGGCCCCGATCTCTTCGGCCATACCTGGATTGACTCCGATGAGCCGGGCGGTCCTCCCGTGACCTGGGTGGATATCTCTTCAGTCGGCACGGAGATATTTCCGGGCGAAGACAACTATGTTAATGTGCCCATAGGATTCAGCTTCCCCTTCTACGAAAATAGCTATTCCGATGTTTTCGTCTGCTCCAACGGTCTATTAACATTCGGCTCCGGCTCCACCGTCTATTCCAACGATCCCATACCCGATAACGATTTGCCCAACAACTATATCGCTCCCTGGTGGGACGATCTCAGCCCCCAGAACGGGCATGTCTACCATTATCTGGATGCAGCTAACAATAGATTCATTGTAAGCTACGTAGGTGTCCCCAACTGGAGTTATGGCGGCAACCTCAATTTCCAGGCGGTTCTGTATCCCGACGGCGATATCGATTTTAACTACGCCGTCATGGATCCCGGAAACGATCAATTGAATCTCTCCACAATAGGGATAGAAAACATCAACGCCTCCGATGGATTACAGATTGTATACAACGCTGATTACATGCATGATAACCTGAGTATCGCGATCCGCTCCGGAAGCTGGCTCTCGGTTTCTCCGTCGTCGGGTATCGTTCAGCCAACGGAAACTCTGACCGCCACCGTAACCTTTGACGCCACCGACCTGGCCGAGGGCGTATATACCGGCGCCGTATTCCTCGATTCCAACGACCCCACCAACCCCAATGTAGAAATTGCAGCTACCTTTAACGTCTCCGCCTCGGCGGGATGCGATTATGTCGTCGGTGACATCAACAACAGCGGCGATTTTACCGGGCTGGACGTTACCTTTGCCATAGCCTATTTCAAGGGAGGGATGGCGCCGACCTATGAATGTGAATGTACTCCCGATAGCATCTGGCACGTGGCCGGCGATGTCAATGCCACCTGCACCTTTAACGGTTTCGACGTTACCTATATGGTATCGTATTTCAAGGGTGGCCCTGATGTCGTCCCGTGTCAGGATTGCCCCCCCATAGCATTGCGTGGTGCGGGAGAGGGCCTTAACAGCCAAAAACCCGGAGTTATATCAGGGAAAAAGGCCGAGGAAAAGCCAAAGGACGAATTTAAAAGATAAAAAATTGACTCAGGTTGCTTATATAAATGGGCCGATAACGTGATCGGCCCATTATTTAAGGATTAGCCGTGGTTTCCTTCCTGAAAAAATTCTTCGAGACAAATCGACTCGATGATACTGTTGCGCAGGCCGATCCTGAGACCAAAACCCGGGTCGCCACCTGCGCCGTGTTGGTGGAAATGGCCAACGCCGACGACGAATTTACGAAAGACGAAAGAGACCATATAATAGAGGTTTTAAAAGATAGGTTCGATCTCAGCCAGGATGAAGCCCACGAGTTGATCGAGATCGCCGAGGAGGAACTACAGGGCAGTATCGATATTTATGGATTCACAAAGACCATTAAGCAGAATTATTCCGAGAAGGAGCGGATCAGGGTCCTGGAGGAGATCTGGAAATTGGTTTATACCGACGGTGAGCTGAGCGGCCATGAAGATAGCCTGGCTCATAAGCTATCGTTTCTGCTTGGTCTTACCCATAAGCAGATGATTGACGCCAAGTTGAAAGCAAAGGGCAAACAGTAGAAAGCGCCCGTTTGGCGTTATTGTCGACAAAATACCCGCCGAATAATTATTTCATTTGCATATTAAATTCCTGTAAATATAATTCAAGCGTCGAGATTATAATTTGGTTTAAGAGGCTAGATGAAATGTCTGAAGATAAATCCAGAACCGGTATTTCGAATGTCGCCCCCGGCGAAATCCGCGTAAGAGGTTATGATATAGTCGAACTGATGGGGCGCAAGAGCTTCGCCGAGGTCGTTTACCTGGTGCTGAAAGGTAAATTACCGTCGGAAGCAGAAAGCCGGATGATGGATGCCATTCTAACCAGCTCGGTCGATCACGGTGTCACCCCGCCCTCATCATTGGCCGCCAGAACCGTTATGTCCGGCGGCAATCCCCTGAACGCGGCCGTGGCGGGCGGAATCCTCACCATCGGCGATATCCACGGCGGCGCTATCGAGCAATGCGCCCGAATATTACAAAAATATGCCCCAAAAATGGGGGAGCCATCCGAGGTTGCCGTAGAATTGCTTACCGATCTGAAGGCGAAAAAAATGAGGATGCCCGGTTTCGGGCATCGTCTCCACAAGACCGATCCCCGGACGGTGAGGTTGTTTGAGATGGCCGACGAGCTCAGGTTCTCGGGCAAACATCAAACTCTGGCAAGGGCCATCGAAAAAGCCTTCGAGGGTCAAAGTAAGTTATTGCCCATCAACGTAGATGGGGCAATAGCGGCGGTTATTTCCGATATGGATTTTGACTGGAGATTGGGAAAAGGTTTCTTTATAATTTCCAGGACGGTGGGGCTTATAGCGCATGCCTACGAGGAGTTAACCCGCGAAAAACCGATGAGAAACCTCGGAATTTCAGACTATATTTACGACGGGCCGCCGCCGCAAGAGCTTGAGGATCATTAAAGGATAAATATCGAGATTGTTATTTTTTTCACTTGACAGGCTAAATTGAATGTGCTTAATTTGCGAACTGTTTTTGGCGGGAAGGGATGTCGTTAGACGATCGTAAGCCCAGGCCGTCCGATAAAGAACGGTTGAAAGGGTACCGGCAGATCGCCATGGCGACTACGATTCCGCTTATTATGTTGGCCGGCCCGGCGGTCGGATATTTTCTGGGAAGTTTTCTCGACCGCCTGCTGGGGACATCCAACGTTCTGATGGTCGTCTTCTTATTTCTGGGAGTGGCCGCGGGCGGTGTGGAGGCCTACAGAATAATTAAAGAGATTATCAGGGAAAGCGATAAATGAATTGGGCTTAGAGTTCATCGATAGAGTTATAAAGACCACCCTTATATTCGCGGTTTTCGCAACGCCCTTCTTAATTTTATATTTCGGATACAGTTTCGGCATATCGGTATTAATAGGCGCCGTCTGGGGAGTGTTGAATTTGCTGGCGATCAAATTCGTTATCATCAGCATGGTGAAACCGGGAAAACGCAACCTGAAGCTGGGGCTCGCGGTTTTGTTTTTCAAGATACCGGTGCTTTACGGTATCGGTTATCTTCTTCTGACCTGGGATTTTCTCTCGGTCGGGGGATTGCTCTGGGGTTTTTCCGGCATCTTGATCGTATCGGTTTTAAAAGGCCTGAGCAGATCGCTTCTTAAAATGGATAAAAATGTGAATCCCAGGGAGAACCGGGCATGACCGGATTTTTCACCTCCTTATTGTTGAATATGAATTCCACCGAAAACGTAACTCATCATGCGCCCGACACCCTTACCCATCCTGTCGACACTCTGGCGCATGCCGTCGAGCACGGCGGGGAAGCCGCCGCCGAGCATTCTCCCGAATTCCCCAATCTCATCGAAATCCTGAACCATTATTTTCATTCCGGTTTCACTCAATTCCTTTTCGACTACAGGATCGTGGTTTACTCCGTAGTTGTGGCTGTCTTTCTGTCGCTTCTGGCCTATGCCGCTTTTCGCAAAAGATCTCTTATACCCGGTCCCGCTCAGAACCTGATGGAATGGATTGTCGACGTTCTCTCCAATATGGTCGTATCCATTCTCGGCGAACAGGGGAGAAGGTTCGTACCGTTTATCGGCACTCTATTTATCTATATCTTTTGTATGAATCTCCTGGGGTTGATTCCGGGGATGTTCTCTTCCACCTCGAAACTCAACACCACCCTGGCGCTGGCCATCTGCGTATTTTTATACGTACAGTTCACCGGCCTGCGCAATTTCGGTATTCTGGGATACATTCATCACCTGGCCGGATCGCCCAAATCGGTCGTTGAGTGGTGTCTTGTTCCGCTTAACCTGCCTCTGCATATAATAGGCGAGCTTGCCAAGCCGGTATCGTTATCGCTCCGTCTGTTCGGCAATATATCCGGCGAGGATATGCTGCTGGCCATATTCGCCACCCTGGGAGTAACCATATTGAGTTTCATCCCCGTGCCTGTCGGCCTGCCTTTGCATCTGCCGTTTATTTTCCTGGCCATGCTGACAAGTTTCGTGCAGGCGCTGGTTTTCAGTCTACTTGCGACAATTTATTTTTCATTAATGAGTCATCACGAAGAAGAAAGTCATTAAAGGAGGAATAATGGACCCTAAAACAGCAGTTGGATTTCTTTTACCGTTGGCGGTGGGTGTCGCCGCTCTGGGTTCCGGACTCGGCCTCGGCAAAGCTGTCGGATCGGCCATGGAGGCTATGGGACGTCAACCCGACGCCGCCGGGAAAATTCAAACCGCGATGATTATCGGTGCCGCCTTTATCGAAGCTTTGACCATCTACGCTCTGGTGGCCGTGATCCTTATTAAGTAGAAAAGAAGAAAAATGGGAGAAATAGCCCATTCGCTGGATCTCAACTGGGGTCTCATCGTAACCCAGATTATAGGCTTTCTTTTGACGGTATGGATATTAAAGGCCTTCGCCTGGAAACCGCTTCTGAAAATGCTCGAAGACCGCAGGAATAAAATCGCCGGCGATATCGATGACGCGGAGAAGATCAAATCCGACGCCGAGTCTCTTCTGGATGATTACAACGCCAAGCTCAGGGATATAGAGACCGAAGCCCGGAGCAAAATCCAGGATGCCGTTGCCGAGGGCAACAGAATCGCGTCGGAAATCAGGGATCATGCTCGCGAAGAAGCCCAGAAAATAGTGGAAAAATCCCGCGAGGAGTTGTCCCGCGATGTCGCCAAAGCCCGGGTACAGCTTCGCGACGATATGGTTTCGATGGCCATAACCGCCGCAGAAAAAGTTATTTCCGCAAAACTTGACGAAGCGGAGCAGAAAAGGCTTCTGGAGGATTTCCTGAAGGAGGTTGAATAATCTGAATGAAGGATACTCGCGTCGCCAAAAGATATTCTCATGCGTTGTTTAACGTCGCCCTGGGAAGAGGCACGATTGATATCGTATCGTCGGAAATCTTTCAGCTAAAGTCCTTCAGCGATAAAGACAAACGCTTTATCGGGTTCCTCGCCGCGCCCCAGGTTCCCACCGAGCAAAAAGTTGACATGGTGAGGACCCTCTTTACCACCAGGCTCTCTCCCTCTCTCTTATCGTTCCTTCTGTTGCTTATCGAAAAAGGCAGGGTCGGTTATCTGGGCGAGATTGCCCGCGAGTTCGAAAAACTCGTCGAGGATTACAAGGGGCTTATTAAAGCGAGAGTGACAACCGCCATCCATATCGAGGAGGAATACAAGGAAAGGCTTCGCGAAAAGCTGATGTCTGTAACCAATAAGAAAGTCGAGATCCTGCACCGGATAGATAAAAATATTATGGGGGGCATAATAGTCCAGTTGAACTATAACATAATCGACAAATCGGTTAAAAGTCAGCTGGAATCGTTGAAACATGACTTGATGTCGTTAAAGGTTTATTAAAGGGGTTCTTTTATGGCATTTCGACCTGAGGAAGTAAGTTCCATTCTTCAAAAGGAAATTGAAAAATATGATGCCAAACTGGAAATGGAATCGGTGGGGACGATTCTGCAGGTCGGCGACGGTATCGCGCGAATCTGGGGATTGGAAGACGCGATGCAATCGGAACTGCTTGCTTTCCCTAATGATATTATCGGTTTGGTGCTGAACCTTGAAGAAGATTCGGTATCCGCCGCCGTTTTCGGCGATGATACCAAAATAAAAGAGGGCGACACCGTCAAAAGAACGGGAGCAGTCGCCAGGGTGCCGGCAGGCGATGCGCTCGTGGGACGAGTCGTTAACTCTCTCGGGCAGCCGGTCGACGGTAAGGGTCCAATTGTCACGGAAACGTATCGCCCCATCGAGGGCAGGGCGCCCAACGTGGTAAGCAGGCAACCCGTTAAAGAGCCGGTTCAGACCGGTCTGAAGGCGATAGATTCCATGATTCCGATCGGCCGCGGCCAGAGAGAGCTCATAATCGGCGACAGGCAGACCGGCAAAACCGCCCTGGCTATAGACGCAATTATTAACCAGCGCGACTCTGATATTTTCTGCTTTTATGTCGCCATCGGGCAGAAAGCCTCCACGGTTGCCAAGGTTGTTGAGACGCTCGAGAAACACGGCGCCATGGAATATACCACCGTAATTGTGGCCAGCGCCGAAGATCCCGCTCCCTTGCAGTTTATCGCGCCCTACGCGGGATGCGCCATGGGAGAGGAATTGCTGTATAACGGTAAGCATGCTCTCTGTATATATGATGACCTGTCGAAACACGCGCAGTCTTACAGGCAGCTTTCGCTGTTGGTGAGACGGCCGCCCGGCCGCGAGGCTTATCCCGGCGACGTTTTTTACCTCCATTCGCGTCTTCTGGAACGCGCTGCAAAGCTGTCCGATGCCAACGGCGGAGGCTCTCTAACGGCGATGCCGGTCATCGAAACCCAGGCGGGCGACGTTTCCGCGTACATTCCCACCAATGTTATCTCGATCACCGACGGCCAGATATTTCTCGAGTCGGATCTCTTTTATTCGGGGATCAGGCCGGCCATCAACGTCGGAATTTCGGTTTCCCGCGTGGGAGGAAACGCTCAAACCAAGGCTATGAAAAGGGTGGCGGGTCGACTGAGGCTCGATCTCGCGCAGTATCGCGAGCTTGCCGCTTTCGCCCAATTCGGCTCGGATCTCGACGCCGCAACCCAGAAACAGCTTACCAGAGGATCCAGAACCGTTGAGATCTTAAAGCAAGGACAGTATATTCCCATGCCCCTCGAAAAACAGGTGGTTATAATCTGGACCGCCGTTAACGGTTATCTCGATGATATTCCAATGGAGGCCTGCGCAAAGTTTGAGGAGGGCCTGTATACGTATGTCGAAGACAAGTACCCCGATGTTTTCCATGATATCGCGACCAAAAAGGATCTCGGGGAGGGCACTGTGGAAAAATTGAAGGACGCTGTCGGAAAATTCAAAGAGGAGTTTAAGGCCAGGCTTTAATTCCAGAGATTAAATCCCGGAAGCGGACAGGAAAAAATGCCTACACTTCGAGACATAAAACGCCGAATCAGGTCGGTCGAAAACACCCAGCAGATTACCAAGGCGATGGAAATGGTCGCGGCGGCCAAACTGCGGAAAGCCCAGGCGAGAGTGGAGGCCGCCCGCCCCTACGGGCTCAAGATGCAGCAGATGCTGGAATCTCTGGCCGCGGCGGCGGCGGGATTGGAACACCCTCTGTTTGAGCAAAGGGACGTCAAAAAGAAACTGCTTGTTCTGGTTACATCCGACAGGGGTTTTACGGGATCTTACAGCTCCAATATTATTCGAACAGCCTCGGCCTATATAAAAGAGTCGCCTTCGGATACGGTACAACTTGGCATCATTGGCAAAAAAGCCTATACCTATTTTAAAAGGCGGCCGTATCCCATAGCTTTCGCCGTAACAGACTTTAACGCTAAAATCGACCTGGCGAGGATAAAAACGCTCGTTAACGATATAATCGATCTATTCTCTTCCGGCGAAGTCGATGAGGTCCGGCTTCTATACACCCGGTTTGTTTCCACGGTAAGTTATCGGATTACTCTGGAGCGGTTTCTGCCTATTGAAAAACCGGAGACCGAGGAAACAGCGGTTTCCGATTATATCTTCGAACCCGACGCCGATAATATATTTTCAAACCTGATACCGAAGTTTTGTGTCACCAAGGTGCTACAGATGTTATTGGAAGCATTCGCATCCGAGCACGGATCGCAGATGATCGCTATGGGCAACGCCACCAAAAACGCCGGTGAGATGATAGAGAACCTGACGCTTCAGAGAAATAAGGCCCGCCAGGCCGCCATCACTAAAGAGCTTCTGGATATCGTCGGCGGAGTGGAAGCTTTGAAATAAGAGGTTAAGAATAAATAGATCAATTTTTGATAAAGGGAATAAATATGGCAGAGGAAAATTACGGGAAAATAGTACAGGTGATCGGACCCACGGTGGATTGCGAATTCCCATCCAATCGTTTGCCTAACATATACAACGCCATAAAAATCCGTAACGAGGAAAAAGGAATCGAACTTACGGCCGAGGTCGCCATGCATATCGGGGATAATATAGTCCGATGTATCGCTCTGGCTTCCACCGATGGTTTGGTTCGCGGCATGCCCGCCCTCGATACCGGCGCGCCCATTTCGGTTCCGGTCGGAGAAGGCACTCTGGGTCGCGTTTTTAATCTGATCGGCGAGCCTATAGATGAGCTGGGCGAGGCTACATATGAAAAGAGATATCCGATACACCGTCCCGCCCCGGGTATAGCCGAACAGGAAACGGAAACCGAGATTTTCGAGACCGGAATAAAAGTTGTCGATCTGCTGCAGCCGTATCCCAAGGGTGGAAAGGTCGGTCTTTTCGGCGGCGCCGGCGTAGGCAAGACCGTCATAATTATGGAGCTTATCCGCAGTATCGCGGCCGAGCATGGCGGATATTCGGTGTTTTGCGGCGTCGGCGAAAGAACCCGTGAGGGTAACGATCTCTGGCTGGAGATGAAAGCGTCCGGCGTTATTTCAAAGACCTGCATGGTCTTCGGGCAGATGAACGAACCTCCGGGAGCCCGCCTCAGGGTGGGATTGTCCGGCCTGAGCATGGCGGAGTATTTCCGCGATGAGGGAGGCCAGGACGTTCTGGTATTTATCGACAATATCTTCCGATTCGTCCAGGCCGGCTCCGAGGTCTCGGCGCTTCTCGGCAGGATGCCGTCCGCGGTGGGATACCAGCCAACCCTGGGAACGGAGATGGGCGCCCTTCAGGAAAGAATTACCTCGACCAAGGCAGGTTCCATCACCTCGGTACAGGCGATTTACGTCCCCGCGGACGACCTGACCGACCCCGCTCCCGCGACAACATTCGCGCACCTCGATGCCACCACGGTTCTTTCGAGGCAGATTGTGGAGCTGGGCATATATCCGGCCGTCGATCCTCTGGCCTCCACCAGCCGTATTCTGGATCCCATTATAGTCGGGCAGGATCATTACGATGTCGCCCGGGGAGTTCAGAAAGTCCTCCAGAGATATAAAGATCTTCAGGATATCATCGCCATTCTCGGTATCGATGAGCTTTCCGAGGAAGATAAGTTGATTGTCGCCCGCGCCAGGAAAATCCAGAAGTTCCTGTCACAACCATTCTTCGTGGCCGAAGAGTTTACCGGTACCAAGGGGCAATATGTCAAGGTCGAAGACACCATCAGGGGCTTCAAGGAGATCCTCGACGGCAAGCACGATGAGATTCCCGAGCAGGCGTTCTATATGCTCGGAGGAATTGATATGGTTCTCGAGAAATATGAGCAGATGAAAGCCGAGGGATAAGATTGTTTAAGCTCTCAGTTGTAACGCCTGAAAAGACCGTACTCGATATGGATGTCCGTTCTATAGTGGCCCCCGGCAGCGAGGGGTATCTGGGGGTCCTGTCCAATCACGCGCCGCTTATTACCGCGCTTACGCCGGGTATCCTTTCGATCGTCGACGGGGAGGGCCGCGAATCGTTTTATGCTCTTTCCGGCGGTTTTCTGGAGGTTTCCGGCAATATCGCGACAGTTCTTGCGGACACTATCGAGTCAGCGGACGAGATCGATGTCGATCGCGCCGAGGAATCGCTCAAGAGGGCCAGAGAACGTCTCTTGCATAAAGCCGAGTTGCATCTCGATACCGAACGAGTCCACGATTCCATAGAGAGGGCCAAAAACCGGTTGAGACTGGCAAAACGGAAACGCTCATAATAAATTACCGAAATTTAAATCTGCGCCGATCCCGGCGCAGATTTTTTTATAAACGTTTTTTTCTGATTTATTTCTTGCCCCAGAGACCTATACGGTTCCCCTCGAGATCGGATATAAACGCATAGTAGCCGTAATCAGGCGATATCTGGGTTTTCTCTTTCATGCATTTCCCCCCCGCGTTCTCGGCTTTCTTTATGGCGGCCCCGATGTCCTCGACCTCAATGTATATGGTAATGCCGGGCTTGGAGGTTATCTCAAGAGATTTATCGAAACCGCCGCCCGGACCGTCCTGCGGTTTGTAGGTGACATACTTCATTTCCGGCATATCATTGCATTCCCAGCCGAAAACCTCACTGTAAAACTTCTTCGCTTTTTCGTAATCCTTGGATGGGATTTCAACGTGACAGATACCGTTCATATCGTCTCCTTTTTTGATAGTTATTCCCTCGAAATAAAATCAATCCCGAATCTATTGTCAAATGCAATATGATAATTTCTATCTCCGGCGGCTAAAAGTTAAATCCAAGGGAATAAAATCCGGATAATTTCGTATTTTATATTAGGAGCGCGCTGCAAAAAACAAAT